>JBKBRJ010000004.1:0-143540 GCA_046292285.1 Mesorhizobium sp. | reverse complement strand
GCCTTGACGAGGTTGGCCGCCATGGGATTGCCCATGTTTCCGAGGCCGATGAAGGCGATGGTGGTCATTTGGGGTTCCTCCGGGTGGTTGTTTGCGGATCGGCAGAAGGGTCGGATTCTGATCGACGGTCAGAGGCGGTGGCGTGCCCCGATACGATCCTGAGGGGACGGTCGCATCAGGCGGCCGGACTCGTCGTGGATGCACTCGCGGTGAGCTCCCACGAACGCCGACCGCCTCACCTCCCCACCAGATGCCGCGCGATGATGACGCGCATGATCTCATTGGTGCCTTCGAGGATCTGGTGGACACGAAGGTCGCGGACCAGTTTCTCGATGCCATAGTCGTGCAGGTAGCCGTAGCCGCCGAGCGCCTGCAGCGCGTCGTTGGCGACCGCGAAGCCCGCGTCGGTGACGAAGCGCTTGGCCATCGCCGACCACTTGCCCGCGTCGGGAGCCTTGCGGTCGAGCTTGGCGGCGGCGGTGTAGAGCAGCATGCGCGAGGCCTGCAGACTGGTCTCCATGTCGGCGAACTTGAACTGCATTGCCTGGAACTGGTCGATCGTCTTGCCGAAGGCTTTGCGCTGGGAGGCATAATCGAGCGCCTTCTCCATCGCCGATTGCGCGCCGCCGAGGGAGCACGCGGCGATGTTGAGGCGCCCGCCGTCGAGCCCGGCCATGGCGATGCGGAAGCCCACGCCTTCACCCGACAGGAGGTTCTCGGCCGGCACCTTGCAGTCCTCGAAGACCACCTGGCGCGTCGACTGCATGTGCCAGCCCATCTTGTTTTCGACTGCCCCGAAGGAAAGGCCGGGCGCATCCTTCGGGATGACGAGCGTCGAGATGCCCTTGGGCCCATCCTCCCCGGTGCGCACCATGGTCACGTAGAAGTCGGTGTCGCCGGCGCCCGAGATGAATTGCTTGGCTCCGTTGAGGACGTAGTCGGAACCATTGCCGCCGGTTCGCAAGGCCCGGGTGCGCAGCGCCGCTGCGTCCGATCCCGATCCGGGCTCGGTCAGGCAGTAGCTCGCCAGCGTCTCCATCGACGTAAGGGATGGAAGGAAGCGCCGGCGCTGCTCTTCGCTGCCGAAGACGTCGATCATCCAGGCGGCCATGTTGTGGATCGAGATGAACGAGGAGAAGGCAGGGCAGGCCTGCGCCAGCGCCTCGAAGATCAGCACCGCGTCGAGACGTCCGAGACCCGATCCGCCGACATCCTCCCGAACGTAGATGCCGCCGAAGCCCAGCGGCCCGGTCTGCCGGATGACGTCGTCGGGGAAATGCCGGTTCCGATCCCATTCCAGCGCATGCGGTGCGACCCGGTCGGCGGCGAAGGCTCGCGCCATGTCCTGGATCGCACGCTGGTCCTCGTTGAGCTCGAACTGCGAAAACCCTGTGTCGACCACGGCGTCCACGGCATCCTCCCCGGCGTCGATTGTTCCCGCGCAGTCTAGCCCAATGCCGGGTCGGCGCAACATTTCGCCCAACACAGTGGCTGTGCGCGAATTCGCCTCGCGCTGTGCGCGACTTAAAGTCCCGCTGGTGGACAAGGCGAGATCGATCTCCCCGCAAAACGATGCGGGTTCCGGTTGACAGTGCCCGAGCCAGTCGCCATAAGGCCCCTCGCGGAACGGCCGGGTCCGGTCACGGAAACGGCCTTCGCGGGAATGCCTCGTTGTACGGCTCCGGATGGCGTCTGGAGGGGTGTCCGAGTGGTTAAAGGAGACGGACTGTAAATCCGTTGGCTCAGCCTACGCTGGTTCGAATCCAGCCCCCTCCACCACCGCCGACATGGAAGCCGATTGCAAGGGGCCTGCCGCAGCGGTTTCGCGGCAACGCAGCGCGCATGCGCATCTGGCCGATTTCCGATCCGCGTTGAATGATGTTCAAGACGATCGAACCGCCCGGAGGGGCGTGACGTTGCGAATGCGTTTGCCTTGGCGTGGCGGCGTCACTCCTGTTTGACCCGCATCAAGGCCGACCTGCTTTCGCCCGGTTAGTGTCGGCGCATCGAAGAGAGGATGCGCCATGACACTTCCCATCCGGCTGGTCGCCATCGCGGCCGGTTTCCTGATCACCCCGATCGCCGCCATCGCGCAGACTGACAATCCTGCTTGGCTGGAACAGCTTGAAGAGCAACTCGCGGCAGAAGAGGAATGCGAGGTTGGCTTCTACATCCTCGTCAACGAGGACAAGTTGGGTGGGCGCACCACGCAGATCGCGCGGGCGCAGTGTGTCGACGGGCGCCAGTTCGATGCCTCTCGCTCCGAGCCCGACGCGAATTTCACCATCAGCGAATGCGGCACGCGCGTCTGCTGACGCCTGACCGACACGGCGACCCAAGGAGAAATGCCATGCATGTCTTGATTATCTTCGGAACCGTGGAAGGCCATACGCGCAAGATCGCGCGAACCCTTTCCTCGACGGTGCAGAGCCTCGGCCATCAAGCCACGGTGTTCGACGCGGGCGACCTGGGCGACGTCGATCTCGACATTGCCGATGCGGTGATCGTCTGCGCGCCGGTCCATATGGGCGCCTACCCGACGGCGATCGCGCATTGGCTGAAAGCGAAGGCGGATCGCCTGGCAAGCCTGCCGGGCGCCTTCGTGTCGGTGTCATTGGCCGCCGCATCGCCCTTTCCGGAGGAACACGCAGAGATCCAGAAGATCACGGGGGTACTGTTCGAGCAGACCGGCTGGAAACCTTTGATGGTCCACCAGGCGGCCGGCGCGCTGAAATACCCTCAGTATGATTTCCTCAAGCGGCTCCTGATGAAGCACATCGCCTATCGCGAAGGCGGTCCGACGGACGTCACGACGGATCACGAGTTTACAAACTGGAACGCGCTCGCGGCCTTCGCGGAAGGGTTCCTGGAAGCGAGCAAGGCGGGGAATCCGGCGAGCGCATCATAGCTGCCTGGCGCGGCAGCGTGGCGCGGCAAGGTCCCGTTGCGCTGGCCCGGTGACGCTGGCGTTGCTGGAAACCAGAATTTTCTCCCGCTAGAAGATTGCCATGCGGCGAGGTGTTCGTCTGACTCTCCCTATGATCCATAGGGAAGATGATTACCTGTTGGTCGTGGAACCGGTGCGCTAAGATATGATTTATTATATGATATTATAAATACCGTCGTCACAGGCGCAGAAGCACCATACATGCGGAGCAGACGTCTTTCGAAATCTCTCGGCGCTATGCCGGTGCAAGCCAGTGGGGCGATTGGCGTGCCGATGCCTGAAAAGGACCGAGCCAGGAGCGCAGGCCATCATTTCCCGGCGATGGAAGAATTGATGGCTCGCTGGAGCCGGCAAACCCTTGCCCGCCAGTTCCTCATGATGGGTGGGCTCGTGTCGGTCATCGCGATGCTGATGGTGGGATCCGTCGTCTCGCGTCTCATCGAGGACGTGGTGACCCGAAATGCCGCGGCGACGACCGCTCTCTATGTCGACAGCGTGATAGCGCCGTTGTTGCCGGACATGCAGCGGTCGGAGTACCTGGAGGAGCAGGACAGTCGCGCGCTCGACGAGACGCTGGCACAGGGAGCCCTGGCAAGACGACTTGTATCGTTTCGCCTCTCGGCTCCGGACGGCACCATCCTCTATTCCGACGACGGCGAACTAGCTGGACGGACGTTCGAGCTCGACGACCTAGCCCGGCAGGCTCTGCAGGGGCGGGTCGTGGCCGCGTATGACCGGTTGGATCCCGTCCGTGGTCCTATCCTCCGGATCTACAATCCCGTTCTGCAGCCTTGGAGTGGCGAAGTGGTTGCCGTGCTGCAGTTCGACGAGTCTGCGCCAGAACTCGAGGGCGACCTCTGGCGCGCGCGGATAGGAAGCTGGTTCTCGGTCGGTGCGGCCACTCTTGGCCTGTTCCTCGCGCTATCGCTCGTCGTCATGCGCGGCAGCCGCACGATCGATCGGCAACGCATCGACCTCGGCCTGAGAGTGAGGGAACTCTCGCGCCTGCTCGCCCAGAACCAGGAACTACACCAGCGGGTTCGCAGCGCTTCCCGCCGCGCGACCGCGCTGAATGAGAGTTACCTGCGGCGCGTTGGAGCCGATCTTCACGATGGGCCGGCGCAACTGATCGCACTGGCCGCGCTGCTCCTGCAAAGCGATGAAGGGTCGTCCGCCGGAAGCCCGGAGGAGGGGATGGGGCAAGCGCAGGCGGTGAAGACGCATCTCGACGACGCCTTGGCGGAGATACGATCGATCTGTTCGGGACTCGTGCTGCCGCATATCGAAACCGCATCGCCCGATGAGATCATACGGCAGGTTGCGCGCGCGCACGAACGGCGTACCGGGACTACGGTCCGGCTGAACCTCGCCGAGATCCGGGAAGCGATCAATCCGCCCGAAAAGATCTGTATCTACCGCTTTGTCCAAGAGTCGCTGACCAACAGCTTCCGGCATGCTGGCGGCTCGGGGCAGGTCGTTGCACTGCGGGTGGAGGATGGTGCGCTGGTCATCGAGGTTTCCGACGAGGGACCCGGTTTCGACCTCGCCGCGCTCCGGCCGGAAAGCCTTGGACTTGCGGGCCTGCGGGATCGCATAGAGAGCATCGGCGGCACCTTCGAGGTTGAGACGTCTCCTAGCGGAACACTCCTTCGCATGGTCTTGTCGATCGATGGAAGGGGGAAGACATGAACCAGGCCATCCGGGTCGCTGTCGTCGACGACCATCCCTTGTTCCGCGAAGGCGTCGTAAGCAGCCTGCGGAGGGTCGAGGGGCTGGCAGTGATCGCGGAAGGCGCCAGCGGGGCGGATGCCGTGCGCATCGTCGCCGAAACCGCGCCGGACGTCCTGCTCATGGATATATCCATGCCTGACGGCGGACTCGAGACCATTCCCGAAGTCCTCGCCGTCCGGCCAAGGCAGAAGATCATCATGCTGACCGTTTCGGAATCGGGTGACCACGTGACGCGTGCATTGCGATCCGGTGCGACAGGCTATGTCCTGAAGGGAATTGGCGCGCGGGAGCTTGTAGACATCGTGAGAACCGTCGCGGCGGGCGAGAGCTATGTGTCGCCGACGCTGTCCGCGCGCCTGCTGTCACCCCCGCGAGCGGCGCCAACTCATCCGGGCGCGGCGGATCTGCTCGCACGGCTGACGCCCAAAGAACTCGAGGTCATTCGCCTCGTGGCATCCGGGCAGAGCAACAAGCGCGTCGCGATCCAACTCGATCTGAATGAGAAGACCGTGAAGCACCACATGACCCGCATCCTTGCAAAATTGAGCGTGTCGAACAGAACCGAAGCGGCGCTGATCGTCCTTCGGGCAGGGGGCGATGTTTCGGACGATGGCGCTATCGACCAGCCATAGTCAGGAGGCGATCCCAGTCTTGCCGCGTCGCCCGCCGATCGATGATCGTGCGTCCGCGTGAATCCTTCATGACATAGCGGTTCGGTCCGATGACTTCCCGCTTTCCGTCCCTGTAGAGAACTTCGATCGTCTGCCCGCGCACGTCGACCGTGGCGCCGGCCGGGAGGCCCGTGCCTGATCGGCCGGGTGCTGTTCCCGAGCGACCGGGCGCCTCATCCGGCTGCCCGCCACGGCCTGTTGCGTTTCCCGAATTGCCGCTTCCGCCTGCATTGCCGCCCGCGTTGCCGCCGGCATTCCCGCTCCCGCCTCCGTTACCGCCGGCATTCCCGCTCCCGCCTCCGTTACCGCCGGCATTCCCGCTGCCGCCTCCGTTACCGCCGGCATTCCCGCTGCCGCCTCCGTTACCGCCAGCGTTGCCGCTCCCGCCTCCGTTACCGCCGGCGTTGCCGCTTCCGCCTCCGTTACCGCCAGCGTTGCCGCTTCCGCCTCCGTTACCGCCAGCGTTGCCGCTTCCGCCTCCATTGCCGTTCCCACTGTTGCCTTGGGCGAACACGTGGATCGTGTCGGTAAGGAGCGGCGTCATCGCCAGGCCCGCGACGGAGCCAGCGAGAAAGCGAATGGCTGTTCGACGCGTCACCATGTTGGAGCCTTATCAACTGGCTAGGGCCGCCGCGTGCCGGGCGGCCTGCACGATCACTCAGTTTAACATCGAACGCGAGGGCATGAAGCGAAAAACACAGCCTTGTAAGCGACGAATGATCGCGCCGCGCCTGACGCACCGTCTCTCCCATGTCGGCGATCCTCGGCATCGGGTTCGCCGCCGAGCCCGAGTGGGACCAAAGACCCAATCAGTCACCTCCGAAAGTCTTATTGGGTGCCTGACCTTTGGCCCGACCCGGAACATAACACATCATCGATGGTTCAGGCTCGGCATCCTGGGTGAATTCGTATCCGGGGATGTCTGTAGAAAATAGACAGGATATTTTTCCGTAAACCGCAATTTTCGAGAAAAGCCATGAATTGAATATTCATCTGTCGCGAAAAGCTGCAGGTAAATGGCATTTCTTGATGAATTGTCTGTTTCAGAAATATCCAACATGGAGAAAAAGCGTGAAAGAACTTATCGTACGGACATGCGCTTCGATGGCGCTCGCAAGCGCCGCCGCATTCGCAACCCCGGCGGTCGCGCAGGATGACAAAACGATCAAGCCTGCCGCGGGGGTCGAAGCCGGTGCCAAGGCAGCGCCGAAGGGCGCCAAGGCAGGCGTTTCCGCGACCAATCTGTCGGCACCCGCCGGAGACTCCGGCGCAACCCGGCCTTCCAGTGAAAACTCCGCAGCGGAGGTTGCTCCGGGTCAGAAGCAGAAGTCGGGCGCCGTCGATTCCGCAGCCGACGCCGCGCCGGGCCAGTTGCGCAAGTCCGGCGAGGTGGACAGCGCCTCGGAGGCTGCGCCGGGGCAGATCAAGAAGGGGGTTTCCGAGGAAACCACCGCGAGCATCGATCTGTCCGCCGAGCGGCGCACGGAGTTCCGTCGGATCATTGTCGAGTCGAATGTCAAGCCGGTCAGCCTCGACATCGGCATTTCGCCCGGCGTGACGATCCCGACGACGGTGACCCTGTACCGGCTGCCGCCGCGCGTCGTCGAGATCGTACCGGCCTACCGGGGCTACCAGTACTTCGTGCTGGCAGATGGGCAAATCGTCATCGTCGAGCCGTCGACGCTCGAGGTCGTCTACATCCTACCGGTGTAACCCTCGGTTCCCAAATTCACGGCGCGCGTCCCGAACGGGCGTGCGCGCCATACGTCAGTTCATTCAATGGAGAAACGATCATGAAGAAGTTCCTGTTCACGCTGGGGGTCTTTGCCCTTGCCGCGCCGCTTTCCGTCGCGACGCCGGCCCTGGCGCAGTTCTCGGCCATCGCCACCACGGATCTCAACATCCGAAGCGGTCCGGGACCGCAGTACGAGGTTATCGGTTCGATCGGCGCCTCGCAGGCGACCACCGTCAACGGCTGTCTGCAGGGCAGCCGGTGGTGCGAGGTGAGCCACAATGGCACGACTGGCTGGGCCTACTCCGAGTATCTCGCCGGGGATTTCGGCGGGGAGCGGATCGTCATCTCCTCCGCGCCGGCGGCCGTGGAGGTGCCTGAGGTCGACTATGAGCAGACCGCGAGCACGAACGCGACGGTTGGCGCGGCCGGCGGGGCGATTACGGGAGCGCTCATCGCCGGACCGGTCGGCGCGGCGATCGGCGGTGTTGCGGGCGCCGCGGCGGGCGCGGTCATCACTCCACCTGACGCGGTTCGCACCTACGTGGTCGAGAATCGTGCCGATCCAGTCTATCTGGACGGCGAAGTGGTCGTCGGCGCGGGCCTGCCGGAAGCCGTCGAACTACGCGAGATTCCGGACTACGAGTATCGCTACCAGTATGTGAACGGCCAGCCGGTCCTTGTCGATCCGGGCACGCGCCGGATCGTCTACGTCTATCGCTAGTTCCTTTGGGGATCGGAGGCCGCGGAGCGCGGCCTCCGACATGCTTCGAGCCGAGGTCCGCGTTCGCACATCGGGACGTGTCCGTTCCGCGATCAGGGTTTCGGACTTTTTTGCATTCTGGCCCAGCCTGCACTATTGCCTTGCCGAACGGTCGGGCGCGCCGCCCGCATCACCATCGAGACAGCCACGGGCGATCATGACGGGCATTCAGCAGATCAGCGTCGAGCCGGGCGAGGCGGGCATGCGCCTCGACCGCTGGTTCAAGACGCATTTTCCGGGCCTCGGCTTCGGCCATCTCCAGAAACTCCTGCGCTCGGGCCAGATTCGAATCGACGGCGGTCGCGCGAAGTCCGACACGCGCGTCGAACCGGGGCAGGTGATCCGTGTTCCGCCGCTCGGCGTCGACCGCAAGGGCGACGCACCGCTGACCGGCAAGACGATCCGCGGCCAGGACGACGGCGCGGTGCTGGCCAAGATGCTGATCCACGAGGACGACAAGGTGTTCGTCTTCAACAAGCCGTCGGGCCTGGCAGTGCAAGGCGGTTCGGGCGTCACGCGCCACGTCGACGACATGCTGGAGGCCTGGCGCAACAAGAAGGGCGAGAAGCCGCGCCTCGTTCACCGGCTCGATCGCGACACATCTGGTGTGCTGGTGGTGGCGCGCACGCGCTTGGCGGCGATGAAGCTCGCGGAAGCTTTTCGCGGGCGCGATGCGAAGAAGACCTACTGGGCGCTGGTCAAGGGAGTGCCTAGGAAGCGCGAAGACAAGATCTCGACCTGGCTGGTCAAGGAGCAGACCCCGGACGGCGATAAGATGCGCGTCGCCAAGCATGGCGAACCCGACGCCGACCATGCCGTCACCTATTACCGCGTCGTCGAGCAGGCCGGGCAGTCGCTGTCCTGGCTGGAGATGGAACCCTACACCGGCCGCACGCACCAGCTTCGCGTCCACGCCGCCCATATCGGCCATCCAATCATCGGTGACCCGAAATATTTCGAGGCCGACATCAACTGGGATTTCCCCGGCGGCCTGCAGAACCGCCTGCACCTTCACGCCCGCCGCATCGTCATTCCACATCCCGACCGCGGCGTGATCGACGTCACCGCGCCGCTGCCGCCGCACATGCGCCAGAGCTGGAACCTGCTCGGCTTCGACGAGGCAAGCGCCGGCGAGGACCAAGGATGAGTATAGCGACCGACGCCTTCGAGCGGCGGGAGGCGGTTGACGGCGCGGCGGTCGCGCTGATGCTCTTCCTCACCTTCGCCTGGGGCCTGAACGGCGTCGCGGCGAAGCTCTCCAACCAGGGCTTCGATCCGGTTTTCGTCACCATCCTGCGATCCGCGATCGGCGCTGCCTGCGTCTTCGCCTGGTGCCGCTGGCGCGGCATCTCGCTGTTCGACCGCGACGGCACGCTGAAGGGCGGGTTGGCGGCCGGGGCGCTGTTCGGTATCGAATTCGCGCTGATCTTCGCCGGGCTCGACTACACGACGGTGGCGCGCGGTGCGCTGATGGTCAACACCATGCCGTTCTGGGTGCTGATCGGCGCGCATTTCCTGCTCGGCGAACGGATGTCGCTGGCCAAGGTCGCAGGCACCCTGCTGGCGTTCGGCGGTGTGGCGCTGGTGTTTTCCGACAAGCTCAGCCTACCGAGTCCCGAGGCGATCATCGGGGACCTCATGAGCCTTGCAGCCGGAATGTGCTGGGCTGCTACGATCATCGTCATCAAGGCCACGCGGCTGTCGACGGCACGGGCGGAAAAGACTCTGCTCTATCAACTCGCCGTCGCACCGTTGGTGACCCTGCCGCTGCTTCTCGTGACCGGGCCTGTCCTGCGCGACGTCGGCATGGTGCCGATCGCGTCGATCCTGTTCCAGGGCGTCTTCATCGTCGCCTTCACCTATCTGCTCTGGTTCTGGCTGATGCGGCGCTATCCCGCGGCCGGCCTGTCGTCCTTCGCCTTCCTGACGCCAGCCTTCGGCGTGATGGCCGGCGGCCTGCTGCTTGACGAACCGCTCAGCCTGCGGATCTTCCTGGCGCTCGGGCTGATCGCGATCGGCATCGTTATCGTCAACCGGCCGGCCCGGAGAATCCCGCCGGCTTGAACGGCGGCCGCGCCGGCTTACCTTTGGCTTCTCATTCCGCGACGACGGCGAGACAATCATGCGCGACATACTCAACGACCTGGAAGGCAGCTTCCTGTCGGATCCCGATCCGGTGAAGCGGGCGCAGATCCAGATGCGCCAGCCGCTGCCGAAGCGGTTCTACAAGGAAGTGTCGGTCGCGCCTTTCGAGGGCGGCTACGGCGTGCATCTCGACGGCCGGCCGGTGCGCACGCCGGGCAAGGGACCGGTCGCCTTGCGCACCGAGGCGGCGGCCCGTCTGATCGCCGACGAATTCGCGGCACAGGAAAAAGAGATCGACCCGGTGCGGATGCCGGCGACGCGCCTCGTCAATACGATCATCGACGGCGTGGCGCGGGATCCGGATGCCGTGCTCGAGGACATCTTGCGCTATGCCTCGACCGATCTGCTTTGCTACCGGGCCGGCAGCCCCGAGCGGCTCGTCGAACTGCAGGCGCAGGCCTGGGATCCGGTCCTCGACTGGGCGCGCAACCGGCTCGGCGCGCGTCTCGTCCTGGCTGAGGGTGTCATGCATGTCGAGCAGCCGCGCGAGGCGATCGCCTCGATCGGTGTGCATCTGCGGCTTGACACGGACCCGTTCCGACTGGGCTGCCTGCACGTGATGACGACCCTGACGGGCTCGGCGCTACTGGCGCTTGCCGTCGATGCGGGCGAGATCGATGCCGAGGCGGCCTGGACGCTTGCCCATGTCGACGAGGACTGGACGATTTCGCAATGGGGCGAGGACGCCGAGGCTGCCGTCGCGCGTGCGAACCGGCATCGCGACATGCGGGCGGCCGACGCATTGTTGCGCACCATCCGGTCCTGACCGGCCGGCGCGATCAACCCCGTTCCGGCGATGCCGCGTCGATGCGCGGCGGCGTCGGTTTCGCGGACGTGGCGACCAACTCGACGTCGGCTCGCGCCGGCACCAGATGCACGACCTTGTATCCGCGCGCCTTGAGGTCCGACAACAACTGCGGCAGCATCGTCGCCGTGCGGGCGTGCAGGTCGTGGAACAGGATGACACCCGAGCCGCGTTTTTCCACCGCGGCGACGGCGCGGGCCCGCAGCGCCTCCGAACCGGAGGCGTAGTAATCCCTCGAATCGATGTCGACGTCGATCACGACGATCCCCTGGGCAGCCAGGCCACCGCGCAGGGCCGCGGTGTCGGCGAGATAGGGGAAGCGGAAGAACGGCGCGGGGCGATATCCTCCCGGTCGCAGCGCGTTCGCGACGCTCTCCCGACCGTCGCGTATCTGCGCCTCGGCGACCATGGGCCCGACGATACGCAGGTTCTTGTGGTTTTGCGTGTGCGTTCCGATCGTGTGCCCGGCCGCAGCGACCTTGCGTGCGGTGGCCGGATAGGCGTTCGCCATCTGGCCGACCATGAGGAAGGTCGCCTTGACGCCGAACTGGTCGAGCGCGCGCAAGATCGCGTCGGTCTTGCCGGGAACCGGTCCATCATCGAACGTCAGCACCACCTCCTTCGGTCCGAGGCGGATATCGGAGGCCTTGGAGACGCGGATCGTTCTCCCGGCCAGGCTCCCGCGGGGGACGACGGGCTGATCGGGCCGCAACATGGCGACCTGTGGTGCGGTTTCCACCCGTTGGTCGTCGCGCGGCGCGAAGGCGAGGGTGGTGCTGTCCGACTCCGAGACCTGCCGTGGCGAGTTGGCGCAGCCTACAAGCGCGAGCGCGGTGAAGACGAGAGGCAGGAAACGCATGGGGCCACCGGATGCAACCAGAACTGGCCGCAGTGTTGCCAATCATGGTTAACACGCGCCTAAGACAGACATTTCATTTACCATGATCATGCCGCCCACCATTTTGCGGCTGTGGACATCCGTCGCCGGTCGGCCCAAATGTCGAGCAGGCGTAACAGGGGGAAAGCCATGCTTCGTACCCATAAGGTCGCGATCGAGTCGATCTACGTGCCGACGGCGCGGCGCAAGACGCTGCATCCCGACACGGTACGTCATCTGGCGGAGGACATCCTGGAAAACGGGATGAAGGTCCCGATCCAGGTGCGAAAGGACGGTGACCGTCACGTGCTGATCGAAGGACTGCACCGGTTGGAAGCGGCAAAGTGGCTCGGCGAGACCGAGATCGACGCATACCTCGTGCAAGCGCGCAAGCACTGACCAGCGATGCGCCCGACGGAAACGCGCTGGCGGGGACTTGTCACGGGCACAAGTTTGCACATGCATTCCCGGATGAAATAGGTCAATATTGCTGACATAAAAGAACGTCCGGAAACGCCTTTCATGTCCCTCGACCTTTTCGCTGCGCTTGTCGGCTTCGCCTTCGTTTCCTCGGTCACGCCCGGACCCAACAACATGATGCTTCTCGCATCGGGCGTGAATTTCGGCTTCCGCCGCACGGTGCCGCACATGCTGGGCATCGGTTTCGGCTTCACCTCGCTGCTGCTCGGCGTCGGCTTCGGCCTGGGCGCCGTGCTCGTCGCGATTCCGACGCTGCACACCGCGCTGAAGGTCGCGGGCGGAGCCTATCTCCTTTACCTCGCGTGGCGCACCGCAACGTCGAGCAAGATCGCCGAAGCGGGCAGCGCCTCGCGGCCGATATTGTTCCTGGAAGCGGCGGCCTTCCAGTGGATCAACCCCAAGGCCTGGGTGATGGCCGTGACGGCGATGGCGATCTACACCAGTCCCGAGGCTCCGGTCCGGTCGGTGCTGCTCGTGGCGGCTGCGTTCGCGCTGGTCAACCTGCCCAGCGTATCGGTCTGGGCCGGGTTTGGCACGGCCCTGCGCGGCTGGCTTTCCGATTCGGCGCGGCTGCGCTGGTTCAATCTGGCGATGGGCCTTTTGCTCGCAGCAACGCTCTGGCCAATGTTGGCCTGATCCGTCTGGAGCCACCGTTCCCGTGCTGGCGTTGCGCAACCCGGCCGTGTTAGCCTATCCGGCAGGAGGTCGTGGCATGCTCGACCGGATTTCTGTGCCGCGCATCGTCGTGGCAAGCCTCGTGCTGCTCGCCATGCTTCTGGCTGTCGGCTGGATGACCCGCGAAGATCCCGACGGAAAGCCGTACCTCAGGATCACCGGCGGCGGCTTCATGTTCAATTACCGCGTCTCGGACGTCTACTACGGCTTCACCGCGGTGGTGGATCGACCGCTACCGACAGGATCGATCATCGAGGCGACGTTCGAAGATCCGGCAGGCGGAAAGGATCATGTCGTGCGCACGCGGGTCGGCACCGGCACCAACCACTATTCACTGCGCTCGCCGCCGGTGCGGGGCGTGGAGGCGGACAAGCCTTATCGCGTGTCGATCCGCGTGATGGACCGCACCGAGAAGGAATTGCTGTGGACGCATGACCTTGCCTTCAGGAGCCGGATCAGCGACACGGTGGTTCCCGATGCTCCGCTTACCGTGGGGCCGGGCTATGCCCGAAATCCGGGAGCCGGCGGCTGATCGATGCGTTTGGGGAAGAAGCCATGAGCGGACACCATGACCCCCATGACCATGATGACGATCATCATCATGGCCACCACCATCATGATCATGACAACCATCTCGATCCGATGGTTGCCCGCGTCCGTGCTCTCGAGACGATCCTGACCGAGAAGGGGCTGATCGATCCGGCGGCGATCGATGTCATCGTGGAAACCTACCAGACGAAGGTCGGACCTCGGAACGGCGCGCGCGTGGTGGCGAAGGCATGGAGCGACCCGTCCTTCGCCGATTGGCTGCGGCGCGACGCCACCGCCGCGATCGCCTCGCTCGGCTATGGCGGTCGCCAGGGCGAGCACATGCAGGCTGTGTTCAACACGCCCGAGACCCACAATCTCGTCGTCTGCACCCTGTGCTCCTGTTATCCGTGGTCGGTGCTCGGCCTCCCGCCCGTCTGGTACAAGGCGCCCGCCTATCGCAGCCGCGCCGTGATCGATCCGCGCGGCGTGCTGGCCGAGTTCGGCGTGGCCCTTCCGGCCGACAAGCAGATACGCGTGTGGGATTCGACGGCGGAATTGCGCTACCTCGTCGTTCCCGAGCGGCCGGCCGGGACGGAGGGCCTCGAAGAGGAACGGCTCGCCGATCTGGTCACCCGCGATTCGATGATCGGAACGGGTCTCGCGCGCTCGCCGGAGCCCGCATGAACGGGCCGCAGGATCTCGGCGGGCAGATGGGCTTTGGACCCGTCGCGCCCGAAGTGGACGAGCCATTGTTTCACGCGGCCTGGGAGCCGCGCGCGCTCGGCGTGACGCTGGCGGCGGGCGCCATGGGCGCCTGGTCGCTCGACGAGAGCAGGCATGCGCGCGAAAGCCTGCACCCGGCCGACTACTATGCCTCGAGCTACTACGAGATCTGGATCAAGGCGCTGGAGCGGCTGCTGGTCCGCCACGGATTCGTCGGCGACGACGAACTGGCCGGGGGCAGGGCGCTGCGACCGGGCGCCACGCCCAAACGGGTACTCCGCGCCGCCGACGTGCCGGCTGTGCTGGCGCGCGGCGGTCCGTGCGACCGGCCGGTCGATGCGCCGCCGCGTTTCGCGGCCGGAGACCGGGTTCGGATGAAGAACATGCATCCGGCCGGCCATACGCGCCTGCCGCGCTATGTGCGCGGTCGTGTCGGGACGGTGGAAGCCATGCGGGGTGGCTTCGTGTTTCCCGATAGCAATGCCCATGGCGATGGTGAGAACCCACAGGTCGTCTACACGGTGGTCTTCGACGCCCGCGAGCTATGGGGAGAGGATGCCGACCCGACGCTCTCCGTCAGCGTCGATGCCTGGGAGAGCTATCTTGAGCCCGCGTGAGATTCCGGGCGGGCTGGCCGAACCGGTCTTCGCCGAACCGTGGCAGGCACAGGCCTTCGCCATGGTGGTGGCGCTGCACGAGAAGGGCCTTTTTTCCTGGGACGAATGGGCCGCGACGCTGTCGCGCGAGTTGAAGCGTGCCGACGCCGACCCGCACGGCCACGATTACTACGAGCATTGGGTGGCGGCGCTCGGGGCTTTGCTCGCCGACAAGGGTGTCGCCGCGGACGCCGAGGTCGATGCCCTGCAAGCCGCCTGGGAGCGCGCTGCGCACGCCACGCCGCACGGCAAGCCGATCCTGCTGGAGAACGATCCGCTCAACCGCGCCTGACATGTCAATTGCGCCGTTGGCGCCGTAGGCGTAAGTTTCGGGCCTTCGCCAACGGCACGGCCACGCGGCCGCGACCTCGGAAACCAATCCGGAGGATGTCATGCGCGAGATCGACAGCGAAAAACTCGATGTACTGGTCGGTCGCCTCATCGGCGACGTCGGCGCCTGCGTGAGCGGCGCCCTGGTTGTCCTTGGGGACAGGCTCGGCCTTTACCAGGCCATGTCCGACGGGAACAAGGTGTCGTCGCAAGAGCTTGCTGCGAGGACCGGGTTCAGGGAGCGCTACCTGAGGGAATGGCTGAGCGCCCAGGCGGCTGCCGGATATGTCACCTACGACGAGGAGGGCGACCGGTTCTGGATGACGCCCGAGCAGGCCACGGTCTTCGCCGAGGAGGAAAGCCCGGCTTTCTTCGCCGGAGCCTTCGAGGTGGTGAAGGCGCTCTGGCTAGACGAGGAAAAGGTGGCGGATGCTTTCCGCAGCGGCAAGGGTGTCGGCTGGCATGAACACAGCAACTGCCTGTTCCGCGGCACCGAGCGCTTTTTCAGGCCGGGCTACAATGCCAACATCGTCTCCTCCTGGATTCCGGCGCTCGACGGCGTCGAACAGAAGCTGGAGCAGGGCGCCAGTGTCGCCGATGTCGGCTGCGGCCACGGCGCGTCGACCATCGTGATGGCGAAGGCCTTTCCGAACTCCCGCTTCGCCGGCTTTGACTACCACCAGCCCTCGATCGAGCGCGCCCGCGAACTGGCGGCGCAGGCCGGCGTCGCCGACCGGGTGACCTTCGAGCAGGCCTCGGCCAAGGACTATCCTGCGCGCGGCTATGACATGGTGGCGATGTTCGATTGCCTGCACGACATGGGCGATCCCGTTGGCGCCGGAAGGCATGTCAGGGAAACGCTGGCGCCGGACGGTGTCTGGATGATCGTCGAACCTTTCGCCAGCGACCGGCTTTCCGAAAACCTCAACCCGGTCGGCCGGATCTACTATGGCGCGTCGACGATGATCTGCACGCCAGCGTCCCTGTCCCAGGAGGTCGGCCTGGGGCTTGGCGCGCAGGCTGGCGAGATGCGCCTGAGGAAGGTCGCGCTGGACGCGGGCTTCAAGCGTTTCCGCCGCGCGACCGAGACGCCGGTGAACATGGTCTTCGAGGCTCGCGCCTAGTCACGCGGGTACCTGAGCCGTTGTCGCGTGGCCATGCGTCGCCGCAATGGCATGCAATGCCGGGCAAGACGTCTTGACCGCAGGGACGCGGTATGTTCATCTTTTGTTCTCAACGTGGCGCGTTCGACAATTCCGTCGCGTCCTTGCCCTTGAAGCCCGAATCCTGCCAGTCAGGCGCATGGAATTTTCTCCGCAGCAGGACGCCGCGCTGAAGGCGGTGGCGCGGTGGCTAAAAGAAGGCCGGCCGCAGATCTTCCGCCTGTTCGGCTATGCCGGGACGGGCAAGACCACGCTCGCCCGCCATTTCGCAGAGCATGTCGACGGGCAGGTGCAGTTCGCGGCCTTTACCGGCAAGGCCGCGCAGGTCTTGCGATCCAAGGGCGCGACCAACGCGCGCACCATCCATTCCCTGATCTACCGGCCGCGCGGCGAGGAGGCGGTCGCCGACGAGACGACGGGCAAGACCTCGATGTCGCCGACCTTCTCGCTCAACCGGCAGAGCCCGATCGCACGGGCCAAGCTGGTGGTGGTCGACGAATGCTCGATGGTGGACGAGCAACTCGGCCGCGACCTGATGACCTTCGGCACGCCGATCCTCGTGCTCGGCGATCCGGCGCAACTGCCGCCGATCTCGGGCGGCGGCTTCTTCACCGAGCACGAGCCGGACGTCCTCCTGACCGAGATCCATCGCCAGGCGCGTGACAATCCGATCATCCGTCTGGCGCTCGACGTGCGCGAGGGACGCGAGTTCATGCGCGGCGACTACGGCACCGCGCAGGTGATCGGCCGCGAGGACGTCGACCAGGCTCTCGTGCTCGCCGCTGACCAGGTGCTCGTTGGGACGAACCGCACGCGTCGGCGCTACAATGCGCGGCTGCGCGAACTGAAGGGCTTCGAAGGGCCGCTGCCGATGGCCGGAGACAAGCTGGTCTGCCTCAGGAACGACCCGGCCAAGGGCCTGCTCAACGGCTCGCTCTGGAAGGTGATGACGGCTTCGCGCGAGACGGTGAAGCCCGGCATCAACCTGCTCGTCTCACCCGAGGAGGACGATCCCGATCGCGGCGTCGCCAAGATAAAGCTCTTGAAGGCGGCCTTCGAGGATCCCGAGGCCGAGATTTCCTGGCAACAGAAGAAGCGCTTCGACGATTTTGACTTCGGCTATGCGCTCACTGTCCACAAGGCGCAGGGTTCTCAATGGGACAACGTTGTGCTGTTCGATGAGAGCTTTGCGTTCCGCGACACCCGCGAACGCTGGCTCTACACCGCCATCACGCGCGCGGCGGAACGACTGACGATCGTCCGGTAGGCACGGGGTTCCGTGCGAAGGGCACGACCATGATGCGACCGAAAATCCGGTGGCGGAGGATTTGCCGGATGTCGGCGATCTGCCGCCTGACCCGCCGGAACTCGCGCACGAGCTTGCGCACCTTCACCTTGGGTTTTTGCGCATCGAACCGGCTCTGGCGGTCGGCTTGCAATTCGCTCTGGCGCACGGACCCTGGCTGATTGCCTTCGTCTCGTCCGTCTTCGGGCACGAACGCCAGGGCCGGCACTGCCTGAAGGATCCGATTTCGGTCGCGCA
The DNA here is from genome assembly GCA_046292285.1 of Mesorhizobium sp. Taxonomy (GTDB): domain Bacteria; phylum Pseudomonadota; class Alphaproteobacteria; order Rhizobiales; family Rhizobiaceae; genus Aquibium. Next base: position 125,768 of record JBKBRJ010000004.1, on the reverse strand, counting down.
ACGGGCTTTCGGGCGACAGCAGCGTGTCGTCTATCGGCAATCCGAAGCGGTACTCCGAAGCGAGGACGCGCCGCGCCTCGTCCGCCGAGATCACATAGGCGGCGGTGCCCCATTCCCAGGTGAATGGATGATGCAACTCGATCCCGAGCACCGTCCGCGCGACGCGGCGTTCCAGGGTGTGATAACGCAAGCGTGTTTCCAGCCTCACCACGCCCGGGAATGCGCCCTGGCGATCGAGCTCCGCAAGAAACGCCGGAAGCAGCGGCGACAGTTCGCAATCGTCCTCGAGAACGAGCGCGTGGGTCTCCCCGTCGCCAAGCATGCGGCGCCAGGCGCGTTGATGGCTGATGCTCGTCGCGATCTCGGTCGGCGCAAGGCCCCGCCGCGCATCCTCGAAGGTGACCGGCGCGAGATCCGCCGTGGCGATGTCGGCTGGCGTCGACGCCGAGATCCTCTCGGCCGACAGCCCGATCGTACGGAACTGCGCCTCCATATAGTCGCGCCGGTCCGTGCGATGGTCGAGATTGATGTAGTAGATGCGCAAGCTTGGTTTCACCGGCGTTTCCGTCGCGGCACGTGTTAGCCTGAAAACGCTCGGGATAAAACCTGTTCCGATACGACTTCTGGTTTAATGTTCGAGCGGACGCGAATCCCCGGGCGCCTCTGGCCATCGAGCGAGCCAGCCTTGGTCCGGTGCGCTGCGCGCGCGCCTGTGCTAACGCCATCGGGCCACCAAAGCAGGACCGACCCGAAGCCATGCCCGCCAAGCTCTCCGTCAATCTCAATGCCGTCGCCATGCTGCGCAACCGGCGCGATTTGCCCTGGCCGAGTGTCACGGGGATAGGCCGGATCGCGCTCGCCGCCGGCGCGCATGGCCTGACCGTCCATCCACGGCCGGACCAACGCCATATCCGGTTTTCCGACCTGCCGGAGCTGCGCGCGCTGATCGACGACGAGTTCCCGGGGGCCGAGTTCAACATCGAAGGCTATCCGACGGAGGAATTCCTCACCCTTGTCGAGCGTACGGAACCGGAGCAGGTGACCCTGGTGCCCGATGACCCGGCGCAGTCCACCTCGGATCACGGCTGGCCATTCGAGCGCCAGGGCAACTTCCTGCGCCCAATCGTTGCAAGGTTGAAGCAGCGCGGCATGCGGGTGTCGTTGTTCTGCGATCCGGATGCCGCGCTGTCGGAGATCGAGGCGGCGCGCGACACCGGCGCTGACCGGGTCGAACTCTACACAGGACCCTATGGTGGTTGCCACGACAGTCCGGAAGACGCAGCCAGGGAGTTGAAGGCGCTGGACAGAACGGCCGCCCTCGCTCAGGCCGCCGGTCTCGGGGTCAATGCCGGCCACGACCTGACGGTCGACAACCTGCCGGCATTGGTCCGCGCCGTGCCTAATCTCGCCGAAGTGTCGATCGGCCACGGGCTGACCGCCGATGCTCTGGAGCACGGCATGGCGGGAACGGTGAAACGCTTCCTGAAGGCGCTCGAGGGCTGACGGACGACCGCAGGTGATCGGCCGAGATCGCGGCCGACCACCTCCGTATCGGTGCGTCAGCCTCCCAGCGAGGCCTTGTTCTCCTCCAGCCATGCCCTCAGCGGGGTCGGCTTGCGGCCGGACAGCGCTTCGACGTCGCCGGTCACGGTGCCGAGTATGCCGGAGCGTGTTGCCGCTTCGAAGGAGACGAGGAGTGGAACGGCCTGAGCCGGCACGCCTGCCGCCTTCATGCCGTCGGCGAGCTGTTCGTCGGTCAGGTTCACGACCGCGATCGGCTTGCCGGTGACCTCCGAGACCATGGCGGCGATTTCCGCGTTGGTGAGGGCCTCGGCGCCGGAGAGCGTATAGGTGGCGTTGCCCTCCGGAGCCCTGGCCAGACCCGCCGCGATGGCGCGCGCGAGATCGTCGCGCCTGACGTAGGAGGTCCGGCCGTCACCGGCCGAGGTGAACCACTTGCCCATGCCGATCGCCGTCGGCAGCGACATCGCCAGATTCTCCTGGTACCAGCCGTTGCGGAAGATGGAGTAGGGGATGCCGCTTGCCCGGATCGCCTCTTCCGTGCCGGCATGATCGGGCGCGAACAGGACGGGATTGTCGGGCGAGGGGTCGAACATCGACGTATAGGCGATGCGCGAAGCTCTCGCTCTCGTCGCGGCCGAGACGGCGGCAAGATGCTGGCGCAGGCGCTTTCCGGGCACGCCGAAGGTGTCCGTGGAGACAACGAGCACCGTACCGGCGCCCGCGAACGCCGCCGAAAGGCTCGCCTCGTCGTCGAAATCGCCACCGCGCACCGCGACGCCCTCCGCCGCGAGCGCGTCGAGCTTCGACGGGTCGCGGGTGACGGCGATGATGCGGCCGGGCGCGACGCCCTCCGTGTCGATGAGGTGGCGGATGACGGCGCCGCCGAGCGAGCCCGAGGCTCCGGTGACGAGGATGGTGTTGGGCATCTGGAATTCCTTGGGTTTAATAGATTTATGGTCTCAAAATGAGAGCAGGTATAAAATATGCATTGACGCGTCTGGGTAAAGAAGGCAGTTCTAACTCCGGTCGTTACGTGGAGGTAACCATCATGGACGCACGGGTCGCTTCGACACGGCAGAAGATCGAAATCTACCGTGCCGGCGCGGGGCGCGGCGGTTTGGCAAACTGCCCCGTTCGCAGCGTGGTGCAGAGCATCTTCGGCAAATGGACGTCGCTCTTGCTGATGGCGCTGGCCGAAAAGCCCTATCGCTTCGGTGAGCTGCGGCGGCTCGTGCCCGACATCTCGCAACGCATGCTGACCGAAACGCTGCGCGACCTACAGCGGGACGGATACGTCCATCGCGAGGTGTTTCCCACCAAACCGCCAAGCGTGGAGTACAGCCTTACCGATCTCGGTCGTTCGATGTTCGACTCGCTGCATCATCTGCTGAACTGGGCCGAGAACCACCAAGACGAGGTTCTGGCGGCTCGCTCGAAATTCGACGAAGTCAACGCCTGACGGTCCGAACTTGCAGCCGCTCGACATTGCGATCTGCGGCGCGGGACCGGCCGGCCTCGCCGCAGCCCTGTTCCTGCGGCGCGCCGGACACCGCGTCACCGTCTTCGAGCGTTTCGAAAGCGCCAAGCCGCTCGGCTCCGGCTTGATCCTGCAGCCAACGGGCCTGTCCGTCCTCGGCGCGCTTGGGCTGCTGCCGCAAATCCTGTCGCTCGGCAGCCGGATCGAGCGGCTCCATGGTGCGGATGCGGCAACCGGGCGCACGGTCCTTGACGTTCGCTACGCTTCAGGCCGCAACGGGCGGTACGGTCTCGCCGTCCATCGCGCCGCGCTGTTCGGCGTACTGCACCATGCCGTGTCCGACGCAGGAATCGCCATCGAGCCCGGCCGCGAGATAGAGGCGCTGGACGAAGTGGGCGAGAGACCGCGCCTGGTCCAGGCCGATGGCGCCCGGATTGGTCCGTTCGACGTGGTGATTGACTCCAGTGGCGCCCGATCGAAGCTGAAACGCCACGTGCGGCGGCCGGTCGAGCCCCGGGCGCTCGCATACGGCGCCTTCTGGGCCTCGCTCGACTGGCGTGGCGAGGGCTTTGACCGTCACGCATTGTCGCAACGCTATCGGCGCGCGGACGTTATGATCGGCGTCATGCCGATCGGCAGCGTCGAACCCGGCGGGGCGCAGCAGGCTGCGTTCTTCTGGAGTCTCAAGCCCGCGGAAGCCGACGCGGTGCGGGCTCGCGGTCTCGATGCCTGGAAGGACGAGGTGCGGCGCTTCTGGCCGGCGACCGACGTTTATCTCCGCCAGATAGAGAGCTTCGAGCAACTGACGCTCGCCCGCTACGGGCACCACACGCTAGGCCGGCCAGCGGGAAGGCGGCTCGCGGTGATCGGCGACGCGGCGCATTCGACCAGCCCGCAACTGGGGCAGGGCGCCAACATGGCGTTGCTCGACGCCGCGGCGCTGGAGCACGCGCTCGCCTCGACCGATGACCTGACCGACGCGCTTTCAAGCTATTGCGCGGCCCGGCGCTTGCACGTGCGCCTGTTCCAGGCGTTGTCGCTCGGCTTCACGCCCTTCTACCAGTCCGATTCGAGGATGGTCCCGTTCCTGCGCGATACGCTGGTGTCGAGTATCGCCAAGGTGCCACCCGCGCCGCGTCTGCTGGCAGCGCTCGTCTCCGGCATGCTCGCCGATCCGCTGCGGCGCCTCGGGCTTGTCGAGGCGGACTGGACGAGCCATCGCCCCGAACGGGTCGCCGCCCTCAGCGACCGATCAGGCCGGCCAGCCGACTGACGAGGGGCTCCCTCTGCTCCGGGGCGGCGAGATGCGCGGACGCCCTGGCGAACGCTTCGGCCGACGCCACGCCCGCCACCGTGCTGCTTTGCGCGCGGACGCTGTGGCTGATGCCGCAGAACTGGTTGCAACTGCGCATCTTGCGGCGAATGTCGGCGGCTTCGGCCCAGAATGCGGCGAGGTCGCCATATTGTTCGAGCTTGCGACCGCGGAAGGCAGTCGAGAAGCACAGGCGCGCCATGCCGTAGTGGTTGACCATGATGTTGCGATCGTAGGTGTTGCAGATGTGCTCCCGCGTTCCCGTCCGCGATCCCCAGCCACGCTCGAGGTCCGCCGCCTCCGCGAGCGACTCGAAGTACATACTGACCTGGTGTCTCCACACCGGGTTTTGGCCAAGGCCGTATTTCACGTCGGCCTCTTCAAGGGCACGTACGAGCTCGGCGGGGTTGACGTCGGACTCGTCGGCGAAGAACGGGTCGACGTCCCCGCCGTGGCCGAAGGACGGTTGAAGGAAGTTCAGCTTTAGCTTGTCGGCGCGCAGGTCGTTGAGCACGAAATCATAGAACGCATCGATCTCGCGGTAGTTCGAGCCGAAGATGAGGCCCATCACGATGACCTGCGCGCGGGCTTCCGGATGCCGGTCGCGCGCGTCCGCGAGAAGTCGAAGCGCTCGGACCGCCTTGTCGAAGGCGCCTTTGACACCGCGCGTCCGGTCGTGGAGGTCGGCGCGATGGGCGTTGAGCGAAATCGAGATCGCATGCGGCCCTTCCAGGATCATTCGGTCGGCCATGGCCGGCGTGCGGATGCGCGTCCCGTTCACCACCGACAGGATACGCAGCCCGTTCGCGCGTGCATCGCCGCAGATGGCGAAGTACTCGCTGAGATCGAGCATGGGTTCGCCGCCGCAGATGACGATGGAGCCGTGCGGACTCATCTCAGCGAACTCCGCGACGACTTCGCCCTTGCGTTCGCGCGAGAGGTAGGCTGAGCTATCGTCGTCGTTCCGTTGCCAGAAGTCGCAATGCTGGCAACGGAGGTTGCAGCGCTTGTTGACTTCCATGAAGAGGAACCGCGGTGGCAGGCGCATATGAAGCTTCCGGTTGCGTCGCGCTCAGTTTCCACGATCGGCGGGACTTGGCAATGGACCATCGGTTGGGTCGCTTGCCTCTTGCAATGAAGGCCGTTTCGGGCGATAGGACCGAACCGTAACGTACGGTACACCATTCGAGCCGACAGGAAACCGCGTGCCGCAGGCCGCCGTCATTGCCGCTGACGAGACCCTCACGCCGCGCCAGGGCGAGGTTCTGGACGCCGTGCTTGCGCTGCTGCTGGAAGGCCGCGACGGCCTGACGATGACGGCGGTGGCGCGGCGCGCCAGTTGCTCGAAGGAAACGCTCTACAAGTGGTTCGGCGATCGCGAGGGGCTGCTCACCGCGACCGTGCGCTGGCAGGCTTCCAAGGTCCGGGCCGGCAACTGGGACCGCCAGCGTCTCGACGCGGACGCGTTGTCCGAAAGCCTGGAAGCCTTCGCCGCCAACTGGCTGTCGGTGATCTCGTCCAAAACCTCCGTAGCGCTCAACCGCGTCGCCGTGGCGCATGCCGCCTCCGGCCGCAGTGATCTCGGTCGCATCGTGCTGGAAAACGGCCGCTTCGCCATCGGCGAACGGCTGAAGCCGCTGCTCGACGCCGCGCGCGAGGCGGGGCTGATCGCCTTCGACGACACCGAGACGGCCTTCCGCACCTTCTTTGGCCTCGTCGGCCGCGACGTGCAGATCAGGCTGCTGCTCGGCGACGCCTTGGCTCTGTCGCAGTCCGAGATCGCCGCCGACGCCGCCCGCGCCACCAGACAGTTTCTCACGCTTTTCGGAACGGTCAGGGCCGTTCCGGGGACAGACTTCAATTGACGACGCAAACCACGGGAAGGAAACCACGATGCGTGTCTATTACGATCGCGACGCCGATCTCAATCTCATCAAGGGCAAGAAGGTCGCCATCATCGGCTACGGCTCGCAGGGCCGCGCGCACGCGCTGAACCTGAAGGATTCGGGCGTGAAGGAAATCGCCGTCGGCCTGAAGCCGGGCTCGGCGACCGCCAAGAAGGTCGAGGCCGACGGCCTGAAGGTCATGACGGTGGCCGAGGCCGCCAAGTGGGCCGATCTGATGATGATGGCCACGCCCGACGAACTGCAGGCCGACATCTACAAGAACGAGATCGCCCCGAACATCCGCGACGGCGCCGCGATCGCGTTTGCCCACGGCCTCAACGTCCATTTCGGCCTGATCGAGCCAAAGACCTCGGTCGACGTGCTGATGGTGGCGCCGAAGGGGCCGGGCCACACCGTGCGCGGCGAATACCAGAAGGGCGGCGGCGTGCCGTGCCTGGTCGCCGTCCACCAGGACCCCTCGGGCAACGCGCTCGACCTCGCGCTCTCCTACGCCTGCGGCGTCGGCGGCGGCCGTTCCGGCATCATCGAGACCAACTTCCGCGAGGAATGCGAGACCGACCTGTTCGGCGAGCAGGTCGTGCTCTGCGGCGGCCTGGTCGAGCTCATCCGCGCCGGCTTCGAGACGCTGGTGGAAGCCGGCTACGCGCCCGAAATGGCCTATTTCGAGTGCCTGCACGAGGTCAAGCTGATCGTCGACCTGATCTACGAGGGCGGCATCGCCAACATGAACTACTCGATCTCCAACACCGCAGAGTGGGGCGAGTACGTGTCGGGTCCCCGCATCATCACCGCCGAGACCAAGGCCGAGATGAAGCGCGTGCTCAGGGACATCCAGACCGGCAAGTTCACTTCCGAGTGGATGCAGGAGTACCGCTCCGGCATGGCCCGCTTCAAGGGCATCCGCCGCCTGAACGACGAGCATCAGATCGAGCAGGTCGGCGAGAAGCTGCGCGGCATGATGCCGTGGATCTCCGCCAACAAGCTGGTCGACAAGACCAAGAACTGAGGCGCCTTCGCGATCCTGAACCTCGACGGGGCGCCGCGTGCGCCCCGTTTCGCGTTCAGGCGAGCCCGCGTTCGACGAGGAAGCGAGCGGCTTCGACCACGCTCTGACGCGCGGGAATGAAGTCCATCCCGAGGATCTCGCGGGCGCGGCGATTGTCGACCTCGGTGTGCTCGCCGAGTTCCGGCAGGATGGTGCCGACGCTCTTGTCGAAGAGCCCGATGACGCGCATCAGGAGATCGGGCGCAACGCGGGTTGCGATCTTCCGGTCGGGAAAGGTCTCCTTCAGCACCTTAGCCATGTCGGCGAACCAGAGGAATTCCGAGGCGCCCAGGATGCGCTTGCCGATCGCCTCCGGGATCTCCAGCGCGCGAATGTGCATCGCGGCGATGTCTCGCACGTCGACGATGGGATATCCCACGCGCGGGACGGCGGGATCCTTGCCCGACAACATTCGCTTCACCACGCCGATCGAGGTGCCGAAGCGGCTGTCCAGCGGGGGGCCGAGCACGAAGCCGGGATTGATCGTGGTCAGTTCCAGACCGCTGCCTTCGCCTGCGGCGAAGTCCCAAGCCGCCTTTTCCGCCAGCGTCTTCGATTTTCCATAGGACGAAATGGCGCCGTCGACATCGCTCCAGTCGCGTTCGTCGTAGCGAACACGGCCGGCGGGAAGGGCGGTGCGCGTCACGGCGACCACCGAGGAGGTCATCACGACGCGTCGCACCCCGGCCGTCCTTGCCGCGCGCAAAGCCCGCATCGTACCGTCGACGGCGGGGCGGATGACATCGTCGGGGTTGCGCGGCTGGGCGAGCGGGAAGGGCGACGCGGTGTGAATGAGTGCGTCGGTACCCGCCAGCGCCTTGGCCCAGCCGCCATCGGATTCGAGGTCGATCTCCACGAAGGCAAGGCGTTCAGGAGCGACCGGCTCTACGAGCCCGCGCGTTACGGCGGCCGAAACCTCGCCGGAACGGGCAAGCGAGCGAACCGAAGCGCGCACGCGATACCCCCGCTCGAGCAGGTGTCTGACGATATGCTTGGCGATGAACCCGGATGCCCCGGTCACGAGAACGGTCTGCGCTGCCATGCGATTATCTCCCGTTGTCAGTGTATCTAGACGCTGTAAAGTTACACCGTCTACGCGGTCCCGCCGGGCGCGGATCAGCGCTGCAGACAAAATCGCCGGAAACTGGCCGGCGTCGGGAAGGTCGGCGGGGAGGGCAAGGTCGTGGTCGCGCGACCCGCTCCGTTTCGCCTACTGCGCGTGAAAAACGGGAAGGCGTGTGGCGGCTACGCCAATCGCGTCTACGCCTTGTAGACCACCTGCCGCACGTCGATGTACTCGGCGCGGAAGCCGGCTTCGCAATAGTGGAGGTAGAACTCCCACAGCTTGCGGAAGCGGTCGTCGAAGCCGAGGGGGACGAGCTTTTCCCAGGACGCCCAGAAGCGGTGGCGCCAGTCGGCAAGCGTGCGGGCATAATCCTGCGCGAAGACGCGTTCCTTCAGGAAGGACAGGCCCTGGTCGGCCCCGAGCGTTTTCAGCAGGCTCGGAGTCGGCAGCATGCCGCCGGGGAAGACGTAGCGCTGGATGAAGTCCGGCCGGCGCCGATAGGCGTCGAATGCGGCCTCGTTGATGGTGATGATCTGCATGGCGGCCGTACCGCCGGGCTTCAGGCTGTCCTTCACCTTGCGGAAAAACACCGGCCAGTATTTCTCCCCCACCGCCTCGAACATCTCGATGGAAGCAATGTTGTCGTAACGGCCGGTCTCGTCGCGGTAGTCCTGCAACTTGATCTCGACCCTGTCGGAAAGGCCGGCCTTTTGGATGCGCTCGCGGGCGAAGTCGTGCTGCTCGCGGCTGATCGTCAGGCCGGTCACCTTGCAGCCGACCTCGCGGGCGGCGAACTCGGCGAACCCGCCCCAGCCGCAGCCGATCTCCAGCACATGGCTCGACGGCCCGATGCCGCCATCCCGAGCGAGAGCCCGGTACTTCGCCGCCTGCGCCGATTCGAGGTCGTTGGCGCCGGTGCCGTAGAGCGCCGACGAGTAGGTCATGCTGGGATCGAGCCATTCGCGATAGAAGGCGTTGCCCAGGTCGTAATGCGCCGAGATGTTGCGCTTCGAGCCGGTGCGCGTGTTCTCGTTCAGCCAGTGGCGGATGCGCTGGATGGTGGTGAGCAGCCAGTTGGCGCCGCCCGCGACTTCCTCGCCCGTCTCCTGGTTCACTACGAAAAGCTCGAGAAACGTCGTGACGTCGCGGCTGTCCCAGTCGCCGTCCATGTAGGATTCGGCAACGCCGATGGTTCCGCCCGAGAAGGCTCTGCCCGGAAGGCGCCAGTTGCGCAACTCCACATGAGCGTCCGGTCCCGGCCCATTGCCGCCGACGATGATCGAGCGGCCGTCCGGCAGCTTGGCGGTCAGCGTTCCCTTGGGCAACCGGATCGCGGCCGACAGCACCATCCGGGCCTTGGTTGGCAGGCCTTTGGTGAAAGCCGCTATGTTCTCATCCGTGAGCCTGATCGGCTTCTGTTCGTGCGTATCCATGGTTGCCGGCCTGTAACCCTGCCCGCTTGGCGGCGTTATCGTCTCACTCCCCCGGCGCGATGGCCGGACTGTCACGAAAGCTGGCGGTCCGTGGCGCGGGAGGACTGGAGTTGAATCGCGCGCCTTTCAGCCAAAGCTTGAGGGCTTCCCAATGAATGCCCGCCACGACTTTCCATGTGAGAAGCGGAAACTGCAAGAGGCAAGCTGCAAGCGTCGATGAATCCAGCGGTGCCGCGGTTCCCGCGAACGTGGCCGCGAGAAGCGGTTCGCCGCCTTCCGTCTCGTGGATGCGGACCCGCACCGCGTGCCCGGGCGGTAGGATGCGGAAGTGATAGCGCGCATCCATCCCCACGAAGGGCGAGACGTGGAAGATCTTGCGCCGGGTCTGGCGGATGCCGGCCTCGCTCATGTCGCCGGGCTCGACCAGCGCGACATAGGAGTGGCGCTGGCCGAAGGTATTGCGAACGCCGTAAATCAGCGCCACAAGTTCGCCCGCGTGGTCGTAGGCGAAGTACACGGACAGCGGATTGAAGACGTAGCCCAGCACGCGCGGATAGCACAGGAGCAGGACGCGCGCCGCGGGCTGCTTGAGGCCGGCGTCCGCAAGCAGCCGGTCGGCATAGGCCCGCGCCGTCTCTCCGGGCAGTTCGCCGTGGTCGGAATCGCGGAAGGACACGATGTTGGGTTTGTTGACCGAGAGGAACCTCGACATGCGGCCGGCCTCGTCGAGCCGATCGAGATCGACGAGCAGCGAAAAGACCGAATAGGCAAAGCGATGTCCGAAGGGCTTCAGTCGTTGGTGCATGACCTCGCCACGATAGATCACGCCGGCCGCCTGCGGCGGCGCGCCGTTCGCGATCATGGTCGTGGTCCGTTCGGTTCGTGCCATCGGTGTCGACTACTCCGCCGCCATCGGCAGGTCAGCTTCCGTCTGTTCCGACCGGCGCCATGGTATCACGCCGCCCAGCGCCTCGGCGACCTTGAGTCCGGAGCGTAGACCGTCCTCGTGGAAGCCATGCCCGGTCCATGCGCCCGCGAACCAGGTGTGCCGCACGCCCTGGATATCATCGAGGCGAACCTGGGCCGACAATGCCCGCGAATCGAACTGCGGATGGGAGAAGCTCCATTCGCCGAAAACGGTTCCCCTGGCCGGCTCGACGACGGGGTTGAGCGACACGAAAAGCGGTCGAGCAGGATCGATACCCTGCAGCGCGTTCATCCAGTAAGTGACGCACACCTCCTTCTCGACGTCCATGCCGCTCGAGCGGATGTAGTTCCAGGCCGACCAGGCAGCGCGGCGCTTCGGCATCAGGCGCGGATCGCGATGCAGGATCACCCGGTTCGGGCGGTAGGCGACCGCGCCGAGAATTTTCTCCTCGATCGACGAGGCGTCGCCGAGCATGGCGAGAGCCTGGTCGGAGTGACTGGCGATCACGACCTCGTCGAAACGCTCCGGCGCAGCGCCCCGCGCCGTGACCAGCACTCCACGATCGTCCCGCAGAATGGTCTCGACGGGGGAACCGGTGCGAAGCCCGTCCCCTAGCGGCGCCAGCAGCTTTTCCAGGTAGGTACGGGATCCGCCCGTCACCGTGCGCCACATCGGCCGTTCGTTGTGGATGAGGCGGTGGTTCTCGAAGAAGGAGACGAAGGTTGCCGCCGGGAAGTCGAGCATCTTGACGCGCGGGGTCGACCAGATGGCCGCAGCCATCGGGATCAGATAGTCGTCACGAAACTCGGCCGAGAACTTCCGGTTCTGGAGATACTGGCCGATCGTCACGCCGCCCAGCAGCCCGGCTTCGCGATCCATGATGCACTGGCGGTTGAAACGTAGGATTTCGCGCAGCATCCACAGGAAGGACGGAGAGAACATGTTGCGGCGCTGGGCGAAGATGGAGCGATAAGTCTGGCCGCTCCATTCGCGACGCCCGCCGTCGAGGGAGAGCGAGAATCCCATGTTGCTTTCATGGGTGGCGACTCCCAGATGTGCAAGAAGTCGCGTGAACTCGGGATAGTTGAGCTCGTTATAGACGATGAACCCGGTGTCGACGGAGATGGTCGTACCGTCATAGTCCACGTCAACGGTCGCCGTATGCCCACCGGGCCGTGACTCCGCCTCGAAGAGCGTCACGTCATGGTTTTCGTGCAGCGCCCAGGCGGCGGAAGCGCCCGAAACTCCGGATCCGACGACGGCAATTCTCTTCCGGCCGCCGCGGCTTTGGCGGTCCAGTGTAACGATGCTCATACGGATCCTTTCATCGCATTGAAGGCTGCCATGGCGCGGTCGCGGGCATGGGCATGCTCCACGACCGGTACGGGGTATTTCTGGCCGAGTTTCACGCCGGCCCCCGCAAGCACCAGGGAAGGCGCCTCGCTCGGGTTATGCAGGAAGCGGTTCGGTACGGCGGACAGTTCGGGTACGAAGCGGCGCACGTATTCGCCGTCGCCGTCGAACTTCACGCCCTGCAGGATCGGGTTGAAGATGCGGAAATAAGGCGCGGCATCTGCGCCGGAACCCGCGACCCACTGCCAGCTTGCGGCATTGCTCGCCGGGTCGGCGTCCACCAGCGTGTCCCAGAACCAGCGCTCGCCCTCGCGCCAGTCCTGGAGAAGATGCTTGATCAGGAACGACGCGCAGATCATCCGCACCCGGTTGTGCATCCAACCCGTTTGCCAGAGTTCGCGCATACCGGCATCCACGATCGGATATCCGGTTCGGCCGTGCCGCCAGGCGTCGAGCAGGTCGGGCGAATGCCGCCATCCGAAACCGTCGAAGTCGCTGTCGTAGTTGCGTTCGGCGAGGTCCGGATGATGGAAGAGAAGGTGGTAGGAAAACTCGCGCCAGACGAGTTCCTTGCGGAACCTCTCGGCGTCGCGCGGAGGAAGATCGCCGGCCGCGTTCTGCACTGCCTGCCAGATCTGGAACGGCGTGATCTCGCCATGGGCAAGGTGTGGCGAAAGCCGCGATGTCGAGGCGAGCCCGGGTCGATCGCGGTTGTCGCCATAGCCAGCGATCGCACCGGCCAGAAAGACCCGAAGCCGCGCTTCGGCGCCGGCCTCGCCGGGCGTCCACTCCGCCCTCAGGCCGCCGGCCCAGTCCGGCCGGATCGGGAGGAGGTTCCACGAGGCGAGGTCTTCGCTTGCCAGTCGGCCGGGATAGCCGCGCACGACCTTTGGCGCGTCGAACGGCGGACGCGGCGCGGGCTCTGCCATCAGCGCTCGCCAGAATGGCGAGTAGACGCGATAATGGCCTCCGGAACCGGTCTTGAGGCGCGTCGGCTCGTGCAGGAGCTGGCCCTCGAAACTCTCGCAGACGACGCCATGGCCGCGCAGGTGCTCCTTCACCGCGGCGTCGATCGCCGCGCCGGCCGGGTCGTATCGCCGGTTCCAGAAAACGCGTACGGCTCCCGTTTCGCGGATCAGTGAATTGACGATGACGTCGGTGCGCCCGCGCCGGAGGACGAGGCGGGCGCCGCGGTCCGACAGTTCTCGCGCCAAGGCGGTCAGCGAGTGGTGCAACCACCAGCGGCGAGCGCCACCGATCGGCCGCACGCCCTTGCTTTCCTCGTCGAGGATAAAGACCGGCAACACCGGCCTGCCTGACCGCACCGCCATGTCCAGCGCGCGATTGTCCGCCAGCCGAAGGTCGTGCCTGAAGAGAACGAGGACAGGGGAGTCCCTCCCGTCCGGTGGCGTGCCTGTCATTTCTGATCCAGTGGAATTTTCGAAAGCATGTTCATCACTGCGTCAGATACGCAGCGCAGGCGTTGCTGGATTACGCGTGACGTCCAAGGAAAATTGAACGCCATCAAGCCCGCACGGGCGCCGTCCTGGTACCGGGAAAGGCCACAAGCTGTGAGAACGGCGAGCAAATCCGTCGCTTGTGGTCACCGGCTTGCGCTATAACCACGCAAAACAGGGGTGACGGGACAATCGCACGTGACGCATGAAGTAACGAACCAGTCGCCTCCGCTCGCAGGTTCAAGCGCCTGGCGGGGCGATCCGCTTCTCGTACAACTCTCGGAAGAATTCTCGCCCGTGGTTCGCAAGGACCTCGACGCCGCCGGTCGTTTCGTCCTCTCGATCGAGGCGCAGGAACTCGCCCGCCTCGCCAATTCTGAACTGCCCAGGCTCCGCACACATGACCGGCAGGGTCGCCGCTTGGATCAGGTCGAGTTTCATCCGGCCTATCACGCGCTGATGCGCCGCTCCGTGGCGACGGGCCTGCACTCGTCGGTATGGGAGAACAGCGAGTCCGAGACAGGCAGGCGGCATCAGGTGCGCGCCGCGCGATTCTACATGATGGCGCAACTCGAATCCGGCCACCTGGAATCCATCTCAACGACGAGTGCGGCCCTGGCCGCGCTCATGGCGTCGCCGAAGATCTTTCGGGAGTGGGCGCCGCGCGCAACCACCCGGAAGTACGATCCCGCTCACAAACCGCCCGTCGAGAAGACCGGCCTCACGATCGGCATGGGCGTCACTGAGAAGCAGGGCGGCAGCGATGTCGACGGGATTTCAACGCTCGCGGAGCCGGCTGAGAACGGCTTCCATCGTCTGACGGGTCACAAGTGGTTCGTTTCCGCACCGATGTGCGACGCCTTCCTTATGCTAGCGCGTGCGCCGGACGGCTTGTCCTGCTTCCTGGTGCCTCGCATCCTCAGTACGGCGCAGGCCAACGGGCTGCAAATCCAGCGGTTGAAAGACAAGCTCGGTAACAGGTCCAATGCGTCCGCGGAGATCGAGTTCAACGGTGCGATCGCCGAGCGGGTCGGCGCGGCGGGGGCCGGATTCCGCACCATGATGGACATGGCGACGCTGACGCGTCTCGACAGCGCGCTGTCGTCGGCCGGCATCATGCGCGCGGCGCTCGCCGAGGCCGTCCACAACGCCCGCCATCGACGGGTTCACGGGCACAGGCTGTTCGACAAGCCGATCATGCAGCGCGTGCTCGCCGATCTCGCGCTCGATGTCGCGGCGGCGACCGCGCTGGCATTCCGCCTGGCGCGTTCTTTCGATAGGGCGGCCGAGGATCGAGCGGAGGCTGCGTTTGCGCGATCCATGAGCCCGGTGATCAAGTACTGGGTCTGCAAGATCTGCCCGAGCGTCGTTTATGAGGCGATGGAGTGCCTCGGCGGCAACGGCTATGTGGAAGAGGGCGCTATGGCGCGGCTGTTCCGCGATTCCCCCGCGAACGCGATCTGGGAAGGTCCGGGCAACATGGTGGCGCTCGACGTGGCGCGCGTGTTCGGGCAGGCGCCTTCGCTGTTCGCGGACGTGATGGGAATCGTCGAGCGCGACCTTGGGGCGGGCGGCAAGGGAACGGTCGGCGTGCTGCGCGCGGCGCTTGAGGTTGCGCAGTCGGACGAAGGATCGGCCCGCATCCTGACCGAGCAGCTGGCGCTTTCGACGGCCGCGTCGGAACTGAAGCGTCTCGGGGCAGGGCGCATCGCGGACGCCTTCATCGAGACGAGGCTGGCGGGTCAGTGGCGGACCACATATGGTATGCTGGACTCGCGCCATGATGCCCGGCTGATCATCGATACGCTCTATCCGGAAACAACGTAGGCGGTAATCCCCAGCACGGCGGGGATGGTGAAGAATGCGGCGGCGGTCTGGACCGTGGTGACGGCTGCGTAGAGTTCCGCGTCGCCCCCAAGTTGCCGGGCGAGAAGATAGCCGTTCATCGCCGTTGGCACCGCGGCGCAGAGCGCGAGATACTCGAGTTGCGCACCGTCCACTCCGAAAGACCACGCCAGGCTGACAAGCAGCGCCGGAAAAGCGACCAGCTTGATGCCGACCGGCAGCAGAACGGGCAGCCGTGGCCGCAAGGCATCTCCGAGGCGGAGCCCCGCGCCGATGGTGAGCAGGCCCATTCCCAGCGCGGCGCGACCGACGAGCCCGAGCGTCTGGTTGAGTGGCTCGTAGAATCCGACGGGAACGAACCGCATCGCAAGACCCGCCACCGAAGCGAGGATAAGCGGATTGAGCGCGATGGTCCGCCCGATACGGCTCCAGTTCGCGTCGCGGTCTGCGAATCGGCTGACGACGATCACGGACTCGATGTTGATCGGCACGATGATGAACGCCATCATCAGCGCCACCACCGCCGCGCCTTCCTGAGGGAAAATCTTGTCGGCGATGGCCAGCGCCATGAAGCCGTTCCAGCGGACGCTGGTCTGGAACATGGATGAGAATTCCGCCGCCGTCGCCAGGCCGTATCGTCGCAGCGGCAGCCAGAGGAGGGCGGTGCCGGCTCCCGTCACCATGATGGCGATGGCAAGCGCGGCGAGCATCCCGTTCCATTCGAGGCCCGAGAAGTCGGCATTGTAGATCGTGACGAAGAGAAGCGCGGGATAGAGGAACCAGTAGCCGAGTTGTTCGAGTCCCGGCCAGGCGGCGTCGTCGACCAGCCGGATGCGGCGTAGGACATGCCCTGCCGCGATCAGCAGGAAGATCGGCAGGATGCTTTCGAAAGTCGCGATCATGGATGGACGGCACGCGGTTCGGGAGGGATGGGGCGGCTTAGTGCCTTTCGTCGCAGGAGGGAAGCGGGTTACCCGTCCTCGACCATGGCGACGGCTCAGTCGTTCAAGGACTGCCGCGGTGACCCGCGCCCGTTAACCTTAACAAATGGTTTCAATTGATCGAACGGAGCCATACCGCCATCGTTGGCGTTCGAGGTGGGAGTGCTGCCTTTCCCGTCGCGGTCCGAGCCCGGAGAAGAGCTTCTGATGCGCTACATCCTGCTGTTCTGGGCCATGCCGATGGGTCTGTTCTGGTCCTGGTATGGTCTTTCATTCCACGACCTCAATTTCGGCATGCTGTTCTTCAGCCGCACGCTGCACGACGAGGTGTTCCGCCTCTATGGCGATGTTCTCGGGCTCGACCCGTCGATCCTGCCGGGGATGGTCGCGCGTGCCTGCGTCGTTGATACGCTGCTCATCTTCGGCATCCTGGCCTTCCGCCGTCGCAAGGCGATCGCGGCATGGATGCGGGATCGCCGAAACCCGACGACGACTCAGGACGCCGCGGTCCCCAATGCCTGAAGCCGGTCAAGCGCACCCTGCAGAATGAAGGCGGCCGCGGCCGAATCGATGCGCTCGCCGCGCTTCTTGCGCGACACGTCCATTTCGATTAGGGCGCGCTCTGCGGCGACCGTCGACAACCGCTCGTCCCAGAACACGAAGGGCAGGTCGGTCAGCCGTTGCATGTTACGCACGAAGGCGCGGCTGGCCTGGGCGCGCGGCCCTTCCGAACCGTCCATGTTCACCGGCAGGCCCATCACGAAGGCAGCGACGCCGTCCTTGCCGGCCTGCGCAAGCAGAGCCTCGGCGTCGAGCGTGAACTTGCGGCGCATGATAACCGGGCGTGGATTGGCGAAGCTAAGTCCCTTGTCGGAGACGGCAACGCCGATGGTCTTGTCGCCGAGGTCGAGTCCTGCCAGCGTGTGGCCGCCGGCGAGCACGGCGGGTAGGTTTTCCATCGAAATCACGGGCATGGCCGATCGGGCCTTTCATCTCGGTGACGCCGCGTTCTATCCTGCCGCCGACCAATAGCAAGGAGAACCGCCTATGAAGATCACGTGGCTCGGCCATTCCGCCTTCCGCATCGAGACCGGTGACGCGAAGATCATGATCGACCCGTTCCTGACCGGAAATCCATCCTGGGGCAAGGGCTGGGAGGAAGCCGCCGAGGGCGCGACGCATGTCCTTCTCACGCATGGCCACAATGACCATGTCGGCGACGCGGTGGCGATCCACAAGAAGACCGGAGCGATGGTGGTCGCCAATTTCGAGATCTGCATGTTCCTCGTCGGACAGGGCGTCGACCAGAACCGGATCAATCCCGGCAATGCCGGCGGGACAGTCGATTGCGGCGGCTTCACCGTCACCTTCGTGCAGGCGCTGCATTCCTCGTCCTATGGTGGCGAAGGTGGCCAGAACACCTATCTCGGCAATCCGCTCGGCCTCGTCCTGCATTTCCCTCAGGACAAGACACTCTATCACATGGGCGACACCGACATCTTCTCGGACATGGCGCTGATCAACGAGTTGCACGAGCCCAGGATCGGTCTCGTGCCGATCGGCGACCGGTTCACGATGGGCGGCGCCGTCGCCGCGCTCGCCTGCCGGCGCTTCTTCAAGTTCGACGCGGTCGTTCCCTGCCACTTCGCGACCTTCCCGATGCTCGAGCCGAGCGCGGACAAGTTCGTGGCGGGGTTGGAAGGTTCCGGCACGCGCGTCTTGACGCCGAAGGTCGGTGAGGCGTTCGTGCTCTGATCGGGGGAGGGGCAACATCCATGCGAACGGAGAGATACCTGGTCCTTGCAGCCATCCTGGCGTTGCCCGCCACGGCGATGGCGCAGGAGTTTCCGGCAGGCGTATATGCCGCGTCGCCCGAACTGTGCGAGGTCGCCAGGACCGGCGGCGCGCAGGCCATCTTCGAGGACGGCTACACCGTCCTGACGGCCAATGGCTTCCTCGGGATCGAATATCATTGCGATTTCCTGCAGGTGCTTCCCGGCAAGCGGACGCCGGGGTTCGTCGTCACGGCGCTCTGCGAGGAGCCGGGCTATGCCTTTCCCGACGTGCTGGCCATCGTGCCGCGTGGCGAGGGGGAGTTGCAGGTGACGTCGACGCTGGACGCGGCGGGCGGAGAGCCTTCGGGCAACAGCGGCACCTACCATCTGTGCGAGGGCTTGACGCTGCCCTGAGCAAGGGCCGACGTCCGGTCGGGCGTTGCGCCTCGCACGTCCGACCGCTATAGCCCGGATCGCCCCGGGCGAGCAGCGGGGCGGTCAAATCCCGGAGAAACGAATGTCCGTCGATCTCGCCACCGTCAAGCGCGTCGCGCATCTCGCCCGCATCGCCGTCACCGAGGAGGATGCCGAGCGGATGACCGGCGAGCTCAATGCCATCCTCGGCTTCGTCGAGCAGTTGGACGAGGTGGACGTGTCCGGCGTCGAGCCGATGACGTCGGTCATTCCCATGCAGATGCGCAAGCGCGAGGACATGGTCACCGACGGCGGCAAGGCGGCCGACGTCGTCGCCAATGCGCCGGCGTCGGCGGAGAACTTCTTCCTCGTGCCCAAGGTGGTGGAGTAGGCCGTGGCCGTTACGATCGCCGCCGAGACGCCGTTGCAGGACGAGGTGCGTCGGCTCGTTGCCGAACTCAACGACTACATGATGCCGCTGACCCCGCGCGAGTTCCAGTTCCAACTGACCGTGGAGCAGATGGCGGAGCCCTCGGTGACCTGCTTCGTGGCGCGCGACGACACCGGCAGGGCCGTCGGCATGGCCTCGCTCAAGGACCATGGCGACGGACTTGGCGAGGTCAAGCGCATGTACACGCTGCCGGAAGTCCGCGGCCAGCGTATCGGGTCGCTTCTGTTGCAGCGCATCGAACGCCTCGCCCGGGAAAAGAGCCTTTCACGGCTGGTGCTGGAAACCGGCGAGGCGCCCGGCTTCGAAGAGGCATGGCGCGTCTACGAGCGCGGCGGCTTCACGGTCTGCGGCGTCGTCCTCGACTATCCCGATTCCGGCTATTCGCGCTTTTACGAAAAGAAGATCCTTTCATGACCGACCTGACCAAACTCACGATTTCGCAGGCACGCGGCAAGCTCGCCGCCCGGGAGATTACGGCCACCGAGTTGACGGACGCCTATCTGTCGGCGATCGATGCCGCGAACGGCGCCTTCAACGCCTATGTGAAGGTCACGCATGACAAGGCGCGCGCCATGGCGGCGGCTTCCGATGCGAGGCTCGCCAAGGGCGAAGGCGGAGCGTTGGAGGGCATTCCGCTCGGAATCAAGGATCTGTTCGGCACCGAGGGCGTGCACACGCAGGCCTGCAGCCATGTGCTCGACGGCTTCGAACCGCGCTACGAATCGACTGTCACTTCGAACCTTTGGGCCGACGGCGCGGTGATGCTGGGCAAGCTCAACATGGACGAGTTCGCGATGGGTTCGTCCAACGAGACCTCCTATTACGGCCCGGTGGTGAACCCCTGGCGGCGCTCGCGCGAGATGATCGTGGCGGGCATGCCGGTCACCCAT
Organism: Mesorhizobium sp.; assembly: GCA_046292285.1. Classification (GTDB taxonomy): domain Bacteria; phylum Pseudomonadota; class Alphaproteobacteria; order Rhizobiales; family Rhizobiaceae; genus Aquibium. Next base: position 105,950 of record JBKBRJ010000004.1, on the reverse strand, counting down.
GGCGGCGAGGGCGGCTTCGCCGGCGAGGGCTCGGGCGTGCGCACCGAACGCGTCTTCGACAATGTCGATCTGGTGCCGGGCGGTTCCTCCGGCGGGTCTGCCGCGGCCGTGTCCGCCTGGCTCTGCGCCGGCGCGACCGCGACCGATACCGGCGGCTCGATCCGCCAGCCGGCGGCCTTCACCGGCACCGTCGGCATCAAGCCGACCTATGGCCGCTGCTCGCGCTGGGGCATCGTCGCCTTCGCGTCTTCGCTCGACCAGGCCGGACCGATCGCACGCGACGTGCGCGATGCGGCGATCCTGCTGCGCTCCATGGCCTCCGTGGACCCGAAGGACACGACCTCGGTCGACCTGCCGGTGCCGGACTACGAGGCCTCGCTCGGCCAGTCGATCCGCGGCATGAAGATCGGCATCCCGAAGGAGTATCGCGTCGACGGCATGCCGGCCGAGATCGAGGCGCTGTGGCAGAAGGGCATCGCCTGGATGCGCGACGCCGGCGCCGAGATCGTCGACATCTCCCTGCCGCACACGAAGTACGCGCTGCCGGCCTACTACATCGTCGCGCCGGCGGAAGCTTCGTCCAACCTCGCCCGCTACGACGGCGTGCGCTACGGCCTGAGGGTGCCCGGCAAGGACATCGTCGAGATGTACGAGAAGACCCGCGCCGCCGGCTTTGGCCGCGAGGTCAAGCGCCGCATCATGATCGGCACATACGTGCTTTCGGCCGGCTACTACGATGCCTACTATCTCAAGGCGCAGAAGGTGCGCACGCTGATCAAGAAGGACTTCGAGGACGTGTTCGCGGCGGGCGTGGACGCTATCCTGACGCCCGCCACGCCGTCGGCGGCCTTCGGCATTGCCGACCAGGACATGGCGAGCGACCCGGTCAAGATGTACCTGAACGACATCTTCACGGTGACGGTGAACATGGCCGGCCTGCCGGGCATCGCCGTTCCCGCCGGACTCGACGGGCGCGGCCTGCCGCTCGGCCTGCAACTGATCGGCAAGCCGTTCGAGGAAGAGACGCTGTTCCGCACCGCGCACGTGATCGAGCAGGCGGCAGGACGTTTCGAGCCGACGAAGTGGTGGTGAACGTTTAGGAGCGGGTGGCCGGGCAATCGATGAAAGGCATCCACTCCGACATCGTGCAAGACCGCCGCGACGGCGCGGAGTGGCGTATCACCTTCCGCAAGACGCCCGACGGCATCGGCGTCTACAATCCGACACGGCGCAAGGTTGCCCTCGTCGCCTTCCTGCTGGTCTGGCTCTGCGGCTGGGCGGCCGGCGAATGGTTCGCGCTTTCGGAGCTCTTCCGATCCGGCAGCCCGCTGGCGGTCGACCTTTTCCTCTTCGTGTGGGCCACGTTCTGGACGCTTGGCGGCCTCGGGGTGCTGGCGGTCGTGGGCTGGCAACTCTTCGGGGTCGAAAAACTGTTCCTGATCGAAGGCGGCGGCATCGTCACCGAGCGCGGCTTCGGACCACTCACCCGGCGAAAGGTCTTCCGCGTCGACCAGGTGTCGGATGTCGATATCTCGGAGAAGCGGCGCGAGAGCGCCTTCGGCGGAGTGTTTTCGACAGGGGCCGTTCGCTTCCTCGCCGACGGAAAGCCGCATTTCTTCGGCATTGAACTCGACGATGAGGAGGCCGATCGCGTGGTGACCCTGATGCGGGAATTCATCGAGCGGCACCAAACGACCGGAGCGGATCGGACGGGCGATGGCGGAGCGCCGGATTCCGTCGCAGGCTGAGGTCCATCCAGGCGGCGTGGCGCCGGCTTTCGCTGAAAGGCTCTCCCGTGTTTTTCATTGCTTCCAAAATCTTCTGGACGTTGGCTCATCCGCTTTCGCTGTCGATGATCCTCGCGCTCGCGTCGTTCCTGTCAGGCGTCGCCGGATGGCGCCGGCTCGCTGCGACGGCTGCCGGCCTCGGCTTCCTGGTCCTCGCGATTTCCGGCTGGACGACGGCGGGTGCGCTGATGCTGCATCCTCTGGAGGACCGTTTCTCTCGGCCGGCCGAGCTGCCCAAACGGATCGACGGCATCGTCGTGCTGGGCGGGGGCTTCGAAGGCGGCGTCAACCGGGTGCGTGGCGGTTATGAACTGAACGCGTCCGGTGACCGCTTCGTCGAGGCGGCGGCCCTGGCGCTCCGCTTTCCAGAGGCGAAAGTGCTCGTGTCAGGGGGGGCCGGGGCGCTGATCCTCGAAGGCGAGGGCGACGGCGAGACCGCGCCGCGGTTGTTGGAAGCCCTCGGCGTGGATCGCGCCAGGTTGCTGCTCGACAATGAAGCGCGCAACACGGAGGAGAACGCCGCCTTCTCGAAACGAATGGCCAATCCTCAGGAAGGCGAGACCTGGCTGCTGGTCACGTCGGCCTTCCACATGCCACGCTCGGTGGGGCTGTTTCGCAAGGCGGGGTTTCCGGTCGTGCCGTGGCCGGCGGACTACCGGACATCGGGGGCTGAGCGTATCGGGCTTGCCGAGGACAACATCTTCGATTCGACCCAGAACACGGCTCTGGCGATCCGCGAATGGATCGGGCTCGTGGCCTACTGGAAGACAGGCAGGATCGGCGAGATCCTGCCCGCTCCAAACTGACGGCAAACCCGATGCTTTACTACCAAAGCAGCAGTATCAGAATGATGATCGGGATTGGGATGCCTAGGAACCAGAGGGCGAGACCGCGAAACATGAGCTTGTTCTCCTGAAGGGGTTTGATAACCCCGAGAACGGAGCGGGCCGCCATTCGGTTCCAGCGGTATTCTCCAGGCTTCAGGAGGCGGCGCCGTCTGGCGGCAGCAATGCCGCACGCGCGGTCGAGAAGAACTGCCGGCGCACGAGGACGACGAGCACGAGAAGCGTCGTCATAACGAGCACCGCGGGTCCGACGAACCAGCCGAGATAGCTTATCGCGAAGAACAGCCCGCGCAGCCCGGAATTGAAGTGGCGCCCGGCGATCACGTTCATGCGTCCCGCGCGGGCGGCGGCGGCGTCGAGCGGGGCCTGTTCGGCATCCTTGGCCATCGGCACTCCGCCGATCAGGATCGAGCAGTAGTTGAACAGGCGGTAGGCCCAGGCGAACTTGAAGAAGGCATAGGCCAGCACAGTCATGAGCCCAAGCACCTTGATCTCGTAAACGGGGCGGTCGGGCGTGCCGGCGAGGGGGAGGTCGGCGAGCAGCATGAGCACGGTGTCCGACGACTGCAACAGCGCAAAGCACCCGCCCAGCGCCAGGAGCGCGCTCGACGCGAAGAAGGCGGTGCCTTGCTGCAGGCCGAGCATGATGCCCGTATCGATCATGCGCAACTCGCGCCGCGCCATCGTGCGCATCCATTCCTCGCGGTGCGCATTCATGAGCTGCGTCAGCGACTTGCGCCGCACGAAACGTCCCGACGTCGCCTGCGAGAACAGGGCCCACAACAGGATGAAGACCGCGAAGGCGGATGCGTCCGTCCACTGGAAAGAATCGATTCCCATGAGGCCAGTCTATCCTTTCGATGACGAACGCACAGGTCATGTTCCGGAACCGCCACGATTTCGACAAAACGATTTAAATTCGGTTGAAGCCGCCCGGCCACTAAGTGGTTGAAATGATTGTACCGCGACGAACATTGTCCACTGGCCGGGTGATTCGCGCCGCCAGTCTGCCTTTTTTGCGGTTGCGAAGGCACGCTCGAAGCATTACAGGATGGCCGTGAATTGGAGCGTTATCGTCACGCGTACCGACGCTCCGGGGCAATCATAAACACGGAAGATCATGGACAATACGGTTCCGAAATCGTGCTGGGGCGTCACCGCCAAGGCGATTGTGGGTTTTGCGGGTCTCATACTTCTGGCATGGCTGGTCGGCGGCGCCGAACACGCAACGATCCTCGCTTCGAGCTGAGGACATCCGCCAGTCGGACGGAAAATTAAGGGGCGCGGCGTCATTGCCGCGCCCTTCGTTTTCAAGGCTTGCCGGCATCGCCCCGTAGGGCCGGCCGCGCCCATGTCGCGCCGGGATCATCGGAGGTCGGCAGCCGCGCAGCGAACCGCGCGCGAAAAGTCGAAACATGGGCGACAGTCCGGAGTCCAGCCTCGTGTTCCTTTCCGTCTTCGACCTTTTCAAGATCGGCATCGGGCCTTCGAGTTCCCACACCATGGGGCCGATGACCGCCGCCGCGCGTTTCCTCGATGAGATCGCCTCGGGCGACTGGCCGCGGCCGGCGGGCAGCAAGGTGGCGCGAATTTCCGTCAGCCTGCACGGCTCGCTCGCCTATACCGGGATCGGCCACGGGACGGACCGGGCGGTGGTGCTCGGCCTTGCCGGGCAGACCCCGACCACGGTGGATCCCGATGAAGTCGACGCGATCCTCGCGGCCATTGCCGCGGAGAAGATGGTACGGCCGGAGGGACACGAGCCCTACCGCTTCGATCCGGCCGTCGACCTCGTGATGGACCGCAAGACACCCTTGACCGGCCATGCAAACGGCATGGCTTTCAATGCGCTCGACGCGGGTGATCGACTGCTCCTGCGCCGAATCTACTATTCGATCGGCGGCGGCTTCGTGGTCTCCGACGAGGAGTTGCAGCGGATGCAGTCGCGCAGCGAGCCGGAGGCCGGCCCGGCAGTACCCTATCCGTTCCGCAACGCCGCCGAGATGCTGGAGATGGCGGCCGCAAGCGGACTGTCGATCGCCGAGATGAAGCGCGCCAACGAGCAGACGCAGATGAGCGCGGCCACGCTCGACGCGCGGCTGGACGCCATCTGGGACGCCATGCGCGCCTGCATCGACCGCGGCCTGTCGCAGGACGGCATCATGCCCGGAGGCCTCAAGGTTCGCCGCCGCGCCAGGATGCTCAACGAGCGCATGCAGAACGACTGGAAGGAGAACCGTCCCAACCCGCTGCTCGCCAATGACTGGCTGTCGGTATACGCCATGGCGGTGAACGAGGAGAACGCCGCTGGCGGGCGCGTCGTGACGGCGCCGACCAACGGCGCGGCCGGTGTCGTGCCGGCGGTGATCCGCTACTGGACGCATTTCTTTCCGGACGCGGGGCCCGACGACATCCGCACCTTCCTGCTGACGGCCGCCGCCGTTGGCGGCATCATCAAGCACAATGCCTCGATCTCGGGCGCCGAGGTCGGCTGCCAGGGCGAGGTCGGTTCCGCGTCTGCGATGGCGGCGGCCGGGCTCGCCGCCGTGATGGGCGGCACGCCGGAGCAAATCGAGAACGCGGCCGAGATCGCGCTCGAGCACCATCTCGGCATGACCTGCGATCCGGTCGGCGGGCTGGTGCAGGTGCCCTGCATCGAACGCAACGCGCTCGCCGCGGTGAAGGCGGTGACGGCCGCCTCGCTCGCCATCAAGGGGGACGGCAAGCACTTCGTGCCGCTCGACGCCGCCATCGAGACGATGCGCCAGACCGGGCTCGACATGAGCGAAAAGTACAAGGAGACGAGCCTCGGCGGACTCGCGGTCAACGTGGTCGAGTGCTGAGACTGCGACCCCGGGCCTTGTGGAGAACGATCCGCGCGGATTGACCGCGCTTCCGGGGACGCTACACCTTCGGCCATGTCGCTCAATCTGATCAAGCTCTGCGTCGGCGCCGAGAGCATCGAGGATCTCGAGACCTGGATCGAGTTCCGGCTTGGGGAGATGCGCCGGGCCGGCGAGACGCCCGAACAGTTCCACACCACGCGCATGGTGCCAAAGCGCGTGGACGAGCTGTTGGACGGCGGGTCGCTCTACTGGGTGATCAAGGGCAACGTGCAGTGCCGGCAGAGGCTGGTCGACATCCGTCCGTTCACAGATGACGACGGCATCGGTCGCTGCCATCTCGTGCTCGACCCGAAGGTGGTGCCGACCGATTGGCAGCCGCGCCGGGCCTTCCAGGGCTGGCGCTATCTGACGCAGGCCGACGCGCCGGCCGACCTAGGGGCCGGGCGCGCCGGCTGGGCTGCGCTGCCGACGGACCTGCGGCGCGAACTCGCGGATCTCGGCCTCCTCTGACCGCCACTCCATACGCCGAGCGGAATCCGGATGGTCGAAATACTTACCGGCCCTGAAAACCGCGCTTGGGGGCAGACGTTAACCTTTTGATCGGCTTGTGGGGAATCGCGAAAGCAGGCATGTTTTTCGCGGCGCGAGCGGATGGCAAAACGATGCTTATGACGGGTCTGGCAGGTGCCCCGGAAGCGCGGAAGCGCGAAAGCGCCCACGTCATCATCTGCGGGAACGAGAAGGGCGGATCCGGCAAGTCAACGACGGCCGCGCATATCGCCATTGCGCTTTTGCGATCGGGTTACTCGGTCGCGACCATCGATCTGGACGGTCGCCAACTCACCTTGACCCGCTACTTCGAGAATCGCCGGCGCTGGGCGGCGAAGGCGCGCCTGAACCTGCCGGTCCCGCACCATTTCCATGTTCCGCCGGCCTACAAGGAAACCGTCTCAGCGGCCGAGAGCGAGGAGTTCCGTCGACTGACCGATGGCCTTGCCGAGATCGAGAACAGCCACGATTTCGTCGTTGTAGACACGCCAGGATCGGATACCTTCCTCAATCGGCTCGCCCACCGCATCGCCGACACGCTGGTGACGCCGATGAACGACAGCTTCATCGACTTCGACGTGCTCGCCCGGATCGATCCCGTCAGCAACGAGATCCTCGAAATCTCCCAGTATGCCAACGCGGTTCGCGAAGCCCGGCGCGAGCGGCGGCGCGCGGACAATTCCATTCTGGACTGGGTGGTCGTGCGCAACCGACTGTCCAGCCTCGCCTCGCGCAATGCACAGAAAATCGACGCGTGCCTGAAGAACCTGTCCGCCCGTCTCGGCTTCAGGATCGCCGACGGCATTTCGGAGCGCGTGATCTTTCGCGAGTTCTTTCCGATCGGCCTGACCGCACTCGATGACTTCGAGGAACATGTGCTTGGCACACGTCCGACACTCTCGCACCTCGCCGCCCGGCAAGAAATCCGGCAACTGATCGCAGCGCTCCGACTTCCCATCGACGCCGCCGGTCGCAAGCGCGCCGATCTAAGGCGCCAGTTCGTGGAAACCGCTAGCCGCCCGCTGCTCCTGCCCGACATCTTCACCGAGTAAGAGCGTCCCGAGCCAGATGTCGCGGGGCTTGCATCGCGTCGCGTAGCGCCACATCTTCATCGCCATGAGCGACAAACGGCTTCGGAAGACCGACAATCCGCTCGCGCCCGGGGAGGGCACGACCGCGAAGGGCAGCGACGTGGAAGCGTTCGTACGCCATGTGCGGGCGCTCGGCGCCATGAAGGGCGCGAACGCCAAGGGCCGTCTCGTGCTGGCGCTCGACGCCACGATGAGCCGCCAGCCGACCTGGGATCTCGCCTGCCGCCTGCAGGGCGAGATGTTCGACGCGGTCGGCCGCACCGCGCTCAACGTTCAGCTCGTCTATTTTCGCGGCTTCGGAGAATGCCGGGCCTCCAGATTCGTCAACGACACGGGCGAACTGACGCGGCTGATGACCAGGATCGACTGCCGGGGCGGCCACACACAGATCGACAAGGTCCTGGCGCATACGCTGAGGGAGAACGCGCGCGAGAAGGTCGATGCGCTGGTCTACATCGGCGACGCTATGGAGGAAAATGTCGACGATCTTGCCGACAAGGCGGGCCAGCTCGGCCTTCTGGGAGTCCCGGTGTTCGTCTTCCAGGAAGGTCGAGATCCGGCGGTCGAGACGGCGTTTCGCGAGATCGCGCGGCTTTCGAAAGGCGCCTGGTTCCGGTTCGACCAGCAGTCGGCGGCGACGCTTGCACGATTGTTGTCGTCCATCGCTGTTTTCGCCACGGGCGGACTGAAAGCACTCGAGGCGCGAGGAAGCGCAAGCGATCGTCTTCTCCTCGAAAATCTCGGTGCGAAAGGCCAGCGCGGGTCGGGGCGATGACGTTCATGTTCTACACCACCGGCGTCGTGGTGGTCTTGTTCCTGTTCGCGCTCGCCTTCGTTCGCGCCGATGCAGCGCGTGTGGCTCGGATCATCGGACTGGCGGGGCCGGCCCTGCTTGGCATGGCAGGCGTCGGGCTGCTGCTGATCGGTCGTGTGGGACTCGCGGGCGCCGCCTTCTCGGGCGCCGCGGCCTGGTATCTCTCGGGCCAGAAGCGGCGGGCGGCGCAGCCGAGCCCGGGCAAGCGATCGACGGTTCGAACCGCGGCCCTCGAGATGGAACTCGATCACGACAGCGGCGCTCTCGCCGGCGTGGTGCTGGCAGGGCGTTTCGAAGGGCGGCAGCTCGCCAGCCTCTCGCGCGACGACCTCATGGCGCTGCGCGCCGACCTGTCCCGCGAGGCCGACAGCCTACAGCTTCTTGAAGCTTATCTTGACAGCCGATTCGCCGGTTGGCGTGACAGCGTGGACCCTGACGTTGGCGGGGGGGAGCGACGCGCGCCAGGCACGGGCGCCATGACTGAGCAGGAGGCCTACCAGATCCTTGGTCTTGAAGCGGGCGCCAGTACGGCGGACATCCGCAAGGCGCATCGCCGCCTGATGCAGCGCGTGCACCCCGACCTCGGCGGCTCGTCCTTTCTTGCGGCGCGTATCAACGAGGCCAAGGACGTTCTGCTGAATGGTCATGACTAGTTCTCCGTCGACTCACTTACACACCCGGGAGACCGGGGCCGACGCGGCCCCGTCGTCGAATACGTCACGTCACTGCTGCACGGCGTAGCAATCGATCTTCTGGCGTTTCAGCGCCGAACAGGTCTCGAACGCAGCCGTCTTGGTGGAAAATCCGCCGTAGCGGGCGCGGTGGTATACGTTGCCCTTCAATTCGAAGACCTCGGTGAATGGCAGCGCACCGGACAGGATGCCGCCAGCGCGCGAACTGGTCGCCTCCAGCACGGCAAGCGCCTGTTCCTTCGACGGCGTCGACGCGACCTGCACGACCCAGCCGCCGCGACCGATGACGGAAGCGGTCCGGACCGGATCGATGCCGACGGCGGGGGAGACCGTATCGATCGCCGCGCCGGCGACCTCGGCGGCGGCCTGTGCGACGGGTTCCGGCGCATAGGCGGCCACGTCGAGAGCCTTGCCCTGCGGACGCGAATCCGGCGTGGGGATGGCGGTCTTTGGCAGCGAGACCGCGGCGGTGGCGATGGGAGCTCCGGGCTGGATCGCGCGGCGCGCGATAAGCGGACCGCTGCTGCGTGTCGAGGCCTTCGGCAGATATTCGCGGATCAGCTTCGTCATCTGCTCGTCGCGGCTGGCGCCGGTCCGGCCGCCCATCACGACGGCGACGATATTGCGGCCATCGGTCTTGACGGACGACACGAGGTTGAAGCCCGATGCGCGGATGTAGCCGGTCTTGATCCCGTCAACGCCCTTCACGCGGCCAAGCAGCTTGTTGTGGTTGGCCATGCGCGTCTTGCCGAGCGTGAACGAGCGGGTGGAAAAGTAGTCGTAGTGATGCGGGAAATGTTCGCGCAGCGCGATGCCGAGGATGGCCATGTCGCGGGCGGTGGTCCGCTGGTTGGGATCGGGCAGGCCGGACGCATTCTGGAACGTGGTGCTCGACATGCCGAGCTGCCGCGCCTTGGCCGTCATCTGGCGCGCGAAGCCGGATTCCGTGCCGCCAAGGAGTTCGGCGACGGCGGCGGCGGCGTCGTTGGCGGACTTGGTGACGAGGCCGTAGATGACAGTCTCGACGGTGACCGAACTGCCGGCGCTGACGCCAAGCTTCGTGGGCGGCCGCGCCGCCGCGTGCGCGGAGAAGGGGACGCGCGTATCCTTGCGGATACGTCCGGCGTCGAGCGCCTCGAAGACCATGTAAAGGGTCATCATCTTGGTCAGCGAGGCGGGATAACGGGCTGAATCAGCCGATGCCGCATAGAGCGTCTTGCCGGTGTTGGCGTCGATGACGATGCCGGCGTATTCGGCTGCGCGCGCCGGCGCGGCCGACAAAGCAGTCATCGTGGCCAAGGCCAGAGCCACGAGGAATCCCCGGGCAGCAAGAAGGGTTCTGAGGTTACCGTTCGACTGACGCATGTGCACCTTCGAATTCTTGTTGTTCGATTTTCAGCGACACGCGTGCCGCCACGACATGAGGTCGGACGGTAAGGCGGACGTCGTTACCAATCCGTTTAAGGTAACCGGAATCTTGCCGGATCCATGACCATTCGGTTCGAGTTTTAGCGTTCGGGCGGTCACGCAGCGTCAGGAGCCGGACGTTGCCCACTTGCGATTGCCTTCGTGCCGCGAGCACACTAGAAGCCGGGCATGAGCAAGCGCGTCGCGATCTACGCGGGGTCCTTCGATCCCCTGACCAACGGCCACCTGGACGTCCTGAAGGGCGCGTTGGCGGTCGCCGACGAGATCATCGTCGCGATCGGCATCCAGCACGGCAAGACGCCGCTCTTCGGCTTCGAGGAACGCGTGGCGCTGATCGAGGAGGTCGCCAGCTCCGAACTCGGCGCGGCTGACGGCTGCGTGCGCATCATTTCCTTTTCGGGCCTGCTGATCGACGCCGCGCGGGCGAACGGCGCCACGATCATGATCCGCGGGCTCCGCGACGGAACGGATCTGGACTACGAGATGCAGATGGCCGGCATGAACGAAACCATGGCCCCGGAACTGCAGACCGTCTTCATTCCGGCAAGCCCTTCGGTTCGAACCATTACCGCCACACTCGTCAGGCAGATCGCGGCCATGGGCGGCGACATCCGTCCTTTCGTCCCGGCCACCGTCGCGAGAGCACTGGCCGCCAAGTTCAAGTCCTGACAACCTTCAGGGAGATACACAAATGCTGCTCAAACAGCTGGCCTCTGCCTGCCTCGTTTCCGCCAGCCTCGTCTTCGGGGCTCTCGCCGCCGAGCCGGAGAATACGCTGATCCTCACGCTCAAGGACGGCGACGTGACGATCGCGCTGCGGCCCGACCTCGCGCCGAAGCACGTCGAGCGGATCAAGACGCTGGTGCGCGAGGGCGCCTATGACGACGTGGCCTTCCACCGCGTGATCGACGGGTTCATGGCGCAGACCGGCGACGTGGAGTTCGGCGACATGGCCGACGGCTACAACGCCCGCCGCGCCGGCACCGGCGGATCGTCGCTGCCCGATCTCCCCGCCGAGTTCTCCCGCACGCCGTTCCTGCGCGGCGTGGTCGGCATGGCAAGGGCCCAGGACCCGGACTCGGCCAATTCGCAGTTCTTCATCATGTTCGCGCCCGCGCCGAACCTCGATGGCGCCTATACGGTGGTCGGCGAGGTGGAGAACGGCATGGACGCCGTCGATAAGATCAAGCGCGGCGCGCGAAACGCCAATGGCGTCGTGCAGGACCCGGACCGCATCATCAGTGCGCGGATCGCCTCGGATCCGCAGTAGAGCACGAAACGATCAACCGGCCGCGCGCCGCCAACATCCAATTCGAAGGGAGCCCAGAAATGGCTGAAATCAAGGATCCGGAAAACACCCTCGTCATGGAGACGACCAAGGGCAAGGTCGTCATCGAGATGTTTCCCGACCTGGCCCCCGGCCATGTCGGCCGGATCAAGGAACTGGCACGCGAAGGCGCCTATGACGGCGTGGTGTTCCACCGCGTCATCGAGGGCTTCATGGCCCAGACCGGCGACGTGAAGTTCGGAAAGTCGGGCGGGGCCTCGTTCAACCCGGCGCGCGCCGGTATGGGCGGTTCCGACAAGCCCGACCTCAAGGCGGAGTTCTCCAACATGAACCACGCCCGCGGCACCTGCTCGATGGCGCGCGCGCAGAATCCGAACTCGGCCAACTCGCAGTTCTTCATCTGCTTTCAGGATGCCGGCTTTCTCAACCGTCAATACACGGTCTGGGGCCAGGTGATCGAGGGCATGGACAATGTCGACAAGATCAAGCGCGGCGAGCCGGTGCAGGATCCCGACAAGATCGTGTCGATGAAGGTCGCGGCTGACGCGTGATGCGTGGCATGGCGGGCGCGATCTGGCCTCTCGTCGGCATGATTGCCGGGGCCGCGCTCGCCCTCCAGGCACCCGTGAATTCCGCGCTGGCGCGCGGCCTCGGCCAGCCGGTCGCGGCCGCGGCCTTCTCCTTCCTGTCGGGGGCGATCGTGCTCGGCATCGTCTCGGCCAGCTGGGCGAAAATGCAGGGGACGGTCATCGACTTCGGGGCGCCCGCGCTCTGGCTCTTCGTCGTCGGCGGCTGCCTCGGCGGCTTCTATGTGACCTGCGTCGTGGTCCTGGTGCCGAAGCTCGGCGCCGCGGCGCTGATCGCCTTCGTCGTCGCGGGGCAACTCCTGGCCGGCCTCCTGATAGACCGCGTCGGACTGCTCGGCGTGGCGGTGCGCGAACTGACGCTCGGGCGGATCGCTGGTGCGGTCCTGTTGATCGTCGGTGCGCTGATGATCCGGCGTTTCTGACGTCCGCCGATGAAGGTCGATCTCTTCGATTTCGAACTGCCCGAGGCCTGCATCGCGCTGCGTCCGGCCGAACCGCGTGATGCTGCCCGACTGCTCGTCGTGCGTCCGGGCGAGGGGGTTCAGGACGCGGTCGTGCGCGACCTGCCCGATTTCCTGCGGCCGGGCGACGCGCTCGTCTTAAACGACACGCGGGTAATCCCGGCACAGCTGTCCGGTACCCGGCGACGCGGCGACGCGGTGGCGCATGTCGACGCGACGTTGCATATGCGCGCCGGACCCGACCGTTGGAAGGCCTTCCTGCGGCCGGCGAAGCGTGTGGCGGTTGGCGACCGCATCGTGTTCGGCCATGACGGCAATGCCTGCCTGCTCGGCGCGCTCGAGGCGACGGTGGCCGAGAAGGGCGAGGCCGGTGAGGCGCTGCTCGTCTTCGATCTCGCCGGCCCCCTGCTCGACGAGGCGCTGCACGCCGTCGGCCACATGCCGCTGCCGCCCTACATTGCCTCCAAGAGGGCGCAGGACGAGCGCGACCTCGTCGACTACCAGACCATCTACGCGCGGGAAGAGGGCGCCGTGGCCGCGCCGACCGCCGGCCTCCATTTCACGCCCGATCTGTTCGCGCGGCTGGACGCCATGGGTGTCGAGCGCCATTTCGTGACGCTGCACGTCGGGGCGGGGACGTTCCTGCCGGTCAAGGCCGACGACACCGCCGACCACCGGATGCACGCCGAGATCGGCCACGTCGACGCATCGACGGCCGAGGCGCTGAACGCGGTGCGCGCCCGCGGCGGCCGCATCGTGGCGGTCGGGACCACGTCGCTCAGGCTGCTCGAAAGTGCCGCCACCCCGGACGGCACGCTCGAGGCCTGGTCGGACGCGACCTCGATCTTCATCACGCCGGGCTACCGCTTCCGAGCGGTCGACGTGCTGATGACCAACTTTCATCTGCCGCGCTCCACGCTGTTCATGCTCGTCTCGGCCTTCAGCGGCCTGGAGACGATGCGCGCCGCCTATGCGCATGCGATCGGCAGTGGCTACCGATTCTATTCCTATGGCGACGCATCGCTGCTATTGCGCGCGGACGACTGACCTCGCCGAGCGGGACGAGCCCATGACCGATCAGTTCACGTTTCGCGTGCTCGCAACCGATGGCAAGGCGCGCCGCGGCGAGATTTCGATGCCGCGCGGGACCGTGCGCACGCCGGCCTTCATGCCCGTCGGCACGGCGGGCACGGTCAAGGCCATGTATCTGGATCAGGTGCGCGACCTCGGCTCCGACATCATCCTCGGCAACACCTACCACCTGATGCTGCGGCCGGGCGCCGAGCGGATGGCGCGGCTCGGCGGCCTGCACGAGTTCGCCCGCTGGCCATATCCGATCCTCACCGATTCCGGCGGCTTCCAGGTGATGTCGCTGGCGCAACTGCGAAAGCTGACCGAGAAGGGCGTCACCTTCAAGTCGCATGTCGACGGCGTCGCCTACGAAATGACGCCGGAACGCTCGATCGAGATACAGGGCCTGCTCGATTCGGACATCCAGATGCAGCTCGACGAATGCGTGGCCCTGCCTGCCGAGTCGACCGAGATCGAGCGCGCGATGGAACTGTCACTGCGCTGGGCGGAGCGCTGCAAGACCGCCTTCGGCGACCAGCCGGGCAAGGCGATGTTCGGAATCGTCCAGGGCGGCGACGTCGCCGGCCTGCGCGAGCGGTCGGCCTCGGCGCTGAAGGCCATGGACCTCAAGGGTTATGCGGTTGGCGGTTTGGCGGTGGGCGAGCCGCAGGCGGTGATGCTCGACATGCTGGACGTGACCTGTCCGGTGCTGCCGCACGAGAAGCCGCGCTACCTGATGGGCGTTGGTACGCCGGACGACATCCTGAAGTCGGTGATGCGCGGCGTCGACATGTTCGACTGCGTGATGCCGACGCGGGCCGGCCGGCACGGTCTCGCCTACACCCGGCGCGGCAAGATCAATCTTCGCAACGCGCGCCACGCCGAGGACCACCGCCCGCTCGACGAGGAAAGCGACTGCCCCGCGTCGCGCGACTATTCGCGCGCATACCTGCACCACCTCGTGCGGTCGCAGGAAGCCTTGGCCGGGATGCTGCTCACCTGGAACAACCTCGCCTACTACCAGAGCCTGATGCAGGGCATTCGCGAGGCGATTTCGGCCGGCCGGATGGGCGATTTCGCGGCGGAGACGGCGGAACAATGGGCAAGGGGTGATCTTCCCGCGCTGTGACTGCGTAACAGCTTCCGAGCCGCGCCCCAGCGGCGACCCCGCGAAGAGGAAGCTCGACATGAAATACGTCACCGCCTACGGCATCGCGGTCGTCATTTTCCTGATCATCGACGCGATCTGGCTTGGCATCGTGGCGCGCGGCTTCTACGCGTCGCGCATGGGCGAACTTCTGGCCGATCATCCGCGCTGGGGTGTCGCCGCCATATTCTACCTCGTCTACGTTGCGGGACTCGTCTATTTCGCCATCAGCGTCGGCATGGCCCAGGACAGCGTGATGGCGGCGGCGGTGAACGGCGCGCTCTTCGGCTTCTTCTGCTACCTTACATACGACGCGACGAACCTCGCCGTGCTGAAGGGCTACGATCCGGTCGTCGCGATCGTCGACGTGATCTGGGGAACGGTACTGAGCGCGACCGTCGCTGCTGGCACGCTTGTGACTATGCGATCGTTCGGCTTGCTCTCGACCACGTCGGCGGGATGAGGCGTTGCGTCAGGTGCTGAGCGCGTTCGACGCCCGCATGCTGACCCCGGTGATCTGCCAGGAGCCATCGGGCTGGAGCTCCAGCGTATAGACAGCCTCATAGTTCTTGCCGTCGGGACCGACCAGCAGCACCTGCTGGATGATCGAGGTGGCGCTCATCTCCTGCGACTTGCCGAAGGCGTAGCTTCGGGGACGTCGCACGGGCATGTAGCCGCTTTCCACCATCGACATGAAGGACTGCTGCGTGGGAAAGATGCGCTTGATGTTCGGCGCCGCAAACGAGTAGGCCCGCGCCGCATCGTCGGCGAGGAAGGCCTCGAACTGGTTCTGGATGACCTGCTGGGCGGCGGCCACTTCGGCATCTCCGGCGTTTGCTGCTCCGGACGCAAGGACGGCCGCTAGGGCGGCGGCGAACAGTCTGGGCATGGCGTACTCCTCCTGGGCCGCGGATGGTCGGTCTGGCGCGGACGATAGCATGTACGGCGGCCGAACGATTCCGGTTTCAGGCTCCGGGGAGATGAACCATCGCGGAACCGAGATTCCCGCGTGCGTCACTCTCGGTGCGGGGCGAACGTTGTCATTGCGCATCGGAAATGCAGTCCGCGAGGCAGATTGCCGCTTTGTTCGGCAAACGCCGGAATTCGTCCCCTTCGTAGGCGGTTGCGGGCGATTGCGCTTGATTTCCGTAGGCGAACACTCTGAAATGGTTGTCACAGGGGAGTATCTCAGTGACAGCGTTCGACGAGATGCGGCCGGACGGTTCGACCGTACGAGATCCGTACAGAGGATATGACGGCTGGTTGCAGTCCCAGGACAAGGCGCGGCTGGCGGAAAAGACCGGGGATGCCGAGCGCGTCTTTCGCAAGACCGGCATCACGTTCAACGTCTACGGCGAGGCCGATGCCGCCGAACGGCTGATCCCGTTCGATATCGTCCCACGCATCATTTCCGGGCGCGAATGGCGTCGGCTGACGCAAGGCATCGAGCAGCGGGTGGTGGCGCTCAACGCCTTCCTCGACGACATCTACCACCGCCAGGAGATCCTGCGCGCGGGGCGCATTCCCAAGGAACTGATCGCCGGCAACGAGGCGTTTCTCCCCGAGATGATCGGCGTGAAGCCGCCGGGCGGCGTTTACACGCACATCATCGGCGTCGACATCGTGCGTACCGGCGAGGACGAGTTCTACGTTCTCGAGGACAATGCCCGCACGCCGTCGGGCGTCTCCTACATGCTTGAGAACCGCGAAACGATGATGCAGCTCTTCCCGGAGCTGTTCCAGCAGGTCAAGGTGCGTCCGGTCGAGAACTACCCGCAGCTCCTGCGTCAATCCCTGTCGCGCGTCCGGCCGGACGGCTGCCGCAAGGACGTGCCCCGGGTGGCGGTGCTGACGCCCGGCATCTACAATTCGGCCTATTTCGAGCACGCCTTCCTGGCCGACCAGATGGGCGTCGAACTCGTCGAGGGTTCGGACCTGCGGGTGGTCGATGGCCGCGTCGCGATGCGCACGACGGAAGGCTACAAGGAGATCGACGTGCTCTACCGGCGCGTCGACGACGACTTCCTCGATCCGCTCACCTTCCGCCCGGATTCGGCGCTCGGCATCGCCGGCATCATGGATGTCTACCGCGCCGGCAACATCACCATCGCCAACGCTCCGGGAACGGGTATCTCGGACGACAAGGCGATCTATTCCTACATGCCGGAGATCGTCGAGTTCTACACCGGTCGCAAGGCGTTGCTGGGCAACGTGCCCACCTGGCGCTGCTCGGAGGAAGACAGCCTGAAATACGTGCTGGAGCATCTCGAGGAACTGGTCGTGAAGGAGGTGCACGGATCGGGGGGCTACGGCATGCTGGTCGGCCCGGCCGCATCGAAGAAGGAGCGCGAGGCTTTCGCCGCCAAGCTCAAGGCCCGGCCGAAGAACTATATCGC
The DNA here is from genome assembly GCA_046292285.1 of Mesorhizobium sp. GTDB lineage: Bacteria > Pseudomonadota > Alphaproteobacteria > Rhizobiales > Rhizobiaceae > Aquibium. The sequence continues at coordinate 88,948 of JBKBRJ010000004.1, read as the reverse complement.
CCAGCCGACCCTGTCGCTATCGACCTGCCCGATCCTGACCGAGGCCGGCCTGTCGCCGCGCCACGTCGATCTTCGCCCCTTCGTGCTGGTCTCCGACAAGATCCAGATCGTGCCGGGCGGCCTGACGCGCGTGGCGCTCAAGGAAGGTTCGCTGGTCGTGAATTCCTCGCAGGGCGGCGGGACCAAGGATACGTGGGTGCTGGATGACTAGTGGTGGTGGGCAGTCGGGCTGTCGGCTGTTGGTGGACGCCGACCGTACTTCGTCGGTTAGCTCCTTTACGGAGCTTGGAGAAGGCAGCATGACCGTATGGCCAAGCAAGCGGACGATCGACTGCCGATTGCCGACTGCCGACTGCCTCGGCGAGGTCATCTGACATGCTCCTCGGACGCACCGCCAACGGCCTCTACTGGATGAACCGCTATATCGAGCGCGCCGAGAACACCGCGCGGCTGGTCGACGCGGGACTGCGGCTGGCGCTGACACGCAGCGCCGATCCTACCGAGGAGTGGGCCTCGATCGTTGCCAGTGCCGGCGCGTCGATCGCTTTCAAGGAACGCCACACCGAGTTCACCGCCGAGAATGTCTCGGACTTCCTGCTGCGCGACACCTCCAATCCCGGCAGCGTCATGTCGGTGATGGAAACCGCCCGCAACAATGGGCGCATGGTGCGCACGGCGCTGACGCGCGAGACCTGGGAAAGCCTCAACGAGGCCTGGATGTCGATGAAGCGCATGCTGGCGCAGCCGATCGACGGCCGCGACCTGCCCAAGGTGCTCGACGCCATCAAGCGCGAAACCGCTCTGATCCGCGGCGCCTTCCATGGCACGATGCTGCGCAACGAGATCTTCGACTTCTCGCAGATCGGCGCCTTCGTCGAACGCGCCGACAACACCGCGCGCATCCTCGACGTGAAGTACTACGTGCTGCTGCCGTCCGTCTCCTGGGTCGGTTCGACGCTCGACAACTACCAGTGGGAATCGATCCTGCGCTCGGTTTCGGCCCACCGGTCCTATCGCTGGGTCTACGATGCCGAATACAAGCCGACGCTGATCGCCGACTACCTCATCCTCAACGGCCGCATGCCGCGATCGCTCGCCTTCTGCTATAGAAACATCGCCGAGAGCCTCGGCTTCCTGGCGACGGAGTATGGCGTTCGACATCCCTGCCATGACACGGCCGACGCCATTCTCGGCCGTCTGAGGGTCAGTTCGGTCAAGGAGATATTCGACCAGGGGCTGCATGAATTCCTGACCGACTTCATCGGTGACAACAACCGGCTGGGCAACGAGATCGCCCAGAACTACCGCTTCTACTGACGCGGGAAGGATCCATGCGGCTCAAGATCACCCATCGGACCGAGTACCGTTACGAGGCGCCGCTCGGCTATGCGCTGCAGCGCCTGCGGCTGACGCCTTACAGCGGCGGCGCCCAGACCGTCCGTTCGTGGGCGCTCGCCATCGAGGGCGCGCGCGAGGAGGTGCGGTTCGTCGACCAGTTCGGCAACGAGACCATCCTGATCAGCGCCGAAGGCGGCCCGCATGTCATCGTCGTGGAGGTGCGGGGCGAAGTCGACGTCCAGGATACGACGGGCGTAACCGGCTTGCATCGCGGCTTTGCGCCGCTCTGGCTGTTCACGGCGCCAACGAAGCTCACGACGCCGGGCGAGGGGATCGCGGCGCTCGGGGCATCGATCGGGGAGGGCAGCGAACTCGAGCGCCTGCATGCGCTGATGGGCGCGGTCGCCGGCCAGGTCGCCTACGTGAAGGGAACGACCGACGCCGCGACGGATGCGGAAGAGGCGTTGCAGCGGAAATCCGGTGTCTGTCAGGACCATGCCCATGTGTTCATTTCAGCGGCGCGGGCCCTCGGCTTTCCCGCCCGCTACATCAGCGGTTATCTCTACTCCGGCGATGCGCCGGAACCGGCGGCGAGTCACGCCTGGGCTGAGGCGCACGTGTCCCAACTCGGCTGGGTCGGCTTCGATCCGTCCAACGACATGTGCCCTGACGACCGCTATGTCCGGCTGGCGACGGGGCGCGACTATCGCGACGCCATGCCAGTCTCGGGAATCCGCCATGGCAGCGGCGAGGAACGGCTTGCGGTCTCCGTCACCGTCGAGCAGTAGTTGGCCTCCGGGGGAAATCAGGCCGATTCGCCGTCATGACCTATTGCGTTGGCATCAAGTTCGATCGCGGGCTTGCGTTCATGTCCGATACACGGACCAACGCGGGCATCGACAGCATTTCGACGTTCCGCAAGATGTTCACCTGGTCGAAGCCCGGCGAGCGTGTGATCGTGCTCCTGGCAGCCGGAAATCTCGCCACCACGCAGGCGGTCGTCAGCCTGCTCGACGAACGCTCGAAGGCGCCGTCGGAGCGCATGCCGTCTCTGCTCGAGACGCCTTCCATGTTCCAGACCGCCCGCGTGGTGGGCAATCTGGTCAAGGAGGTCATCGCCAGTTCGGCGCCTGTCGGGCATAGCCAGGATGCCTTTGGTGCGTCCTTCATCCTCGGCGGTCAGATCAAGGGCTCCGAGCCGCGGCTCTTCATGGTCTATCCGGAAGGCAACTTCATCGAGGCGGGATCGGACACCCCCTTCTTCCAGATCGGCGAGGCCAAGTACGGCAAGCCGATCCTGATCCGCGCCTATGACCGGAAGATGAGCTTCGAGGCGGCGGCGAAGCTGCTGATGGTTTCGTTCGATTCGACGCTGAAGTCGAACCTGTCGGTCGGCATGCCGCTCGACATGCTGTTCTATGAACGCGACAGTTTTCAGATCGGCTTCCAGAAGCGGATCACGTCGGACGATCCCTATTTCAGGACGATCTCCGACGGCTGGTCGAACGCTTTGCGCAACGCATTCGGCAGCCTGCCGGATTTCACGATGTCATGAGCCGTCACGGGCGCCGAGCCGGTTGAGGTCCTGCAGCATGTCGAGCAGAGCCTCGATCCGCTCGCGGCCGAGCTTCGCTTCCATTTCGGCATAGATCGCCCGGCTCGCTGGCGTGACCTCCCGGATGAAGTCGAGGCCTGCCGGCGTGATGCGGATGACGGCGCGCCGTGCATCTGCCTCGTCTCGCCCGCGCGAGACGAAGCCGCGGTCCTCCAGAGTTCGAACGATGCGGGTGAGGCTTGGCGCGAGCAAGCAAGCGCGCGCCGCGAGCTCCGTCGCGTCCAGCGCGCCGGTTTCGCCCAGCGTGCGCACGACGCGCCACTGCTGTTCAGTGATGTCGTGGGCGGCGAGCAGCGGCCTGAAATGCGACATCACGGCCTCGCGCGCGCGCAGGAGCGCGATCGGCAGCGAGCGGCTCGTGTCGCGTGGAATCAGGAGGTCGTCGGGGCAGGTCGGTTTGGGGGTCATCCGTCGCGTCGCGTTCCCATGCTCTGGTGCCGGGGGATCGGGACGGCACCACCCGTCGCTGATGGCATAGACGATCGGCATGCGCATGGGAAATGGCCCAGCAAGCACTTTCGGGTGACAGCGTGGCTCCCTGCGCGGTAGGTAGTCCGGTCACTTGGTTGCGGGAGAAGACATGGACAGCGAAGCGTTCCGGCAGTGGTCGGTGAAGGCGGCGGAGTGGGGCGCGGACTATCGCGAGAGCCTGCGCGACCGTCCCGTGCGCGCGCAGACCGCTCCGGGACGGATCGCGGCGGCCATTCCCGCTGGACCGCCCGAACTGCCCGAGGCGATGGACGACATCTTCGCCGATTTCCAGAACACCATCCTGCCGGGCATGACGCATTGGCAACATCCCCGCTTCTTCGCCTATTTCCCCGCCAATGCCGCGCCCGTCTCCGTGGTTGCCGAGTATCTCGTCACCGCGATGGCCGCGCAGTGCATGCTGTGGCAGACCTCGCCGGCCGCGACCGAACTCGAGACGAGGGTGCTCGACTGGCTTCGCCAGGCTATCGGGCTGCCGGAGGGCTTTGCCGGCGTGATCCAGGATTCGGCCTCGTCGGCGACACTCTCGGCCGTTCTCGTCATGCGCGAGCGCGCGCTCGACTGGATGGGCAACAGCCGGGGGCTGCCTGGCCAGAAGCGATTGCGGATCTATTCCTCCGATCAGGTCCACACCTCAATCGACCGCGCGATCTGGGTCTCGGGCATCGGGCAGGAAAACCTCGTTCGCATCCCGACCGAGGGACCCGCGCGGCGCATGGACGTCGTCGCGCTCGAGGGGGCCATCAAAGCGGACAAGGCCGCGGGACACCTGCCGGCCGGCATCATCGCCTGCGTCGGGGGGACGAGCGTCGGTGCGACGGACGACATCGGGGCGGTCTGCGCCGTGGCAAAGCGGCACGGACTATACGTGCATGTCGACGCCGCCTGGGCGGGTTCGGCCATGATCTGCCCGGAGTTCCGGTCGCTGTGGAGCGGCATCGAGGCCGCCGATTCCATCGTGCTCAATCCGCACAAGTGGCTCGGCGCGCAGTTCGACTGCTCGACCCATTTCGTGCGCGATCCCGAGAGCCTGGTGAAGACGCTGGCGATCCAGCCGGAATACCTCAGGACGCACGGCAAGGACGGCATCATCAACTATTCGGAATGGACCGTTCCGCTTGGGCGTCGGTTCCGGGCGCTGAAGCTGTGGTTCCTGATCCGGGCGCACGGCCTGGAGGGCCTGCGCGAGATGATCCGCAATCACGTCGCCTGGGCCGAGAACCTCGCCCGGCGGATCGGCAGTCAACCGGAGTTCGAACTGGTAACGGAACCGATGCTGTCGCTGTTCAGCTTCCGGCATTGTCCGCCGGGGTTCGTCGACCTGGACCGGCACAACATCGATCTCGTAAACCGCATCAATGATGAGGGTCGGATCTACTTGACTCAGACGCGGGTCGACGGAGCCGTGGCAATCCGCTTCCAGGCCGGTCAATTCGACGCGACCGAAGCGGACGTGGCCGAAGCGTTCGAGGCGATCATGTCGGCTGCGCGTTCGGTGTCCGTCGAAAAGTGAAGGCGAGCTGCCATCGTCCGGGCGAAAAACCGCTTGCCAAGCCGCCGCTTTCGTTTTTCTCTGGAGGAAAATAAAACGAAAGAAGGGGGAACCATGTTCTTGTCGCCGCGGCACTCCGCCATCATCGAGATGGCAAAGGAACAGGGACGTGTTCTCGTGGAGGACCTCGCCCAGCATTTCGGGGTCACGCCGCAGACGATCCGCAAGGACTTGAACGATCTCTGCGACCAGCGACTCCTGACCCGCGTGCATGGAGGCGCGCTGTTCCCGTCGGGCATCGAGAACCTGGAGTATGAGGCCCGCCGCAAGATCGCGTCGGACGAGAAGGACGCCATCGGCCGGGCCGCGGCACGGCTCATCCCCGACAACGCATCGCTGTTCATCAATATCGGCACGACCACGGAGGCGGTGTCGAAGGCGCTGCTCGACCATAACGGGCTGATGGTCATCACCAACAACATCAACGTCGCGAACCGGATGCGGATCTACCCCTCGATCGAGGTTGTGATCGCCGGCGGCGTGGTGCGCGGTTCCGATGGCGGCATCGTCGGCGAGGCCGCAGTCGACTTCATCCGCCAGTTCAAGGTCGACTATGCGGTGATCGGCGCCTCGGCGATCGACCATGACGGCGCGCTGCTGGATTTCGACTTTCGGGAAGTGAAGGTCGCGCAGGCGATCATCGCAAACGCCCGACACGTGATCCTGGTCGCCGACGGCACCAAGTTCGAGCGCACTGCGCCGGTCAGGATCGGCCATTTGTCGCAGGTGAACACCTTCATCACCGACCGCTGCGACGTCGAGCCGATCCGCGCGATCTGCGCGGAGGCGGAGGTGCGGCTGATCGAGTCGGGGCGGTGATCGGCACGCATCTTTTCCTTTTGGCGCGTTTGACATTCGAATGGATTTCACTTTAGTCATTTGCACCGGAAGATCGTCCGGATCGCCAACGTGATCCGAGCGCGATGTCCATGGCGGCGGGAGGCGCTAGGCTTCCCCAGTCGCGTCAGGGAGGCATAACGACATGGGTTCCTTCATCCTGGCGATCGACCAGGGCACGACTTCGTCGCGGGCGATCATCTTCGACGCCGAGATGAAGGTGGTGGCCATCGGCCAGCAGGAGTTTCCGCAGATCTACCCGGCCTCCGGATGGGTCGAGCACGATCCCGAGGCGATCTGGCGGAGCGTGGTCTCCACCGTGAAGGAGGCGCTGAGGAAGGCGAAACTGAAGGCCGGCGACATCGCGGCCATCGGCATCACCAACCAGCGCGAGACTGTCGTGGTATGGGACAAGGCGACGGGCGTGCCGATCCATAACGCGATCGTATGGCAGGACCGACGCACGGCGGCCTTGTGCCAGAAGCTCAAGAAGGCCGGTCACGAACCCACCTTCGCGAAGAAGACCGGTTTGCTGCTCGACCCGTACTTCTCTGGCACGAAGCTCGCCTGGCTGCTCGATACCGTGAAGGGCGCCCGCAAGCGCGCCGAGAAGGGCGAACTCATCGCCGGCACGATCGACAGCTTCCTCATCTGGCGCCTGACGGGCGGCGCAAGCCACGTGACCGACGCCACGAACGCCTCGCGCACGTTGGTCTACAACATCGCAAAGAACCGCTGGGACACGGAACTGCTGAGAATCCTCGACATCCCTGCGGCCATGCTGCCAGAGGTCAAGGACTGCGCAGACGATTTCGGCGCGACCGACCCCGCCCTTTTCGGCGCGGCGATCCCGATCCTCGGCGTCGCCGGCGACCAGCAGGCCGCCACCATCGGCCAGGCGTGTTTCGAGCGGGGCAAGGTCAAATCCACCTACGGCACCGGCTGCTTCGCCGTGCTGAACACAGGTGAGGAACTGGTCCGTTCCAGGAACCGGCTGCTCTCGACCATCGCCTATCGGCTCGACGGCAAGACGACCTACGCGCTGGAGGGCTCCATCTTCGTGGCGGGCGCGGCCGTGCAGTGGCTGCGCGACGGCATCAAGGTGATCGGCAAGGCCGAACACAGCGGCGAACTGGCCGCGCAGGCCGACGACGGCCAGGAGGTCTACCTGGTCCCGGCCTTCGTGGGGCTCGGCGCGCCGCACTGGGATCCCGACACGCGCGGCGCGATGTTCGGCCTGACCCGCAATACGGGACCAGCCGAATTCGCCCGCGCCGCGCTCGAATCGGTCGCCTTCCAGACGCGCGATCTCCTCGAAGCGATGGGTAAGGACGCGAAGGGCGTCGCCGAGCAGACCGTGCTCCGCGTCGACGGCGGCATGGTGGCCTCCGACTGGGCCATGCAGCGGCTGGCCGACATCATCGACGCGCCGGTCGATCGGCCGAAAATCCTGGAAACGACGGCGCTCGGCGCGGCCTGGCTCGCGGGCTCCAAGGCCGGCGTCTGGCCCGACGCGGGCGAATTCTCGCGCAGATGGGCACTCGACCGCCGTTTCGAGCCGGCGATGGAACCAGCCGAGCGCAAACGCAAGGTCAAGGGCTGGAAGGACGCGGTGCGACGAACGTTGTCGGCGACTTGAGGCCAATTCCCGGGGGAGAAAACCGCGGCAGTCTCAGTCGCGCTTGCGGGGGCCGCCGCATGGCCCTATGAGACCGTCTCGACATGACATCCGATCCGGCTTTCCCGATTTATCCGCACCGCCACCTGCTTGGCATCAAGGATCTGTCGCCGGGCGACATCGAGCTGCTGCTCGACCGCGCGGAAAAGGCGGTTGCGATTTCCCGCCAGCCCGAGAAGAAGACGTCGACGCTGCGCGGGCGCACGCAGATCAACCTCTTCTACGAAGCTTCCACGCGCACGCAGTCGTCGTTCGAACTCGCCGGCAAGCGGCTCGGCGCCGACGTCATGAACATGTCGGTGGCAAGCTCCTCGGTGAAGAAGGGCGAAACGCTCATCGACACCGCCATGACGCTGAACGCCATGCGGCCGGATATCCTGATCATCCGCCATTCCTCGGCGGGTGCCGCCGCGCTGCTCGCCCAGAAGGTCGGCTGTTCGGTGGTGAACGCAGGCGATGGCGCGCACGAGCACCCCACCCAAGCGCTGCTCGACGCGCTGACGATCCGCCGCGCCAAGGGGGCGATCGGCCGGCTCACCGTCGCGATCTGCGGCGACATCCTGCATTCGCGCGTGGCGCGATCGAACATCATCCTGCTCAACGCGCTCGGCGCGGCTGTACGGGTTGTCGCGCCGTCGACGCTGCTGCCCACCGGCATCCGCGACATGGGCGTCACTGTCTACCATTCAATGGCGGAGGGGCTGAAGGGCGTCGACGTCGTCATGATGTTGCGCCTGCAGCGGGAGCGGATGGCGGGCGCAATGGTTCCTTCGGTGCGCGAATACTTCCGCTATTTCGGCCTTGATGCCGAGAAGCTCAAGGTCGCCAACGAAGGGGCGCTGGTGATGCATCCGGGCCCGATGAACCGGGGCGTCGAAATCGCGTCGGAGATCGCCGACGGGCCGCAGAGCGTCATCCAGGAACAGGTCGAGATGGGCGTCGCCATTCGCATGGCTGTGATGGAAGCGCTGCTCGATCCGCGCCGCAATCCGGAGGGCCGGGCATGAGAACGCCCGCATCCGGCACCACGGTCTTCTCCAATGCCCGCATCGTCGATCCGTCGCGCGGAATGGACGAGCGCGGCACCGTGATCGTTGTCGACGGCGTGATCGCCGCATCCGGCGCCTCCGCCGCGAATCAAGGCACGCCGGAGGGCGCTACCGTGGTCGATTGCCGGGGCAGGGCGGTGATGCCCGGCCTCGTCGACGGGCGGGTCTTCATCGGCGAGCCGGGCGGCGAGCACCGCGAGACCATCGCCTCGGCCAGTGCCGCGGCCGCGGCCGGCGGCGTCACCTCGCTGGTGATGATGCCCGACACCAACCCTGTGATCGACGAGGTTTCGCTGGTCGAGTTCGTGCTGCGCACCGCGCGCGACACGGCGGCGATCAACATCCATCCGGCCGCGGCCGTCACCCGGCACCTGGAGGGCCATGAACTGACCGAGTTCGGCCTGATGCGGGAGGCGGGCGCGGTCGCCTTCACCGACGGTCGCAACTGCATCCGCAGCCCGCTCGTCATGCGCCGCGCGCTGACCTACGCTCGCGACTTCGGCGCCGTGGTCGCCAACGAGACGCACGACGGCGATCTCGCGGGCGCGGGCGTGATGAACGAGGGGCTGTTCGCCAGCTGGCTCGGCCTGCCCGGGATCCCGCGCGAGGCCGAGGCGATCCCGCTCGAGCGCGACCTCTTGCTCGCGCGCCTGACCGGCAGCGCCTATCACGCCGCCAAGATCTCGACTGCGCTATCGGCCGGCGCGATCGCGCGCGCCAAGAACGACGGCGCGAAGGTCACCGCCGGCATCTCGATCAATCATTTGTCGCTGAACGAGAACGATGTCGGCGAGTACCGCACCTTCTTCCGCCTTTCGCCGCCGTTGCGTTCGGAGGAGGACAGGCGGGCCATGGTCGAGGCCGTGCGCGACGGCACGATCGACATCATCGTCTCCTCGCACGATCCGCAGGACGTCGACACCAAGCGGCTGCCCTTCGCCGACGCAGCCGACGGCGCGATCGGGCTGGAGACGCTGCTCGGCGCGGCGCTCCGCCTCCACCACAATGGCGACGTGCCGCTGCTGCGCCTCGTCGAACTGCTCTCAACCGCGCCGGCCAGGCTGTTCGGCCTGCCGGGCGGGACGCTGAAGCCCGGAAGCCCGGCTGACCTCATACTCGTCGATCTCGACGAGCCCTGGGTGGTGCGGGAGGCGGAAATCCGCTCGCGCTCCAAGAACACCTGTTTCGAGGGCGCGCGCCTGCAGGGGCGGGTCTTGCAAACCCTGGTGGCGGGCCGCACAATATTCGTCACAGCATAGAAGGCCGGTTCTCCGGCGCAGGATTGCCGATGCCCGACCCGATCAGCTGGCAGCTCGCCTTGCCCTACCTCCTCGCAGCGCTGGTCTTCGGCTACCTGCTCGGCTCGATCCCGTTCGGGCTCCTGTTGACGCGTGCGGCCGGGCTGGGTGACGTTCGGAAGATCGGTTCGGGCAACATTGGCGCGACCAACGTGCTGCGCACGGGCAACAAGAAGCTTGCCGCCCTGACATTGCTGCTCGACGCGCTGAAGGGCACGGCCGCGGTGTTAATCGCCGGGCAGTTCGGTCCCGACCAGGCGCTGGTGGCCGGCCTCGGCGCGTTTCTCGGCCACCTTTTTCCTGTCTGGCTCGACTTCAAGGGCGGCAAGGGCGTCGCCACCTATCTCGGGGTGCTTCTCGCGGTGGCGTGGCAGGGCGCGCTGGTCTTTGCCGCCGCCTGGCTCGCCGTCGCCTTCGTCACCCGCTACTCGTCGCTCGCCGCGCTGGTCGCCGCGCTCGCCGTTCCCGTGGCGCTCTACGTGCTGGGTTTCGTGCAGGCGGCCGAGCTTTTCGTGCTGATGAGCCTGATCGTCTTCGTCAAGCACCGCGCCAACATCGGCAGGCTGCTGTCGGGAACCGAATCCAGGATCGGAGCGAAGGGGTGACCGCCCGGTCGGTCCCTGGGCCTCGACTGCTCGGGGACCGGCAGCGCCTCAACTGGCTCCGCCTCATCCGCACCGACAATGTCGGTCCGGCGACCTTCCGCGATCTGATCAACCGCTTCGGCTCGGCCGAGAAGGCGCTGGATCGGTTGCCGGACCTGATCCGGGCGGGCGGGGCCGCGCGTGTTCCCAAGATATGCGGCGTCGACGAAGCGGAGGCCGAAATCGTCGGCGTGGAGCGGGCGGGCGCCCGGCTGATCGCGATGGGGGAACCCGACTACCCTCCGCTTCTGCGGGTGATGGACAATCCTCCGCCGCTGGTCACGGTGCGCGGCGAGGCGGCCGTCTTCACGCTGCCGCCGATCGCGATCGTCGGCGCGCGCAATGCCTCGCTGGCCGGCATCAAGATCGCCAGGATGATCGCCGCCGAGCTCGGCCGCGAAGGCTATGCCGTCGTCTCGGGACTGGCGCGCGGCATCGACACGGCGGCGCACGAAGGCAGCCTGCCGACCGGAACCGTGGCCGTGCTGGCGGGCGGAATCGACCGGCCCTATCCGCCGGAGAACCTGCCGCTGCTCGACGAGATCACGCGCCGGGGCGGTGCGGCCATTACCGAAATGCCGCTTGGCTGCGAGCCGAGGGCCCGCGACTTTCCACGCCGCAACCGCATCATCGCCGGACTGTCGCACGGGTTGGTCGTGGTGGAGGCGGCGCTCCGATCCGGCTCTCTGATATCGGCGCGACTGGCTGGCGAGATGGGGCGCCTCGTTTTCGCCGTTCCCGGCTCGCCGCTCGACCCGCGCGCCGCCGGAACCAACGGGTTGCTCAAGGACGGCGCGATCCTGGTCACCGAAGCGCGCGACATCCTCGAACAGGTTGCGCCCGTGATCGGCGCGCCACTCCCGCAAGTGTCGTCGCTCGAGGAGCCGCCGGATTTCGCCGCCACGCCGCAGCCCGACGACAGCGACCGCGCGCGCGTGGTCGAGTGTCTAAGCGCCACGCCGACGGCCATCGACGAAGTCATCCGCCACACTGGCCTGCACCCGGCACAGGTGTTCATGGTGCTGCTCGAACTCGATCTTGCGGGCCGGCTGGAGCGCCATCCGGGCGGAATGGTCACCTTGCTGTTCATGGACTGACCGTCTGTTTCCGGCGAGGGAGAGGCCTTTCCGCCCGGCAGACCGAAATGGGCTTGGATCGGCGGCTCGCGTGGCCTATCTGTCCCATTTCGGATGCAGGTCCCGGCTGCCAGGGTCGTCATTTTTCGGCCTTAGTGACCCCGACTGCGACCGAAGCCAACAAGCGGATACAGATGACGGGATATCCAGCCTACAAGTTCGCCGTCGCACCGATGATGGACTGGACGGATCGGCATTGCCGGTTCCTGCACCGGCAGTTGAGCCGCGAGGCTCTTCTCTATACGGAGATGGTCGTCGCGGACGCGGTCATTCATGGCGACCGGACGCGGCTGCTCGGATTTGACCCAAGCGAGCATGCCGTCGCCCTGCAACTCGGCGGCAGCGATCCGGTCAAGCTCGCGCAGGCGGCGCGAATCGGGGCCGAGTTCGGCTACGACGAGATCAACCTGAACGTCGGCTGCCCGTCTGACCGCGTCCAGTCGGGAACCTTCGGCGCCTGCCTGATGAAGTCGCCGCAGCTCGTGGCGGGCTGCGTCGACGCCATGAAACAGGTGGTCGACATTCCGGTGACGGTCAAGTGCCGGCTTGGCGTCGACGACCAGGACATCGAGACTGCGCTCGACACGCTGGCCGACAGCGTCTTCGCGCGTGGTGCGGACGCCTTGTGGGTGCATGCGCGCAAGGCTTGGCTGGAAGGTCTCAGCCCGAAGGAAAACCGAGACATCCCACCCCTCGATTACGACCGGGTATACAGGCTCAAGGCGCGATATCCGAACAGGTTCATCGGTCTGAACGGCGGGATCAACTCCCTGGACGACGCGTCCATCCACCTCGGTCATGTCGATGGCGTGATGCTCGGGCGTGCCGCCTATCAAACGCCGGGATTGCTGGCCGAGGTGGACCAACTGCTTTCCGGCGGAGCGATCGGCCAGGCGAGCTTGGCCGATGTCATCGATGCCATGGCCGGCTACGCGGAACGGCACATTGCTGCCGGAGGACGACTGTCCCACGTGACCCGTCACATGGTCGGCCTGTTCCACGGTCGCCCCGGCGCACGGCGATTCCGGCAGATCCTTTCGACGGAAGCAACTCGCCCCGGCGCCGGCCCGGAGGTGCTGCGCGAAGCCTTCGCGGCGGTCACGGATGCCATCGACGCGCAGGCTGCGTGACCCGCAAGCGGTGGCGAGTTGGTTGAAGTCGAACGATTCTGGTTCACGATTGGCGCGAGAGAACCAGTCGTTAAGGAAAATCAGCAACCCTAGGGCGACTCGGAATGGGCGGGTGGGGCTTTGAGGGGAACCGATGGCATCGTTGAACACGAAGATCACGGGCGGCGTCGCGCTGTCCGGACTTGTCTGCGCCTTGACGGCGGGAACCGGACTTTACGTCGCCAGAAACCTCGGCAATGAGCTGAACAGCGCGCTCCAGTCGGCCGAGGTGCTGCGTTATCACATGCGCGCCGACATGATGCATGATGCGCTTCGTGGCGATGTCGTCTCAGCCATCCAGGCGTCATCGATCAGCATCGGCTTCGATGCCAAACAGATCAAGGCGGAGTTCCTCGAACATTCCGCGGCCTTCACCGAATCGATCGAGGCCGCGCGCCGCCTCGCAACCGATCCCGAGGCGATCGCGGCGCTCGATCAGGTCGCCGAGCCTTTGAAGGCCTATCAGGAACTGGCCGCGAAGATCTTCGACGAGACAGGACGCTCCAATTTCGGCGCCCAGGAAATGTACCCGGCCTTCAAGGCGCAATTCGATACGCTCGAGGATGCGATGGGAGAGGCCTACGACAAGATCCAGGCGGCCGCGAACCGGGAGGCGGAATCCGCGGTCGGCGGCGCGGCAGTTGGCCAGTACAGCATGCTAGGCCTTCTCGCTCTTGGCGTACTGCTTTGCGGGACCATCGCGCTCATCTCGCGCCGACAGGTCGTGAAGCCTCTACAGCAGGTGACCGAGGTTCTCGAGCGACTTTCTCAGGGCGACCTGTCGGCCCAGCCGCCGCAGGCCGAGCGCAGCGACGAGATCGGCAAGATGAACCATGCGCTGCAGGCCTTCCACAAGGCCGTCGTGGCGCGCCAGGCCGAGTTGCAGGCCGCAGACCAGCGCGAGGCGCTTGAGGCGGAGCGGGCCCGCAACGAGCAGCTTCGGTTGGAAGCCGAACAGGCGCAGACGCAAGTCGTTTCGTCGATCGCCGACGGGCTTGCCAGCCTATCGCGCGGCGACTTCACAGTGCGGCTCGACCATGCGTTCCCGAGTTCCTACGAGAAACTGCGCCACGACTTCAATGCGACCGTCGGGTCGCTGTCAGAGACGATCGCCGCGATTCTGTCCTCGGTCGACGCGATCCGGAGCAGTTCCGGCGAGATTTCTCGCGCCGCCGATGATCTTTCGCTGCGGACCCAACAGCAGGCGAGCGGCCTCGAGGAGGCCGCCGCCGCGATCGGCGAGATCACCGACACCGTCAACCGCACGTCGGCTGGCGCGCAGGAAGCCAACAACTCGGTGCGCAGCGCCAACGCCGAAGTCGATCGCAGCGGTGAGATTGTTCGCCAGGCGATCGATGCGATGAGTGGCATCGAGAAGTCGTCGGGCTCGATCGGCCAGATCATCGGCGTGATCGATGAGATTGCCTTCCAGACCAACCTTTTGGCCCTGAATGCGGGCGTCGAGGCGGCGCGGGCAGGCGAGGCTGGTCGCGGCTTCGCGGTCGTCGCCCAGGAGGTGCGCGCCCTCGCGCAGCGTTCGGCGGAAGCCGCAAAGGAGATCAAGTCGCTAATCTCGACCTCGACGGACCAGGTCAACCGCGGCGTCGACTTCGTCGGCGAGACCGGCGAGGCGCTGACGCGCATTGCCGAGCAGGTCCGCAAGGTCAATGGGATCGTCTCCGACATCGCATCGTCCGCCCGCGAGCAGGCGACCGGTATCGGCGAAATCAACACCACCGTCGACCAGATGGACAAGGTCACGCAGCAGAACGCAGCCATGGTGGAGCAGACCACGGCGGCCAGCCACCAACTCGCGCGGGAGGCCGAGCAGCTTGCCACGCTCGTTGGGCGGTTCCGGATATCGGGCCAGGCCTCGATCCCCTCCGGGGCTTCGCCGGCGCGCCTGAGCAGGCCGGCGGTCAGCGTGTCCTACACCTCCGAGGGCAATGCCGCCCGCAAGGTGCAGGTGGAGCAGGAAACCGACGGCTGGGAAGAGTTCTGACCACTTCCGATCCAATCCGACAACGCCGCGGCCGGATCCAGTATCCGGCCGTTTCGTTGTGGAACCGGAGCCTCTCCGCGACAGCACCAGTCAATCGTCGCCCGGCGGCGATTTACTTCCCCGGCTTGAACCGATAGCGAGCGAACGGAAAGGGTATCGCATGCTACCGAACGAGATGCCGATGGGCGAAATCGCGAGCTTCGCTGCCGGCGTTGCCGTGGCCGGGGGCATATCCGGCCTGCTCGCAGGGGTGTTCGGGATCGGCGGCGGCGCCGTGCTGGTGCCTGTCTTCTATCAGGTGATGACGTCGCTTGGCGTCGATGAAGGCGTGCGCATGCATGTCGCGGTCGCCTCCTCGCTCGCCATCATCGTGCCGACATCCCTGCGTTCATTCCAGGGGCACCATGCCCGCGGCGTGGTCGACATGGACCTCCTGCGGAATTTCCTCGTGCCGGTTCCGCTCGGCGTGCTTGCCGCCACTCTCATCGCCGCTACGATCTCCAGCGACGGCCTGCGGCTGATCTTTGCAATCATCGCCCTTGCGGTCGGGTTGCGGCTCGCCTTCAACCGCGAGTCCTGGCGGCTGGGGAGCGAGATGCCCGGAAACCCCTGGCGGGCCACGATCGGCTTCGTCATTGGCCTTCTGTCGACCTTGATGGGAATCGGCGGGGGCGTGATGAACAACACTTTCATGTCACTGTTTGGACGGCCCATGCATCAGGCGGTCGCAACCTCGGCAGGTGTCGGTGTGCTGATCGCCGTTCCGGGAACGATCGGCTATATCTGGGCCGGGTGGGGAGATCCGCGGCTGCCCGTCGCGTCGACCGGCTACGTCAACTGGATCGCGGTGGCGCTGATCCTGCCGATCACCGTCCTGGTGACGCCATACGGCGTGAAACTCGCCCACGCGATGAAGAAGCGGCACCTGGAGATCGCCTTCGGCGGATTTCTCCTCTTCGTCTCGGCCCGGTTCTTCTGGAGCCTATACGGCTGATCCCGAATTCAGTCGCGCAGGATCATCACGTCGCGGCGCACGTCGAAGCCGGACAGTGTGCCGATGAAGTTCATGCCGAGCAGGCTCTGGCCCAAAGTACCGGGCGCGGCGACCAGGACCGGCAGTCGCCGACGCACGATCGCACCCACGCCGATCTCCTCGATGGTGGCTCGTGCCGCGCGCGTCACGCCGTTCGCGGTGGAGATCGGAATCCCGTAGACCAGCGTGTCCGTGTCGATACCGACACGCCTTGCGTCCTGAGAAGACAGCACGGTCGAGGTGGCGCCGGTGTCGACGATGAAATCGACCGGTACGCCATCGACGATGGCCCGGGCGCCGAAATGGCCGTTCGACAGCATGTCGAGCCGCACCGCAGCGTCGCCATCGGAGAACGACATCGAGAGCGGACTGCCGGGAACGAGGCCCGCGGTGAGGCGGCTTGCGATGTCCTGAAGTTCGTAGCGGTACTGGTAGCCGCCGACGAGAACGAGGAGGACGGCGAGCCAGCCGGCCGCCATCTTCAGGCTGCTACCCCACGGCGCGCGCGAGAAGACGATGCCGGCGCCGATCACCAGGGCGAGCGCGCCGAGCTGGACCATTCTGGCGAAGGTGTCGTTCTCGATACCCATCACCGTGCCGGCATCATGATTGAGCAGCAGGAGTACGAGCCCGCCGATGATCACCACCATGGCGATCCAGAACAGGCGCATCAGTCCTGCTCCCCCGCGCCGCGCTCGCGCGCCATGCGCGACCGCCGCGTCTCCCGTCGCGGGCGGCGTTCGACGGTCTCGAGGCGCGCGGGCAGTTCGGCCATGATCGCTCGGCGTTCCGACGGCCCCATGGCGATCCAGCGTCCGATTTCCATCTGCGTGCGTCCGCACCCGAAGCAATATCCGGTAGCCGAATCGATAGAGCAGACCAGGATGCAGGGAGATTCGATCGCGTTCATCATTTGCCCTTCGACGTCGGCATCACATGGGAGGGAATCGCTTGCCATGCAAGGGAAGGGCGTCCGCGTCCTCATGACAAGATCGTAACCGTTGTGGCCGCCGCCGCATCGGTCTATCTCCGCCCGGGATTGGCCCGCTTGCAGGCGGGCTCCTGCTGAGGGTAACGCAATGACGACCGGACTGCCCTTCGATGACTACCGTGCGCTCCTGGACAAGCTTCCGGGTCCGGATGAAGCGGCCGGCGCGGCCGCGCGACGCCGCGTCGACCGAATCGCGCCCGGGAACGGTCTTGGTCTGCTCGGCGAAATCGCCATTTGGCTGGCCGCGTGGAGCGGCCGCACGCCGCCGGCGGTCAACCGGCCGCAGCTCGCGGTCTTCGCCGGCAACCACGGCGTTGCGCGCCATGGCGTGACCACGCGGCCGGCTTCGGCCACGGCCGCGATCGTCGAGCATTGCGCCGCCGGCGGAATGGCGGTGAACCAGATCTGCGTGTCGAACGATGTCGGCCTGAAGGTCTATGACCTCGCGCTCGACATGCCGACGGGCGACATCAGCCTCGAGGCCGCGCTCGACGAACGCGGCTGCGCGGCGACGATGGCCTTCGGCATGGAAGCGACCGCGGGCGGCATGGACCTTCTTTGCGTGGGTTCGGTCGGCATTGGCGGCGAGATCGCGGCGGCCGCCGTGCTCGCGGCGATGTGGGGAGGCTCCGGGGCCGACTGGACGGTCGGCTCTGACGCACTTGTCGGGGAACGGGCCGCGCTAGCGGATCGGGCGCTGGCCACGCATCGCGGCCACTTGTCCGATCCGCTCGAGGTGCTGCGTCGCATGGGCGGGCGCGAAATGGCCGCGATCGCCGGTGCCATCCTTGCCGCGCGGGCGCAGAAGATCCCCGTCCTGCTGGACGGCGACCAGGCGCTTGCAGCGGCAAGCCTGCTTCACGCCGCCAACCGCGCCGCGCTCGATCACTGCCGCCTTGCCTCCACGCCCGCCGACCCGGTTCTGGCGAAGGCCGCGACGCGGCTCGGCCTGCGTCCGGTGCTATCGCTCGACGTGGATCTCTCGGAAGGGGCCGCGGCTGCGTTGGCGGTCGGAACGGTACGTGCGGCCGCCCTTTGCCTGGCGAACGTCCAGCCGTTGCCGATTTCGCAGCAATAGACGGGGCAAGGCCGATCGGAAAATCTGCGGCGTGTGTCAGCTCGCGGCGGCGAGCTTGACCGGCTTCGCGGCGTTCGGGTCGATCTCGACAACCCGCGACGCCGGGAAGATCGCGAAGGATTCGGTGCCCTCGCGCAGCTTCGATCGGAGTTCGAACTTGCCGCCATGGAGTTCGAGCAAACCCTGCACGATCGGCAGGCCAAGTCCCGTCCCCTGTTCGGCGCTCTTGATGGCGATCGATCCCTGGCCGAAGGCTGACAGCACGACAGGAATCTCGTCGGCGGGGATTCCGGGGCCGTTGTCCTTGACCGACAGGTACTGGCCGCCGCCGGCCGTCCAGCCGACGCGTACGCGTACCACGCCGCCCGTGGGTGCGAACTTGAGCGCATTGGAGAGAAGGTTGAGTGTGATCTGTCTCACCGCCCGCTCGTCGGCCAGCAATGGCGGCAGGTTCTGCTCGAAGTCCTGAGTGACGTGGATGTCCTTGTTGCGCGCCCGCAGCGCCACGAGATGGCAGCATTCCTCGACCACGTCGGCCAGTTGCAACGGTTCCGCGCTGATCTGGTAGCGACCGGCCTCGATGCGGGAAATGTCGAGGATCTCGTTGATCAGGTCCAGCAGGTGTTCGCCCGAATCGTGGATGTCGCGCGCGTATTCCTTGTACGTGGCGTTCTCCATCGGACCCAGCACCTCGTCGGCCATGACCTCGGAGAAACCGAGAATGGCGTTGAGGGGCGTGCGCAATTCATGGCTCATCGATGCAAGGAAACGCGATTTGGCGAGGTTTGCCTCCTCGGCGCGGCGGCGGGCTTCGTCCGAGATCGCATTCGCCGTCTCCAGCTCGGCGATCAGGCCGTCCTTCTCCGTGCGAAAGGAAAGGAGCATGATGGTCGAGCGATTGAGGTGCGACGACACATAGGCGAAGAAGGGCAACGACGCGACCAGAAGCCCGCCCATCACGATCTCGACCGCCTCGCGTGGTCCCAGGGCGAGGAGGAGGTACACCGTCACTGGAACAGCGAAGGTGGCGAGCAGGGCGCCCCGCAGCGCATAGGCAAGGATCGCCGTCGCGGCGATCGCGAGCAGCAGGATCACGGACTTGATGATCGGGAACTGTTCGATCTGGCAGGCGTCGCAGCCGAGGCTGGCAAACCAGGCCCAGCATAGCCCGGTAACCGCATGCAAGGCCAGAAAGCCGATGCGGACGGCCGGCTCCGACACCTCGTCCGTCCGGCTTACCCGCTGCGCATAGGCTGCCAACCCGGCGTAGGATAACGCCGTCGTCGTCGCCCAGAGGATGACGACGATCCCCATTCCGACGAACAGTCCGGCCAACGCGACTGCCACGGTGAAGAGGGGGACGACCACGGCGCTGCCGGTCAAGGCCCGGGCATGCAGCTTCAGCATTTCGCGGTCGAAGAGGGGATTTCCCGGCTGCTGCGCCAGGCGATCGCGTGCCTCGCGGACGGTACGCGCCACGTCTGGATTGCGACGCGACTTCGTCCGGTCCACGATGTTCTTGTCCGCCGAGGTGGAGCGTCTGGGAGCCATCTGGGCCCGGTTGGTGTTGGATCGAAAAGGTTCGTCTGGAAAATTACTTTCGAATGGTTAAGAGACCATTCCGGTGGCGGCGTGCGGGCCCGTCGAAGCCGGATGCAACTTGGGAGCACGTTCATGAAGCTGTTCGACGGCGGCAAGGCGCCCAATCCGCGCCGCGTGCGCATTTTCCTGGCCGAGAAGGGTATCCAGGTTCCGCTCGTGCCGATCGACATGACCGCGCTCGGCCATCGCGATCCGGAAATCACGCGGCGAAACCCGTTCCAGCGCCTCCCGGTGCTCGAATTGGACGACGGCACGATCCTCACGGAATCCGTCGCGATCTGCAGGTATTTCGAGGAACTGCATCCCGAGCCTGCCCTGTTCGGCACGGGCGCGCTGGGGCGTGCTCGTGTGGAGATGTGGCAGCGGCGCATGGAATTGAACTTCCTCGGCGCCGTCGGCAACGCCTTTCGCCACATCCACCCGGCGATGAAGGAATGGGAAGTGCCGCAGATCCCCGAATGGGGCGAGGCCAACAAGCCGCGCGCCATCGAATTCCTGCGAATCCTCGACGCCGAGCTCGGCGACAGGGAATTCGCCGCCGGCGATGCGTACTCGATCGCCGACATTACCGGCATGATAGGTATCGACTTCATGAAGCCCGCCCGGATCACGCTGCCCGAGGAACTCGCCAATGTCAGGCGCTGGTACGCGGCCGTCTCGGCCCGCCCAAGCGCGAGCGCCTGATAGGACCTTGGCCGACACCGACCTCGAGGACCTCGTTGGCAAGATCCGCGCCTGCCGCGTTTGTCGCGAGATGCCGCGCGGAACGCCGCTTCCGCACGAGCCGCGGCCCGTCGTGGTGGCGTCGAGGATGGCGCGGATCCTGATCGCGGGCCAGGCGCCGGGCCTACGGGTCCACGAGACCGGGATTCCTTTCAACGACCGCTCCGGCGACCGCCTGCGCGATTGGCTCGGCGTCAGCCGCGAGACATTCTATGATCCGGCCAATTTCGCCATTGCGCCAATGGGTTTCTGCTTTCCGGGATATGACGCGAAGGGTGGAGACCTGCCGCCCAGGCGGGAGTGCGCACCGACCTGGCGCTCCATGTTGATGGCAGCGATGCCGCAGATCGAGATGGTGCTGACGATCGGCCAATACGCGCAGGCCTGGCATCTCCGCGACCCGCAAAAAGTCTCGCTGACAGAAACCGTGGCCAACTGGCGCACGGTCTTCCAGGCGTCCTGCAAGCCGCGCCATCTCCCGCTGCCGCACCCATCCTGGCGCAACAACGGCTGGCTCAGGCGCCATCCCTGGTTCGAGGGAGAATTGCTGCCAGCCCTGCGCCGAGAAATCGCCATCCGCATTCAACAGGATAGTTAGGATCGACACGGCCGTTCCCGGTGTCCTGGGAGAAAATATTTCTTGCGACTTCGGTTGTTCCCGCTAGATTCCGCAAAACCATTCCGGAGCCTGTTCGATGGACCGTCTCGACAAGAAGATCCTGCGCCTGCTGCAGGAGGACGCGACACTCGCCGTCGCAGACGTCGCCAAGAAGGTCGGGCTGTCGACGACCCCCTGCTGGCGGCGCATCCAGAAGCTCGAGGAGGAAGGCGTCATCCAGCGCCGGGTGGCGGTGCTCAATCCGGAAAAGGTCAACACCCGCGTCAACGTCTTCATCTCGATCCGCACCAGTTCGCACAGCCTGGAATGGCTGAAGCGGTTCTCGGAGGTGGTGCAGGAATTTCCCGAGGTGGTCGAGTTCTACCGAATGAGCGGCGATGTCGACTACCTGATCCGAGTGGTTGTGCCAGACATCGCGGCCTACGACGTCTTCTACAAGAAGCTGATCGCCAGGATCGAGATTCGCGACGTTTCCTCGGCCTTCGCCATGGAGCAGATCAAGTACACGACCCAGCTCCCGCTCGACTACATGGTGCTGGAC
Organism: Mesorhizobium sp.; assembly: GCA_046292285.1. Lineage (GTDB taxonomy): Bacteria > Pseudomonadota > Alphaproteobacteria > Rhizobiales > Rhizobiaceae > Aquibium. Next base: position 67,554 of record JBKBRJ010000004.1, on the reverse strand, counting down.
AAGGAGAGCAGCAGCGGTTCCGGAAACTGACCGGAGCGGCATTGTCATACGCGTCCGTTGCTGACGGAGGGAAGGGTCTTTGGCGAGACTGTTTTCGCGCAAGCGGCTGCGGAAGCTGCCATACGAACTGAGCCTGCGATGGATGACATCGGCGGACATCATCTGGTCCAAGGGCGTCGGCGATTTCTGCGATGTGGCTGGCACCCGGGCCTATCGGCGCGACTGGACCGAGTCCACGCGGCCGGGCGCATTCTTCGCCCGATACTATTCAGAAGCGTACGGGCTGGTCTGGGTCCGCCTTGGAACCGTGGCGCGCGACGGCCGGACTTGCGACCTCGATACCTTCGTGCGCGTGGCGTTGCCCACCATCAAGAAGCCGTTCATCCTGATTACCACGGATGGTGATCTGTCGGTTCCCTCGGAGTTGCGGCAACAGACTGTGGCCGCGCTGAAGGCGAGCCCGATGATGGTCGCCTGGTACAGCCAGAACGTCGACGGCAGCGATCCCGACGTCAAGCCATATCCGATCGGGCTCGACATTCATTCGCTACAGGATTGGATCACCGCGCCGCGCATGCTCGCAACGCTCAAGCGGCTCGGCCGCGCGGCGGCGCCCGCTCAAGCGCGGCCGATGCGCGTCTTCAGCGATCTCGCGCTTACGCCCACCGATGCGCGGCGGGAGGCGCATGCGGCCTTGGAAGGCTGCGCGCACGTCGATGTCGCCACCAAAAGGGTCTCGCAGATCGAGATCTGGCGGCGGTATGCCTCCTATCCCTTCGTGATGTCGGCGCACGGAAACGGGCTCGACTGTCACCGCACATGGGAAGTGCTGTGCCTCGGCTGTATCCCAATCGTGAAAACGTCGTCGCTCGACCCCCTCTACACTGGACTGCCGGTCGCGATCGTCGAGGACTGGCGCCAGGTGCGCGACATCGCGCTGCTGGAGCGATGGCTGGGCGAGTTCGCGCCCTTGACCGACCCGGCCTCCATCCAGTCCCGGCTGCACCCGCAGGCCTGGCTCGGCCCCCTCCGAGACAGCCTGGCCATCAGCGGTTGACGACACCCCGCGCGGCAGCCTTGGGCCGTCGCCGCTCCAGTCGGACCAGCGTCCTGGCGTCGGTCAGTTCCCGAACCGCGTCCTTGCCGATCCACCGAGCGGTGCGATCGTTGCTTGCCGCAAGCTTTCCTGCGAGTTCCGCCGCCGGCGCGTGCAGGGACACGGACCGCTTGCCGATCTGGCGCAGGGCCCAGTTCACCGCTTTACGGACGAAGTTTCGCGGATCCGTTGCATGGCGTTCGATCAGATCGAACCAGGCGATGAACGTGGCGTCGGGTTCCTTCTTCCGGTGGACGGCGGCCCAGGCCATCATCGCGAAGGCCGTCCGGCGGACGAACTCGCGGTCGTCGGCGGCGAAGCCGGGGATCAGGGAGAGGTGCCCGGCCTCGACGAAAAGGTTGCAAACGGAATCGACGATCTCCCAGGAATCGAACTCGCCAGCCCATCGGCGTGCCTGTTCCGTGGTCACCTGATCAGGTTCGTCGGTGAAAGCGGCGAGCAGCCGCGCCTCGCGCCAGCCCGTCTCCCAGAGCGCGAGCGCCCGATCGTGATCCCGCTTAAGCGCGCGGGCGAGGGGGCGAAGCGCGGTGTTGCCGACGCCGAAGGCGCGGTCGGTGACGATACCGAACCGCGCCATGCCGGCGCGGTTTTCCGGGCTGCCGAGCGTACGCAGATGGGCGATGATTTCCGCGACGCCCCAGTCGGACGCGGGCGCGTCCATGCGGAGTGATCCTACCTTTCGAGCCGCGCAAGCAGCGAGGACGTGTCCCAGCGCTTGCCACCCATGGCCTGGACGTCCTTGTAGAACTGGTCGACGAGTGCCGTGACCGGCAGCTTAGCGCCGTTGCGGTCGGATTCGTCGAGCACGATTCCGAGGTCCTTGCGCATCCAGTCGACCGCGAAGCCGAAATCATACTTGCCGGCGATCATGGTCTTGTGCCGGTTCTCCATCTGCCAGGAGCCGGCGGCCCCCTTGGAAATGACCTCGATGACCTTGTCCATGTCGAGCCCGGCCTTCATGCCGAAATGAATGCCTTCGGCGAGCCCCTGGACAAGACCGGCGATGCAGATCTGGTTGACCATCTTGGTCAGCTGGCCGCTGCCGGCCGGTCCCATCAGTCCGACCATCCGCGCGTAGGCATCGATGACCGGTCGCGCCCTTTCGAACGTCTCGGGATCGCCGCCGCACATGACGGTGAGCACGCCGTTCTCCGCGCCGGCCTGGCCGCCGGAGACGGGCGCATCGACGAAGCCGAAACCGGCCGTTCGAGCCGCCGCATCGAGCTCGCGCGCGACCTCGGCCGAAGCGGTGGTGTTGTCGATGAAGATCGCGCCCTTCTTCATCGCCGCGAAAGCGCCGTCCGGGCCGATGGTGACCGATCGCAGGTCGTCGTCGTTGCCCACGCAGCAGAAGACGAAATCCTTGTCGCGCGCCGCCTCGGCCGGGCTCGACGCCATAGCGCCGCCATGCTGCGCGACCCACTTCGCAGCCTTGGCGGCGGTGCGGTTGTAGACTGTGACGTCGTGCCCGCCCTTGTTCTTCAGGTGCGCCGCCATGGGATAGCCCATGACACCCAGTCCCAGGAATGCGACGTTCGCCATCGTTTTCTCCTACGAATCTCGTTGCTTGTCTCGATTGTCGGATTCAGCGCTTCAGGTGCACGGTGATGCGCCGCTCGATCCAGTCGACGATGTGGCGCAACATCTCCACGATCGCAAGGTAGATGATGGCAGCCCAGATGTAGGTCTGGAAATCGAATGTCCGCGAATAGGCACGCCGCGTCTCGCCCATCAGGTCGTAGACGGTGATGATGGCGACGATCGCCGACCCCTTGATCATCAGAATGATCTCGTTGCCGTATGGTCGAAGCGCCACGATCAACGCCTGCGGCAGGACGATCTTCCAGAGAGTCAGCGGCTTCGACAGGCCAAGGGCCGAGGCGGCTTCCCATTGTCCGCGCGGCACGCTCTGGATGGCGCCGCGAAGGATTTCGGCCTGGTAGGCAGCGGTGTTGAGCGTGAAGGCGAGAATGGCGCAGTACCACGCTTCACGAAAGAATGTCCAAAGACCGACCACTTCCAACTGCGGACGGAACGAGCCAAGGCCGTAGTAGATGAGAAATGTCTGGGCCAGCAACGGTGTGCCGCGGAAGAAGTAGACGTAGCCATAGGCGAACCCCGACAGAAGCCGGTTCGAGGACAGGCGCATCCAGGCGACCGGCACGGACAGCACTGCGCCGAGCAGGATCGAAATGCCGACCAGCGTCAGCGTCACGACGAGGCCGGAGAGGTAGTAGGGCAGATATCTTTCGAACAGTTGCGGATTCCAGGCCGCGACGAGGTAGGCGACGAGGCCTATGCCGCAAAGGATCCAGAGGCCGAGCAGGACCGCGCCCGCGATCCGCTCGCCGGTCCATGGACGCGGCGGGGCAGGCGGCTTCTCGACCGTCGCAACCGATGCGACCTCGCTCATCGCGCGGTCTCCTTCTGGCCGAACCGGCGCTCGATCGCCCCGATGCCGAAGGACGAGATGATCGCGAGCACGAGATAGATCAGGCAGGCGACCGCGAAGAACAGGAACGCTTCCTTGGTGACGCGCGCTGCGATGCCGGCCTGGCGCAGGATATCCGAAAGCCCGATGGCGGAGACGAGCGCCGTATCCTTGAGCAGGATCAACCAGAGATTCGAGAGGCCCGGAAGTGCGACGCGGATCAGTTGCGGCAGCACAACGAGCCGCATGGTCTGGCCCTTCGACAGGCCGACCGAATAGCCGCCCTCGTACTGGCCCTGGGGGATCGCTTTGAAGGCGGAAAGGAACACTTCGCTCGCATAGGACGAGAAGACCACGCCGAGTGCGATCATGCCGGCCACGAAGCTGTTGATCTCGACATAGGCGGTGGGGCTGAAGAAGCGGACGACCTGCTGCACCCCAATCTGGGCGCCGTAGAACACCACGAAAAGGGTCAGCAGTTCCGGCAGGCCGCGGAAGATGGTGGTGTAGATGCTGCCGGCGAGCCGCAGCATCGGCTCCTCCGACCGCTTGGCGATGGCCACGAAGAAGCCGGCGAGGAGGCCGAGCGGGAGCGTTGCGAGCGCAAGCAGGATCGTGACCCGGACGCCGGCGGCGATCTCGTCGAGCCAACCCTCCGGTCCCCAGCTCAGCAGTGTCCACACGCTCTGCATCGGCTAGGAACCGTCGCCGCCGGGCATCGGGACCGAGCGGGTACTCCGGCGGCGATCAGCGCCGCCGCCGGGCGTGTGGCGCAATGCCGTCCGTGCGTCAGCCGCCATAGACGTCGAAGTCGAAATACTTCTCGTTGATGGCCTGGTACTTGCCGTTGGCGCGGATCGCCTCGATGGCCGCGTTGAACTTTTCGGCCAGTTCGGTCTCCCCCTTGCGCACCGCGATGCCGGCGCCCGGACCATGGATTTCCTCGACCGGCGTGATCGGGCCGACAAGCTTGCAACACTCGCCCTCGGGAGAGGCTAGCCACTCTGACAGCACCACGATGTCGTCGTTGACCGCGTCGAGGCGGCCGTTGGCGAGGTCGAGTTGATACTCCTGGGCTGTCGGATAGGCGCGGACCTCGCTGTCGGTGTAGGTCGCTTCCGAGAAGTTGAAATGCGTGGTCGAACCCTGAACGCCCACGGTTTTGCCCGCCAGGGCTTCCTTGGTGACGCCGGTGATGTCGGTGTCCTTCGGCGCGGCGATCGCAGGCGGCGTGTTGTAGTACTTCTTCGAGAAATCGACCTTCTCGAGGCGCTCGGGCGTGATGGACATGGAGGCGATGATGGCGTCGAACTTGCCCGCCTGGAGCGCCGGGATGATTCCATCCCAATCCTGCGTGACGAACTCGCAATCGGCGTTCATTTCCTCGCAGAGAGCCCGTGCGATGTCGATGTCGAAACCTTCGAGCTTGCCATCGGAGGTCAGGTTGTTGAAGGGCGGGTAGGCGCCCTCGGTGCCGATCCTGAGCTTCATCTTGTCTTGAGCTTCCGCGGCGCCGATCGTCAGGGCGAGCGCGGCGGCCGACAGGGCGAGCGCGAGATGCTTTTGGATTTGCATGGTTCTCCTCATATCGTTCTTTTTGTCCGGATGGCGATGTTTCGCCACGTTCCCATTCGAGGTCCGGTGGTTCACCCCCGGACTTGAAACGATATTCCCACTGTTTTTGCGTAGAACGCAACCGGTTGGAGTCCCGAAAGTTTTTACGGAACTAGGCCATAACCGTGAGGGCGGCGATGAAATCGGCGATCGAGGCGACATCGTCGAGCGCGAAGGCCGGCAGGTGACCGCCGACAACCGGATGGTCGGCTGCGATCGCCACCACGTTGGGGACCGAACCGGCAAGCGGGCTGGTATCGCGCGCGCTGAGGCGCCGAACCTCGATCTTCGCATGCCCTTCCATCTTGTAGCCCTCGACCAGCACGATGTCGCAGGGCGCGAGCTTGGCGATCACCTCGTAGAGCGTAGGTTCGTTGGCGCCTTCCAGTTCGTGCATCAGCGCCCAGCGTCTGCCGGATACGATCGCAACCTCGCTTGCGCCCGCCGCACGGTGCCGGAAGGTGTCCGTGCCTTCGCGATCGATGTCGAAATCATGATGCGCATGCTTGACGGTCGCGACCCGCTTGCCGCGACGGCGAAACTCGGCGACCAGCCGCTCCGTCAGCGTCGTCTTGCCCGAGTTCTTCCATCCGGTAATCCCGAAGACGCGCGGTTGCGTGGTCACTGGGTTGGTTCTCCCTGAATTGTTCGCCACCGGACAGGTTCGCCTTGCAACCGGCTGCGACCAGCTAAAAGCACTGCTCCAGGCGGTCAGAAAGCGTCGCGTCGGATCGGTGGCTCAGTGAGTTCGCGATCCGCCGGATCCGCTGATGGGGCCTGCGATGCGATCAATATGCATTCCGTAAAGCGTGGCGCATATGGCAAGGAGGGAGGACGCCAACATGACGGCGAAGAGCGGGTAGGGGCCACTTTCGGCGGACAGCATGGCGCCGGCGAGTATCGACAGCACCGCCCCGCCGCCCATCTGGATCGCCCCGCCGAGGCCCGACGCCGATCCCGCGAGCTTGGGCCGCACGCCGACGATGCCGGCATAGGCGGTTGGCAGCGACATGCCGTTTCCGACGCCCACGAGGCCCGTCGGCAGAAACAGGCTGACCGGATGGTGGTAGCCGAGAGCGAAGAGACCAATGCCCAGGATGCCGCCAAGCGCGGCGGCGACGTTGCCTGCGATCATCAGCTTGTTGCAGCCGATCCGGGTGGAAAAGCGACCCGTCAGGAAATTGCCGGCCATGTAGCCGAGTGACACAAGGACGAAGTAGAAGCCGTAGGTCGACGGCCCGATGCCGAGCATTTCGTTCGCCACGTACGGGCCGCCGCCCAGGAAGGCGAAGAAGGCGCCGGCCGTGAAGGCCGCCGTGAGCGTGTACGACCAGAAGCGGCGGGACGCGATCAACTGGGGGTACACTTTGAACTGCGCGCCGAGGCTCGCCGTTGGCGTTCGATTGGTTTCGTTGAGGTCGAAATAGACGACCAGCAACGCCACGATGCCGTATGCGAGCGTGAGCGCGAAGGTCGCCCGCCAGCCGTAGTACTCGTCGAGGATGCCGCCGAAGGCGGGTGCGACCATCGGCACGAGCGCCATGCCCATGGTGATGTAGCCAATGCGGCTTGCCGCCTCGTCGCTGTCCACCGTGTCGCGCACAACCGCCCTCGAGATCACCATGCCGCCGGCAGCGAAGGCCTGGAAGAAGCGCAGGACCAGGAGCATTTCGATCGACTGCACGAAGACGGACAAGAAGCTGCTGAGGACGAATATCGCCAGGCAGGCGAGGAGGACTGGGCGCCGTCCGAGCCGGTCGGAGGCAGGGCCGATGAGGAACTGAAGGCCCGCGGTCGCGAAGAGATAGATCGACACCATCAACTGCACCACGGCGTAGTCGGTCGACAGGTCGCGGGCAATGGAGGGCAGGGACGGCAGGAACACGTTCATGGCAAGCGCGCTGGATGCCGTGGCGATGACCAGCGTCAGGATATGAGGCGACCGCGGGCGCGGCGCGGCGCCGGTTGGCTCGTTCGCGGGCTTGCTCATCGGCGGTCTCTTACAATCCGTCCGGCGCCATACCGGGCGACGTGCTTGTGGTCACGGGACGCGTCCTGCCGACGACCTGCTCGCGGTAGAGGGTGTAGAGGCCGGAGGCGATGACCACGATCGAGCCGACCGTCATGGCGATGTCCGGGACGTTGCCGAACACCAGGTAGCCCAAAAGGATAGCCCACAGAAGCGCGGTGTAGCGGAAGGGCGCGATGTAGGAAATGTCGCCGATCCGCATCGACATGATGATGAACTGGTAGCCGATAACGACCAGCACGGCCGCGAGCAGGAGGAGCATTGCGTCATTCGTCCCCACCGGGTGCCAGCCGCCATAGGGGACAATAAGGGCACCGCCCACCACCGTGACCGCCGCCGCCGTGGCGGTGGTGATGAAGAGCGACGGGATCTGGGCATTCACGCGCTTGGTCGCGAGGTCGCGGACCACGCAGAAGAAGACACAGCCGAGCGCATAGAGCGAATAGGCGTTGAAGCCTTCGAGGCCCGGACGGACGATGATCAGCACGCCGCTGAAGCCTATCCCGATCGCCAGCCAGCGCCGCCAGCCGACGGGCTCCGAGAAGAACAGCGCCGCGCCCATCGTCACTCCGAGCGGCAGCGCCTGCAGGATAGCCGACACGTTGGCGAGCGGGAGGTGGGCGAGCGCCGTGAGGAAACAGAGCGTTGCGAAGACTTCTCCACCGACGCGCAGCACGATCATAAGGTCGATGGCGCCGGGCGGAAGCCGGAGCGCGCCGCGATGCCAGGCGATTCCGCCAACGAGCATGGTCGCGAAGGCGCCGCGGATGACCATGATCTGCGCCATGGTCAACGATTCACTGACCGATTTGGCGATAGCGTCGTTCATGGTGAAGCCGGCCATCGAGATCGCCATGAACACCGCGCCGCGAAGATTTGGGGACAGGACCAAGATGCTTCCGGTTGCCTTTTTGACCGGATGTATCACCTAAACGCGCCGAGGCAATCGGAAACGACTGGGCCAGTCGAAAAGACGAATACGGTCGGCGAGCAGGCTCCGTTCCGCCCGCCCGCATGGCCCGGAGGGCTTCAGCCGCCCGTCACGCTCATGTGACGTGAAACGGAGGGGCGCTGGGTGCGTCGGTCGATGACGAAATCGTGGCCCTTGGGCTTGCGGCCGATGGCTTCGTCGATCGCCTGGGAGAGCAGTTCGTTTCCCTCCGAGGCGCGCAGCGGCGCGCGCAGGTCGGCCGCGTCCTCCTGGCCAAGGCACATATAGAGCGTTCCGGTGCAGGTGAGGCGTACGCGGTTGCAGCTCTCACAGAAGTTGTGCGTCATCGGCGTGATGAAGCCGAGCCGTCCGCCCGTTTCAGCCACCTCCACGTAACGTGCCGGCCCGCCCGTGCGAAAGGGGATGTCGGTGAGCGTGAACTGCTGCTCGAGCTGCGCACGCAGGAGCGAGAGCGGCATGTACTGGTCAGTCCGGTCGGCGTCGATTTCGCCCATCGGCATGGTCTCGATCACGGTCAGGTCCATCCCGCGGCCGTTTGCCCAGCGCAGTAGGTCCGGGATTTCCAAGTCGTTGAAGCCCTTCAGGGCAACGGCGTTGATCTTGATCGAGAGGCCGGCCTCCTGCGCGGCGTCCAGACCCGAAAGAACCCGCTCGAGGTCGCCCCACCGGGTGATCGTGCGGAACTTCTCGGGATCGAGCGTGTCGAGCGAAACGTTGATGCGCCGGACCCCGCAGTCGGCGAGTTCGCCGGCGAAGCGGGACAACTGCGAGCCGTTGGTGGTCAGCGTCAGTTCCTTCAGCGCGCCGCTTTCCAGATGCCGGGACAACTGGCGGACCAGATGCATGACATTCTTGCGCACCAGCGGCTCGCCGCCCGTCAGCCTGAGCTTGCGCACGCCCTTTCCGATGAAGGCCGTGCAGAGCCTATCCAGTTCCTCCAATGACAGGAGGTCCTTTTTCGGCAGGAAAGTCATGTCCTCGGACATGCAGTAGGTGCAGCGAAAGTCGCAGCGATCGGTGACGGAAACGCGCAGGTATTCGATCGACCTGCCGAACGGGTCGATCATCTGGTTCCCTTGCGGGCTGCCTTGGGCGAAATCCATCGCGTTGTTCCCTGTGCGCTCCGCATGGCCGCAGCGCCGTGAATTCAATGTCGTGTCCGTCCGCGCCATCGTCAAGATGTTTGGTTCGAGGCTAGCATCACCGCAGTATGCCGAGCAACGCGACGCGGCTACGATAGGCGGGCTCGAATCGTCGCGGGACCATGCCGATGAACGCTCCTACCGAACTGCGCGTGTCAAAGGACAGGCGTCTGCTGACCGTCATCTTCGCGGAACGCGAACCGGTCGCGCTCGACGCCGAGTACCTGCGCATTGCCTCGCCGTCAGCGGAGGTGCAGGGCCATTCGCCGGAGCAGCGCGTGACGGTGCCGGGCAAGCGCGAGGTTGCGATCATGAAGATGGAGCCCGTCGGCAACTACGCGGTTCGCATCACCTTCGACGACATGCACGACACCGGCATCTTCACGTGGACTTACCTATGCCAGCTCGGCGACGAAAGACGGGAGCGATGGGGTGCCTATCTCGCCGAACTCGAAGCAAAAGGGTTGAGCAGGGATCGATGACGTGGCCGGTGGCGTCGATCGAGTGAGTTTGATCGCTATCGGCGGGCGAACTGTCATCCGCCCGGCGTATCGGCCGACCATGATGCGCCGGCCCAATGAATGCGCGGAGAACGTGCCATGACCATCCTGACCAGCGTCGCCGAACTGGGGGCACTTTACGGACTTCCCGGCGAGACGTCGCTCGTCAAGGAACTCGATCGCCTGATCCCGGAGTACTAGGCGCTGATCGCGGCCTCGCCCTTCGTCGCGCTCGCCACCGCCGGACCCGAGGGGCTCGACTGCTCGCCGCGCGGCGACTTGCCGGGCTTCGTGCGGGTCCGGGACGAAAGGACGCTGCTGATGCCCGACCGGCGCGGGAACAACCGTGCGGACTCGCTGAAGAACGTGCTGCGCGACGATCGCGTCGGCCTGCTGTTCATGATCCCGGGCTCGGGCACGACCCTGCGGGTCAACGGCCGCGCGACGATCTCGATCGAGGCGGACCTGTGCGCGTCCTTCGCCGTCGATGGCAAGCCGGCGCGTTCGGTTCTCGTGATCGGAATCGAGGCGGTCTATTTCCAGTGCGCCCGCGCCATCGTGCGCTCCCATCTGTGGAATCCGGACAGGCACGTCGATCCGAGGAGGCTACCCACGCCGGGCGACATACTCGAAAGGACGAGTCGGCGCTCCATCGACGGCGCGGCTTATGACGCGGAATGGCCGTCGCGTGCGAAGGCGACGATGTGGTGACGGCCGATCGGGGGAACCACGGATCTTGAAGACCTTCGCGATCTTCGCCGGGGCCGCCATGGCGAAGATCGCCGGCTGCTTCGCGTTCCGGATGTGGCTGAGGCTCGACTGATCCGCGCTGTGGATCGTGCCGGGCGTGGCGTCGCTCGCCGCATTCGCCTTCTTCTCTACGCTCGTGGACGCGCCGGCTGCGGGCCGGACCTTCGCGGCCCATGGCGGCGTCTACCTCGCGGCTTCCCTCGTCTGGCTTCGTTTCGCGGAGGGGTTTTGCGCCCGACCATTGGGACCTGATCGGCGCGGCCGTCTGCCTGACCGGCGCCGCCATCATCATCGCCGCGCCGCGTTCACGTTGCGGCATCGCACCACACGCCTTTCGGGGCCTTCATTCGATCGGGCGGTTCACGTCCTGTCCTGGCTGGCTCAACCGAATTGAACTGACAGGGCAGGGAGGCTGACCTATAGACCGACTTCCCGAGGAGGTCCGGTTGTCCGTCGCCATGTCCACACCCAGAGCTTTCAAGTCCGAGTTCTGGCGGGGAACGCGAAGGGGGATCCCGGTGATCGTCGCCTCGGCGCCGTTTGGCGTCCTATTCGGCGCTCTGGCTGTGCAGAACGGCTTCACCGTCGGGGAGGCGGTTCTCATGAGCGCCGCCGTCTTCGCCGGCGCCAGCCAGATGGTCGGCATCGAACTGTTCGGCAAGGCCGTCCCAGCCTGGATGATCGTTCTGTCGATCTTCGCCGTGAATTTCCGCCACGTCCTCTATTCGGCTTCCTTTGGTCGCCGGACCGGCCATTGGACGGCGCCGCAGCGCGCGCTCGGCTTCTTCTTCCTCGCCGATCCGCAGTTCGCAGAGAGCGAGCGCAAGGCGGAAGCCGGCGAGACCATAGGCTTCGCCTGGTATCTCGGCATTGCCGTCCCGATGTACTCCTTCTGGGTCTTCGACGCCTGGATCGGTGCGCTGTTCGGACGCCTGATCCCCGATCCCCATACCCTTGGCCTCGATTTTCTCCTGCCGATCTATTTCGTTGGACTGCTGATGGGATTTCGCAAGCGACCGCTCTGGCTGCCGGTCGTGATCGCCAGCGGCGCGGCCGCCATGGTTGCGCATGAATGGGTCGGTTCGCCCTGGCACGTCTCGATCGGCGCGCTCGCCGGCATCGTGCTCGCCGCCGCCATGCCCGTCGGCGCCGACGCGCAGGCGGCCTACGGGGCTGCCCGGGACGAGCGGGAGGGACGTCGATGAGCCAGATTGGCTGGATCGTCCTTGCCGCGGCGGTGATGACCTACCTGACGCGCGCCGGTGGCCACCTCGTGCTGTCGCGATTCCGCAGGATACACCCGCGCGTGGAGGCAGGTCTCAACGCCGTGCCGGCGGCGGTGTTCACCACGCTGGTCGCGCCCGCGGCCATGAACGCGTCGATTGCGGAGGCGCTCGCGCTCGTGGCGGCGGCGCTCCTCGGCTTGCGCGGCGGCATGTTCGCCGTGTTCCTTGGTGGCGGCCTGATCCTGATCGTCGGTCGCTATTTCTTCGGTTGAGCGCTTGGGGGCGTCAGCCGCCCGCGCCGCCGGCTCGCCCGAGCAACCGTTCGGCGCGCTTGAGATGCGGACGGTCGTACATCTTGCCGTCGATGCCGACCACGCCGACGTCGCCAGCGCCCGCGAAGGCGTCCCGGATCGTGAGCGCCTCGGCGACTGCTTCGGGCGTCGGCGTGAACGCCTCGTTGATGACCGGCACCTGCGCTGGATGGATCGCCATCTTGCCGGTGAAGCCGTCGCGCTCTGCGTCGAGGCACTCGCGCCTTAGCGCGTCCATGTCGCGGAAGTCGACGAAGACCGTATCGATCGCCGCCGTCTCCGCCTTCGCGGCCGCTAGCACCGTCATGGCGCGGGCGAGGCGGAAGACGTCGGTGTAGCGGCCAGAATCGTCGCGCGCGGTGCGCGCTCCCACGTCTGCCGAAAGATCCTCCGCCCCCCAGGTGACGCCAGCGAGCCGGGGCAGGGCGGATGAATAGCTGCCCGCGGCCAACAGGCCGCCGGCCGTCTCGGTGATGATCGGCAGGATGCGGATCGCGCCGTCGGTGAGACCGGCTTCGGCCTCATGCACCCTGAGCTTGGCCGACAGGCGCTCGACGTCGGGTCCGCCGGAGGACTTCGGCAGCATGATCCCGTGCGGCGCGGCCCCGACCACGGCGGCCAGATCCTGGTCGGTCAATCCGGTCGTGAAGTCGTTGACGCGCACAAACAGAAGCGGGCCGGGCTGGCCGGTGCGGGAGGACAGAAACTCCGCGGCGATCGTCCGCGCCGCCGCCTTCCGGCCGGGCGCGACGGAATCCTCCAGGTCGACGATCAGCACATCGGCGCCGGAGCTCAGGCCCTTTTCGAGCTTGCGCTCCGAATCGCCAGGCACGAAGAGCAGCGAGCGCATCAGGCCGGCCTCTTCAGCATCATTGCCTGGCGCACGCAGCGCGCCACAAGCGTTCCATGCTGGTTGTAGGCACGGTGCTCGAACTCGACCACGCCGCGATCGGGTTTCGACTTCGACTCGCGCACCGACCTCACGTCGGTCTCCACCCGCACCGTGTCGCCATGGAAGAGCGGGTGTGGAAAGCTCGTATCTGTCATGCCGAGATTGCCGATCGTGGTGCCGAGGGTGGTGTCGTGCACCGAGATGCCTATCATCAGCCCCAGCGTGAACAGCGAATTGACCAGCGGCTTGCCCCATTCGCTCTTCGCGGCGAAATCGAAATCGATATGCAGCGGCTGCGGATTGAGCGTCATCACCGAAAACAGCATGTTGTCGCTTTCGGTGACGGTCTTGGTCAGCACGTGCCGGATCACCATGCCCGGTTGGAATTCTTCAAGATACAGCCCTGCCAACGCAACCTCCCGATAGATGGTCGGCCCGTTGATAGAAGCGCGGCAGGGGCGTCGCAAGCCCGCAACGTGGTTACCGCTCTACTAACCGGCATGGTGAACCGTTCGTAAACCAGTTGCGGCTAGGGTCGTGCCAGAAGAAGCGTGCGGGGCGTCATGATCGTTGAGCATTTCATCCGGTGGGTCGCGACGGCGAAGGTGGCGGAGCGGGCCGCGGCCGCCAACGCGCTTGCCCGGGCCTATATCGTTTCGCCGATGGAATTCGAGGATCGTTGCGCCGCCGAGGCCGCGCTCACGATGCTGCTGGACGATCCGTCTCCGAAGGTGCGGCTGGCGATGGCCGAGCCCTTTTCGCTTTCCGCCCGCGCCCCGCAGCAGATCGTCGCGGCACTCGCCGCCGACCAGCCGGAGGTCGCCGCGCCCATTCTCGCGCTCTCGCCGCTGCTTTCGGACAATGACCTGATCGAGCACATGGCGGCGGGCGGGCGAGAGGCGCAAGTGCTCATCGCCACGCGGGCCCGGGTGTCGATGGCGCTTTCGGCTGCGATCGCCGAAGTCGCCTGCCCGATGGCCTGCGCGGCGCTGCTGGGCAATTCCGGCGCCGAAATCGCCACGATCAGCCTGCGCCGCATAGCCGAGCGGCTAGGCCATGATGCGGACGTTCGCGAAGCACTTATCGCGGACCGCCGCCTGCCGTGCGACGTCCGCCATACGCTGCTCTTCAAGGTCGGCGAGGCTCTGCGCCAATCGCCGCTGGTGCGGGCGCTGATGACCCAGGCTCGCGCCGACAAGATGATGCGCGAGGCCTGCCTCAAGGCATCCCTGACCCTGATCGAGCATACCGGATCCGAGGAGCATGCCGCGCTTGTCGAGCACCTGCGTCTGCGCGGCGAGGTGACGACTGGCTTCCTCGTGCGTGTCGTCGCCGCCGGAAAGGTCGATTTCTTCGGCGCCGCCCTGGTGGCCCTGTCGGGGCTCGAGCAAGGCAGGGTTCGCTCCCTGCTTGCGTCGGGCCGCGACGTCGCATTGGCGGCTCTGTTTCGCTCCGCCAGCATTCCCCCGTCTGCCGGTCGGGTCATTCTGCGTGCCCTCACGATCTGGCGCGAGGTCGCGAATGGGCGCCGGGTGGCCGGCACCCAGGAGGTCACCTTCGTGATGATGCGGGAACTCGACGAGGCCGTGCGGAGCGGCGCCGTCGCCGACGAGAAGGATGCGCTGGCAAGCCTCCTGAAGGCAATCCACCTTGAAGCGCTGCGCGAAAATGCCCGCGGCCACGCGCTGGCGATAGCGGCGGCTTAGCGTCCATCCCTCCCGCCATCGAAGTAACCATGTGGGGGTGGGCTATCGCTATCGGGCCTCGCCCGAAACCGGATCGACGTCGATCTCGACCTTGCCGCCACCGATGCGGTAGTACTTGATTTCCCAATAGCCGTCGTCGTCCCATTCCACTTCGTCGAAATAGGCAACGTCGCCGCGCGCCTCGATGCCGGCCAGGATTTCCGAAAGCGGCTTGGCATTCTGCGGCGGCTGGGCGAAAGCCGTCGCGGTGAGGCTGGCAACGGCGGCGAGGGCGATGAGCGTCTGGCGCATGGAGAGTCCTTTTCGAACTTTGTTTGGTTCGAGTGCGAAACGCCGTTTCGGTGACGAGGTTCCGTCGTCGCCCGCCCAGGCAGGGCAGCGATGACCGATGCTCTCATCGAGAAGAGCGAAGCAATCTAGGATTTAAGCTTCGCTCAGATATCCAGTTCTTCCGCCTGAGCGAATTCAGCCCGCTCCTGGATGAAGCGGAAGCGGGCTTCCGGCTTGGTGCCCATCAGCGCGTCGATGGTCGACTTGGTCGCGGCCGCGTCGTCGATCACCTCGACGCGAAGCAGCATGCGCTTCTTCTTGTCCATGGTGGTCTCCTTCAACTGCGCGGCCATCATCTCGCCGAGGCCCTTGAACCGGCCGATCTCGATCTTGCCCTTGCCGGTGAAGAAGCTGCGCAGGAGTTCGTCCTTGTGCGCGTCGTCGCGCGCATAGGCGACCTTGCCGCCCTGGCTGATGCGGTAGAGCGGCGGGACGGCGAGGAAGAGGTGTCCGCCGCGGATCAGGTCAGGCATCTCCTGGTAGAAGAAGGTGATCAGCAGCGATGCGATGTGCGCGCCGTCGACGTCGGCGTCGGTCATGATGATCACGCGGTCGTAGCGCAGGTCGTCGTCGCGGTAGCGCGAGCGCGTGCCGCAGCCGAGTGCCTGGACGAGATCGGATATCTGCTGGTTGGCGGCGAGCTTGTCGGAACCGGCCGAGGCGACGTTCAGGATCTTGCCGCGCAGCGGCAGTACGGCCTGGCTGGCGCGGTCGCGCGCCTGCTTCGCCGAGCCGCCGGCCGAGTCGCCCTCGACGATGAAGATTTCCGCTCCCGCGGCCGCGTTCTGCGAACAGTCGGCGAGCTTGCCGGGCAGTCGCAGCTTGCGCACCGCGCTCTTGCGCGAGACTTCCTTCTCCTGGCGCCGTCGCACCCGCTCGTCGGCGCGCGCGATCACCCATTCGAGCAGCTTGGAAGCTTCCTGCGGGTTGGCCGCCAGCCAATGGTCGAAGGGATCGCGGATGGCGTTCTCCACGATGCGCTGCGCTTCGATCGTGGCCAGCCGGTCCTTGGTCTGGCCGACAAATTCCGGTTCGCGGATGAAGACCGACAGCATGCCGGCGGCCGATATCATCACGTCTTCCGACGTGATGATGGCGCCGCGCTTGTTGCCGGCGAGTTCGGCATAGGCCCGCAGCCCGCGCGTCAGCACTCCGCGGAAGCCGGCTTCGTGGGTGCCGCCCTCCGGCGTCGGGATGGTGTTGCAGTAGGAATTGACGAAGCCGTCGCCGCCAAACCAGGTGACCGCCCATTCGATCGATCCGTGCCCACCCTGCTTGTCGGACTTGCCGCCGAAGATTTCGCGCGTCACCTGGAAATCGTCGCCGAGCGAAGCCTGCAGGTAGTCCTTCAGGCCTCCGGGGAAGTGGAACACCGCCTTGTCGGGCGTCGGGTCCTTGGCCGGGATCAGTTCCGGCGCGCAAGACCAGCGGATCTCGACGCCGCCGAACAGGTAGGCCTTGGAACGCGCCATGCGATAGAGCCGCGCCGGCTCGAATTTCGCGCCCTGGCCGAAGATCTGTTCGTCGGCGTGGAAACGCACGCGCGTGCCGCGGCGGTTCTGCACGTCGCCGAGAAACTCGAGCCCGCCCTGCGGCACGCCGCGCGAGAAGCGCTGACGGTAGAGCTTGCGGCCGCGCGCGACCTCGACCTCGAGGTCGTCGGACAGGGCATTGACCACCGAGACGCCGACGCCGTGCAGGCCGCCCGAGGTCTCGTAGACCTTGGAGTCGAACTTGCCGCCCGCGTGCAGCGTGGTCATGATGACTTCGAGCGCGGACTTGTCCTTGAACTTCGGATGGGCATCGACCGGAATGCCGCGACCGTTGTCGGTGACGGTGAGATAGCCGTCGGCGCCGAGTTCGACCTCGATGAAGGTGGCGTGGCCGGCGACCGCCTCGTCCATCGAGTTGTCGATCACCTCGGCAAAGAGGTGATGCATGGCCTTGTCGTCGGTGCCGCCGATATACATGCCCGGCCGCCGCCGAACCGGCTCCAGCCCTTCCAGCACCTCGATATCGGCGGCGCTGTAGTTGTCGCTGGCATCCTTCGGCGCGGGCGCCTGCGGGCGCGCGGCAGCGGGCCGAGGCGCGGTCGGGCGGCGCTCGATGGCCATCTTGTCCTGAGGCTGCGCCCGGTCGAGCGCGGCGAAGAGATCTGTGCTGTCGTCCATGCGGTGCAGATATCCGGTCAGCGAATCACATTCAATACTGCCACGGGCGGCCCCGCCGACGATATCGGTTCCCGTTCCGTTCGGCTTCTTGTCCCCGACAATTCATGGCATTGTGTTGACAATTCGATAACCATTTCGGAGCCATGTGGCGGAAGAGGCTCGGGTAGTCGGCGAGGCACGGACGCTTGCAGGGCGCCCACGCGTCCTTTAAGCAGGCCGGGGGGACGCAAACACGAAGGTTTATTGTGCGATGACGCCATCGCGACTTGCCGCGCTAAGCGCCTTCCTCGTGGCAGCGACGGCCGTTTCGGGGTGCTCGACATCGGGTGTCAGCGCCAGCGATTTGCTGACGCTGGCGCCGGTGCAACCGCCTCAGGAGGTCGTTGAAGCGGCCGGGGAACCCGACGCTGAACCATCGGAAGCCGCGTCGCTTGCAAGCGTGGCGACGGATGCGGCCCGAATGGTCGGTGATAGCGTCAAGGCTGCCGCGGGGACGGTTGCGAGCGCTGCCGAAGCTGCGACACCCGTCCAGGAAGCTTCCAAGGAGGCAAATCCGGAACCGCTTGCCACCGCCTTCGTCGACGTAGCCCCCAGCAAGCCGGTCGTCGAGGTCGCCTACGCGGCGCCGCACGGCCCCGTCACGGACGAACGCGCCAAGCTCGACCGGCTGATTTCCCACTACGCCGACGTCTACGATGTCCCGAAGGATTTGGTGCACCGGGTCGTTCGTCGCGAAAGCAACTACCGTCCCACCGCCTACAGAAGCGGCAATTGGGGCCTCATGCAGATCCGCCATGCGACCGCGAAGGGCATGGGCTACGATGGCAAGCCCGAAGGCCTGCTCGACGCCGAGACCAACCTTCGCTACGCGGTTCGCTACCTGCGAGGCGCCTATGTTGTCGCGGGAGGCGATGAGGACCACGCGATCCGGCTCTACTCGCGGGGCTATTACTACGAAGCCAAGCGAGCCGGTCTTCTCGACGAGACAGGTCTCGGTCGCGATCGTGTCCGCAGGCGGCAGCCGGGTTGAACGCCTTCCGTGAAGACGTCGGCATTCTGACATCACCGAGTTAAAAGAACGAGCCCTTGCAAAGCGCTAGGACGGTTCCTCCTCGTCGTCGTGCAGGATCCGTTCGGCCGCCCCGTCCATATCCTCGTACTGGCCGCTCTTGATGCTCCAGAGGAAGGCTGCAAGGCCGAGCGCACCCAGAAACAGCGCGATCGGGATGAGGTAGGCGAGGCCGGTCATGCTGGCCTCGCGGACAGCGCCGCCGCGGCTGGGAGGCTCGGACGGAGCGTGAAGCCGGAAGAACCACCGTTGAGCCGCATCGCATTGGCGATGACGAGAATTGAGGAAGCCGACATCGCGATCGCCGCGACCAGCGGCGTGACGTGGCCGAGGATCGCGATCGGTACCGCGATCATGTTGTAGATCACCGCGAGCCAGAGGTTTTGGCGAATGAGAACGCCGGCGCGCCGCGACATGGTCAGGGCGTGCGGAACCGAGCCGAGGCTGTCGCGCAGGAAGACGAAGTCGGCGGCGTTTCGGCCAACGTCCGCCGCCGTCGACGGCGCCATGGAAACGTGCGCGGCGGCCAGCGCGGGGGAATCGTTGAGCCCGTCGCCGACCATGAGCACCTTGTGGCCTTCCGCGGCGAGATCAGCGAGGCGCTCCGCCTTTTCGGCCGGCATCATGCGGGCGTGGTAGGCTTCGATCCCAAGCCGCGCGGCGAGCCCGGCGACCGGTTCCTCGGCGTCGCCCGAGAGGATCTCCATGCCGCATCCAGCTGCCGCGAGGTCGTCGACGGCCCGCTGCGCGTCGGGGCGCGCCTGATCCTCAAAGCGGAACGCCGCGAGCGCCCGACCGTCGATCGCAAGCACGGTATGAGCGGTCGGATCGCCGTCATCAGCGCTGGACAATGCCCATGCCGAACGGCCCAGTCGCCAGGTTCCGGTCGCATCGCGCGCTTCAACGCCGCAGCCCGGCACCTCCGAGACAGTGTGGAACGCCGGGATGGACGCTGGCAGTTCGGCCGCCGCCGAGACGATCGCCTTGGACAGCGGATGTCGCGAATGCGCGGCGAGCGCCGCGGCCAGTGCCAGCGTCGCCGGCTCGATATCGGCCCGGTTCGCCAGGCGGGCGCGGCCCATGGTGAGCGTTCCCGTCTTGTCGAACGCCACGGTGTCGATCTCGGCCAGGCGTTCCATTGCGGAGCCATCCTTGACCATGATGCCGGCCTCGAACAGCCGGCGCGCGGCGACCACCTGCACGATCGGCACCGCAAGACCAAGGGCGCAGGGGCAGGTGATGATCAGCACGGCGATCGCGATGGTGGTGGCGCGGTGAAGGTCGCCGGAGACGGCAAGCCAGCCCGCGAAGGTGACCAGGGCGGTCAGATGAACCACTGGCGAGTACATCGCCGAGGCGCGATCGGCGATGCGGCGATAGCGCGCGCGTCCGCCTTCCGCCACGCCCATCAACCGGATCATCTCGGCCAGGAAGGAGTCCTGCGCGCGCGCGGTCGCGGTCATGACCAGCGAACCGGTCAGGTTCAGCATGCCGGCGCGCAGGGGCTCGCCGGGACGAACCGGTTGCGGCGCGCTCTCGCCGGTGACCAGCGAGCAGTCGAGATCGGAGACGCCGCTCTCGACGTCGCCGTCGACGGGGATGCGTTCCCCGGCCGCGACCTGCAGGCGCATCCCGGGTTCGATCTCGCCGACAGGCAGGTAGTCGCGCTTGCCGTCGTCGCGGATCACCATGGCGCCGCGTGGAGCCAGACGCGCCAGCCCGGTAACGGCCGTCCTCGCCCGCTCGCGCATCACGTGGTCGAGAGTGCGTCCGATCAGGAGGAAGAAGAGCAGCGATACCGCGGCGTCGAAATAGGCGTGATGGCCATGATGGAACGTCTCGTAGAGGCTGAGGCCGTAGGCCAGCGATACGCCGAGGGCGATCGGCACGTCCATGTTCATCGAGCCGTGCCGGAGCGCGTTCCAGGCAGAGCGGTAGAAGATGCCGCCGGCCATGATGAGGGCGGGAATGGCGATCAGCGCCGATATCCAGTGGAACAGGTCGCGTGTCGCGGCTTCCGCGCCGGACCAGACAGACACGGACAGCAGCATGATGTTGGCCGCCGCGAAACCTGACACCGCGGTCGCGCGCACCAGCCGGGACAACTCGCGATCCTTCTGCTCGCCAAAGCCGTCGAACAGATGAGCCGCGTAGCCGAGCCGGTTCAGAGTCTCGACCAGCGGCGGCAGCTTGCCGTCGCGCCAGCGGATGGAAACTCGCTTGGCCGACAGGTTCACGCGGGCGGAATCGACACCTTCAAGCTTGCCGAGCGCGGATTCGATCGCATGGATACAGGCGCCGCAATGGACTCCTGGGACAGAAAGGTCCGTCTGACGCAGGCCCTGGCCGACCTCGCGGCTGGAGAGCATCAGTTCTTCCGCCGACGGGCCGGCACTTTCCGCGCGCTCGATTTCGGATGCGGTCTCGGTTCCTGGGGCGCAGCAACTCATTGCAGCACGCCTCCCTTCAATTCGATGCGCCGTACCTCCCGATAGGGCGTATCCAGGCCGGCCTCGGCGGCGACCTCGACGATCCAAAGACCATCCTTGAGATCGACGGCGCCGACGAGCCTGCCGTGGCCTTCCGGTGCGAGCGCGATCGTCTGATCGTGGCGGTCATCCACCGGACGACGGAAGAAGACCTCCGAAGGTGCGAGGGCGAGGGGCACGCCGTCGGCATCGGCGAGCACGTAGCGGAAGGTTCCTGCCTCGTAGTTCATAGTGCTGGTCCAGCCGAGGGCGGCCTGCGCGCGCGCTGCCTGAGCCTGCGCATTGAAGTGCTGGCTGGCGACATAGGAATTCTTCACGATCAAGCCCGACCAACTCGTGTTGGCCAGCGTGGCCATGATGAGATTGACCGTGATGATCACACCGAAGAAGGCGAGCATGATCAGGAGCATATGGCGACCGGTGAACTCGCCGGCAGGAGCGGACTGACGCATCATCTTTTCTCCGGTGCATAGAAGTTTGCGGTGTAGGTGTCGGTTTCGAAGCTCGACTTGTCCTCGACCACAAAGCGGAAAGTCTGGGCCGGGCCTTCGATCCGGTTCGCCGGCTGCGTGACGAAGATCCTGAGCGTGCGCAGCCGGTCAGGCTCGACCGGGATCGCCATCGAGCGGCCTTCCGGTTGATCGATGCCGATGGCCGACATGACGCCGCCCGGCAGCCCCTCCAGCGAAACGAAGATCACGCGGGGTTCAGCGATCATGTTGAGGAGCTTCACGGTGTAGCCGTTGCGGATCGACCCGTCCGAGAGCGTGACGAATTGCGGATTGCGATCGTGCAGTACGTTGACCTCGAGCCGGTCTCGCGACAGGAGCGCCGTCACCAGACCAACGCCGATCAGCGCCCACATCCCGAAGTAGACGAAAGTGCGCGGCCGGAAGATCTTGCGCAGGTGGAAATGCGCGATCCTGTCGGACAGCTTGCCAGTCTCGTTGCGGACCAGAGTGGGATTGATCGGCGCGGTTCCAGCCGCGGTCGCGATTCCCATGTTGGCATTGTAGTCGCTGAGCGTCGCATAGGAGATCAGGCCGCGCTCCTTGCCGATCTTGTCCATGACGCCATCGCAGGCGTCGATGCAGAGCGCGCAGGTGATGCATTCGAGCTGCTGGCCATCGCGGATGTCGATGCCCATCGGGCAGACCGCCACGCAGGCGTTGCAGTCCACGCAATCGCCGACGATCTCGCCGGCCGCCGCCGCCTTCTTGGCGTGTCGCGACCGCGGCTCGCCACGCCAGTCGTTGTAGGTGACCGTCAGCGAATGCTCGTCGAGCATCGCGGCCTGGATTCGCGGCCAGGGGCACATGTAGGTACAGACCTGCTCGCGCATCAGGCCGCCAAACGTGTAGGTGGTGGCCGTCAGCACGGCGACCGTGATGTAGGCGACGGGCGCGGCGTTGCCCGTCGCGAAATCCACCAGCAGCGTGGGCGCGTCGGAGAAATAGAAGATCCACGCGCCACCCGTGGCCACCGAGATGGCGATCCAGATCGCATGCTTGGCGACGCGTTTCGCGATCTTGTCGAACGAATAAGGCGCGGCGTCGAGCTTGATTCGGGCATTGCGATCTCCCTCGATCGCGCGTTCGACCACGAGGAACAGATCGACCCAAACCGTCTGCGGGCAGGTGTAGCCGCACCAGGCGCGTCCGACCGTGGATGTAATCAGGAACAGGCCAACGCCCGCCATCACGAGGAGGCCGGCGACATAGATGAATTCCTGCGGCCAGATCTCGATGAAGAAGAAGTAGAAGCGGCGATTCGCGATATCGACCAGCACTGCCTGATCCGACGCATAGGGGCCGCGGTCCCAACGCAGCCACGGCGTCACGTAGTAGATGCCGAGCGTCACCAGCATGATCAGCCACTTGAAGCGCCGAAAGCTGCCGCTGGCGCGCTTGGGAAAGATCTTCTTGCGCGGGGCGTAGAGCGGCTGGCGTACCTTCGCCGAATTGACGGCTTCGGCGTCGAGGCGTTCGATCGCGTCGGACGAGGGAGGGGACTTCACGGTCACGTTCATCGGCGGGCACTCTGAGCTGGCCTGTTTGTCGATGCTTCTCCCATGCAGGCCGGCGGCCAACCTTGATCAGCATCAAACGCCAGTCGCCAAAGTCGTGGATTCAATCCGAGTTTGGCGCAGACGTATCGGTTGCCATTCCACGCAGAAAGGGGCGCGGTCGCCCGCGCCCCCTATTCGTCCGCCTGGTTCCGCCCCGCTGGGCGGAACGTCATTCGCCGCCGCCCAGAGAGTGGACGTAGACGGAGAGTTCCTTGACGGTCGTGTCGCCGAGGCGCGGAGCCCATGCCGGCATGACACCGTGCTTCGGCGCACGAATCTGCTGGGCGATCTCGGCTTCGCTGCCGCCGTACAACCAGATCGCGTCGGCGAGATTCGGCGCGCCGAGGTCGCGCATACCGGTGGCATCGTCGGCGTGGCAGGCAGCGCAGTTTTCTACGTACACCGTCGCGCCGGCCTCGGCGAGCGCCGTGTTCGATGGCGTGCCCGTCAGGGATACGACATAGGCGGCAACCTGCTTGATCTGGTCCGGTTCCAGGATGTCGGCGAAGGCCGGCATCTCGGAGAGGCGGGTGTTGTCGTCACCCGCGAAGCGGATGCCATGCGCGATCGTCTGGTGGATCGCTTCGATGTCGCCGCCCCAGAGCCATTCGTCGTCGTTGAGGTTGGGGTAGCCGGGCGAGCCCTGCGCGCCCGACCCGTGGCACTGGATGCAGTTGACCTTGAAGGCAGCCGCGCCCGCCGCCGTGGCGAACTGGCGCAGGTTGTCGTCGGCCATGATCTCGGCCAGATCCTTGGACTGGATCGCCGCGACATAATCACCCTTGGCCGCCTCGGCGGCGTCGAGCTCGGCGCGAACCTCCGCGCGGCTGGAATACCCGAGCACGCCGGTGGTGGCCGAGTTGATCAGCGGCCAGGCCGGATAGAAGATCATGTAGCCGATCGCCCACACGATCGTGGCGTAGAAGGTCCACACCCACCACCGCGGCAGCGGGTTGTTGAGTTCCTTGATTCCGTCCCACTCATGGCCGGTTGTGGCGACGCCGGAGACCTCGTCGATATGTTCGTTGCTCATGTCAGTCGTCCTTGAGAGGAATTTGAGCGGCCTCTTCGGCGTTCTTCTTGCTGCCCGGCCTGAAGGCGAAGAGAACGACGCCAACGAAGAACAGGGTCAGGAAGAGCAGGCCCCAGCTGTCGGCGAATGCGCGCATGGCGGTGTAGGTTTCCATGGCGGTTCTCCTCAGCGGTAGCCGGCGGCTTCGTCATAGGTCGAGAAATCGACCAGCGTGCCGAGCATCTGGAGATAGGCGACCAGGGCGTCCATCTCCGTCAGCCGGGTCGGATCGCCGTCGAAATCGCCGACCTTGGCCTTGGGATAGCGTTCCTCCAGGCCAGAGGTGTCGGCGTTCGGGTCGGCCTGTGCAAGCAGGTCGGCCCGGGCATTGGCCAGCATCTCTTCCGTGTACGGCACGCCGACGCGTGCGTTCGCGACCAGATGCGTCTCGAACTCCTTCACCGCCAGCGGCGTGTCCTTCAGGAAAGCGTAGCTCGGCATGATGGATTCCGGCACGACCGAGCGCGGCTCGATCAGGTGCTGGACATGCCACTCGTTGGAGTATCGGTCGCCGACACGGGCGAGGTCGGGTCCCGTCCGCTTCGAACCCCACTGGAAGGGGTGATCGTACATGGATTCCGCAGCCAGGCTGTAGTGGCCGTAGCGCTCCACCTCGTCGCGGAAGGGCCGGATCATCTGCGAATGGCAGACGTAGCAGCCCTCGCGGATGTAGATCTTACGCCCCGCGAGTTCGAGCGGCGAATAGGGACGCATCCCGTCCACCTTCTCGATCGTGTTCTCGAGGTAGAACAGCGGCGCGATTTCGACGATGCCACCGATGGTGACCACCAGGAAGGACCCTGCCAGGAGCAGGGTCGCGTTCCTCTCGAGGATCGCATGCTTGTCGAGCAATGCCATTGTCGGTTCTCCTTATTCGGCCGGCTGGGCAGCGGGAACATAGCCGCCGATCGGCTCTTCCTCGCGCTGGTAGCCGCGGATGGTCATGTAGACGTTCCAGGCCATGACGATTGCCCCGGCGAGGTACAGGAGGCCGCCAAGCGCGCGGACGATGTAGTAGGGCTTCATCGCCGCGACGGATTCGGCGAACGAGTAGACCAGGAAGCCCTGATCGTCGTACTCGCGCCACATCAGGCCCTGCTGGATGCCGGCGACCCACATCACGGCCGCGTAGACCACGATGCCCAGAGTGGCGAGCCAGAAGTGCCAGGTGACGAGGCGCAGCGAATAGAGCCGCTCGCGGTGCCACAGCTTCGGAACCATGTAGTAGATGGCGCCGAACGAGATCATGCCGACCCAGCCGAGCGCGCCCGAATGGACGTGGCCGATCGTCCACTCCGTGTAGTGGCTGAGCGAGTTGACCGCCTTGATCGACATCATCGGGCCTTCGAAGGTCGACATGCCGTAGAAGGCGATGGCGAGCACCATCATGCGGATGATGGGGTCGGTCCTGAGCTTGTCCCACGCGCCCGAGAGCGTCATCAGGCCGTTGATCATGCCGCCCCAGGAGGGCATCCACAGCATGATGGAGAACACCATGCCCAGCGTCTGCGCCCAGTCGGGCAGGGCGGTGTAGTGCAGGTGGTGCGGTCCGGCCCAGATGTAGAGGAAGATCAGCGCCCAGAAGTGGATGATCGACAGCCGGTAGGAGTAGACCGGCCGGTTCGCCTGCTTCGGCACGAAATAGTACATCATGCCGAGGAAGCCCGCCGTCAGGAAGAAGCCCACCGCGTTATGGCCATACCACCACTGGGTCAGAGCATCCTGAACGCCGGCGAAGGCCGAGTAGCTCTGCGACCCGACGAAGGAGACCGGCACGGCGAGGTTGTTCACCACGTGCAGCATCGCGATGGTCACGATGAAAGACAGGTAGAACCAGTTCGCCACGTAGATGTGGGGTTCCTTGCGCTTGATGATCGTGCCGAGGAAGACCAGCAGGTAGGCCACCCACACGATGGTCAGCCACAGGTCGACATACCACTCAGGCTCGGCGTACTCGCGACCCTGGGTGATGCCGAGCAGATAGCCGGTCGCGGCCAGGACGATGAAGAGCTGATAGCCCCAGAAGACGAACCAGGCCAGGTTTCCCCCGAAGAGCCGGGCCCGGGACGTCCGCTGGACGACGTAGAAGGATGTGGCGATCAGCGCGTTGCCGCCAAAGGCGAAGATGACCGCCGAGGTGTGCAGCGGCCGCATCCGGCCGAAGTTGAACCAAGGCTCGATGTTCAGGTCCGGATAAGCCAGCTGCAGCGCCACGACGACGCCGACGAGCAGGCCGACCACGCCCCAGAACATGGTCGCGATGGCGCCGTAGCGCACCACATCGTCCATGTAGGTGGCCTCGCCTTCCCTGAAGGGGATGGCCGCCGCCTCCTTCGGCGCGAAGGATGTGTTCCTCATCAGGATCGCCGCGCTGATGACCAGCACGGCGAACAATACCCACATATGCTGCTGGAAGGCGATGTCGGCCGCAAAGGCCGCGCCGAGCAGCGCCAGGAAGGCGAGCACGCCTATCCCTACGATTTCCGCGCCGTATCTCATTTGGATCCCCGCTTGCGCTATTGACGGACGTGCGACTCCCAGAGCCGCTCCCTGTTTCGTTTCGCGCATTCGGGGGGCGAGATGCCTTGATCCAAGTCAATACCGCCGTGCGGCGGCTCTGACAGGATTATTTTCATGCATCAGACGCGAGACCGGACTTCATCACCGGCGGAGAGGAGGCCTGCCATGGATGCGTGCGAGGTGCCGCAGACGTGCCCGGTGTCGGGCGCATGCGGTCATGACGGGCTGGTGCCCTGTGTGGAAATGACCAACGCTCATCATTCGAAGCTGCGGCTGTGCGAGGCGCTGGAGGAGATCGCCGACCGGCTTCCGGGCGACATCGACCGGTTTCGCTGCCTGGAGATCGCAAGTTCGCTCGTGCCGCTTCTCAGGCGCTGCCACGAATACGAGGAGGAAGTCGTCTATCCCGCCTTCGAGGTCGCGCAGATGCGCGGGAGCGGTGCAGCCGCAACCGTCCGGCGCCTGAAGACGGAGCATCTCGAGGACGAATGCGCGGCGCAGGACCTCTCGGAGGTACTGCTTGCGATCGGACACGGCGATCCGATCGACAATCCGGAGGCCGTGGGATTCATGCTGCGCGCATTCTTCGAAGCGGTGCGGCGCCATGTTGCGTTCGAGCGCGACCATGTGTTGCCAGCGATCGGTGTGGCGCCGTCCGACTGACCAGTCATTCCCGACATCGCGCGAAAGGACGGCTTCACACCGATCCGGATCAGATGCCGGAACGGGCTTCCAGCCGAGAGAGGTTGCCGACCGTGACCTGCCGGTTGTGTTCGATGGTGATGACGCCATCCGTCCGCAGCCGGGTCAACTGACGGCTGACAGTCTCGATGGTCAGGCCGAGAAAATCGGCGATGTCGGCGCGGGTGAGCGGCAGGTCGAAGCTGACGCCCTGGCCGGCCGAACGGCCGGGATCGATGTTTCGGGCGATCAGGAGGAGGAAGCTCGCGACCTTTTCCGCCGCCGTCTTGCGACCGAGCGTGACCATCCAGTCCCGCGCCTCGTCGAGCTCCTTCAGGGTCTGGGTCAGGATCCGGTGTTCGAGTTGCGGGCTCTCGCGCAGCATGCGCTCGATGGTGGCGCGCGGGAAGGAACAGAGCGTGACCTCGGTCGCAGCCTCGGCGTTCGCGGCGCTCTCGGTCCGGAAGGGCCGTCCGAGGAAATCGGGGGCGAACTGCAGCCCGACGATCTGCTGGCGACCGTCCGAGAGCGTCTTCGTCAGCTTCACGACCCCGGACAGGATGTTGGAATAGTGATCGACGGACTCCTCGTCGCCGACCAGTTCCGTTCCCGGCTGGACTCGCTGCTTCGACGACGTCTTCGACAAGGCAAGCAACTGTTCGGGCTCCAGCGCGCCGCAGACACCGCGGTGACGCGCCTCGCAGGCTGCGCAGAGAGCGGGGATGCCGCTCGTGTGGATGTCCTGCCTGTTTGTCATCTTGTCGCCCGGAGGTTGGCCTTCCATAGCGGAGATCGCGTGGCCAATCTCGCGCCAGATTGTCTCATCCGCAACGGTCTTGACCGAAATCAAGGTATCGTCCCGCGCCGGCTGCCAGTTTTTTCCAAACGATCTGGAGCGACCAGCGATGCACGGCAAGAAGGACGCACGCCTCGACGAGGCGGTGCCACGCTACACGAGCTATCCGACGGCACCGCACTTTCATTCGGGTGTGACCGGTGAAGCGGTGCGCGAATGGATCGCCGCGATCCCGGATGGAGACACGCTGTCGCTCTATCTGCATGTGCCCTTCTGCGACCGCCTGTGCTGGTTTTGCGCCTGCCACACCAAGCAGACCCGCCAATACGATCCGGTGGCGGCCTACGTCACTTCGCTTTGCCGGGAGATCGAGACGGTCGGGTCGCTGGTCGCGGGCCGCGCCGGCGTGGGTGCGATTCACTTCGGCGGCGGATCACCGACCATGCTCGCGCCCTCCGACATCCACAGGTTGGGAGACGCGCTGCGAGGGAGGTTCGTTCTCGCGTCCGATGCCGAGATCAGCGTCGAGATCGATCCCAACGACATGACGCCCGACCGGCTCGATGCGCTCGCCGCGATCGGCATGACGCGGGCGAGCCTTGGCGTGCAGGACTTCGATCCGAAGGTGCAGGCGGCGATCAACCGGGAGCAGAGCTTCGAGAGCACCCGCGACGTGGTCGAGGGCCTGCGCGCGCGCGGCGTGGGCTCGGTCAATCTCGATCTTCTCTATGGGCTACCGCACCAGGACCTGGATACACTCGCGGCAACGGTGGCGCAGGCCTTGAGCCTCTCGCCTGACAGAATCGCGCTGTTCGGCTACGCACATGTCCCCTGGTTCAAGAAGCACCAGACGATGATCCCCGAGGAGGCGCTGCCAGGATCGCAGGAGCGCTACGAGCAGGCGCAGATGGCGGCGGCGATGATCGAGGCTGCCGGCTATCAGCGGATCGGTCTCGACCACTACGCCAAACCCGACGACGGCATGGCCGTCGCCGCGCGCGACGGGCGCCTGAAGCGGAACTTCCAAGGCTACACGGAGGATGCCTGCGAGACGCTGATCGGCCTCGGCGCATCCTCGATCAGCCGCTATCGGCAGGGTCATGCGCAGAACCAGCCCGCCACCGGCGTCTATCAGCGCATGGTCGACGACGGCGGTCTTGCGACCGTCCGCGGCGTCGCCTTCAGCGAGGAGGATCGTGCGCGCGGATGGGTGATCGAGAACCTGATGTGCAACTTCGCCTTCGATGCACGGGAGGCGAAGGATCGCTTCGGCGCGGTCGCCACGCCGCTGGTCGCGATCGCGGCCGGGCTGGCCCAGGGCGGGAAGGACCCGGTGCTGCGGCGCGAGGACGACCTCTTCGTCGTCCCCGAGCATCACCGCCCCCTGGTTCGAACGGTTGCGGCCCGCTTCGACGCCTACCTGGAGACGGGGCAGGCCCGGCATTCCGTCGCGGTCTGACGGGCGGGCATCACCTGCGTTGACTCGACCGGCGCGTGCCGTGCAAGACGGGCGCGCGCGCATGCGTCTCGCAGCAAGGGCGCCGGCGGCCAATGCAGGCGCCGCGCCGTAACCGGGAACGGGAATGCCTCAGACGCGGCTGACGATCGACACGCACGGACCGGGGCTGACCGAGTTCACCGGAAAGGTCGCCGAGTTGGTCCGCCGGCACCGCATGGAGGAGGGGTTGCTGACCCTCTTCGTGCGGCACACGTCCTGTTCGTTGCTGATCCAGGAGAACGCCGATCCCGACGTCAGGCGCGACCTGGACGCGTTCTTCGGAAGGCTTGTGCCGCCGGCCGACGATCCATCGATGGACTGGCTCGTTCATACCACCGAAGGGCCGGACGATATGCCGGCGCATATCAGGGCAGCCCTGACGGCCACGTCGCTTTCGATCCCGGTGTCCGGCGGACAGATGGCGCTCGGGACGTGGCAGGGCATCTATCTCTTCGAACACCGCCGGCGCCCGCACCGGCGCGAGATCGTGCTGCACCTTTCGCCATGACGGCGTCTTGTTCGATCCGAAGGGCTGTACCGGCTGACCGCGACGGCCTGTGTGAACTTGTGAGGGCGCTGGCGATCCACCACGGCTATGATCCGAGGTCGATCACGCCTGAGAACTGGCGGCTGAGGGAGAGCGCCATCTCCATGGCGGGAGTTGAAGTCCGCGGCTGTTTGCGAGATGCGACGCCGGGGCTGGTCTCGGCGTCGCGGTGACGATACGCTGCCCCTCGACCGCGCGACGAAACCAGCCGCCTGACATTCGGGAGACCAAGACGATGTCCTTCTTGAGGAAACTGTTCGGCATTGGCGGGGCGGGCGAGGGCGGCGGCTCGGAACCGCCGGCATCCGAGGCGCAGGACTACAAGGGCTTCACCATACGCGCCACGCCCTTCAAGGCCGACGGCCAGTACCAGACATGCGCGGTCATCAGCAAGGCGGTTGACGGATCCGCGAAGGAACACCGCCTGATTCGCGCCGACCGCT
Organism: Mesorhizobium sp.; assembly: GCA_046292285.1. Classification (GTDB taxonomy): domain Bacteria; phylum Pseudomonadota; class Alphaproteobacteria; order Rhizobiales; family Rhizobiaceae; genus Aquibium. The sequence continues at coordinate 37,200 of JBKBRJ010000004.1, read as the reverse complement.
TCGCGGCACTCGATGCGGCGGTGGAGGTTTCCTTTCGCAAGGCGCGTCAGATGATCGATGAGCAGGGCGAGCGCCTGTTCGGCTGAGGTGAACGCCGCCTGCCGGCCGGGGACATATCGCCCGGGACGAAACGCTTTTTTTTGCAACCAGTTGAACTCGTCCTGCCAACGTGCACAGTAGCGCCTTGCATCGAGTTGGCGAGGGGGTCGCCGTCGGCCTTGGAACGTAACCTACTCAAATTCATCTGGAAGAATTCACGGCTGAAGCAGGTCTGGCTGCTCTTCGTCATCATCGCGTCGATGCCGTTCTATTTCTTCTCGCTGGAATTGCCCAAGCAGATCGTCAACGGCCCGATCCAGGGCCGTGACTTCGGCGCCATCGACGCCACGCAACCGTTCCTGCGGCTGACGCTGCCCTATGGCGAGTCCATTTTCGGCCACGAGGTGGAACTGTTCGGCGGACTCCAGCTCGACCGCATCGAGATGCTGTTTGCGCTGTGCCTGCTGTTCATGGGCTTCGTGTTCCTGAACGGCTGGTTCAAGCTCTATACCAATACCTATAAGGGCAAGCTCGGCGAGGAGGTGCTCCGTCAGCTGCGCTACACGCTGCTTGACCGCGTGCTGCGCTACCGTGTCGCCCGTTTCCGCAACCTCAAGGGCGCCGAAGTGGCGTCGGTCATCAAGGACGAGGTGGAGCCTCTCGGCGAATTCGTCGGCGATGCCTATTCGCTGCCGCTGTTCCTCGGTGGCCAGGCGATCACCGGCCTGCTCTTCCTGTTCCTGCAGAGCGTCTATTTCGGCCTGCTGACGATCGCGATTGTCGCATTCCAGATCTGGCTCATCCCGCGCATGCGTCGCAAGCTGATCCTGCTCGGGCGGCAGAGGCAGTTGCAGGCGCGCAAGCTCGCGGGCCAGGTCGCCGAAACCGTCGACATGGCGCCCGACATCCACGTCAACGACATGTCGAACTATGCGCGCGCCCGCCACTACGGGCTGCTGCAGAACATCCTGGACATCCGCTTCGAGCTCTATCAGCGAAAGTTCTCGGTCAAGTACGTCAACAACCTGCTGATGCAGTTCCTGTCGTTCTTGTTCTACCTGATCGGCGGATACTTCGTCATCACCGGCCGGTTGGACATCGGTCAACTCGTCGCCGTCATCGCGGCCTACAAGGACTTGCCCGGACCGATCAAGGGTCTCATCGATTACGACCAGATTCGCCTCATGAACGAGGCGCGGTACGAGCAGACGATTGATTCTTTCCGCGACGACGGACTGATCGCGCCCGAACTGCAAGCCATGCCCGAGGCGACCGTGCCCCGGCTCGCAAAAGGCTTCGACCTCGACCACGTCAAGCTTGACGACGAGACCGGTCGGACCGTGCTGGAGAACGTGCGGCTGCACATCCGTCCTGGCGACCGGATTGCCGTCGTAACCAACGGCGATGACGCGGCGCGGGCGGCGGCGACCGTCTTCGCCGGCGCGCTCGTCCGCCTCGTCGTGCCTGCGTCCGGTTCGATCACCCTCGACGAAAAGCCACTGGACGAGCTTCCTGAAAGCCTGACCGGTCGGCGGATCGGCTATGCCGACGGCAACAGTTACTTTCCGGCGGGCACCATCAGGGACAACCTCCTGATGGTCCTGAAGAACAGACCGAGCAACGAGAACCTGCGCGGCTCGGCGTCGAAGCGGGCGACGACCGCCGGCATGCTGAACCACGTTCCGCCCTCGGCCGATGCGGACTGGATCGACTACGAGGATCTCGGGGTAGGGGACAAGGCAGGTCTCGACGCGCACGTGGCGCGCGTTCTGGACGTCGCGGGCCTGACCCGCCAGATCCAGGATCTCGGCCTGCGCGGAACCGTTGACCCGGCCAAGAACCGGGAGTTCTCGGACAAGATCGTCGAGGTCCGGCGCGAGTTCCGAGAGAACGCCGCCTCGCTCGGCGTCGAGGGGATCGTCCAGTCCTTCCATCCGGATCTCTACAATTCCCAAGCGACCGTGGGCGAGAACCTGTTGTTCGGAACCGCGCTCGATGCGTCGTGGGCGCCAGCCGAACTGCCGCGCAATCCGACGATCCTGGCGATCCTGGAGCGCAACGGGCTGCGGACGGCTTTCCAGGAGATGGGCCAGCGGATCGCCGAGGCGCGGATCGAACTGTTCGGCGACCTGGCGCCCGACTCCAAGATCTTCGAAACCGTGGCCGACGTCACCTACGAGGAGATCGTCCGGCTGAAGGAGATCGTCGCAAGGCTGAAGATGGCCGAACGCCAGGAACCGCAGCGGCAGGAAGCGGCGCCCAAGGGAAAGAAGGGTCCGCAGAAGCTGTCGGATCGCGACGAGGTTTTCCGGCTCGCTTTCGACTACTGCGAGGCGCAGAGCCGTTTCGGCGTGCTCGACGCCGAGACCGAAGCGAAGATCCTCGCCGCGCGCAACGACCTTCGCCAGGAGATCGCCGGCATGGCGGAGGCGCCGGTCTTCTTCCACGATCCCGACCGATACAATCCGACCGCATCGGTGCTCGACAACATCCTGCTTGGCCGTATCTCCTCGACCGTCGTCGACGGGAAGGAGAAGGTTCTGGCGGCCGTCCAGGAACTGGTTGCGCGAACGGGCATTTCCGACGGCCTGCTGCATGCCGGCCTGAGCTTCGAGATGGGCAATGGCGGACGGCGGCTTTCCGATCAGCAAAGACAGAAGCTCCACGTAGCCCGCGCGATCCTGAAGAAGCCCGACATCATCGTCTTCAACGAAGTGCTTGGCTCGATGGATGCGGGCGGTCGACGCGAGATCATGACGCGATTGCTCGATGGGCCGCTGCCGGATGAGCCAAATTTCCGCCCCGGCTTCGTGTCCGTGCTGCTTGACGACGATCTTGCGGAACGGTTCGATCGCGTGCTGACTTATTCCAATGGCGCCTTCGTCGAGACGAGGCGCGATACCGACGATCCGCGGCCTTCCGAGATGGTGGATGCCGCGAAATGAAGGGACATCTTCGATGAGCACGCTCAAGGATGAAGTCGAGGTTCTGCGGAAGATCCCGCTGTTTGCCGCGATGGACCCGTCGAAGCTCAAGCTGCTCGCCTATGCCTCCGACAAGGTCGAGTACGAGGATGGGCAGGTGCTGTTCCGCCAGGGCGACCAGGGGGACGCCGCCTTCATCGTGCTGAGCGGGGTTGCCGACATCGTGTCGGAAACCGGCGGGACCGAAGTGGTCGTGGCGCAACTTCGCGATCATGCACTGGTAGGCGAGATGTCGGTCTTCTGCGACATCCCGCGTTCGGCCACCGTCAGGGCAAACGGAAGGCTCGTCGCGCTGAAGATCGGCAAGGGCTATCTGCTGGACCTGATCAAGGAGTTCCCGGAACTGGCGACCCGAATCATTCGGGAACTTGCCTTCCGCCTTGCCAAGACTACGGCCGACCTCGCCGCCAGCGAACGCGCCTCGAGGCACTGAGGCGCCAGTCGCGGGAAACGCGACCATCGACGACTGCCGACCCATCGGAAACGAAAACGCCTCCCCGCGAAGGGAGGCGCAGGGATCGGTTCGCGCGCGGCGGTCGTCCCGACGCAGCCCAGCGTCAGGCGGCGCCGTCTTTTTCCTCGCGCAGGTTGGAGATGACGCGGCGGTTCTGCACACGGCAGGCGGCGTCCGGACAGTCGCGCACGACACGCTCCTTGCCATATCCCTTCGCCCACAGGCGATTCGCGTCGATGCCTCCGGCGATCATGTAGTTCATCACGGCTTCGGCGCGCTTGCGGGACAGTTCCGTCATGGCCGCGTCACCGCCGGGGTCGTCGGCGAAGCCCTGCAGCTTGACCAGCCAGCGCGGATATTTCTTCAGCCAGGCGATCTGGTTGTCGATCGTTGTCCTGGCGACGGAGTCCAGCGCCGCCGAGCCCTCCGCGAAATAGGTGCGGCGACCGACGTTGAGGATGAAATCCTCCTCGGAACCCGGTTGCATGTTGGCGAAGCCAGCGGCGGGTGCGTTCGTCACGTCCGGCACGGGAGGCTCGAGCGCCGTTGTCGAGCAACCGGAAATCGCCAGCGCAAGCGCCCCGAAGGCGAGCGCGCGAAGCGTAAGCATGCTGATTGTCATGGTGTCCCGCTCAACCCTTCTTCGGTGCGTTGTCTGCGATGTGCGGGAGCACTTGAACCGCCGTGCCGATCGGACAGCGCTGGTAAAGATCCATGACGTCCTCGTTGAACATGCGGATGCAGCCGGAGGAAGCGTCCGTCCCGATGCTCCAGGGTTCGAGCGTGCCGTGTAGGCGGTATCCGGTGTCCACGCCGTCGCGATGGAGATACAGCGCGCGCGGTCCGAGTGGATTGTCGGGCGCGCCACCTTCGACATATTGCGGCAGGCCGGGCTTGCGGGCGTGCATCTCCGGCGGCGGGGTCCAGCGCGGCCACAGCGCCTTGCGCGCGATGTTGGCGCGGCCATACCACTTGAAGCCGTCCTTGCCGACGCCGACGCCGTAGCGCACCGCCGTCTGGTTCTCGATGATGAGGTAGAGGAAGTGGTGCATGGTATCGACGACCACGGTCCCGGCGGGTTCGGCGGAATAGTACTTCACGATCTGGCGCCGCCAGGCCGGAGCGATCGCATCGAAGTTCGTACGCTTCCACGTCACGTTGTTGTCGATCGCGGTCCCGGCAAACCAGGACTTCTTGGCCTCCGCCGGCCCGCCGACGGCCATTCCGGCCGCCAAGGCCGCCCCCGCGGCAAGAAGGTCACGACGCGTGAACTCCATGTCTCCATTCCTCCGAGATTTGACGTAGGGGAACTATAGATGAGAAAAGACGCGCTTCCAATATGATCCATTTCACAGATGGAACGTCTGGAAACCACACTCTTTTCTGGACGGCGCAGATGGCTGAAGTCCGCACGTGGTGCGTGCGAGACCCGATAAACCAGGCGTGATTCGACCCGGCCGGTGGTCCTTCCTAGTTTCCAATGCATCACGAAAAATGGAGGAGGCACGCGCATGTCGGACATCAAGATCACGCAGGCGATGATCGATGCCTATGACGAGTACACCCATCTGACGCTCGACCGCCGCGGCTTCATGGCAAAGCTCTCGAAGCTGGCGGGCTCCGGCGCCGCCGCGGCGGCGATCGCGCCGATGCTTGCCGCCAACTCCGCCCGGGCGGCGATCGTGGCTCCCGACGACGACAGGATCGCTGCGGAAGACATCACCTATCCGGGCGCGGGAGGCGAGATGAGGGGCTACCTGGCGCGGCCCGCGGGCGCGAGCGGCCGGCTGCCCGCCGTCATCGTGGTCCACGAGAACCGCGGCCTCAATCCCCATATCCGGGACGTGACGCGGCGCATCGCCCTCGAAGGCTTCGTTGCCCTGGCGCCCGATTATCTCTCGCCGCTCGGCGGGACGCCGGAAGACGAGGAAAAGGCGCGCGAGATGTTCGGCCAACTGGACCGCGCCGGGGTGGCGGCGAACGGCGTCGCCACGGTCGAGTTCCTCGAGAAGCATGACCTGACCAACGGCAAGGTCGGCGCCATGGGTTTCTGCTGGGGCGGGGGCACCGTCAACGACCTTGCCGTCGCATCGCCCGCGCTCGCCGCCGCGGTCGCCTATTACGGCCGTCAGGCGGACACCGCCGACGTGCCGAGGATCGAGGCGCCGCTGCTCCTGCACTATGCCGGTCAGGACGAACGGATCAATGCCGGTATCGAAGCCTACAGGACCGCTCTCGAAGCAGCCGGAAAGCAATTTACGATCCACGTCTACGAGGGTGTCCAGCACGCCTTCAACAACGATACCTCGGAAGCCCGCTACGACGCGGAGGCCGCGAAGCTGGCCTGGGAACGCACGGTCGCGTTTTTCCGCGAAACGTTGGGCTGATGCCTGGCGACGCGTGCCTCAGTCCTTGTTTCGATGGCGCGTCGCCCGTTCTCTCTGTACCGTGGCGCGCAGCCGGAGGAGGTCGATGGGGATGGGCTCGCCGCGCTTCGAAACGGCATAGATCACGTCGTTAAGGTCGCGGAGCGCGCGCCAGAAATCATAGTCGGTCGCGAGCGGATTCCTCGCGATTCGGCGCGATAGCCTGTTGATATCGCTCGTCATTCAAACCTGCGCTGATTGTCCCCGAAACTCTCGACATAGTTGCTCCAGGGGCAGGGCACTTCAACTGATCGGTGCATTCGATCCACGCTCCGTTCTCTATATGGTTAACGCGCCGGTAACCTTGAAACGGTTGCTGCGTGGCGGGATTTCCTCGTCCGCTTTTTGGAGCAACATGCGATTCATCCGCGCATGCCTCTCCGTTACCGCGCCTCGAAAAGGCCGGATCATGGGATGGAGGGTGGTTGTGGCTGTAAGGCGCGTCCAACGACGGGAATCGTCACGACGTGTCCGGGGCGGGCCGTGCCGGCACGCTGCGACCTTGCGGGCGGCAATGCTCGCGCGGCGACGTCGACGGGCGGGTCTTGCGGGTGGAGAAAAGCGCACGCCGTCGGGCTCGCGCCAGCAGGGCGCGCAGCACCCGCGCCAGCGCCCGGAAATCGGCGGCGAGCCGGTCGGCCCGGTCGCTGGCCTGCGATGCCGCGACGAGGGCGGGCGCGCCCGCCGGCAGCTCGACGATCAAGGACCGCGCAACGGCCTCGCCGTGCGTCAGGAACCCGAGCGCGGATAGTTGCAGCGACAGCGGCATGCAAGCGGCGCGATCGGCGAGCGCCGCGAAGGAGACGAGCAAAGCCAGGATGTGCTCCAGCACGTCCGTCTCCGCCTCCCTCATCCAGTCCATCCGTCGCGTCCTCCAATCTGGCAGACGGATTATCGGAGCCTCGCGCGGGGGCGTGGACAGATTTATTCGGTCACGCGATGCGATTTGCGAGACCCAATCGACGATGTACCTTGAAACCGGAACGATGTCGCGGCGCAGCCAACTGGGTCGTCCATCCGACGATGAGCGACCGTCTTGTGCGTCGACGACCGGCAGTCGGCCGCTGTCGATCAGGCTTTTCGACGGATCGAGATGGAGCGCCCGGCCCGCGCGGGCATCGGCAGGTCGCGGTGGGCGGCGCCCATCGCCTCGACCCTTGCCATGATGTCGGCCGGGAAGGGCGCAACCTTCGGGCCGCTCATGTCGATGTGCAGCGTCAGCGTCTCGGACGTGGCCGCGAGCCAACCATCGACATGGCGGATTTCCTGGTAGGAACGCAGCCGCTTTTCGTCATGGTCGATGAGTTGGAAGCTGCCGAACACCCGGTCGCCCAGATGCAGTTCCCGCACGTAGCAGACGTGCACCTCGGCGGTGTAGACGGTCAGCCGGCGCGAGGCCACGTAGTCCGGACCCATGCCCAAGAGGGCGAAGGCCTCGTCGGCGCACCGGTCGAACAGGACGTTGTAATAGGCCATGTTGAGATGGCCGTTATAGTCGATCCAGCTCTCCTCGATGTCCATCGTGCTGGAGTGGAAGGGAGCGTCGATCGTCATGGCGGCATCCTTGCAGCGGGTTGGACTTGATCGCGGTGGCGGACGGTTTAAGCATGCGCCGTCAGCGCCGTCAGCGCCGCCACCGGCGCCAAGGGATGAAGCAAGCAGGCGTCGATCACAAGCCTGCAGGGAGGAGTATCGCATGGCATTGGCTGATCTCGTGCGGATGGAACGCAACGAGAGCGGTATCGCGACCGCGATCGACATCCTCAAGCAGCGCTTCGGCGAAAGCCTCGTGACGGGGCAGTCTATCCGCGAACAGCATGCGCATACGACGACATACCTTCCCGCGCAGGTTCCCGACGCCGTGATCTTCGCCCGCGGGACGGAGGACGTGCAGGACATCGTGCGCGTCTGCGCCGAGCACCGCGTGCCGGTCATTCCCTTCGGCACGGGGACCTCGCTGGAAGGGCAGGTGAACGCGCCGGCGGGCGGCATCTCGGTCGACCTCTCCGGCATGGACCGCATCATCGCCGTCAACGCCGAGGATCTCGACTGCACCGTCGAGCCGGGCGTCACCCGCGAGGCCCTGAACACCCACCTGCGCGCCACCGGGCTGTTCTTCCCGATCGATCCGGGCGCCAACGCCAGCCTCGGCGGGATGGCCTCGACGCGCGCCTCCGGAACCAATGCGGTGCGCTACGGCACCATGCGCGACAACGTGCTCTCGCTGACCGCGGTGATGGCGGATGGCCGGGCGGTCAAGACCGCGACACGCGCGAAGAAGACGTCGGCCGGCTACGACCTGACGCGGCTGATCGTCGGTTCGGAGGGCACGCTCGGCATCATCACGGAAATGACGCTGCGGCTGCAGGGCATCCCGCAGGCGATGGCCGGCGGCGTCTGCCCGTTCCCGAGCGTCGAGGCCGCCTGCAACGCCGTCATCGCAACGATCCAGATGGGCATCCCGGTCGCCCGGATCGAACTCGTCAACCAGTTGCAGATGCAGGCGATGATCGCCTATTCGAAGCTCGACTACCCCGAAAGCCCATGCCTGTTCCTGGAGTTCCACGGAACCGACGCGGGCGTCGCGGAGCAGTCGGAACTGTTCTCCGAGATCGCGACGGAATTCGGGGGCGGTCCCTTCATCTGGACGAGGGATCCGGAGGAGCGGACGCGGCTCTGGAAGGCACGCCACGACGCCTATCACTCGGTCATGGCGTTGCGGCCCGGCCTGCGCGCCCTGGCGACCGACGTCTGCGTTCCGATCTCGAGGCTCGCGGAGTGCATCGTCGAGACCGAACGCGACATCGCCGAGGTCGGACTGATCGCGCCGATCGTGGGACATGTCGGCGACGGAAACTTCCACGTATCGCCGTTGATCGATACCGCCAATCCACGCGACATCGAAAGGCTGGAGGCGTTCGTCGCCCGGCTGAACGAACGCGCGATCGCCATGGACGGCACCTGCACGGGCGAACATGGCATCGGCCAGGGCAAGATGCGGTTTCTCGAAATGGAACTCGGGGCGGGCGTCGACGTGATGCGCGCCATCAAGCGCGCGCTCGATCCGCTGAACATCATGAATCCGGGCAAGATTTTCAGCGTGTGACCGCGCCTGACCGCGCGCAACCTGTCGCACCTGTCCAAATGACGCACCATCGGCAGGTTGTTCTGGAACGACGTCGGCGTAAATAGGGGAATACGCAGGGAAAGAGGAACGCCTCGCTTCCACGAGGCGGCAGATTCCGATGTTCGATCATGCCGATGCGGTGCTCCTGGCGCGAATCCAGTTCGCTTTCACCGTCTCCTTCCATTTCCTTTTTCCCGCCTTCACCATCGGGCTCGCCAGCTACCTAGCCGTCCTGAACGGCCTGTGGCTCGCCGGCTACGGGCAGGTCTACCGGGCGCTATTCGACTACTGGAAGAAGATCTTCGCGCTGGTCTTCGCCATGGGCGTCGTGTCCGGCATCGTGATGAGCTACCAGTTCGGCACCAACTGGAGCGTCTTTTCCGACAAGGCGGGGCCGGTGATCGGCGCGCCGATGGCCTACGAGGTGCTGTCGGCGTTCTTTCTGGAAGCCGGCTTCCTCGGCATCATGCTGTTCGGCCGGGAGCGTGTCGGCAATGCCCTCCACATGGTCGCAACGGCGGTCGTCGCCTTCGGCACGCTGCTGTCTGCGTTCTGGATCCTGTCGGTGAATTCCTGGATGCACACGCCGGCCGGCTTCACGATCGACGCCGTGACCGGCCAGTTCCTTCCGACGAACTTCTGGGAATCGATCTTCAACCCGTCTTTCCCGTACCGGCTGGCCCACACGGTGACCGCCGCCTACCTCACGACGGCCTTCATCGTCGGAGGCGTCGGCGCTTGGCACCTGCTGCGCAAGCCCGAGGCCGAAAATCCCGGCGCGCGGAAGATGTTCTCGATGGCGATGTGGATGGCCGCGATCGTGGCGCCGATCCAGGTCTTCATCGGCGACCTGCACGGTCTGAACACGATGGAGCACCAGCCGCAGAAGGTCATGGCCATGGAGGGCCACTATGAGAGCCACCCCGACGGCTGGGCGCCGCTCTACATCTTCGGCATTCCCAACGACGCCGAACAGCGGCTCGACTACGCGGTCGGCATTCCGGGCCTTTCGTCGCTGATCCTGAAGCACAGCCTGACCGCTCCGCTGGATGGTCTCGACACCATTCCCGATGACGAGCAGCCGCCCGTCGGAATCGTCTTCTGGTCCTTCCGCGTGATGGTCGGTCTCGGATTCCTGATGGTGGCGCTCGGCGGCTGGGCGCTGGTCGCGCGCTGGCGGGGCACGCTCTTCACCAGCCGGCCACTGCACCGGTTCGCAGTTGCAATGGGTCCGTCGGGGCTCGTAGCCGTGCTGGCCGGCTGGGTCACCACCGAGGTCGGACGCCAACCCTATACGATCTGGGGCCTGCTCAGGACCGCCGATTCGGCCGCTCCGCTCGACGCATCGGCGGTCGGCGCCTCGCTGATGGCCTTCGTCGTCGTCTATTTCATCGTCTTCGGGGCCGGGACCTTCTACGTCCTGCGGCTGATGAGCCATGCGCCGATCACCGGCGGCCCCGACGACTGGGATCGCGGGCCGATCCGCACCGCCGGCATTGCGCCGGGACCGGCCCAGGGCACGCCGATGGAGTACGGTTCCAGGGCCGAAGAGGAGGCACGCTGATGGAATTCGGGCTCGGCGTGAATGTCGACCTGACGGTGATCTGGGCCTTCCTGATCGCCTTCGCGGTCTTCGCCTATGTCGTGCTCGACGGGTTCGACCTCGGGCTCGGCATGCTGTTTGCCGTGGCGCCAGAGAAGCGCGATCGGGACGTGATGATGAACTCGGTGGCGCCGGTCTGGGACGGCAACGAGACCTGGCTGGTGCTCGGTGGGGGAGGGCTCTTTGCTACATTCCCGCTCGCCTACGCGCTGGTCCTGCCCGCCCTCTATGCGCCGATCATCGCCATGCTGCTCGCGCTGATCTTCCGGGGCGTCGCCTTCGAGTTCCGGTGGCGCACCGAGCGCTGGCGCGGCGTGTGGGACCTCGCCTTCATATCGGGCTCCGCGATGGCGTCGTTTTCTCAGGGTGTCGCCCTCGGAGCGCTTCTCCAGGGCATCGACGTCGACATGACGACGCGCAGCTATGCCGGCGGCTGGTTCGACTGGCTGACTCCGTTCTCGATCGTGACCGGCGTAGCCGTCATGGCGGGCTACTGCCTGCTCGGCGCGACCTGGCTGGTGATGAAGACGGAGGGCGACCTGCAGGACCGCATGCGCCGGCTGGCCTGGCCGTTCGGCATCGTCACGCTCGGCTTCATCGGCATCGTCAGCCTGTGGACCCCGTTTCTCCAGGATGGCTACTACAATCGCTGGTTCAGCGGATGGGGCATCGGCGTCGCCGTTCTGGTCGGCGCGGCGGTGCTGTTCGTGGCGTGGGGGATGTTCAGGAGCCTGACCGTCCACCGCCACGAATATCGGCCATTCCTCCAGGCGATTGCGCTTTTCGCGCTGTGCTTCGTCGGTCTGGGCGGCGCCATGTGGCCTTACGTCGTTCCCGTCGAGGTGACGATCTGGGATGCGGCCGCTCCCGAGAAGAGCCAGGTCTTCATGCTTATCGGCTCGGCGGTGCTGATCCCGCTGATCCTCGGATACACGGCCTATGCCTACTGGATCTTCCGCGGCAAGATCGATCCCGACACGGGCTACCACTGATGCCGGAACCGTTCCTGCCGGGGGCAAGCAACGGGAGTCGGGTACGGCGAGACTCGTGGCTGACGCGCGTCGCCTGGTTCATCGCACTGTGGCTGGCCAGCATCGCCGCGCTGGGCGCGGTGGCCTGGCTCATCCGCTTCTGGCTCGTCGGTTGACGCCTGCCACGATCTATGCGGGGCGCCGGCATTGCCCTGCGGCAATCGCCACTTTATGGCCATGCGGATGAGCGTAGACTGACGCCATGCTATAGTAACGTTACGTCTTTCGGGAGGTCGGACACTGGCACGTCTCTTCGTCTTCTTCGGCGGCCTCCTGGTGCTTGCGCTGCTCGTCGCGCTGATCGGTCCGTATTTCGTCAACTGGACGGGCTACCGGACGGATTTCGAACGGGAGGCGAGCCGCATTCTCGGACGCACGGTGACGGTCCAGGGGGATGTGAGGGCGCGTCTGCTTCCATTCCCGTCCGTCACCTTTCGAGATGTCCGCGTCGCAGGCGAGACGCCGGCGCAGCCGGCGATGAGCATCGAGGAGTTCTCGATGGATGCCGAACTCGCACCCTTCATGCGCGGAGAACTCTTGATCTTCGACATGCGGCTGGTGCGCCCGAGCGCCGTCTTCCACGTCGCCCCCAACGGGGCGGTCGACTGGGCATCGCGTCCCGCGAACCGGATCGACCCGTCCCATATCCGCCTGGAAAAGGTCACCGTGACCGAGGGCAGCGTCTCGCTGATCCATGCGGCGAGCGGGCGCACGCATAAGCTGACCGAGATCAACGCGGACGTCTCGGCCGCAACCCTTGCCGGCCCATGGCGCATGGACGGCTCGCTGCGGCTCGACGGCATGCGCACGGGCATCTCCATCTCGACTGGTTCCGTCACGTCCGAGGGGAGCATGCGGCTCCGGCTGCGGGCATCGCCCGAGCGCTACCCGTTCGTCGTGGAAGCGGACGGCCAGGCGCGGTTCGAGAATGAGGCCGCGCTCTATTCCGGCACGTTCAGGCTCGACGCGCACAATGCGACCGCCGCGGCACCGGTCTCCGCCGGGGAGCAACCGGGCAAGCCCAAGGTCGCCGACTATCGCTTTTCCGGTCGCTTCGCGCTCGATCACCGGCGTCTCGACATTCCGGAGTTCCGGATCGAGACCGGGCCGCGCGACAATCCTTACACCGCGGACGGCACGGCGTTGTTTCACCTTGGCGCGAGTCCACGGTTCCTCGTCCAGGCGACCGGCGCGCAGGTTCGCTTCGAGGACGCGGTCGGCAACGCGACGGCATTCTCCGGAGCGACCTTCCTGGACCGCTTCGCCGCTTTGCGGGGGTTCCTCGAAGATCTGCCGCGGCCGACGATCCCCGGTACGATCGATCTCGACCTGCCGGCGATCGTGGCCGGCGACACCACGGTCCGGGACGTTCGGCTGTCCGCCGAGCCGGCCCCGAGCGGCTGGACGGTCGGCACCCTGTCGGCGACCTTGCCCGGCCGCACCACGCTGGAGGCGAACGGCCGCCTCGACCTGGACGAGGACTTCGGCTTCAAGGGCAAGCTGCTGCTCGCCGTGGCCCAGCCTTCGGGTTTCGCGGCCTGGGTGGCGCGCGACGTGGACGACGCCATCCGTCGATTGGCCGGGGCGGGCTTCTCAGCGGACGTCGAACTCGGGGAGATGCGACAGAGCTTCCGCGATGTGGAACTGGTGTTGGGCGGAACCCGGTTCGAAGGATCGTTCGAACGGACCACGCGCGAGGCGCTGCGACCGGTGATCGTGGCCAAGCTCCGCGGCGAGGCCCTCGATGTCGACGGGCTGACGGCGTTCGCGTCGCTTTTCGTCAGCGACTCGGGTGTCACGCATTTCGGCGGCCATGACATCGATTTCGAGCTCGACGCGGGACCCGTCCGGCTGGCCGATGTGACGGCCGAAACCGTCGACGTGGCGATGCGGCTGCGCGCGGACGAACTCGAAGTGGATCGACTGTCGATCACCGGGCTGGCCGGCGCCAACATCAGCGCCACGGCCAGCGTGGCCGGAATCGGTGGCGCTCCGTCGGGAAAGCTGGACGCATCGGTCCTGGCGGCCGACCTCGGGCCGCTTGTCGGGTTGCTTGCCGACCGCTTTCCGGACCACCCGTTGAGCCAGGGACTGGCGCGGCGCGCGGAAGCCTTTCCCGAGATGACCCGGGACGCACGTCTCGACGTGGTCGCTTCGGTTGTCAGGAAGAACGACGACGCCGACATCTCCCTGACGGCACAGGGGGAGACTGGCGGCAACATTTTTTCGCTGCGGGCCAGGGCCGACGGATATGACGGCGACCTCGCCAATGCGAAGCTCGACGTCGACATGAGCGTGGAGGCAGTCGACAGCGCGCAGTTGCTGTCGCTCTATGGTCTCCCGGCGTCCGATCTCGGTCTCACGTCCGAGGGGTCGACATCGGTTTCCCTGAAGGGCGTGCCGGCCGAAGGCGCGGACCTCGGGTTTTCCCTCACGTCGCCCTCGGCCTCGGTTGCCTTCGACGGCCAGTTGCGCCAAGCGCGGCAGGCCGACGGCGCCGTCTACCGGACGGAGGGTTCGGCGCGACTTTCGGCCAGCGACCTCGAGCCCTGGCTGATGTCCACAGGTATGGTGCTTCCGGGGATGGGGATCGGACTGCCGGTCGAACTGACCGCGCAAGCGACCTACCAGATGGAGTCGCTTCGCTTCTCGGGCTTCGAAGGCACGATCGCCGAGATGCCGGTTTCGGGCGACCTTGCGGCGACGTGGCCCGAAGGCCGGCCGCATCTCGAAGGTGCGCTGAAGCTCGCCGGCATCGACCTCCTCAATGCCGCCGCGATCGTGCTTGGCGAGGACGCCCTGCAAGGCGAAGGCGAAGGCGAAGACGGAGGGTGGCCTTCCGCACCGTTCGTCGAAACGCTTCGCCTTCCTTTCACGGCCCAGATCGACATTGCCGTCGACGCGCTCGACGCAGGCTTTCAACCACTCGCCGACGACGTGTCCTTCTCCGCCAAACTCGATCGCGAGGGTTTGCGGGTCTCGAACCTGACCGGGCGCATGCTGGGGGGAACCGTCAAGGCGCTCGGGGAACTCACCAACAATGCGGGGACGGGCCTCCTGTCGGCGCAGGTGTCCCTCTCGGACGCGCAAGCGGCCGAGGTGCTGGGTGCGCAGGCCGTCGAAGGGCAGGCAGACATCAGCGCGACGGTGACGGCCAGCGGGAAGTCGGTGGAGGGGCTGGTGGCCTCGCTCGCGGGCTCCGGTACGGCCCGCTTCCACGACCTGGTGATCCCGGGCGTCAATCCCGATGCGCTTAGCGGGATTCTGGCCAGGGCCGACCAGATCGGCCGCGACCTGGACGACGTCAAGGTGGCGGCCTTCGCGTCCGACATCGCGGCGGCGGGTCGGTTTGCCGCCCGCGATGCCGATGTCCCCTTCACCATCGCGAGCGGTTCTGCACGGACGCCTGCCTTCTTCCTGCGCACCGAGGGCGCAACGATCTCCATGGAGATGCAGGCGAACCTGATCACCAACGAGATCCAGGGTTCCGGAGAAATCGACTACGACGCCGGGCCGGACGCCCTGGTCGGATCGGAACCCTCGCTCGGCATTGCCGTGACGGGGCGCTTTGGAGAGGCCGTCGCCCGGTTCGATACGGCGCCGCTGACGCAGTACCTGACCCAGCGCGCCCTCGAACGCGAGCAGGCGCGGGTGGAGGCCATGCAGGCAGGTCTGCTGGAAAGGCAGAGGCTGCGCCGAGAGGTTCGCTACTATGCGGCGCTTGCCGACGACGCTGCACGGCTGCGCCAGGAGAAGGCCGAGCAGGCGGAGCGCGAGGCTGCGCGGCAACGGGCGGCGAACGAACGCGCGATCCGGGAGGCCGCGACAACGGCGCCGGTCGATGACGCTGCGCCCAGCGGGCCAGTGGAAGCCCCCGTTCCGACCCGGGCGCAGAGGCCCGAAAGGAGCGGCGTCGAATTCAGCCTCGATGCGATCGGCAAGATCCTCGAGGCTCTCCCGGAACGGCCTTGACCGGTCCCGACAGTTCGACCTGCACGGTCACGTCTCGCGGGACTTCAGCCAGGAAAGGACGTGAATTCGAAGCGCCGATGAGAGGTTCGTCATCCGCGGCCTGGCTTCGTCGATCTCGGAGACGAGTGCGGCAAGCGAGATGCCGCGGTTTTCCGCGATGGCGTTAAGTTCGTCGAGGAAGGGTCTTTCGAGCGAGAAGCTGGTGCGATGGCCGCGGATCGTGACCGAACGCTTCAACTGCACGATCAGCGCGCCCCTTCCGGCCCGTCGCGGCGGTGACCCTCCAGCAGGGCCGCTCCGCGCTTCCGTTCGGCTTGGTCCGCCTTGCGTTCCGCCTTGCTGCGCCCGTGAAACGCCCGGCTTTCAGAGGCGGCGCGTTCCTTCTCCGCACGCAGAGAGCGCTTGCGGGCCATCCGAAGGTTGACGACCTCGCCCATCCCCGCCTCGGTTCACTTCTTGCGAAACGCATCGAGAGAAACGACCTGCGCGCCCTTGGCTGCGTCCTCGTCGCTCTCGCTTGCCGCGACGGGTTCGCCTTCGGGCGTGGCTTTCTCCGATCTGCGGGCCGGCGAAGGCAGCTTGGCCTGCGCCTCCTCCAGGGGGGCGACATCGGCCGGGACAGGTTCCGCCTTCACGTCGAACTCCAGTTCGAAATTGACTGAGGGATCGTAGAAGCCGCGCACCGCGGCGAACGGAACCTCCAGCTTCTCCGGAACGTCGGAAAAGGAGAGGCCGATCTCGAAGCCGGTCTCGGTCACCTTGAGGTCCCAGAACTGGTACTGCAAAACGATCGTCATCTGCTCGGGATAGCGCTCGCGCAGGCGCGTCGACACGCGCACGCCGGGCGCGCCGGTGAGGAAGGTGATGAAGAAATGGTGGTTGCCGGGCAGGCCGGTCCGCGCGACTTCGCTCAGCACCTTGCGCATGACTCCGCGCAAGGCCTCCTGGGCGAGAATGTCATAGCGGATATGGTCGTCGGACATGGGGTTCCGTCTGGCGTGAGTCTCGATCCGCGT
This sequence comes from Mesorhizobium sp., assembly GCA_046292285.1. GTDB lineage: Bacteria > Pseudomonadota > Alphaproteobacteria > Rhizobiales > Rhizobiaceae > Aquibium. The sequence continues at coordinate 20,548 of JBKBRJ010000004.1, read as the reverse complement.
AGATGTAATGAAGCCGGGCCCGCGCGTAAACCGAATTAGGGTTTCCGGCGACAATCGGTTTCGCCCTCGTGGACGGTCGCCCCGCGCCGCGATCGCACGTTTCGGCGAAGTCCCGCGCGCCGACGAGGCGGGAGACAGTTCACTGGACATGCGGGGAAAAGGGAAAAGTGGAGGTTTCTGTTGCCAGGTACCTCCGAACCCCGCCTGAAGGTGCTAACCCGCAGGGCTTGATTCGAGACTATCGCGCCGCATTACGCAGCGAGACGTGCCTCAGCATAGTTGTCGTTGGCAACTATAATTTTAGCCCGATAACGGTGGTACAATGCCGGGCAAAAGTCCGATCTTTACACCCTCGTCGATCCTATTTCGCCCCCATCAGAAGCCGCTCGCGCGAGCCAGCGGCTTGTGGTGGAGGCGCCGGGTACCGCCCCCGGGTCCGAAAGGCTTATTCCATCGGCCGTTTATTGCCATAGTCAGGCGAACTGACAGGTCGAATATAGGGAGATGCGTCGCGAATTGAAAGGCCCTCCGGCCATTGACAAGCCGGGCAACAGCGCGGAAGTTCTTCTGCGCGGCGAGAAGCTTACATGCTCGCGGAACCTCGCGGGGGGAAACATCCGCCCCGCGCTCCCAGCAATTCGTCCAAGGGTTGCAGGGTCAGTCAATGATGAGGGGAAGGACGTCCATGGCCGACTATTTCGCAGACGTGAAGAAGTATCATGCCGGCGCCGACGAGGCGAAGGTGGCGAAGATCGTGAAGCATCTCGGCATCGCGCTCCGCAACCGTGATTCCTCGCTCGTTTCGTGCAGCGACCCGAAGGAACTCGCCCGCGTCCAGGAAAAGTGGTGCGCCAAGAAGCTCGGCGTCGAGGAAGGCCCCGGAATGTCCGCGATCGAGGCCGTCTGCGCGGCGATGAAGAGCGACAATTCGAAGAGCCGCGTCACCTTCTACTACCTGGTAGCGAAGGAACTGGGCAAGCTCGACGCGCTCTGAGCCGCGTCTGGCGGTCGGCGCCGGCCTCGCAAGGGCGGCGCCTTCGCAACAGCCGTTCAGCCCTGGTGGTCTTCCGCGATCGGCCGCTGGTAGGTGAAGCCCATGTCCCACGGAAAATAGATCCAGGTGTCCTGCGACACCTCGGTCACGAAGGTGTCGACGAGGGGCCGGCCCTTGGGCTTGGCGTAGACGGTGGCGAAATGCGCCTTCGGCATCATGGCGCGCACGATCGCGGCCGTCTTTCCCGTGTCGGTCAGGTCGTCCACGATCAGCACGTTCTCGCCGTCGTTCTCCAGCAGCGCCGGCGTGATTTCCTTCAGGACCGCAAGTTCGCCCTGCGACGTGTAGTCGTGATAGGAGGCGATCGAGACCGTCTCGATCACGCGGATGCCGAGTTCGCGCGAGATGATGGCCGCCGGCACGAGACCGCCGCGCGTGATGCAGACGATCGCCTTCCACTTGCCGTTCGCGCCGGCCAGCCGCCAGGCCAACGCCCGCGCGTCGCGGTGGAACTGGTCCCAGGAAACCGGAAAGGCCTTGTCGGGAAGAGACATGGATGGGCTCGCGCTTCGAAAGGGATGCGTGCCTTAAGCGCAAACGGCGGGGAAAGGCAAGGGCCCGTCCGTGCGCGTGCGCGTCTCACGGCTTGGCGTCCCGGGCCCACAGGTAGGCGACCACCGACAGCGCGAGCATCAGGGCGTAGAAGGCGAAGAGAGCCTGGTAGGCCGCGGCCGGGTCTCCCGCGACGGTGGAGCCGGTGACGACCGCTCCGGTCAGGAACTGCATGACGCCCACCCCGCCGATCGAGAAGAAGTTCATCAGCGTCACGCCGCGGCCGATCAGATGCGCCGGCACGAAGGCGCGGGCATGCGCCATCAGCAGGCCGTAACTCGCCCCCGAAAGGCCGATCAGCACGAACAGGACCGTCACCGCGGCTACGGTGGCGGGCGGCAGGACGACGAGCGATGCGATCACGAACACGCCGATCGTGTTGCCCGCGACTGCGATCCACTTGCGCGTCTTGAACACGGTGTCGAGCGGCCCGTAGAGAAAGCTGCCGGCGACCATGGCGAAGGCCATGAACAGGGTGACGTTGCCGATTACGAGCGAATCGGCGCCGAAGACGTCGGTGAGGTAGGGACCGGCCCACAGGCCGCGGATGCCGACGGCGGGCGCATAGTTGATCGCGGTCAGCGGGATGATCGGCCACAGCACGCGGAGCCGGAGCAATTCGGCAAAGCCGCCGAAGCCTACGCCGCCGGCCGGCTCGTCTGGCGAGCGCGCCGGATCTCGCACGAAGGCGAGCAGGGCCAGCGCCACCAGCAACGTCAGCGCGGCGATGGCCAGGATGACAGGGCGCCAGCCGAAGCTTTCCGAGGCGGCCGCGAGAGGCGTGGCCCCGAAGACGTTGCCGAGCGAACCGAGCGCGACGAACCACGACGTGGCTATGGCGAAACTCGCCGGCTTGAACGTCTTGGCGAAGATGAAGAGGGAGGCCATCAGGACCGGCGCGCAGCCGATGCCGATCAGCGTCATGGCGATGACGAGCATGGCCGGAGACGACGCGAGGCCGAAGACCAGCGCACCGCCGCCGCCGCCGATCGCCAGCATCACCGCCGACGTCCGGCGCGGGCCGAAGCGGTCGAGCGAGACCCCGACCGCGAACTGCATCAGCGCGAAGGCGACGAACCAGGCGCCGGAGGCTTGCGAGAAGTCGGCCTTCGTCGCGCCGAGTTCGAACTCCAGCGCCGGCGTCAGGACAGCGAGGAAGGACCGGTAGAACTGGGAAAGGAAGTAGGCGAAGGCGAGCGCAACGATTCCGGCCATCGTCTGATCCCGAGTGCGAGGGGCGGCGGGGCCGCGATCGCCTTCCTCCCGGAAGACAGGACCGCCCGCCTACGCGCTGCATGCATATCGGGCAATTGCCAGTCCGCCGGTCACGTATGGACCAGCGGACTGATGTCTTCGGATCGACGGATCAGGCGGCCCTTGCGGCGCCGCCACCATTGCCGCGACGGCGGCGGCGACGCGGCTGCTGGCTGCGCTCGTCGGCGCGGCCCGCCTCGTGATGGCCACCGGCCGGCTTGCCGCCGGCGCGCTGCGGCGCATGGCCGGATCGGGCAGGGCGGCCTTGCGGCTTGCCCTGCGGCCGACCCTGGCGCTCGGACCGTTCGGGGCGCGAGCCCGCCGGCAGCGGCTTCTGGAACGGGTCGGGCTGCCCAGTATGGTCGGCGACGACCGGGATCGCCTTGCGTATCACCTTCTCGACGGCTCGCAGCTTCGAGGTCTCCTCGGGATCGCACAGCGTGATCGACTTGCCGTCGGCGCCGTTGCGGCCGGTGCGGCCGATGCGATGGACGTAGGTCTCCGGCTCGTCGGGCAGGTCGTAGTTGACGACGAGCGAGATGCCCGGCACGTCGATGCCGCGCGCGGCGATGTCGGTCGCCACCAGAATCCGGACGGAACCGTCCTTGAAGCCGTTCAGCGCCCGCTGGCGCGCGTTCTGCGACTTGTTGCCGTGGATGACGTCGGCCGAGAAGCCGTCCTGCTCGAGCTGGCGCGTCACCTTGTCGGCGCCGTGCTTGGTGCGCGCGAAGATGATGACCGGCCCGTCGCCCTCGGCGCGCAGGATGTCGGCGAGCACGTTGCGCTTCTGCTTGGTGCGCGCCTTGACGAGGCCCTGCGTGATCTCGGCGACCGTCGTGCTCTGCGGCGCGACCGAAACGCGGATGGGATCCTTCATCAGGCCCATCGCCAGCTTCTCGATCTCGTCGGGCATTGTCGCCGAAAACAGCGTGGTCTGCCGATCGGGATGGGTCGCGCGGGCGAGCTTCTTGACGTCGTTGATGAAGCCCATGTCGAGCATGCGGTCGGCCTCGTCGAGGACGAGCCAGCGGGTCTGGTCGAGCTTGACGTCGCCCTCGCGCACCAGGTCGACCAGGCGGCCCGGTGTGGCGATCAGGACGTCGACCCCGTCGCGCAGGCGCTTGACCTGCATGTTGCGCGACACGCCGCCGAGCACCTGGCAGGTGGTGATGTGCATGCCCTTGGAGAGCAGGCGGATGGTCTCGTCGATCTGGACGGCGAGTTCGCGCGTCGGCGCCAGGATCAGCGCATGCGGGCTCTTGGGGCGGCGCTTGGCGCCGAGCGCGGTGATGCGGGTCAGGATTGGCAGCGCGAAGGCCGCCGTCTTGCCGGAGCCGGTCTGGGCGATGCCAAGCACGTCGCGGCCGGCAAGGTAATGCGGAATCGCCTGCGTCTGGATCGGCTTCGGCGTGGTCAGGCCAGCGGCCAGCGTCGCCTTCAGCAGGGCGCCGGTGATGCCGAGGGCTTCGAAGCCATTGTCGGCTTCGGGGGTGGTGTGAACGGTCAAAATCATCTCTTTCGGCGGGCAACGCCCGCACTGCGGCCCGGCGGGCGCAACCTGCCGTGGCACTTTCAATATATGAACGACGAGGCGGCGCGCCCGAAACGGGCTATGGCCGGCTGCGCTGTCGTTTCCGTCGGCCTCATGCCAATGGAGTTGCCTTCGCCGCCAGACTGGTCGATCTCCGAGAAGACATGAACCGATGCGGGGGAAGGCCAGACGCAACCAGGTCGATTTCCGACGAACCGGCAGTGCCGGCCCAAGCGCCTGTTGCGGCATATGGGCGAGAATGCGTGGGAATGCAAGGACATTCGGCGATTAGGCGTTTCGAGATTGCCCTGGAAGACGGGCCGGCGACGCATCGACGCTCGCCGCCGGCTCGTCTCACTGGCCCGAGGAGAGGATCAGGACGGACTGTTCCTGGGGCGTGCCGCCGACCGAAGTCCATAACGCCGCGGCGATGAAGAGGATACTCACGATACCGGCTACGTTGGTCATGGCGAAACTTCCTTCGTTTCGCCCCACGCAACGAAAAGTGTAGCGCGGTGACGCCGCCTTGTCCGCCTTGCCCGGATAAATTTGTGATCAAGCTTGTTCGATATCGTGAATCCGGCTCCGTTGGGGATAGGATGCCGGCGTCCAGATGCGCAAGGTAGCCAGCATGTCCGATTTTCCGAGCTTCGACCTCTCTCGCTTCGAACAGGCCAGCGGTGGGGAACGCGCCCGGCTCGGGGCGGAAGTGGACGACATCTGCCGCTCGACCGGCTTTCTCGCGATCAGCGGGCACGGTGTACCTGAACAGGTCATCGACGGAGCCTGGTTCAAGGCCCGCGCGTTCTTCGACCTGCCGGCGGCCGAGAAACAGAAGGCGAGGGCGCCCTATGCCGGCTATCCCTACGGCTATCTCGGTCCCGAATCGGAAGCGTTGGCGAAGTCGAAGGGCGAGGACACGCCGCCGGACCTGAAGGAAAGCTTCAACGGCGGCCCGCTCGGCGTGCCCGATGGGCTCGACGACCCGCAGGCGCTCGCCTTCTGCTACGCGAAGACGATCTGGCCGGATGCGCCGGACGGGTTCCGTCCGGCATGGGAAGCGTACTACCGGGCGATGGAGGACCTCGCCGCGCGCATCATGCGAGTCTTCGCCGTCGCCTTGAAACTTGACGAGGACTTCTTCGCGCCGACCATCGACAGGCCGATCAGCGCGTTGCGCGCGCTCAACTATCCCGAGCAGGCCGTGCCGCCGAAGCCGGGGCAACTGCGTGCGGGCGCGCACACCGACTATGGCAGCCTGACGATCCTCCGACCCGAGCCTGGCTCCGGCGGGCTGGAGATTTTCACGCCCGAGGGGACCTGGCGCGCCGTGCCGCCGGTGCCAGACGCCTTCATCATCAACATCGGGGACCTGATGGCGCTGTGGACCAACGACCGCTGGGTCTCGACGCTGCACCGCGTCGTCAATCCGGCGCCGCGCGCCGATGGTTCCACGAGGCGCCAGTCCTTCGCCTTCTTCCACCAGCCGAACTGGCACCAGGAGATTGCCTGCCTGCCGTCCTGCCTGGCAACGGGCGAGACGCCGAAGTATGAGCCGGTCCTGTCGGGGCCGTACCTGATGAGCAAGTTCCAGTCGACGGTGAAGGCGGCCTAGCCGGGGGGGAACGATCGAGTCCTCGGTTCGCATTGCCTTTTCCGCGCCTTCCGCTAAGAGAAGCGCGACCTTTCCGGACATCTCTCGAGGGAGCCCTCCATGACAGCCATCGTCGACATCATCGGCCGCGAGATCCTTGACAGCCGCGGCAATCCGACCGTCGAGGTCGACGTTGTGCTGGAGGACGGCTCGATGGGCCGCGCAGCCGTGCCCTCGGGCGCATCGACCGGCGCGCACGAGGCCGTCGAGCTTCGCGACGGCGGCCCGCGGTACCTCGGCAAGGGCGTCGAGCGCGCCGTCGAGGCCGTAAACGGCGAGATTTTCGAGGCGATCGGCGGCATGGAAGCCGAGAACCAGATCCACATCGACCAGACGATGATCGAACTCGACGGCACCGCCAACAAGAGCCGGCTCGGCGCGAACGCCATCCTCGGCGTTTCGCTCGCGGTGGCGAAGGCCGCCGCCGAGGCCGCCGGCCTGCCGCTCTACCGCTATGTCGGCGGCGCGTCCGCGCACGTGCTGCCGGTTCCGATGATGAACATCATCAACGGCGGCGCCCATGCCGACAATCCGATCGACTTCCAGGAGTTCATGATCATCCCGGTCGGCGCCCCGACGTTCCGTGACGCCGTGCGCTGGGGCTCGGAAATCTTCCACACCCTGAAGAAGGGGCTGAAGGACGCCGGCCACAACACCAATGTCGGCGACGAGGGCGGATTCGCCCCCAACCTCAAGAACGCTACCGCCGCGCTCGACTTCATCATGGGGTCGATCGAGAAGGCCGGCTACAAGCCCGGCGAGGACGTCGCGATCGGGCTCGATTGCGCCGCGACCGAGTTCTTCAAGGACGGCGCCTATGTCTATGAGGGCGAGCGCAAGACGCGCGATCCCAAGGCGCAGGCGAAGTATCTCGCCAGGCTCGCGGGCGACTATCCGATCATCTCGATCGAGGACGGCATGTCGGAGGACGACTGGGAAGGCTGGAAGATCCTGACCGACCTCGTCGGCAAGTCGTGCCAGCTGGTCGGAGACGACCTGTTCGTCACCAATTCGTCGCGCCTGCGCGACGGCATCCGCATGGGGGTCGCCAACTCCATCCTCGTCAAGGTCAACCAGATCGGCTCGCTGACCGAGACGCTGGACGCGGTCGAGACCGCCCACAAGGCGGCCTACACGGCGGTCATGTCGCACCGTTCGGGCGAGACCGAGGATTCCACCATCGCTGACCTGGCGGTCGCGACCAATTGCGGGCAGATCAAGACCGGCTCGCTCGCCCGCTCCGACCGTCTCGCCAAGTACAACCAGCTCATCCGCATCGAGGAAGAACTGGGCAAGCAGGCGCGCTACGCCGGACGGACGGTCTTCAGGGGCTGAATCCGGTCGCAAGACATCGGGTTCGGTAGGGTCGCCGGTGAAGGCTGTGTGAGAAACCGCCGCGCAAATCAAGTTTGATGAGCACACCGACAACGGTGTGGCTCATTCTCATGAGCCATGTTCGCGGGGAAGATCGAGGTCGGGCAGCGCTGCTGCCGGCTTTGATCGACGACAATGTTTCGGCGGATGCGCCGGTTCGGGTGATAGACGCTTTCGTCGACGGACTGGACATGGCGGGTCTCGGCTACGGCCGGGCGTCGCCCGCGGTGACGGGTCGGATGACAGGCGGAAGGTAACTGACCAGAAACCGCAAAGGCGCCAAAACCGAAATGGCCCTCTCTGTTCTGGCCGACGACATCCGGCGCGCTGCCGACATCGGCGCCGCCCTCGCCTGAAACAATAAAGAGGCCCCGGTCACACCAGAGCCGCCGACTTCTCGCACAGCCCGCGCGAGGCGGCCTTTTCTTTGGCGCCGACCTCGCCTACAGCAATGGTCGAACGCGCGTCTCACGCGCCGCATCGGTCGCCGTCCCGTCATGAACATCCAGTCGCCCGCCGTCTCCGTGGAGGAGGCCGATTGCCACCCGCTCTTCAGGTCGGTTCCCTCGACCGTCGAGTTCAATCGGCTGCGCAAGAGGCTCCTTCGCAACACCCGCCAGGCGCTCGAGGAGTTCGCGATGGTGCGGCCCGGCGAGCGCTGGCTTGTCGCGCTGTCCGGCGGCAAGGATTCCTATGGGCTTCTGGCGCTGCTGCTCGACCTGAAATGGCGGGGCCTGCTGCCGGTCGAACTCGTCGCCTGCAATCTCGACCAGGGCCAACCCAACTTTCCCAAGCATGTGCTGCCGGACTATCTCGCGTCGCTCGGGATCCGGTACCGCATCGAATACCAGGACACCTATTCCGTGGTCACCGACAAGATCGCGGCGGGCAAGACCTATTGTTCGCTGTGCTCGCGACTCAGGCGCGGCCATCTCTACCGGGTCGCGCGCGAGGAGGGCTGCGCGGCGCTGGTCCTCGGACACCACCGCGACGACATCCTCGAAACCTTCTTCATGAACCTTTTCCACGGCGGCCGGCTTGCCGCAATGCCGCCGAAGCTCCTCAACGACGAGGGCGACGTGATGGTGCTCAGGCCGCTCGCCTATTGCGACGAGGCAGACCTGGCCAGGTTCGCCGAGGCGATGCGCTTCCCGATCATCCCCTGCGATCTGTGCGGCAGCCAGGATGGCCTTCAGCGGAATGCCATGAAGGCGATGCTCGACGGGATCGAAAGCAAGATGCCCGGCCGCAAGGACACCATGATCCGGGCGCTTGCCAATGTCCGGCCGAGCCACCTGCTCGACACCAAGCTGTTCGACTTCGCCGCTCTCGACGGCATGCGTGGCAAGAGGGAGCCCGCCAGTGCGCTTTGACGACCGGGATGTCGACTGGCTGGCCGACCTGCTCGACGAGGCGGGGCAGCGGGAGATCATGCCGCGGTTCCGGCGGCTGTCCGCCGGCGAGGTCCGGCGAAAGACCAGCGCCATCGATCTCGTCACCGACGCGGACGTCGAGGCGGAGCGGTTCCTGACGGCGCGGTTGGCGGAACGCTATCCCGGTGCGCTGGTGATCGGCGAGGAAGCCTGCTCGGACGACCCCAGACTGCTCGGCGGACTGGCGGAAGCCGACCTCGCCTTCGTCCTGGATCCGGTGGACGGAACGTTCAACTTCGCGTCCGGCGTGCCGCTCTTCGGTGTGATCCTGGCGGTCGTGGTGAAGGGCGAGACGGTTGCCGGACTGATCCACGATCCTTTCGGTCGCGACTGCATGATCGCCGTCAGGGGTGGCGGCAGCCGCCTGCGCCACTCGGACGGCCGGGAGGCTGTCGTCCGCGCCGCCGCGCCCGTGCCGCTTTCGGAAATGACGGGCAGCGCCTCCTGGCAGTATTTTCCCGAGCCCGACCGTTCCCGGCTCGCGCGCAATCATTCCAAGACGCTGTCGCAGATCGCCTATCGCTGTTCGGCGCACGAATACCGGCTGATCGCCAGCGGCCACGCGCATTTCGTCGTCTACAACAAGCTGATGCCGTGGGACCACCTGGCCGGGACGCTGATCCAGATCGAGGCGGGCGGCCACGTCGCGCGGCTGGACGGCAGCGCCTACCGGCCCGAGCATCTCGACGGCGGCCTCCTCGTTGCCCCCGACCGGGAAAGCTGGGCCGAGCTGCGCCGCGAATTGTGGGCCGACTGAAGTCCGCCGATCTCAGACCGGTGCGTTGTGCGACTTGAAGAGGCGACCCTTCTCGGCGATCAGCGTCATCACCAAGGCTATCAGCGCGGCGAAGAAGTAGCCGCCGGCGAGCGGCGCCACCGTGCCGTCGAAGCCCTGGCCGATCAGCGCGCCGACCACGCCGCCGCCGACCGTCTGCAGGAAGCCCTGGACCGACGACGCCGTTCCCGCCACATGGCCAAGCGGTTCCATCGCCAGCGAGTTGAAGTTCGAGCCGATCCACGAAAACTGCATCATCGCGATCGCGAACAGGGTCAGGAACAGCCAGAACGGAATTGGGCCGAGCAATGCCAGCCCGAAGGACAACGCGGTGACGGCGAGAAAGCCGATGAGCGCTCCATGCGCCAGCCGGCGCATTCCGAAGCGTCCCACCATGCGGGCGTTGAGGAACGACGACACCGCCATCAGGCCGGCGACCACGGCGAAGTAGACCGGGAACATCTCGCCGACGTCGTAGATGCCGATATAGACCTGCTGGGCCGAATTGATGAAGCCGAACAGCGCGCCGAAAATGGCCGTCATCGCGATCGTGTAGCAGATGGCGACCCGCTCCGTCAGCACGATGCGGAACGCCTCGAAAATACCCGAGGCGGTGAACGGGCGCCGATGGCTCTCAGGTAGCGTCTCGGGCAGGCGAAGCCCGGTCCAGATCGTGAAGGCGAGCGACATCACGCCGATGAAGATGAAGATCATCGGCCATTCCGAAAACAGCATGATGAACTGGCCGACCCCGGGCGCGATCACGGGGATGACCATGAAGACCATGAAGACGAGCGACATCACCTCGGCCATGGCGCGCCCGCCATAGACGTCGCGCACCAGCGACACGGCAATGACGCGCGTGGCCGCCGCGCCCAGGCCCTGGATGAAGCGCAAGACCAGCAGGATCGTGAAGGACGGCGCGAAGGCGCAGGCGAAGGCGGCGACGACATAGACGCCCAGCCCCACCAGAAGCGGGACGCGGCGCCCATAGCGGTCGGAGATCGGCCCGAACACCAGCTGGGTCAGCCCGAAACCGATGACGTAGGCGGTCACGACCAGCTGCCGGGAGTTCTCGTCCTCCACGGCGAGGCTCATGCCGATCTGTTGCAAGGCGACCAGCATGATGTCGATCGCCAGCGCGTTCAGCGCCATGAGGCCGGCGGTGATGGCGATGAATTCCCAGCGCGGAATCGTCAGCAATGGCGCCTTGGGCGGGGAGGGGGCGACCGTCTGGTCCATGGCGTTCTCGTCCGATTCCACACAAACAAAAACGAAAACGCGCCGGTGGCGGCGCATTCTCCATTGGATGCCCCGGATTGGTTTCCGGGGTCTCTCTGTCTTGAACCGCGGCTGGCCGCGGATGCGATCAGGCGGCGCCCTTGGCGCTCACGCCCTTCTCGTTGAGGAAGGCCTGCAACTCGCCGGCCTGGAACATTTCGCGCACGATGTCGCAACCGCCCACGAACTCACCCTTGACGTAGAGCTGCGGGATCGTCGGCCACTGCGAGAACTCCTTGATTCCCTGGCGCAGTTCGTCCGAGGTGAGCACGTTGATGCCCTTGTAGTCGACGCCGACATAGTCGAGAATCTGGACCACCTGGCCCGAGAAGCCGCACTGCGGGAAGCCCGGCGTGCCCTTCATGAACAGGACCACGTCGTTGGACTTGACCTCGTTGGCGATGAAATCGGTAATGGCGCTCATGGCTGACTGTCCTTCTTCATCCGGTTAAAGGCCGGAGATGAAATGCGAGTATTGGCTGGGCTCTAGATAGAAGATCGGCCGGTCCTTGTCGAGGCTGTGGGCCGTGCCGGCAACCGCCGGGCGTGTTCTGGACCACTCGAAAGCTACGATACCGAAGCCTCAGTCCGGCGCGCTCGTCTGCAGCGCCAGGGCATGCAGAACTCCGCCCATGTTGCCCTTCAAGGCATTGTAGACCATCTGGTGCTGCTGCACGCGCGACTTGCCGCGAAAGCTCTCCGCCACGACCTCTGCCGCGTAGTGGTCGCCGTCGCCGGCCAGATCGCGGATCGTCACCCGTGCGTCGGGGATCGATTCCTTGATGAGCCTCTCGATGTCGCGGGCGTCCATTGGCATCAGTTTGCTCCATCCATGAATTTCGGGAACCAGCCTTCGTGGGCCGCGGCAAGGTCGGCGAGCGAGACTGCCCGGCCGTCGCCAAGCCTCAGGGAATCGCCACCGGTCGTACCCACCCACGGCGCGAATATATCGAGCGACTTCGCCTCGTTCCACAGCTCGGTGATTTCATCGCCATGCGGATCGAGATCGATCTCGACGAGATAGCGGCCCTGGTCCTCGCCGAAGAAGAAGGGGATCGGGTCAGCGTCGGCGGGGCCGGGCAGTTCCCCCCCGATGCCGCCCGCCATCGCCATCTCGGCGAAGGCGACCGCGACGCCGCCATCCGAGACGTCGTGGACCGCGCTCGCCACGCCCCGCTTTATCAGCGAGCGGACGAAGTCGCCGACGCGCCGCTCGGCCGCGAGGTCGACCGGCGGCGGCGTGCCATCGGAACTCCCGAAGACGGTTCGCAGATAGGCCGACTGGCCGAGATGGCCATTGGCGAAATCCGGGCGCGAACCCACCAGCAGGACCGACCGCCCACTCTTCTTGAAGCCGACCGTCGCCATCCTGGTCCAGTCGTCGATGAGGCCGACGCCGGCGATGGTGGGCGTCGGCAGGATCGCCTTGCCGTTGGTCTCGTTGTAGAGCGAGACGTTGCCCGACACGATCGGGAAGTCGAGCGCGCGGCAGGCGTCGCCGATGCCCTTGATGGCCTGCACGAGCTGGCCCATGATCTCGGGTCGCTCCGGATTGCCGAAATTGAGATTGTCCGTCGCCGCCAGCGGCAGCGCGCCGGTGGCGGTGAGGTTGCGCCAGCATTCGGCGACCGCCTGCTTGCCGCCCTCGTAGGGATCGGCCTGGCAGTAGCGCGGATTGACGTCGGAGGAGAAGGCAAGCGCCTTGCTGGGGTGGGTGTCGATCCGCACGACGCCGGCATCGCCGCCCGGCCGCTGCAGCGAATTGCCTTGGATCAGCGTGTCGTACTGCTCCCACACCCATCGGCGCGAGGACAGATCGGGCGAGCCCAGAAGCGCAAGCAGCGCGTCGCCGAGGTCGAGCGGATCGCCGCGATAGCCGGGCAGGGGAGCGCGATCGCCGAGCCATGGCCGGTCGAAGTCGCGGTCCTTCTCCGTCAGCTCGGCCATCCGTTGGCCGGCGGCCGCGTCTCCGTCGAGGACGCGCGAGAAGAGATCCAGCATCTCGTCGCCGACGCCTGGCGTCTGTTTCGCCTGCGGCAGCGGGGCCGGCGCGGACGGAACGACCCACGGCCGGTCGTACTCGGGCGCCTGGTCGCCGAGATCCTTGATCGGCAGGTCGGCGACCTCGTCCCCCTGGTGGAAGACGCGGAAGCGCAGGTCGTCCGTCGTTTCGCCGACGATGGCGAAGTCGAGGCCCCATTTGCGGAAGATCGCCTCGGCGACGTCGCGCAGTTCGGGCTTGAGCACCATGAGCATGCGCTCCTGGCTTTCCGAGAGCATCATCTCGTAGGCCGACATGCGCTCCTCGCGCACCGGAACCTTGTCGAGGTCGAGTCGGATGCCGAGATCGCCCTTGGCGCCCATCTCGACGGCCGAGCAGGTCAGTCCGGCCGCGCCCATGTCCTGGATGGCGATGACGGCGCCGGACGCCATCAGTTCGAGGCAGGCCTCCAGCAGGCATTTTTCCGTGAAGGGGTCGCCGACCTGCACGGTCGGGCGCTTCTCCTCGATCTGGTCGTCGAACTCGGCCGAGGCCATCGTCGCGCCGCCGACGCCGTCGCGCCCCGTCTTGGCGCCGAGATAGACGACCGGCAGGCCGACGCCCGACGCCTTCGAGTAGAAGATGCCGTCGGTCCTGGCGAGGCCGGCCGCGAAGGCGTTGACCAGGATGTTGCCGTTGTAGGCGCCGTCGAACTGCACCTCGCCGCCGACCGTCGGTACGCCGAAGGAATTGCCGTAGCCGCCCACGCCTGCCACCACGCCGGCCACGAGGTGCTTCGTCTTGGGATGCCCGGGTTCGCCGAAGCGCAGCGCGTTCATCGCCGCGATCGGCCGGGCGCCCATGGTGAACACGTCGCGCAGGATGCCGCCGACCCCCGTCGCTGCACCCTGGTATGGCTCGATGAAGGAGGGGTGATTGTGGCTCTCCATCTTGAAGACCACGCAGTCGCCGTCGCCGATGTCGACCACGCCGGCGTTCTCGCCGGGACCCTGGATGACGCGCGGGCCGGTGGTCGGCAGCGTCCGCAGCCATTTCTTGGAGGACTTGTACGAGCAGTGCTCGTTCCACATCGCCGAAAAGATGCCGAGCTCCGTGAACGAAGGCTCGCGGCCGATCAGGTCGAGGATGCGCTGGTATTCCTCGGGCTTCAAACCGTGCGAGGCGACGAGTTCGGGCGTGATCGGGACGGTGTTCGGGATGCTCATCGCAGGCCATGGACTCCGGTAGCGCGGTCTTTGCGCTCCCATAGCGCAAGCAGGCGGAGGATGACACGGGTGCGGGGCGAGAAAATGCTGTCCCGGCCATGCCTTTCCGGCCCTGGATACCTCTACCCGAAGCTGTCGTGACCCGCGATGCCGCCCTCGAGGACGCGGCGGATCGTCTCGAAGCCGCGCGATACGTCCTCTCGCGAGGCGACCGAGGAAAAGCCGACGCGGATGCGGTGGTGAGCACGCTCGGTCCTGACCGGCTTGTATTCGTCCTCCTCGTCGACCAGAACGCCTTCCTCCGCCACCGCGCGCCGGAACAGGCCCGAGACCCAGGGCTCCGGCAGCTTCATCCACAGGAAGGGGATGTCGGGCAGAGACGCGAAGTCGTTTCCCGCGAGAACGTCCTTCGCGATGGCCTCGCGCGCGGCCGTCTCGGCACGCACGGTCCTGCGGATCGCGTCTGCGTCTCCGGACAGGACGAGGCGTGCCGCCGTTTCGGTCATCAGGAACGTCGGCAGGCTTCCGGCCACCATGCGGCTTGCCGTGTGGACCCGCTGGGCCGTGTGCGGCGGGCAGGCCACCCATCCGGCGCGCAGGCCGGCCGCCACGCTCTTCGACAGGCTGCCGACGTGGAATGTGCGCTCGGGCGCCAGCATGGCCAGCGGCTCCGGCGCACCATCGATCAGGTTGCCGAAGACCATGTCCTCGATGAGCCACACATTGTGGCGCCGCGCCACGCTGACGATCTCGGCCAGGCGGTTCGCTGGCAGCGTCGCAAGGGTTGGATTGTGCAGGCTGGGCATCAGGAACGCCAGCTTCGGGTGCTGCTGGGCGCAGACGTGCTCGAAATCCTCCGGGATCATGCCGTCGGAATCGATGTCGACTATCACCGGGCGCCGGCCGATCAGCGCGGCGCTACGCGCGATCGACGAATAGGTGAGCGCCTCGAAGACGATGCGGTCGCCGGGGGCGGTCATGGCGGCGATCACGGCCATGATCGCGGCGTGCGCGCCGGCCGTCGGCACGATCGCTTCCGTCTGCGGCTCCCAGCCGGGGCGCGACAGCCATGCGCGTCCCGCCTCCAGCCAGGAGGGCAGGGGCTGGCGAACGTAGTCGAGCATCTCGGTGGCATGATCCCGGGCGATCCGCGCGGCAAGTTCGGCGATCTGGCGGGTCTGGCCGACATCCGGCGCCGCGGTCGAGTCCATCCGGAGCTTGCCCGGCGATGGAGCAAAGCGTGTTCCGCCGAAGACCTCCGGCTGCGCTTGCCGGGCCGGTTCGGCGCCGCTGCCGAGCACGAACGTGCCGCGGCCGACCTCGCCCGAAACCAGCCCGCGCTCGCGCACCAGGGCATAGGCGCGGCCGACCGTGCCGATCGTCACGCCGATATCGAAGGCGAGATTGCGCTGCGGCGGCAGTTTCGCACCGGCCGGAAGGGCGCCGGCGGCAATGTCGGCCTCGATCCGGTCGGCGAGCCGCACATAGATCGGGCCCGCTCCGTCGGACAAGGAAGGCATCCAATTTGTCATCATGACAATTCGGTAGATTGTCACCGTCAATCTGTCAATGCATACAAGCTTCGCAACATTGAGCGAGTCAATCCGCGGAAGGCGATATGACGATGGGTACAATCGAGGCAATCAATCTATCGAGGAAGGGCGACATTCGCAGTTTGCGCGCCCGTTTCCTCGCGGTCGTTTCGATCTCGGATCTCGTCATCCGTCTTGGCCGCTTCGCGGACCGCCGGCGCCAGAGGCGCGATCTGCTCGACCTGACGGACGACCAGTTGCGCGACATCGGGCTGACGCGGGCGCAGGCCCGCCGCGAAGCAGCTCGTCCGTTCTGGGATTGAGGCGGGCACCTTCCGTCCGCTCCGGTCGCTGAAGCGGCCGCCGGCGGCGTCCCGCGTCTTGCCAACCGGTCATCCGCTGCGGTACCGGACGCGCGAACGAAGCTCGAACCGGCATTTGGGGCAGCGCCCCGGCAGGGACCGCATGTCGACCACGGACAAAATGACCATCCGACCCGCCCGCGTGCCCTTGCGGGGGCGCGTGGCGCCGCCCGGATCGAAGTCGATCACCAACCGCGCCCTGCTCCTCGCGGGCCTGTCGCGCGGCGTGAGCCGTCTGACGGGGGCGCTCAAGAGCGACGACACGCGCTACATGGCCGAAGCGTTGCGCGCGATGGGCGTAACGGTCGAGGAGCCGGACGAGACGAGCTTCGAGGTGACGGCAACCGGCGTCTTGAATCCGCCTGCCGCGCCGCTCTTCCTCGGAAACGCCGGAACGGCGACCCGATTCTTGACCGCCGCCGTCGCGCTCGGCCGGGGCCGCTACGTGATCGACGGCGACGAGCACATGCGCAAGCGGCCGATCCAGCCGCTGGTCGATGCCTTGCGGCGTCTGGGCGTTGCCGTGGAGGCGCCGACCGGCTGCCCGCCGGTGACGGTCGACGCCACCGGCCGGTTCGAGGCCAACCGCGTGGTGATCGATGCCGGCCTGTCGAGCCAGTATGTCTCGGCGCTGCTGATGGCTGGCGCCTGCGGGGAGCAGCCCTTCGAGATCGAACTCGCCGGCGCCGAGATCGGTGCGCGCGGCTACATCGACCTGACGCTCGCCGCGATGCGGGCCTTCGGCGCGCGCGTCGGCCAGCCGTCGTCCACCGTCTGGCGCGTCGAACCCACCGGCTACAGGGCCACCGACTTTCATGTCGAACCCGACGCCTCGGCGGCCACCTATCTCTGGGCGGCGGAGGTGCTCACCGGTGGAGCGATCGACATCGGCACCCCGGCGGGTTCGTTCACCCAGCCCGACGCCATGGCGCACGCCGTCATTTCCGCGTTCCCCCGCATGCCGGCCGTCATCGACGGGTCGCAGATGCAGGACGCAGTCCCGACGCTCGCCGTGCTCGCCGCCTTCAACGAGACGCCCGTGCGGTTCGTCGGCATCGCCAATCTGCGCGTCAAGGAATGCGACCGGATCCGCGCCCTCTCCCTGGGCTTGAACGCCATCCGGCAGGGCCTCGCGACCGAGCACGGCGACGACCTCGTCGTCGCCGCCGAGCCGGCGCGGGCGGGGCAGCGGCTGCCGGCGGCGATCGACACCTTCGCCGACCATCGCATCGCCATGAGCTTCGCCCTGGCGGGCCTCAGGATCGAAGGGATTGCGATCCTCGACCCGGACTGCGTGGCGAAGACCTATCCAGGATACTGGGCCGCGCTGGCCTCGCTCGGCGTGGAGCTGGAGCGCGGCTGAACCGGATCACGCCGTGCAGCTGGTGCCGCCCGCCGCCCATCGCGCGACGTCCTTCTCGATGCGCGGGGAAAGCGGCGACGCGGCAAGCGGGCCGTAGACCTGCGGAGTGGACCCGGCCGCGGTCACCACGAGTTGCGGCAGCGCTTGCGGCTTTCCGCGCGGGATGACCAGCAGCCGCGGCGTGCCCGTCGTGTTCAGTTCGGGAACGATGCCGTAAGCCTTGAAATCCGCGTCGGTCAGCCAGCAGCGGTGCGCCTGGGTGTTGATCCGTTGCAGGGTCGAGACGGAAGTGGTGGGGCCGGTGGGTTGGACCGGCCGCTCGGTTGCGGAACAAGACGCCGCTACGAGGCCGATCGCGGCCATTGCCAGTACTCGGGTCATGGTCTGCGTCTGGCGCTTGGGCAATGCTGGGAACATCTTGCGCTTCCACCTGCTCGATTCGATATGGCCGATCCGATTGGTCGTAGATGACCGCGCGTCCCTTGGCCAGCGATGCGCCGAGCGATCTCCATCCGGCGGCGGCGTAGGATCTACTGCCGGCGGCCGACCTGCCTGCGGATCGCCGCCAGGATTTCCTTCTGCAACGCCTTGTTGCTCGTCACCGTCCAGTGATCGTCGCCGACGCCGGCGATGTCCTTGCGCTTGGAAAGGTCGATGTTGGAGATGCGATTGCCGAGCTTGGGCGACGACAGGGGAACGCCGAGGTTGTTGCCCGCGAAGTGGTAGTTCACGTAGCGGCGGACATTTGGCGTCAGCGGCCCGCCCACCGTCGGATCGATGGTGATGACGAGGTCGACGGGAATGCCATCTGCCGCGAGCAGCGAGGAAACCGAAAGCGCGGCATTGGCGCCAAAGGAATGGCCGACGATGACGACCGGGTTCGGCGGTTTTCCCGTCTTCTTGCGGTCGGCAAGGATCTGCGCTCGCACCGAACTCCCCGACATGTGCCCATGCACGACCGACTTGACGCCGTTTCTCGCCAGTTGCGCCGACATGTCGTCGAGGCCGGTCGAGAAGACGTTCAGGAAACCGCGGATGAAGTAGACGTGCGTGACGGGGTCGGACTTCGCCTTCGCCGTGGTTTGTCCCCACGCCGGAAGGGCGGCAAGCAGGGCCAATGCGAACGCGAGGAAAAATCCCGCGCGAGCAGAGGCCGGTTGTGTCACGCGGCGATCCCCAGAGCGCTTTCGAAGATCGGCCGGCCATCGGCGCCGCCATGCGCGGCCTCGATCAGGTTCTCGGGGTGCGGCATCAGGCCGAGCACGTTGCCGTCCTTGGAAATGATGCCGGCGATGTCGTTGATGGAGCCGTTCGGATTGGTGCCTTCGGCATAGCGAAAGACGACCTGGCCCTGGCCCTCGATCCGCGCCAGCGTCTCGGCGTCGGCGAAATAGTTGCCGTCATGATGGGCGACGGGGCAGCGGATGATCTGGCCGGGACGATAGTTCCGGGTGAAGGCCGTGTTGGCGTTCGTCACTTCGAGCTTCACCTCGCGGCAGACGAATTTCAGCGACGTGTTGCGCATCAGGGCGCCGGGCAGCAGGCCGGCTTCGAGCAGGATCTGGAAGCCGTTGCAAACACCCATGACCATGACGCCCTGGCGCGCCTTTTCCGCGACCGCCCGCATCACCGGCATGCGGGCCGCGATGGCGCCGCAACGCAGGTAGTCGCCGTAGGAGAAGCCGCCGGGGATGACGATCAGGTCGACGTCGGGGATTTCCGTCTCCGTCTGCCAGACGGTCAGCGGCGCGGTGCCGGAAATCTTGGTGAGCGCCGCGATCATGTCGCGGTCGCGGTTGAGGCCAGGGAGCAGGACGACGGCTGATTTCATGGGCGAGGGGATCCTGGGAAAGGCGGCCAGCGGCGGCGCGGAAGTCACCTGACTGTCAAGGTTGGATCGGTCTCTGCGGTTCGGCGAATTCGCGTAGTTCCAGCCGTTGCTCGATCCTGTCTAGCCTCTGGTCGTGTCGCGCGAGGACGCCATAGATGTTGTGGATGTCCTGCTGTACGGAAATCATGTGACCGCGGATAGAGATCAACTCCTGTTTGATCTCACCCTGTCCGTCTTTCAGCAGGCGTATGTCATGCTGAAGGCTTTTCAGCAACTCATACATCAGTTCGTTCGTCGCTTCCGCCATGACCGTCTTCTGCAACGTTAGGCAATGGCGATACTATAGTTCTCGATCACCGTGTTCGCCAGAAGCTTTTCGCACATCGCCTTCAGGTCAGCCTCGGCCTTGGCGCGGTCGGAGCCCTGGAGCTCCACGTCGAAGACCTTGCCCTGGCGCACGGAACTCACGCCCTCGAATCCGAGCGCGCCGAGCGCGCCCTCGATGGCCTTGCCCTGCGGGTCGAGGACGCCGTTCTTCAGCGTCAC
The DNA here is from genome assembly GCA_046292285.1 of Mesorhizobium sp. GTDB lineage: Bacteria > Pseudomonadota > Alphaproteobacteria > Rhizobiales > Rhizobiaceae > Aquibium. The sequence goes on along the minus strand of JBKBRJ010000004.1, from coordinate 799 downwards.
GGTGATACGCGCCCTGATCACGAGACCGCTTCTCCTGTTCCTGAATGGGGACGGGCCCGGCCGCTCAATGCGGCTTGCCGCGACCCTTGCCGTTGCCGGAGGTGACGAGGACGGGACCGCTCGGCTTCGGCGGTTCGTTCTCGTTCATGATGCCCAGCCGACGAGCCACCTCCTGGTAGGCTTCCACTAGGCCGCCCATGTCGCGGCGGAACCGGTCCTTGTCGAGCTTGTCGTTGGTGGCGATGTCCCACAGCCGGCAGGAGTCCGGCGAGATCTCGTCGGCCACCACGATTCGCATCATGTCGCCCTCGAACAGGCGGCCGCACTCCATCTTGAAGTCGACCAGCTGGATGCCGACGCCGAGGAAGAGGCCGGACAGGAAGTCGTTGACGCGGATGGCGAGCGCCATGATGTCGTCGATTTCCTGCGGCGAAGCCCAGCCGAAGGCGGTGATGTGCTCTTCCGACACCATGGGGTCGTCGAGCGCGTCGGCCTTGTAGTAGAATTCGATGATCGAGCGCGGGAGGACCGTGCCCTCCTCGAGGCCCAGCCGCTTGGCCAGCGAGCCGGCCGCGATGTTGCGCACCACGACCTCGAGCGGGATGATCTCGACTTCCTTGATCAACTGCTCGCGCATGTTGAGCCGGCGGATGAAGTGGGTCGGGATGCCGATCCGGTTCAGGTGTGTGAAGATGTGCTCCGAGATCCGGTTGTTGATGACGCCCTTGCCGTCGATGACCTCGTGCTTTTTCTTGTTGAAGGCGGTTGCGTCGTCCTTGAAGAACTGCACGAGCGTGCC
>JBKBRJ010000003.1:143990-144476 GCA_046292285.1 Mesorhizobium sp. | reverse complement strand
TGTCGGCCACCCAGGTCTCGGCGCTGGGCGCCTCGCAGATCGCGGCGATCAGCGCGGACGGAATCGCCGAGTTCTCCACCGCCGACATCGCGGCGACCAGCACGAAGGCGATTTCTGGCCTATCGACCGACGCGATCGCGGCCTTGTCGACGGACCAGATCGGGGCGCTGACCAACGGCCAGATCGCGGGGCTGAAGGGAAGCCAGGTGGCGGCGTTCACGACTAGCCAGATCGGCGACCTTTCGACCGGGCAGATCGGCGTGCTGACGGCGGCGCAGGTGGGGTCGCTGACGGCGGACCAGATCGGCGCCATGAGCGTCGACCAGGTGGCGGCGCTGTCGACCAAGGCAATCACCGGGCTCAAGGCGGCGCAGATCGAAGCGCTGAGCACGGACCAGGTCGGCGCGCTGACGAGCGACCAGATAGCGGCGCTGAGCGACCCGGCGATCAGCGGCCTGACGGCGGCAGATCGGACGGGCGTCGTGA
>JBKBRJ010000003.1:0-143980 GCA_046292285.1 Mesorhizobium sp. | reverse complement strand
CTGGTCGCCGCGCTGACTAGGGGCCTGATGGCGGCGCTCGGCGCCGCGCAACTGGGCGCGCTCGGCGCCGACGACATCGCGGAGTTCTCCACCGAGGCCATGGCCGCGATCAACGCCAAGTCGATCTCGGGCCTCACGACCGACGTCGTGGCGGCGCTGACGACCGACCAGATCGGCGCCCTGACGAACGGCCAGATCGCCGGACTGAAGGCAAGCCAGGTGGCGGCGTTCACGACCGACCAGATCGGCGCGCTCTCCACCGGCCAGATCGGCGCGCTCGGCGCGACGCAGGTGGCCGGCATGACCACCGACCAGGTCGGCGCGCTGACGAGCGACCAGGTTGGCGCGCTGAGCGTCAAGGCGATCAGCGGACTGACGGCGGCCCAGGTCGGCGTCATGAGCACGGACCAGATCGGCGCGCTGACAACCGGCCAGATCGGGGCGATGAGCGCGACCCAGCTCGGCGCGCTCGGCGCCGATGACATCGCGGAATTCTCGACCGAGGCGATCACGGCCATCAGCGCCAAGTCGATCGCCGGCCTGTCGACCGATGCGGTGGCGGCGCTCACCACCGATCAGGTGGGCGCGTTGACGACGGCGCAGATGGCGGCGATGACCGCCGGCCAGGTGGCCGCCATGACCACCAACCAGATCGGGGCGCTTTCCACCGGACAGGTGGGCGCGCTTGGCGCGACGCAGGTGGCCGCCATGACCACGGACCAGATCGGGGCGCTGACGACCGGGCAGATCGCCGCGCTGACGACCAAGGCGGTCGTCGGCCTGACCGCCACCCAGGTGGGCGCGCTGTCGACCGACCAGGTGGGCGCGTTGACGACCGGCCAGGTCGCCGTGCTCGGCGCGACCCAGCTCGGCGCGCTCGGCGCCGACGACATCGCCCAGTTCTCGACCGGCGCGATCTCGGCGATCAACGCCAAGTCGATCTCAGGGCTTGCCAACGACGCGGTCGCGGCGCTTTCGACGGACCAGTTGGGCGCGCTGTCCAATGCGCAGATTGCCGGACTGAAGCCGACACAGGTGGCGGCGTTCACGACCGACCAGATCGGCGCCCTGACCACGGGCCAGGTCGGCGCGCTGACCGCCAGCCAGGTCGGCGCGATGACCACGGACCAGATCGGCGCGCTCACCACCGACCAGGTGACGGCGCTGAGCGTCAATTCGATCTCCGGCCTGACGGCGGCGCAGATCGACGCCATGACGTCCGAGCAGATCGAGGCCTTCACGGAAGCGCAGACGGCGGCCCTGAGCGGCAGCCAGATCAGCGCCATGTCGACCGAGGATCTCGCGGAATTCTCGACCGGCGACATCGCGGCGATCAGCGCAAACGGCATCTCCGGCCTGTCGGTCGACGACATCGGCTCCCTCAGCGGGGACCAGATCCAGGCGCTGACGTCGGCGCAGATCCAGTCCATGAATGCCGGACAGGTCGCGGCGGTGCTGGCCGCCTACCAGGCGATCTGACGCGGCACCGGCGGCGCGATCCGCGACCACGGGCGGCATGGCGCGATCGGGAGGGCTTGTCCTTCCGCCTGGCGTCGGCCGCGGAGCAGCGCGTCGCCGACGATCGGCCGGATCGTCTCCGCTCGCCATTTCCCGACATCCGACATTTCCCTTGGCGGTCGAGCATCGGCGTCCGTCTCCGGCGCGTGTCGAAGAAACCTTTTGCCCATGTCGCGCGACGCCGCGTTCTGATATCGCCACGCGACGCGGCTATCGGCTAGAACAAAGACCTGGCGAGAGGAGAACCCCATGAGACAGACCTGGCGATGGTTCGGACCGAAGGACCTCGTTTCGATAGACGACATGCTCCAGGCCGGAGTCCAGGGGGTGGTGACGGCGCTGCATCACGTGCCGACCGGCGATGTGTGGTCGCCCGAGGAGATCGCCAGGCGGCAGCGCGAACTGGCCGTGATGAAGGATGGCCAGCCGTCCGGGCTGTGCTGGGAGGTCGTGGAGAGCCTGCCGGTCTCGGAGGACATCAAGAAGCAGAAGGGCGCGTGGCGCGAGCACATCGCCAACTACAAGATCAGCATGAAGCACCTGGCCGAGGCCGGCATCGAGGTGATCTGCTACAATTTCATGCCGGTGCTCGACTGGACCCGCACGGCGCTCGCATGGCGCGTGCCGACCGGCGCGACCTGCATGCGCTTCGACTACGCGGATTTCGCGGCCTTCGACATCCACATCCTGGCGCGGAAAAATGCCGCGGCCGACTATCCCGAGGAGATCGTCGAGACGGCGCGGGCGCGTCATTCGGCGATGAGCGACGCCGACCGCGAGGCGCTGGCCCGCAACGTCGTCTTCGGCCTGCCCGGCGCGGCGGAACATTTCACGCTCGACGACGTGCGGCGGCACCTCGACGAGTACGGTTCGATCGACGCGGACCGGCTGCGCGCGCATTTCGTGGATTTCCTGACCGAGGTGGCGCCCGTCGCCGAGGATCTCGGGCTGAGGCTCTGCTGCCACCCCGACGATCCGCCGTTCGACCTGCTCGGCCTGCCGCGCGTCATGTCGACGGAGGCGGACTACGTTGCCATCATGAACGCGGTCGACACGCCGGCGAACGGGATCACGCTGTGCAGCGGCTCGCTCGGCGCGCGGCCGGACAACGACCTGCCAGGCATGATGGAGCGGCTGGGCGAGCGGGTGCATTTCCTGCACCTTCGCAACGTCAAGCGCGAAACGGACGCCATCCGCGGCTCCTTCCACGAAGCAGAGCATCTCGGCGGCGACACCGACATGGTGGCGCTGCTGGCCGCGGCGCTGCGCGAGGAAAGGCGACGCAAGGCTGTCGGGCGGGCGGACTGGTCGATCCCGATGCGGCCGGACCACGGACAGGACATTCTCGACGACCTCAACCGCAGGGCGCAGCCGGGCTATCCCTCCATCGGTCGATTGAAGGGACTGGCCGAACTGCGCGGCATCATCACCGCGCTGTCGCACCCGCAGGTGGCCACGCTGGGCTGAGATCGTCGTTCGGGGCGGCCGATCCGCGGTAACAGGCGGATCGTGCGCGCTTGCAAACCAACCGGACATGGGACACAAGCAAGGCGCAACAGCGAACCCACACAGATGGAACCCCGGGCCAACCGAGACGAGCAGCCCTGGCTTGGCTCGTCGCTTCCCTCACGGACGGCGCTGATTCCGCCGCTGTCCGCGGCGCGCTGGCTTTTGGTCCTCATTGCCGCGGCGGGGATCTATTTCTTCCAGGACTTCCTCGTGCCGGTTCTCGCGGCGCTGGTCATCGGCTTCGCCAGTTGGCCGCTCTACCGCCTCCTGCTCCACCGGATCGGGGGCAGCAGAACGCTGGGCGCCACCATCGCCATCACGCTGATCCTGGTCTTCCTGGTGGTGCCGATCGTGATGGCGGTCGCCTACACGCTGGACGAAATCGGCGTCTGGTTCAGCTGGGCGGTCGAGACGAACGAACGCGGGGCGGCGACGCCTTTCTGGATGACCGAACTGCCCCTCGTCGGGAAATGGCTCGACGAACAGTGGATCCGCTATATCGGCCATCCGGGCGCGCTGGGAGAGCTTGCCCAGATGGTCAGCGGCGCCAACATCGGCAACATCTACCGGGCGGTGCTGGCGACGGGCAGCGGCGCCTTCGATCTCGTCCTGACGCTGCTCTTCATGATGATCGTGCTGTTCTTCGTCTACCGCGATGGCGAGAGCTTCGCGGGCGAACTCGACAAGATCGGCGAGCGCATCCTCCCGGCCCGCTGGGAGCGCATCTCGCGCGTCGTGCCGATAACGATCCGCTCGACCGTGGTCGGCATGACGCTGATCGCCATCGGCGAGGGCATCGTGCTGGGGACGGCCTACTGGATCGCGGGCGTGCCGTCGCCGGTGACGCTCGGCGTCATCACCGGGCTTCTGGCGCTGGTGCCGGGCGGAGCGCCGCTGTCGATGACCCTCGTCTCGATCTATCTCGTCGCGAGCGGTTCGCCGGTCGCCGGCATCGCCCTGTTCGCCTGGGGGAGCCTGGAGCTTTTCGTGGTGGACAAGACGATCCGGCCGAGGCTCGTCGGCGGGCCGATCAGCCTTCCATTCCTGCCGACCTTCTTCGGCCTGATCGGCGGGGTCAAGACGATGGGATTCCTCGGCCTTTTCGTCGGACCTGTGCTGATGGCGCTGCTCGTGGCGATCTGGCGCGAATGGGTGCGGGAAGCCGCCGGCGAGGAAATGTCGGGGCGCGCGAAGACGTATCGGCCTTTCCCGGAAGCGGGGGCCGGGGCGCTCGGGGACGGCGAGGAGCGGCAGGTCTGACGGGCGGCCCGGCTCGCGACGTTCAATACAACGCCTTCGCGGTCATGGTCGGACGTCCGGCCGAATCGGCGCACCAGAGCTCGAGACCCTGTCCGGTCGTGGTCGCGTTGACGGTGAACGGCGCGCCGTGGAAGAGCGGGGAGAGGCCGCGATAGGCGAAACGGCGCGGCGCGCGGCCGCCGGATGTCCGGGCGGCGAGATGCAGCATGAGCGTCGCCTGCAGGGGGCCGTGCACCACGAGGCCGGGATAGCCCTCGACCTGCCTTGCATAGTCCACGTCGTAGTGGATCCGATGACCGTTGAAGGTCAGCGCCGAGTAGCGGAAGAGCAGCGTCGTCGTCGCCTCGATCGTTTCGCGGAACTCGCCCTTCCGTGGTCCGTCCGTCGGCGGTGCCGGAGCCGCAGGCTGGTCGCCGGGGCCCGCCGCGGGTCGGTAGACGATGTCCTGGCGCTCGCGCAGCGCCGTCCGTCCGGCGAACTGGATCGCGTGTTCCACCGTCACGAAGACGAGCTCGCCGCTGCGGCCCGCCTTGTGGACGACGTCGGCGATGCGCGAGACGCGCGTGACCTCGGCCCCGACCGGAAGCGGCTCTACGAAGTCGAGTTCGCCGCCCGCCCACATGCGGCGCGGCAGCGGCACCGGCGGCAGGAAGCCGCCGCGCGCCGGATGGCCGTCGGGCCCCAACGCGTCCGGGCCGACGGCCGGCGGCGACAGGCACCAGTGGATGGCGAGCGGGGCCTCGCCCTCCCTGCGGCAGGCGGACCCGCCGAGCGTCGCGTGGAAGCGGTCGACGAGGCCTTGGGTGATGACGTCTTCCTGGCATTCCTCGCCTCCGATCCATTGGCGCAGATGTTGGATGTCGATCTCGCTCACCAACGCCTCCCGGGGGCTCAGTAGGAGCGCGGCATGCCGAGCACATGCTCGGCGAGGTAGCTCAGGATCAGGTTGGTCGAGATCGGCGCGACCTGGTAGAGCCGGGTCTCGCGGAACTTGCGCTCGACGTCGTATTCCTCTGCGAAGCCGAAGCCGCCATGGGTCTGGACGCAGGCTTCCGCCGCCGCCCAGGACGCTTCCGCGGCCAGCATCTTGGCCATGTTGGCCTCTTCGCCGCAATCCTCGCCTGCCTCGAAAAGGGAGGCCGCCTGGTGCACCATCAGCTCGGCGGCGCGCATCTGCGCATAGGCGCGGGCGATCGGGAACTGCACGCCCTGGTTCTGGCCGATCGGTCGGCCGAAGACCCTGCGCTCGCTGGCGTAGGCCGAGGCCTTGTCGATGAACCACTTGGCGTCGCCGATGCATTCGGCCGCGATCAGGATGCGCTCGGCGTTCATGCCCGACAGGATGTAGCGGAAGCCCTTGCCCTCCTCGCCGATCAGGTTTTGGGCCGGGATGCGGACATTGTCGAAAAAGACCTCGGTGGTGGCGTGGTTCATCATCGTGCGGATCGGCTTGACGGTCATGCCGGCCTTCAGGGCCTGGCGCATGTCGACGATGAAGACCGACAGGCCGTCGGTGCGCTTCGCAACCTCCTCCTTCGGCGTCGTGCGCGCCAGCAGCAGCATCAGGTCGGAATGCTCGGCGCGCGAGGTCCAGACCTTCTGGCCGTTGACGACGTAGTGGTCGCCGTCGCGCCGGGCAAACGTGCGGATCGAGGTGGTGTCGGTGCCGCTGGTCGGCTCGGTGACGCCGAAGGCCTGCAGCCGCAGTTCGCCCGCCGCGATGGCGGGCAGGTAGGCCTGCTTCTGCGCCTCGCTGCCATGCCGCAGCAGCGCCCCCATGATGTACATCTGCGCATGGCAGGCCGCGCCGTTGGCGCCCGCGCGCTGGACCTCCTCCAGGATGGCCGCCGCCGCCGAGAGCGGCAGGCCCGAGCCGCCATAGGCCTCGGGGATCAGCACCGAAAGATAGCCGGCGTCCGACAGGGCCTTCACGAAGTCCGACGGATAGGCGCTCTCCCGGTCGAGGCCGCGCCAGTAGTCGGGCGGGAAGGTTTCGCAGAGTTTTCGCACGCTCTCGCGGATTCGGGCGATCTCCTCGCCCCGTGGCAGGTCCCTGATCGGCATGGGCTCGTCCTTCGTCCTTCCGTTCCCGTCAGTCGCCGGCGCGGCGCGGCATCAGCGGGCCGAGCGCGTTGCTGCGGTCGATCCGCCAGAGCCGGTCCAGCAGCGCGTCCATCTCGGCCGGGGCGGCGGCATCGGAGAAGGCGGCGAGGCCCCGGACCTTGGCGTCGATCTCGGCGCGGGACAGCGTGTTGCCTGGATCGCCCTTCGGTTCGTCCACCCGCGCCTCAATGCGTCGCCCGTCGGTGGTCAGAACCTCGACCTTGCCGATCCAGCGCGCGGGATAGGCCGCGTTGACCTCGTCGTCCAGCACCATCGTTACCCGGTCGCGGAAGGCCGCGACGTCGGGTCGGGCGAAATCGCGGTCGAACTCGGCCATGCCGGCGCGGCCGTGGGCGGCGATGAGGCCGAGCGTCGTCCCCATCGAGAACTTCGCCTGGTGCACGCTCGCCGGCACGACGACCGGGCCGAGCACGTCGATCGCCGCCTGGTGCACGCGGGTGGTGACGGCCGCGATGTCGCCGATCGCCAGACGCGCGCCGGTCATGGCCTTCAGGAGCGCGTCGGCGGCGGGGTGGGTGTGCCGGCACGAAGCGTGGAACTTGAAGGAGGTCTCGGCCAGCGCCCAGCGGGTGCCCAGCCGGTCGGTCAGCCGGGCCGGGTCGGCGTCGGTGGACATGCCGGCGGCCATGCCCTGCACCCCTTCGAGGATGCGGCTCGCGCCGGTGAAGCCGTCGCGGGCGAGGAAGGCGGCGGTCAGCCCGTTGGCGGCGGCCTTGCCGGTGTGGAGCGGCTTGGAATCGGCCGCGTCGCGCAGGAACTCCCACAGGCCGGCGGCCTGGGTCCCTGCCGAGCCGAAGGCGTCGAGCATCGTTTCGGGCGAAAGTCCCAGCAGCCGGCCGGCGGCGGCCGCGGCGGCGAGCGTGCCGGCGGTTCCGGTGGTGTGGAAGACCCTGTAGTGCGAGCGGCCGAGAAACTCGCCGATCCGGATGCCGACCTCGTAGCCGGCGGTGACGGCGGCGATAAAATCCTGTCCGGAGGCGCGGACGGACTGCGCGATGGCGAGCGCGGCCGGGAAGACGACGGCGGCGGGATGGAAGACCGAACCGTTGTGCACGTCGTCCTGTTCGGCCACGTGCGACGAGGCGCCGTTCATCAGGGCGGCAAACAGCGGCGACGAAAAGGAGCGGTCGATGAGGATTTCACAAGGTCCCGTCGCCGGCCCCATGTCGCGGGCGAAGGCGGCGATCGCCTCGACCGGGCGCACGCCCCGGCCGGCGAGCGCCGAGCCGGTCCAGTCGACGAAGAGGTCGACCGCGCGGCCGACAACGGCTGCCGGAATGTCCTCGAAGCGCAGCCCGGCCGCGAAGGCGGCGAGTTCGGCCGAGGGCTTGCGGTCTCCAGTCATGTCCGTCATCGCGGCTCCTCCGGCCGATAGCTTCGATGACAGCGCCTAGCAGGCGCGCGAAGTCCGGTCGAGAGCGCCAAAGATGTCGGGACGACCAGGTCGTCGCGTTTTCCTCGCGCCGCCGCGCCAGCCGGAACAGAGGCGATGGCGGAAACGACGACGGCGGGCGACATGGCCCGCCGTCGCAATGTGGCCGGCGGCCTCAGAGGCTGTTGGCGGCGATGCGCTGCTGGAGATAGTCGTGCGCGGTGATCGGCGCGTACTTCTTTGCGGGACCCTGGATGACGGCATCCTTGTTGGCCTGGCAGAAGAACGGCAGCGAATAGCGCGGGCCGAGATATTCGTCCTGGCGCGGCATGCGCACGCGGTGCAGCGTCGACTGCAGCTGGTCGTCGGACCAGCGCATCAGCATGTCGCCGATGTTGCAGGTGACCACGCCCGGCAGCGGCGCCACGTCGGTCCATTCGAGTTCGCCGCCGACGGCCTCCTTGCCGGGGCAGAGCTGGAGCCCACCCTGGCCGACGCGCTGGTGCAGCAGCGTCAGGCAGTCGAAGTCCGTATGGGCGCCGGCGCGCCAGCCGGTGAAGTCCTCCGGCTTGGCGTTCACCATCGGCAGGTAGTGGATCATGCGCAGCGTGCTCTGGTATTCCGGCGACATCGGGTCATGCGCGTCGGTGAAGAAGTCCGGCGCGAAGCCGAGCTTGAGCGCGAAGCAGGAGAGAACCTTCATGCCGAGCGCCCAGTTGGCGCGCTCGAAGGCGAGCATGACGGCCTTGAAGCCGGGCAGTTCCTCGCCGGTGGGCCAGAGCTTGCCCATGCGCGGCAGGGTGATCTGGTAGCTTTCCTTGTTGTCGGCGGTGCCGGTGGAGGGGCGTACCTGCGCCTTGTATTCCCAGCCGCAATTGGTGCCCTTCTCGAGCGGGTACTTTCCCTTGGTCTCCATCGGGAGATCGAAGAACTTTTCCGCGAATTCGAAGGCCTCGTCGATCTGGCTCTGCGGTATGCCGTGGTTGACGAGCTGGAAGAAGCCGATCTCGGTCGAGGCTTGCCAGAGCTGGTCGGCGATCTCGGCTTTGCGGTTCTCGAAGTCCGACAGGTCGATTTGCGGGACGTCGCGCGCCTTCTCCCGGCCCATGCCGCCGAAGGTCGCCTCCTTGTTCAACTCGACGAGACCGTAGTCCTTCTTGAGTGCCGTGCTTTCCATGGATGTACTCCGTTTTGTTGATCGCGGCCGCGGCCGCTGGAAAAAAGGGAGCAATGACCGACGCCGTATGCCGTTTGCCGGGGGCGTTGACTGCTTCTACTCCGGGATGTGGCTCTGCGCGGGACGGGCGCTCCCTGTGGACGATGGCCCTCCGATCTCCTTTTCTTCAGGCCCGGCGGGCGATGCGGTCGACGACGCGCACGGCGTCGGCGGCGAGCTGGCCCATGTCGAGCCAGGGCAGGACGTAGTTCTCGACGACCGGGTTTCCGGCGACGAAGGAATGGCGCACGCGCGCATCGCCGCCCGAGATGATCGGTCCCAGCAGGCGGTCGTGCTGGCCGAGATAGCGCGGCGCGCCGAGGTCGAAGATCGCGATGTCGGCCTGCCTGCCGATTTCGATCGTGCCGGTCGTGTCGAAGCCGAGCGCCTTCGCGCCGCCGGACGTCGCCCATTGCAGGACGGTCTCGGCCGTGGTGGCGGTCACGCCCTTGGTGGCGCGGTGGACCTGGAAGGCGTGGTAGAGGGCCGACGCCATGTCGGCCGCCTCGTTGGCGGCCGCGCCGTCGACGGCGAGCGAGACGATGCCGCCCGCCGCGTGCAGCCCGTCGGCAGGCGCGATGCCGGAGCCCAGGCGCGAATTGGCCTGCGGGCAGTGCGCCATGGCGGTGCCGGTCTCAGCCAGTACCCCGACCTCGTCGGGCTCGCATTCGACCAGATGGGCGAACCAGACGTCGGGTCCAAGCCAGTCGTGCTCGGCCAGCCAGTGGACCGGCCGCTTGCCGTAGCTGCCGAGGGTGTGGTCGACGTAGTCCATGTTCTCGGACAGGTGCGTATGGATGCGCAGGCCCATCGCGCGGGCGGCGGCGGCGGCCGGCTTCAGTTCTTCCTCATAGAGCGAGAAGGTCGGCGTCGTCGGCGCGAAGGCGACGCGACGCATGGCGTTCGGCGAGGGATCGTGCCAGCGCCTCGCCGTCGCGGCGATGCGGTCGAGCATGACGTCCAGCGGCTCCGTCGGCAGCGGCGTGATGTCGTCGCCGTCGAACTTTCGCGCCTTGGTGGCGCCGCCGCGGGCGAGCAGGAAGCGGACGCCGAAGCGGTCGGCGGTCTCGAACAGCACGTCGCAGGGATCGAAGTCGTAGCGGTCGGAGAAGAAGTAGTGGTGGTCGGCGACCGTTGTGGCGCCGGACAGTGCGAGCTCGGCCAGCCCGATGGTGGCGGAGACGCGCAGCGCCTCCTCGTCGATGCGGTCCCAGTATGTGTACGGCACCATCCTGAGCCAGGCGGCGAGCGCGGCGTTCATGCCCTCGGGCACGGCCTTGAGCACGCTCTGGAAGAGGTGGTGGTGGGCGTTGACGAGGCCCGGCGTCACCACCGCGCCGGAGGCGTCGACGACGCGCTCGCCGGGCATTGGCTCGAGGACGCCGAGCTCGGCGATGACGCCGTCCCGAACGCGGATGTCGCCGCCCGTCCGCGCGGCTTCTCCGGGAAGTCCGGTCAGGATGCCGAGCGCGCCCTTGATGAGGAACTCTGTCATGCGCGCTCCGAAGGCAGGCTCCAGGGGAACCAGATGCGCTGCACGGCGGTAACGATCTGGAACAGGACCAGGGACAGGAGCACGAGCACGATCAGCCCGGCCCAGGCCTGCTGGACCTGGAACATGGACGTGGAGAACTGGATGAAGTAGCCGAGGCCCTTGTCGGCGGCGACGAACTCGGCGACCACCGCGCCTATGACGGCGAGGGTGACGGAAATCTTCAGCGCCGAGAAGATGTAGGGAATGGCGAAGGGCAGGCGGATCTGGGTGATCTCGCGGATCACCGGCGCGCGCAGGCTGCGCGACAGCTCGATCAGCTCCGGCGGCGTGGCCATGAGGCCCGTGGTGGTGGAGACGACCAGCGGGAAGAAGGTGATCAGGCACGTGATGACGACACGCGGCAGGTCGCCGGAGCCGAGCGCCACGATGATGATCGGCGCCACCGCCACCACCGGGGTGGACTGGACGACGACGAGGATCGGATAGACCGCGCGCGACAGGATTTCGGAGCGCGCGAGGATGATGGCGATCGGCAGCGATATGGCGATCGACAGGAAGTAGCCGATCAGCGCCACCCGGAGCGTCGCCCAGACATGTTCGAGCCATCGGCTGGTCGTGACCGCGTCGAAGCCGCCGATGATGCGCGTCGGCGCGGGCAGCACGAAGGCGGGAATCGCGAACAGCCGGCAGGAGGCTTCCCAAACGAGGATGATCGCAACGAAGGTCGCGACCGGCAGGAGACCTGGCGTCAGCACGAACCACGCCCACCAGGAGCGGCCCGAGACGACCGGTTCAGGCGGCGCGCTTGAGGAGGAGACCGCGGAGGTGTCCGACATAGTCATGCATGGCCTTCTGGTTGCTGGTGTGGATCCCGCGCGGGCGCGGCAGGTCGATAACGAGGTTCTCGACGATGTGCCCGGGGCGCTCGCTCATCACGAGCACGCGGTCGGCGAGCAGCACCGCCTCGCTGATCGAATGGGTGATGAACATGACGGTCTTGGGCTGTGCCTCCCAGATGCGAAGCAGCTCGAAGCCCATCTCCTCGCGCGTCAGCGCGTCGAGCGCCGAGAAGGGTTCGTCCATCAGGAGAATGTCGGGATTCATGAACAGCGCACGGGCGATGCCGACGCGCTGCTGCATGCCGCCCGAGAGCTCGGACGGCAGGCGCGACTCGAAGCCGGCAAGGCCGACCTTCTCGATGATCACGCGGGCGTTTGCGCGGTCCTCGGCGGTGACGCTGCCGGTCTTGTGCCGAACCGGGAAGACGACGTTGTCCTCGACATTGGCCCAGGGCAGCAGCGTCGGCTTCTGGAAGACGATGCCGATGTCGTCGCGCGGCTCGGCGACGGGCAGGCCGAACACCGAGACGACGCCGCTGGTCGGACGGATCAGGCCCGAGGTGAGCCGCAGCAAGGTGGACTTGCCGCAGCCGGAGGGACCGAGAACCGCCACGAATTCGTGGCGGCCGATGGCCATGTCGACGCCGCGCAGCGCCTCCAGCGCCCCCGACGCGGTGCGGAAAACCTGGCCGACGCCGGAGAAGGCGATGGCGGGCTGCGCGGCGCTCATGACGTCAGTTCCCCGGCATGAAGCTGCGGTCGACGACCGACTCGGGATCGAGCTTGGCCGGGTCGAGGCCCTGGGCGGCCGAAACGCGTTCCCAGGTCGCGGCGAGGCGGCTCGATTCCAGGGCGCCGAGGCCGTCCTTCTCGGTGACCTCGTTGAACACGAGCACGCTGGCGTCCTTCCAGGACCCCTCGACGTTCTCGACCGAGAGCTCCGGCACGACCGCGGCGACGGCCTCGGCCGCCTCGCGCGGGTTTTCCTTCGCGAATTCGACCGACTTCTTGAAGGCGGCGATGAAGCGCTTGGCCACGTCGGGGCGCTCGGTCAGGAACTTGTCGGAAGCGAGCAGCGAGGCGGAGTAGAGCTCGAGGCCGGCGGCGGACCAGGGCAGGATGGTCAGTTCCTTGCCGGCTTCCTTCGCCTGTCCCGTGTAGCGGGCGACGTCGGTCAGCCAGGCGATGATGACGTCGGTCGCACCGGTCATCAGCATCGGGCCGAGCGCGCCCGGATCGGTTTTGGTCAGGGTGATGTCGGCCTCGGTCAGGCCGATGTCGGCCAGGACGAGCGGCAGGTAGATGTTGGATTCGGTGAAGGGCGAGGTGGCGACGGTCTTGCCCTTCACGTCCTCGATGGTCTCCATCGTGCCCTTGATCGTGTAGAAGGCGTGCGGACCCTTGTTGAAGATCGAGTAGACGGCGGTGACCGGCACGCCCTCGCCGGCCTTGGCGGCCATCAGCGCGCCGATGCCGGCCGAGCCGATGTCGGACACGCCGGTGGCCATCTTGGTGATCGCCTCCGAGGAACCGCGGCCGGATTCGATGCTCACCTCGAGGCCGGCGTCGGCGCAGAAGCCCTTCTGGATGCAGACGTAGATCGGCGCCTTGTCGCCGCCGGGGAGCCAGTCGAGCTGGTAGACGACCTTGTCGGCCGCCTGGGCCGCGGTGATCGCGGCCGTCGCGGCAAGCGCGCCGCCGAGCAGAGTACGAGCGATGGATTTCAGCATTCCGGATTTCCCCTGTTGAAGAGATTGGTCGCGGGCGCGGCCGATCCCCGCCCGGGAGGTGCGGACGGCGGACGTGGCGCGGGTCGCGTTTCGGCAGGCAGAGTCAGAAGCAGGCATGTCATGCCCTTGGCCAGCAAGATCATCGTTGCCGAGCAATGTCCCGGGCCTTTCCGCCCTGACCGCTTCTACTCCCTGCTCTCCATGCACGCGCCGTGCCAATTCGGGAGGCCTTGGATTCGCGGGAGAATTCGCTGGCGTCGCCCCGAGCCTCTGCCATCGGCTTGTGCAGGCGGGGCATCATATGGCGAATTTTCAGGCAAAGACTTGAAATGCCTAACCAATGCTCACGACGATCTTGCGGCGACCCTCCGGCCACGTTACGATTTCAAGAAACAGAGGGTGACAGCCATGCCGACCAGTGCCGAACGCGATATCGAACTGCTGCGCCGCACGATCGTGCTGGCGACCGAATCGCGGGCGCGCGGGGACCATCCGTTTGGCGCGCTTTTGGCGGATCCGGACGGGAACATCCTGCTCGAGGCGATGAACACCTGCGGGACGAAGGGCGACCGCACGGGCCATGCGGAGCGCAACCTGATGACGGAAGCCTCTCTGAGATTCAGCGCCGAGTACCTCTCGGACTGCACCATGGTCACGAGCGCGGAGCCGTGCGCGATGTGCGCCGGTTCGGTCTACTGGGTGGGCGTGGGCCGCGTCGTCCACGGCATGAGCGAGAAGACGCTGAAGGACCTGATCGGCCCGGACCCCGAAAACCTGACCCTGGATCTGCCCTGCCGCACCATCTTCGCTGCCGGACAGCGCAGGGTCGAGGTGGTCGGGCCGCTGCTTTCGGAGGAGTCGGCGGTGGTGCACGAAGGCTTCTGGACGCCGGCCAGCTGAGCCCGCGGCGACGCCGGAAGATATTTGGCGCGCTTGACGTTTCGTCAGCATGGACCAGCGCGTGAGGAACGACTAATATCCTCGCTCAACATCGTTGGACGCCTGGAGACGCAGCCTGTTTCGAAATGCCGATCTCCAAGCCTTGGACCTTGAAGCCCTCTTCAACGCCTCGCCCAACGCCTACGTCATCTTCGACGAGGGCCTGACGATCGTCGGCTGCAACCAGGCCTACCTGAAGGTGGTGGGCCGCGGCGGAAGCCACGAGATCGTGGGCCAGTATGTGTTCGACGCCTTTCCCAGTCCGCCCGACAGCGCGAGCTACCGCCTGCTGCGCCGTTCGCTCGACCGGGTGCTGGCGACCCACGAGCAGGACCACATCGCCGTCATTCCCTACGATACGTCCGAGCCGGGCCAGCCGCCCAACATGCGCTACTGGAGCGCCACGCACACGCCGATCTTCGATCGGGACGGTAAATTCCGCTATATCCTGCAGCACACAGTCGACGTTTCGGAGCTGCAGCGGCTGCGCGAACGCGGCGCGCACGAGCTGATCGCCGAGGCCGGCGTGCTGCACCGCGCCCGCGAGGTGCAGGCCGCGAACCAGGCGATCGACGCCGAACGCGAGCTGTTGCGCGACATGTTCAAGCAGGCGCCGGGCTTCATCGGCATCCTTGCCGGCCCGGGCCACACCTTCCTGCTGGCGAACGATGCCTATCGCAGGCTCGTCGGCGGGCGGCAGCTGGTCGGGCTGACCGTCGCGCAGGCGCTGCCGGAAGTGGTGGGACAGGGCTTCATCGACCTCCTCGACAGCGTCTACAACTCGGGCGAGCCCTATATCGGCGAGCAGATGCCGGTGATGCTGCGGCAGTCGGACGAAGCGGAGCCGAGGAGGCGCTACGTCGACTTCATCTACCAGCCGATCCAGAGCGAGGTCGGGGAGGTGAGCGGGATCTTCGTCCAGGGGCACGACGTGACCGAGAAGGTCGAAGCCGAACGGCTTCAGGCCCTTCGGCACCGCGAACTCGGGCACCGGTTGAAGAACCAGCTCGCGATGGTCCAGGCGGTCGTCAACCAGACGATCCGCGGATCCGACGATCTCGCATCCGCCGGCGCGACGATCGCCGGGCGGCTGCAGGCCCTGTCCCGCGCGCATGAGAGCCTCATCACGGGGACGACGGGGCTGACCTCGGTGGGCGACATCGTGCGGATGACCGCCGAAATCCACGACCATGGGCGTCTCCAGCGCTTCGCCATCGAAGGGCCGGATCTCGTGATCGCCTCGCGGCCGGCGCTGTCGCTGTCGCTGATCCTGCACGAATTGACCACCAACGCGGTGAAGTATGGCGCGTTGTCGAACGAGAGCGGTCGCGTGCAAGTTGGCTGGTCCGTGTCGGAGGACGATGGCTCCGGCCGATTCACGCTGGTCTGGCGCGAGGAGGGCGGGCCGCCGGTCCCGCCGCCGTCGCGGAGCGGGGCCGGATCGCGGCTGATTCGCGCGGGTCTCGCCGGCACCATTAGCAGCACGGTGACCGTCGACTACGCGGCGTCAGGCGTCGTGTGCCGGATCGAGGCCGATCTCGCCAGCATGGCCGAGGAACCCGAGTAGCGGACGCGGAGATTTTCCGGGTCGCCGCATCGTCGCCAAGATCTTTCCCGAAGACGGAGATCGCGCGGGGCGCGCAACGGCGGTGGCGGAATGCCCGGAGGTTGCATGGCCGGGTTTCCGATCGACGGGCCGAGGGTTCGGCCCATCGGCGGCGTGGAGGCAGAGGCCGCGCCGTGGCGCGTGCTTCCGGTCTCGGTCGCGCTTCATCTGCTCGCGCTGGCCTTGGCCCTTCTGGTTGCGCCCGAGCGACGGCTACCGCCTTCCAGCGAGCAGGTCGTGAGCGTCGTGATCCTGTCCGATGCGGCGCCCGCTCCGCCGCCGCGGTCGGCAAGCGGGGCGCAGCCGGATGGTGAACCGGTCGAGGCACCCGAACCGGTGTCCGCGGCGCCTTCGCAGGCACGGCCGGGCCAAGACGGCGCGGTTGTGCGGGCGAGGACGATGCTCGCCGCCCGCGCCCTCGCCGATCCGCGCAGCCGCGACGCATTGAACGAATGGCGCCGGCTCTATCCCGACGAGAGGATCATCCAGTTGTGCAATCTGGAAGCCATGGAGCAGGTCCATGCCTGGAAGCCGGCATTCGAGCCCGATTTCGTGGTCGCCTACGCGATGGCCGATATCAAGCTGACCGATGTGACCCTGGTGGCGGAGGGCGCGGCGCTGCGCGATCACCGGACCTGGTACAACATGCGCTACAAATGCGAGGTTGCCGCCGACATGGAGGTGGTGGTGGCGTTCGAATTCGTGCTGGGCGAGCCGATCCCGGAAAGCGAATGGGCGGAACATTATCTTGCGGCCGGCGACGGACCGGCGGATTGACGGACGCGACGGACGCCAGCTCAGGGACGGAGAGGGACGCGATGCGCATCGAGCTCGAGGATGGCAACGGCAGGGCGGTGATCGCGCGGCGCGGCGCGGAGCTGGTGCACTGGTCGGTCGGCGGGCGGATGCTGACCTGGGAACCGGATCCCGCCGTCTGGCCGGCGGTCAGCCCGATCCTGTTTCCGGTGGTGGGCTGGGCGCGCGACGGGATGGTGCGGGTCGACGGCCGGACCTTTCCGATGCCGGTGCACGGCTTCGCGGCGGGACTCGATTTCGAGGTGGCCGGTCGCGACGGGCGGGAGGCCGAGTTCCGCCTGCGCGAGGGCGCGGGAACCGCCGCGCACTATCCCTTCCGGTTCGAACTCGCCGTGCGCTACAGGCTCGAGCGAAACTCGCTTTCGGTGGCGTTAGCGGTCGAGAATCGCGACGACCGTCCCATGCCCTATGCGCTCGGTATCCATCCGGGCTTCGGCTGGCCGCTTTCGGGAGCCGCGCGCGAGGGGCATTCGATCGCGTTCGAGCTGGCCGAGGAACCGTCGGTGCCAGTGATCGCGCCGGGCGGGCTGTTTTCCTACCAACGGCGGCCGGTCCCGCTCGATGGCGGGCTGCTGGCGTTGAGCGACGCCGTGCTGGCGCAGGAGGCGCTGTGCTTCCTCGACGTCCGCAGCCGCAGCCTCCAGTACCGCGCGCCGGACGGATCCGCCTTGCGCATCGACTGGGAGGATTTCGCGCATTGCGCGATCTGGTCGCGGCCGCCTGCGCCCTTCGTGTCGATCGAGAGCTGGACGGGCCATGGCGATCCGGTCGGCTTCACCGGAGAACTTTCGCAGAAGCCGTCGATGCGGCTGCTCGCGCCCGGCGAGATCGGCCGGCACGCCGTACGCTACACCTTCGAGGAACGGACCGGCTGAGGCGATTCGCGTCAGGCCGTTATGCGGGCGATCCATCGCGCTGTCGCATCGGCCATGGTCGCCAGATGGTCGGCTGCGGAGAAGCCGGAGACCGACTTGCGCGGCTTCAGGTCGTGGTCGCCGTCCTCTAGCCAGAGAAGCTCGATCGAGGATGAGAGGCGGTAGGCGGCGACTTCCTCGCGCGTGCCGAACGGATCGCGCGTTCCCTGGCAGATCAGGGTGGGCGTCGTCAGCGTCTCCAGATGCGCGGAGCGCAGTTTTTCCGGCTGGCCGGGCGGATGGAAGGGGTAGCCGAGGCAGAGCAGCCCGGCGATACGGCGTTCCGCGAAACCCTCGTCGGCGAGCATGGAGGCGACGCGGCCGCCCATCGACTTGCCGCCGATGACGAGCGGACCGGCGGCGGGCAGCGCCTCGATCGCGGCGCGGTACTCGGCAATCAAGGTCTCGGCGCGGGGCGGCGGCTTGCGCGCGCCCGCCCGGCGGGCGGCCATGTAGGCGAACTCGAAGCGCGCCACGCGCAGGCCCGCGGTGGCCAGCGCCGTCGCGATGCCGGTCATCGCGGGCGAATCCATCGGCGCGCCGGCGCCATGCGCGAGCAGCACCGTCGCCGGGGCGCCGTCGGGTCCGTCCGTGATGAAATCGATCGCCATGCCCGCGCCTCCAGCCGTCGCGAACGGAGGCTATTGGCGCGGGAAAGGCTTCGCAACAGCCGAGCGGTCAGACGCGCGCGAGTTCCTTCGCGTGCAGCCAGTCGGCGTGGCGCGGCGCCTTCTTCGTCCGGCTCCACTCCTCCAGCATGTCCCACTTGACGGCGTCGAGACGCTTCGTCAGCGCTTCCTCCTCCGGATCCGGGCAGGCGAGTTCGATGCGGTGGCCGCTCGGGTCGAAGAAGTAGATCGAGTGGAAGATCGAGTGATCGGTAACGCCGAGCACGTCGATGCCGTTCTTCTCGAGATGCTCCTTGTAGGCGATCAGTTCGTCGCGATCCTTTACCTTGAAGGCGATGTGCTGCACCCATTTCGGCGTGTTCTCGTCGCGGCCCATCTCCGGCTTCGTCGGCAGTTCGAAGAAGGCGAGCACGTTGTCGTTCCCGGCGTCGAGGAAGATGTGCATGTAGGGGTCGGGCTCGTGGGTCGAGGGCACGTGGTCCTCGGCGATGGCCAGCACGAAATCCATGCCGAGCATCTTCGTGTACCAGTCGACGGTCTGCTTGGCGTCGCGGCAGCGATAGGCGACGTGGTGAATTCCGGCGAGTTTCATGGCGTTCCTCCATTTAGTTGCGCTTGTAACTAATTGGACAGAGACGCTTCGACCTTGATCCAGATCAAATCGCGCCGATGCTCCTCAGCGCGCCAGGCCGAGCGGGACGGAGAAGGACCAGCTGCTGCGGCCGGCGCCTGCCGGGATCGGCGGGAAGGGGGCCGCGCGGCGCACCGAGTCCAGCGCGGCCTGGTCGAGTTCGGTCGAACCGGAACTCTGGCTGATCCGCACCGAGCCCAGTCCGCCATCGGAGGTGACGACGAAGGCGACGTGGACGTCGCGCTGCGCCCCGCGCCGGGCGTTCCGCGAGACGGACCGAACGGTGCGGCGCAGCTTTGCCGTCACCTGTCCCGGGTAGTTGGAGACGGAAGCGTTGCCGGCCTGCCCGCCGCCACGGCCGGCGCCGCTCGACGCCGCGCTCGCCCGTTCGCTGCCGTCGGACTGGCCCTTGCGCGAATCGCGATCCTGCCGGCCGCCCGAGCCGGAGGACTGAAGCGGCTCCGCGCGGCGCTGGACGCGAGGCTCCTCCACCTTCGGCCGGACGACCGCCTCGCGCAAGACCGGCGGCTCGGGACGGGCGGTGGGAAGCGGCGCATCGGCCGGCAGCGGAACCTCCTCGAATGTCTCGACCGGCTCCGCCGGCGCGACCGCCCTGGCGACCGGCGGCACGACGGCGAGCGCGGTCTCGATCTCCCGGTTCGGTTCAGTTTCGGTCGGGGCGACCTCGGCGGCTTCGGCTTCCACCGGTCGCGTCTCCGGCTCGATGGGCACGGCCTCGGCGACCGCGGTCTCCACCGGCGGGGTCTCGGGTGCGACGGGCGCGAGTTCCGCGGGCGGTTCGACCTCCAGCGCCTCGTCCCTTGGCTGCACGGCCGCCGCGACGGCGACGTCGATCGGATCGGACGTCTGCGCCGGTTCGACGGCTTCGGCCGGCAGGTTCACCTGGGCCGGGAGCGTCTCGTCCGGCTCGACGGCCTCTGCCAGCGGCGACGGCGCGACCGGGACGACGGTCGCCGCTTCGACCGCCTCGGCGACGGGGGCTAGCGTCGCGGTCTCGGCGCGCGCGGTGCGGACCGCGTCGAGAGGCTGGTCGGTAGGCCGCGGCGCGATGGTTTCGGTGACGTCGCGCACGGGCTCCGCGACGTCGGGCTCGACGGTCTCACCGGCCGAGACGGAATCGTCCAACGATCCGAGCAGCGCGATCTCCATCGTCGCAGAGCCTTCGATCAGGACCTCGTCCGGCGCGGATTGCAGCATCCAGGCGGCGGCGCCGGCATGCAGCACGCCCGACGCGAGGATGGCCGCGGTCCATTTGAGGCTGCGTCTCATGGCGTCGCCCGTTCGGTGACGACGGTGATGCGGGTGGCGCCGGCGTCGCGCAGTTCGCCGACGATCCCGATCAGCCGCTCGGCGGGCAGGTCGCGGTCGGCGGCGATCTTCACGGTCACCGGGTCCTCGGGCAGCAGGAGGGCGGCCTGGCGCAGCGCCGCCACGTAGGCCTCGGCGGTCGCCTCGGCGCCGCGCGTGCGCATGACGCCGTCGGCCGTGACGAAAAGCGCGTCCGGCGGCTCCGCCTGCTCGGATTCCAGCGTCGAGATCAGCGTGACGTCCTTGTCGAGCGGCGGCGTCAGCGTTCCGGCGATCAGGAAGAAGATCAGCATCAGGAAGACCACGTTGATCAGCGTGATCGTGCTTTCCTGCGGGCTGCGCTTCGGAGGACGGGCCAGCCGCATGGAATCACCTCGCGACCTGGAGATGCAGACGCGTGCCGTTTCGGATCGCCTCCACGGCGCCGACGAGCGCCTGCGAGGTCAAGCCCTCGCGCACGAGGATGACGGCCGAGGCGGCGCCGGCGTCCTGGAGACGGGCGAGTTCGGCGAAGGCTTGCTCGCGCGGCAGCCGCAACCCGTTCACCGTCCATTCCTCGTCGACGAGGCGGATGATCACGTCGGGCGCACCGCCAGCTGCGCCCTGTCCGGCGCGGCCGCCGGTGATCTCCACCTCGGCGAACCTGGCGAAGGTGGAGGTGAGCATGAAGAACAGCAGGAGCAGGAAGATCACGTCGATCAGCGAGGTAACCGAGATCGGCCTGCGCCGTCGTCCGATGGCCGCGTCAATGCGCATGGGACGGTCCCGCCATCATCGGCGCGGACGGATGGGCGCTGCCGGATGCGGCGCGCAGGTCGCCCATCGCCGTCTGGGACAAAAAGCCGGTCGCGGTGGTCTCGATCGCCACGCGCTCGTTCTCGACGCGGGTCTCGAACCAGGTGAGCACCAGCGAGACGGGCATGGCGACGGCGAGGCCGGCGGCGGTGGTCAGCAGCGCGACCCAGATGCCGCCGGCCAGGATCGACGGATCGACGGCGCTGCCGGCGCCCTGGAGCTGGCGGAACGCCTCGATCATGCCGAGCACGGTGCCGAAGAGACCGAGCAGGGGCGAGATCTGGGCGATGGCGTCGAGCGCCCGGAAGCCGCGTTGAAGCTCGTGCAGGCGCCCGAGCGCGACGCGCCCGACCTCCTCCTCGACGATCTGACGCGGAAGCTGGCGGGTCATCGACAGCCGCATGGCGGTGGCGAGCGCCGCGCCGACGGCGGACCGGTCCTCTTCCGCCACGCGCCGCGCCTCGACCGCGTTGCCGTGGACCCAGAGGTACATGGCGCGCTCGGCGCGGCCGTGGAAGCCGACGCGCTCGCGCCAGAACTGGACGAGCTTGAGCAGGATGACGGCCAGCGCGATCACCGACAGGCCAAGCAGGATCATCACCACGGGGCCGCCGAGCGCCAGGAGGTCGCGCATCCGCTGGATCAGGTCTTCGGTCATGGCTGTGTTCCGTGGCTCGTTGGTTGGCGCAAGGGGGGCAGGTCAGCTTCCGAAGGAGATGTCCGACTTCGTCTCGGCGTTCAGGCCGCGGATGCAGGCCGAGGGCTCGACGCCCTCGCCCTCGCAGGCCACGGCGTCGTTGACCAGCACCCGGCCGATGCCGGCGCAGTCGGCGTTCTGGAGGTCGAACTGGCGCACCTTGGTCTTGCCCGCCGGGAGGTCCTTGAAGTCGAGCACGGTGAGGCGGTCGACGAGGCCGTCCCGATTGAACAGGACGATCTCGAAGGCGGCGCGGTCGAGCGACGCGCCGAGGCCGTTCTCGACCACGAAAGTCAGGCGGCAGCCGGCCGAGGACGGCTCCAGCCCGTTGAACTCGAGGCGAAGCGAGGGGGCGGATGCCGGCTCCTGGGCCAGCGCCGCCCCGCCCGCGGGCAGCGACACCGCCAGGACCGCGGTCAGAATGCGCTGAAGTGCCGCTGCGTTCGTCATCTCACCACCCGATCTGCTTGGCGAGGGAGAGCTTGAACGTGCGGCCGATGGCGCGGTCGTTGTTCAGGAACTCCTTGTAGTCCTGGTCGAAGAGGTTATCGACACCGGCGTTCAGCTCCCAACCCTTGAGCTGGCCCTCGTCCGGCTTCCAGGTCAGGAAGACGTCGTGGACGTCGAAGGCGGTGGCGTAGCGCGTCGAGGTGCCGATCGGCGCATTCGCGCGGCGCGCCTCGTCCTGCGGGTCGGCGACGATGCGGGCGCGCCAGCCGAACCTGAGGTCGTGCTGCGGCAGCTTGCCGCCGAGCGTGAGGGACAGTTCGTGCGGGGCGATCGTGGTCAGGTAGGTGTCCGCATCCTTGTCCTTGCCGACGACATAGGAATAGGCGGCGTTGGCGAAGACGAAATCGCTGTCGTAGGCCGACTCGATCTCGAAACCGTAGATCTCGGCATTCGAGATGTTGATGTAGCCTTCGACATCGTTGTAGCCGGCCGACATCCCCGAGCGCAGCGCGATCAGGTCCTTCACGTCGTTGTAGAAACCGGTGACCTTGACCTGCCCGGCGTCGCCGGCCTGGAGCATGTCGTATCCGGACAGGGCAAAGCCCGCCTCGAAATTGTTGGACTTCTCCTTCTCGAGGCTGAGGCTCGGATTGAAGGTCGACGAGGAGCTCGTCGTCGAGAAGACCTCGTCGATAGTTGCGAAACGCTCGGTGTGGGCGATCGAGCCGAAGATCGCGATGGTGTCGTTGAACTTGTAGTGTGCCGCGATCTTCGGCGAAATGGCGGTGTCGTCGGAATCGTCTGGCGTGTTGCCGAACGTGTCGGTCACGCCGTCGCCGGGAGACAGGCGGTGCCAGTCGAGGCGGACGCCCGGAATCAGCGTCAGCTTCTCGTTCCAGATGAACTCGTTCTGGATGAAGACGCCGGTCTTGAGATCAGTGCCCTCGGGGTGGAACCTGACCGGCAGCAGGGTGCCGTCGTTGAGCCAGGCCTCGGCCACGCGCTCCTGATAGGTGGTCTGCGAGCCGATGGTGAGGAAGTTCTCCCAGTTCGCGCCGCTCCACTGCATCGTGTTCTGGGCGTTGAACTGCCAGGTGTCGTAGGCGTAGTCGGAATCGCAGACGATCGCGTAGCTGCTGTTGCTGCAATAGGGGCGCAGGTCGGCGTTGCGCTGCTCGTTGCTGGTGCTCGAGTAGGAGGCCGACACCTTCACGTCCAGCATGTCGTTGTCGGAGAAAGGGTTCTCGTAGGAGACGATCGCCGTCTGGTCGAGCACATGGCGATCGATCAGACCGAAATAGCTGGCGGTGCTGGTCTGCGAGAGCTGCTGGTCGTCGAGATCCGAATTCCAGCGCTGGTAGGAGGCGCTCACCTTGCCTTCGTCGCCGACCAGGAAGGTGGTCTTGATCAGGCCGGACCAGGCTTCGAAGTTCGAGCCGACGACCTCGTTGCCGCCGCCGTCCTCATAGGTGTCGGCCTGGCGGTAGTTGCCGGTGATGAGCAGGTCGGCGCCATTGGCGAAGCGTTGCGCGAAGGTGGGGGAGAACAGCCAGGAATTGCCGTTGCTGCTCCAGCTGGACTTCATGCGGACCGTGGTGGTGTCGCCCTCGGCGATGAAGTCGGAGGCGTCCTTGGTCTCGAAATTGATGACGCCGCCGAGCGCGCCCGACCCGTAGAGGGTGGACGAAGCCGGCCCGCGCAGCACCTCGACGCGCTTGTAGAGCTCTGGGTCGGAGAAGAAGGAGCCGAGGCGGTACTGCTCGTAGAATTTCTGCACGCCATCGACGTTGATGATGATGCGGCCGCCGTCGCCGGTGTTCTCGGGAGCGCCGACGCCGCGGATGTTGAAGCTCTGGCCGAGCAGGCGGTCGGAGCCGGTGACGTTGACGCCCGGGACCGAACGCAGCACGTCGCCGATGGTCTGCGGCTGCAACTGGTCGATGTCCTCCTGCTCGACGACCGTCACCGACTGCGGGGTGTCGATCGCCACCTTCTCGATGCCCGCGCCGAGGATGAGGCGCTGAAGCGCGGTGACGCGCTCCTGCTTCTGCGCGGCGGTCTCGGTCTCCGTGGTGTCCTGCGCATGTGCGATGCCGACCGCCGCGACCGCGCACAGCGCGGCGCTTCCCAGCAGTCTCGTTGCGTTCCGGCTCAGCAGCCCCATACCCCATACTCCTGTGTGTTCGGCTTCGCGCTGGCTGGCCTTGGGGCTTGCTCGCTTGTCATTTCCGGTCGAATGCGGGAAACATGAGTCCCGTACTCCGGTATTGCGTTCCGTAATAAACCTGATAATACCTGTCAAGAAATCAATCGCGCTTTCCGACACGCCCAGCCAGCCGAACGGCAAGCCAGGTGCGAACAGAGGTCCCGTCAGTCATGACCCGACACTTCAATCGTGCCGACTTCACCGATCGCCGCACGCGGGCGGCGTTCTCAACGCCGCACGACCAGGATCGCCAGCAGCACACCTACGAGGCGGATCGGCCGCAGATGCGGACCGTGACGAGCCAGTCGCTGTTCCTGGGCGAACACGAGATCGGGATCGAGCACCACGGCGCCCTCTATCGCCTCAAGATCACCCGCCAGGGCAAGCTCATCCTCAACAAGTAGGTACCCGTATGATCCAGCACACCAAGCCTTCACCGGCCGATATCCGTCGTGCGCGCATGGAAAACCCCAAGGCGCGCGAACGCGACGTGGCCAAGCAACTCGGAATCTCGGAGGCCGACCTCGTCGCCGCCTCCTGCGGGGCCGGCGCGCGGCGCATCCGCGCCGACGTCGACGCCTTCCTGACGGGCGCGCCCGCGCTGGGCGAGGTGATGGCGCTGACCCGCAACGAAAGCGCCGTGCACGAGAAGATCGGCGCCTACGAAAAGCCGGTGCTGGGCAAGCATGCGTCGATGGTGCTGGGGTCCGAGATCGACCTGCGGATCTTTCCGGGCCAATGGGTGCACGGCTTCGCGGTCGAGAAGGGCGAGGGCGGCGAGGTCAGGCGCAGCCTGCAGTTCTTCGACGCCGCCGGCGAGGCGGTGCACAAGTTGCACCTGCGCGACGCCTCCAACGTGGAGGCCTACGAGGCGCTGGTGGCGTCGATGCTTGCCGACGACCAGTCCGACGCGATCGAGATCGCCGCCGGCGCGACCAAGGCGGCCGCCAACGACGACGCCCCCCTGCCGCAGGCCGACGACCTGCGCGACCGCTGGAGCCGCATGACCGACGTGCACCAGTTCGTGACGATCCTGCGCGACATGAAGCTGTCGCGCCGGCAGGCGGTGGAACTGGTCGGGCCGGAATTCGCCTGGCGCATCGACGACGACGCAGTGCCGGCGATGATGCGGCTCGCCGCCAAAGAGGCGCTGCCGATCATGTGCTTCGTGGGCAATGGCGGCTGCATCCAGATCCATTCCGGGCCGATCGCCGACGTCAGGCCGATGGGACCCTGGATCAACGTGCTCGACCCGACCTTCCACCTGCACCTGCGGACCGATCACATCACCGACGTGTGGGCGGTGCGCAAGCCCAATGTCGACGGCCACGTCTCGTCGATCGAGGCCTATGGCGCGGACGGCCAGATGATCATCCAGTTCTTCGGCCAGCGGAAGGAAGGCGCCGATGAGCGCCGCGAATGGCGCGGCATCGTCGAGGGCCTGCCGCGCGCGCCGCAGTCTTCCGCAGCCTGAGGAGACCCTCATGACCGTATCGATCCCGCGGCGCATGCTTCGCCGCGCCGGCGCCGTCTGCTTCACGCTCGGCCTGACCCTTGTGCCGCTGGTTGCGCCCGAACGCGGCGACACGGCGCGCGCCTCGCAGGTCGAGACCATGCCGGCGGAGGCCAGGCGCATCGTCTCGGTCGGCGGCTCGCTGACCGAGATCGTCTATGCGTTGGGCGCGCAGGACCGGCTGGTGGCGCGCGACTCGACCAGCACCTACCCCGTCGAAGCCGAGGCGCTGCCCGATGTCGGCTACATGCGGGCGCTGTCGCCGGAGGGCGTGTTCTCCGTGCAGCCGGACGCCATCCTGCTGCTCGAAGGCAGCGGCCCGCCCGAAGCGGTGGAGGTGCTGCGCAAGGCCAGCGTGCCGATGGTCTTCGTGCCCGAGCGCTTCGACGCCGAGGGCATCCTGGTCAAGATCCGCGCGGTCGGCGCGGCGCTCGGGCTGGACGACGAGACGAAGCGCTTCGAGGCCGAGGTGGCGGCCGATCTCGACGAGACCAGGCTGGCGACGGCGGACATTTCCGATCGCAAGCGGGTGCTGTTCGTTCTCAGCCTGCAGGGCGGCAAGATTCTGGCTTCCGGCGAAGGCACCGCCGCGGCCGGCATCCTCGAGCTCGCCGGGGCGGAGAACGCGGTCGGCGGGTTCAAGGGCTATCGCCAGCTCACCGACGAGGCGGTGATCGAGGCGCAGCCGGATGCCGTTCTGGTGATGGCGCGCGAGGGCGATCTCGCGATCTCCCGCGACGACCTCATCGCCCATCCCGCGATCGCGGCGACGCCGGCCGGCGCGAATGGCGAGGTCATCGCGATGGACGGGCTCTATTTGCTCGGCTTCGGCCCGCGCACGGCGCAGGCGGCGCGCGAGCTCGCGACCGGGCTCTACGGCGCTCGCGCCGGCAAGTGACGGTCAGGGAATGACGGACCAGGCAATGGACGCGCCGGCGGCGGTGCATCGTCGCGCGGGCGACCGCAGCACCCGCGCCCGGCTGGCGATCGCCCTCTGCGCGGCGATGCTGGTGGTGATCGCGATCGGCAGCCTGGGATGGGGCGCATCGGACGCGTCGGCGCTCGGCGTCGTCCTCGACATGATCTCCGGCGGCGGCGAAAGCGTCTCCGCTCGCGACCGCATCATCGTCTGGGACATTCGCCTGCCGCGTGTCATCCTCGGCATGCTGATCGGGGCGTCGCTGGCGGTTTCGGGCGCGGTGATGCAGGGCCTGTTCCGCAATCCGCTGGCCGATCCCGGCATCGTCGGGGTGTCGGCCGGCGCGGGGCTCGGCGCCATCGGCATCATTGTTCTCGGCACCGGTTTCCTGGCGCCGGTGACGGCGGCCTTCGGAATCTACGCGCTGCCCTTCGCCGCCTTCCTGGGCGGGCTGGCGACGACGCTGATCCTCTACCGCGTCGCCACGCGGCGCGGCCAGACCTCGGTCGCGACCATGCTGCTCGCCGGGATTGCGCTCGGCGCGCTGGCCGGCGCGGCTTCGGGCCTGCTCGTCTACCTCGCCGACGACAGGCAGCTGCGCGACCTCACCTTCTGGAACCTCGGCTCGCTGGCCGGCGCGACATGGACCAAGATCGCCGCGGCCGGCCCGGTCATCGGGCTGACGCTCGTCGCCTCGCCGTTCCTGGCCCGCGGCCTGAACGGCCTTGCCCTCGGCGAGACGACCGCCCATCACCTCGGCATTCCCGTGCAGCGGCTGAAGAACGCGGCCATCGTGATGGTGGCGGCGGCCGTGGGCGCCTCGGTCGCGGTGTCGGGCGGCATCGGCTTCGTCGGCATCGTCGTGCCGCACCTGCTGCGGCTGGCGATCGGCCCCGACCACCGCTACCTGCTGCCGGCCTCGGCGCTGCTTGGCGCCTGCCTGCTGCTGGTCGCCGACGCGGTGAGCCGCACCATCGTCGCGCCGGCCGAACTGCCGATCGGCATCGTGACGGCGGCCGTCGGCGCGCCCTTCTTCCTGTGGATCCTGCTGCGCCGTCGCGGAATCCTCGACCTGTGATGCCGGGAGCGCGGCCGTGATCGAAGCATGCGACGTGTCCGTCCTGATCGGGTCCCGAAGGATCGTGACCGGGGCCGATTTCCGTGCCGTCCCGGGCGAGTTCGTCTCGATCGTCGGACCCAACGGCTCGGGCAAGACGACCTTCCTGCGGGCGCTGTCGGGCGACCTCGGCTACGAAGGGCACATCGCGATCGGCGGCCGCGACATGAAGCAGCTGAAGCCGTGGCAGCTTGCCGGCATGCGCGCGGTGCTGCCTCAGGCGGCGACGCTCGCCTTTCCGTTCACGGTGCGCGAGGTGGTGAAGCTCGGGCTGACGGGCGGCCGGTCGGGCGTCCCGGCCGGCGAGGAGGAGCGGCTGCCCGAGCGGGCGCTCGCCAGGGTCGATCTCGAAGGCTTCGCCGGGCGGTTCTACCAGGCACTGTCGGGCGGCGAACAGCAGCGCGTGCAGCTGGCGCGCGTTCTATGCCAGGTCTGGGCGCCGGTTCTCGACGGCGTCGCGCGCTACCTGATCCTCGACGAGCCGGTGTCCAGCCTCGACATCAAGCACCAGCTCGTCATCATGAACATCGCCCGCGACTTCGCCCGTCGCGGCGGCGGCGTGATCGCGATCCTGCACGACCTCAACCTCGCCGCGATGTATTCCGACCGGATCCATGTCATGCATCGGGGCCGGATCGCCGCCGCCGGCACGCCGACCGACGTGCTGCGCGACGATCTGATCGGCCGCGTCTTCGAATGCGACCTGCGCGTCAACGCCCTGCCGCCGCTCGGCATGCCCTATCTGCTGCCGCAATCGGCGGCGCGCGCGGGCGGCTGACTCGTCGGGTCCGGGGGGCGTCCGGAGCGTATGCATCCGGCTCGACGCGATGGACAGTCCGGCCGAGACTGGCCATGATGGCGCATCCGACCGCGCCATCCCGGAGAACAGCAGACAAATGGCCGAACCGAACCGCCGTGCCGGCGGCGCTGAATGCGACGAGGGCCGCTGGTCCAGGCGGGCGAGCCTTGGGGTCCTTGCCTTCCTTCTCGCAACCATGACGACGGCGCCCGCGAGTCTGGCTCTGGCAGCCTGCCCGCAGGAGCTTGCCGTCTACACCGACCGCGACCAGGTCGCCTCGATCGAGTTTCGTCCCGTCGGGCCCGACGCGGCGGTGCATACGGGGGAGTTCCGGGTGCTGTTCTCGCAGAACGGGATCGTCGCCGACGGCATCGTGCTGTGGACCGGCGGCGTGCCCCGGCCGATGGGGATCGTCATGCACGACTGCCCGGAAGGCGACGTGACGGGCGAGGAACTGGCTGCCTGCACGGTGTGGCAGGGCGTGATCTACGCGGTGGACGAGGCGGGCCAGATCGGCCTCCTGCCGCGGCAGGGCGCTGCGGCGAAAAGACTGCTGCTGCCGGATTTCGGACCCTCGGTGCGGCATTCCGCGCTCTACGGAGCAGACGGGATCAGCCTCGTGCCCTGGGACGTGTTCGAGATGAGCGGGTGCCAGGAATGACGGACGACAAGCACAATCTGCTGGTCACCGGAGGCGGGCGAGGCATCGGAGCGGCGGTGGCCCGCCACGCGGCGCGGCGCGGCTGGCGGGTGGCGATCAACTACGCCCGCGACTCGCTCTCCGCCGAGACGCTGGTGCGAGAAATCGAGGCCGACGGCGGCGAGGCCTTCGCGGTGCGCGGCGACGTCGGCATCGAGGACGAGGTTCTGGCCATGTTCGAGGAGGTCGATGCGCGCTTCGGTTCGCTGCACGGGCTGGTCAACAATGCCGGCATCGTTGCGCCCAGGGCGCGGCTCGACGAGATGAGCCTTGCGCGGCTGGAGCGCATGATGCGCGTCAACGTGCTGGGCACCATGCTCTGCGCCCGGGAGGCGGTGAAGCGGATGTCGACGCGGCATGGACGGGGCGGAGGGGCGATCGTCAACGTGTCGTCGGTGGCCGCGGTGCTGGGCAGCCCCTCCGAATATGTCGACTACGCCGCCTCGAAGGGTGCGGTCGACACCTTCACGATCGGACTTGCGCGCGAACTGGCCGAGGAGGGCATCCGCGTCAACGCGGTGCGGCCCGGGATCATCGCGACCGAAATCCATGCTTCGGGCGGCCAGCCGGACAGGATCGAGCGGATGAGGGGCTTCGTCCCGATGAAGCGGGAAGGCAGCCCCGACGAGATTGCATGGGCGATACTCTGGCTTTTGTCCCGCGAAGCGTCCTATACGACGGGCGCAATTCTGGATGTCGGCGGCGGACGCTGAACGCGCGAACGAAAGGGTTTTCTCATGGCATATGACGTGGTTGTCATCGGAGGCGGGCCGGGCGGCTATGTCTGCGCCATCAAGGCGGCGCAGCTCGGCCTGAAGACCGCGGTGGTGGAGAAGCGTTCGACCTTCGGCGGGACCTGCGTGAACGTGGGCTGCATTCCCTCGAAGGCCCTGCTGCATGCCACCGAACTGTTCGCGGAGGCGAGCCACGGATTCGATGAACTCGGATTCGCGACGGGCAAGCCGAAGCTCGACCTGCCCAGGATGATGGCGCACAAGCAGAACACGGTCGACCAGAACACCAAGGGTCTCGATTTCCTGTTCAAGAAGAACAAGATCGACGGCATTCGCGGCACCGGCCGGATCATGGGCGCAGGCAAGGTCGCGGTGACGGCCGAGGACGGTAGCGTCTCGGAGATCGAGACGAAGAACATCGTCATCGCCACCGGCTCCGACGTCGCCGGAATTCCCGGCGTCAGCCTGGAGATGGACGAGACGGTGATCGTGTCGTCGACGGGCGCGCTGACGCTGGAGAAGGTGCCGGGGCACCTCGTGGTGGTCGGCGGCGGCGTGATCGGGCTCGAACTCGGCTCGGTCTGGGCGCGGCTCGGCGCCAAGGTCACGGTGGTCGAGTATCTCGACACCATCCTCGGCGGCATGGACGGCGAGGTCGCCAAGCAGTTCCAGCGCATCCTCGGCAAGCAGGGCATGGAGTTCAAGCTCGGCGCCAAGGTGACCGGCGTCGAGAAGGGCAAGAAGGGCGCGAAGGTGACGTTCGAGCCGGTCAAGGGCGGCGAGGCCCAGACGATCGAGGCCGACGTGGTGCTGGTGGCGACCGGCCGCAAGCCGTTCACGGCGGGCCTCGGCTGCGAGGAAGCCGGCATCGCGCTCGACGAGCGCGGGCGGGTGAGAACCGACGGGCATTTCAGGACGACGCTCGACGGCGTCTATGCCATCGGCGACGTGATCGTCGGCCCGATGCTGGCGCACAAGGCCGAGGACGAGGGCGTGGCGGTGGCCGAGATCCTCGCCGGACAGGCTGGCCACGTGAACCACGACGTCATTCCGGGCGTGGTCTACACCAGCCCGGAGATCGCCTCGGTCGGCAAGACCGAGGAAGAGCTGAAGAAGGCCGGAGTCGAGTACAAGACGGGCAAGTTCCCGTTCTCCGCCAACGGCCGCGCCCGCGCCATGCTGAAGACGGAGGGCTTCGTGAAGATTCTCGCCGACAAGACGACCGACCGGGTGCTCGGCGTGCACATCATCGGCCACGGCGCCGGCGAACTGATCCACGAGGCGGCGGTTCTGATGGAATTCGGCGGATCGTCGGAAGACCTCGCCCGCACCTGCCATGCCCACCCGACGATGTCGGAGACGGTCAAGGAGGCCGCGCTCGCCACCTTCTTCAAGCCGATCCACATCTGATACAGACGGTGTCGATGCAAACGAAAGGCCCCGGCGCGGTGCGCCGGGGCCTTTTGCATTCGTGAAGAGCCTCGCCCGATTACTGCGCGGGCTGGACCGGCTGGGCCGGATCGGCGGGCTGGATCGGCGGCAGCGTCTCGTCGGCGGCCGCGGGTTCCTCGGCGGCGGCGGGCTCGTCGGCCGGGATCGACGCGGTCGGCGTGTTGTCCGTGTCCAGCGGCTGCGTCACCTCGGGCGTCACGACGGCGGTCTCGTTGGTGTCGGCGCCGCCCATGAAGCTGAACGCGAGCACGGCGAGCAGGACGACCGCGACCGCCAGGGTCGCGCCAGCCAGGCCGCGCGGAGCGGACGAGGCGCGGGGATAGTCGCGCGGCGGCACGTAGGCGGGGTTGTCGCGGATCGCCGGGTCTTCGTAGGCCGCCGGGGCGTCATAGTCGCGGACGATCGCGCCGGGGGCGACGGGATCGACCAGGCGGTCGGGGTTGCGCGGATCGCGCGGATCGTTGGGATAGGCCATTGCACATCCTCCTTTGATTTTTCGTTCCGGGGACAAAACGAAGCGGGAGGTGCGGGGTTGCATCACGAAGCGCTACAGACGGGCAGAGGTTCGTGACTGTGCTACGCCGACGCGCGATGGTTCAGCCGGCCGGGGACACGGTATAGCCCGCCGCCCGCAGCAGTTCGACCAGTCCCCGCTCGCCGGGAAGATGCAGCGCGCCGACGGCGATGAACGCATTGCCCGCGTCGAGGATGGGTATGGCGTTGTCGCGCATGGTCACGTTGCGCGCGTCGATGATGATTCGTTCGAACGCCTCGTAGGCGCCGACCTCGTCCTCCGGAAGGACCTTGCGGAACAGCGGCCAGATCATGCCGACGTCCTCGCGCGCATAAAGGACGATCATGGTCTCGAAGACGTCGTCGATCCTGTCGCCCAGTTCGAGCGTGGCAATCAGCCCGTCGATATGGAAATCGAGCGGTAGCGACGCCATCGCGTCGAGCTGGTCGATCATGCTCTCCAGTCCCGCGACCGTCTTTCCCTGCGCCTGCGCATCTTTTGCGAGCTTGACGTCGAGGATCGGCATCCCCGCCGCCTTGCGCGCGTTCTCGCAGGCGGGCATCGACAGCACGCCGGCCAGCATCCAGGGTTTCATCTTGCTGACGCTGGCGGGCGGGATGCCGCGTGCCGAAAGTCCCGCCTCGATGGCCTTCGCCTTCTCGGGCGGCAGCGCCGATGTCAGCGTCGCGCCGTCGGTGTACATCATCAGGTCGGGGCGTTCGATCATCGCGGCCATCATCCGCGCCTGGTCGATGACGTCGGTGGTTTCGATGACGACCGTGCCGGCGCTGTCGTAGGCGGCCCGGGCCGCGTCCGTCAGTTCGGTGACGCGCGGGTCGGTCAGGTGCATGGTGCCGAACAGGAAGGAGGGTTCGACGCCGGACTTCTTCACCGTCCAGAGCAGGCTCTCGCCATTGGGCACGGCGGCGGCCTCGGCCCGCAGCCGGGCGTGGGTCTCGGGCTCCTCGGCCTCGATCTGCGCCAGGAGGTCCTGCCCCGCGCAGGCCGGCGCCTCGGCGCGAGCCTGGGAGACGAGCAGCAGCGTGGCCAGGAAGCCCAGCGAAAAGAGCACGTTGACGGCCGCGAGCAGGCGCAGGGCAAAGCCTGACAGATCATGGGGGACGAGGGCGTGGCGCTTCATGGCGGCAACCCTAGGGGGAGAATGAGACAAAATCGTTAAGTCGATCCGGCGATTCGAGGGCATTTCCGTTCAGGCGCGGGGATGGGCGCTGTCGTAGATGTCGAGCAGGCGGCTGGTGTCGACGCCGGTGTAGACCTGCGTGGTCGAGAGGCTGGCGTGGCCGAGAAGCTCCTGGATGGTGCGCAGGTCGCCGCCGCGCGCCAAAAGGTGGGTGGCGAAGGAGTGGCGCAGCGCGTGCGGCGTGGCGCTGTCGGGCAGGTTGAGCGCGGAGCGCAGTTTTCGCATCTCGCGCTGGACGATCGCGGCATCGAGCGGGCCGCCGCGCGCGCCGCGAAACAGCGGACCCTCGGCGGGAAGATGAAAGGGGCAGAGGCGGCGATACTCGGCCACGGCGCGCAGCCCGACCGGCAGGACGGGGACGAGCCGCGTCTTGCCGCCCTTTCCGGTGACGCGGATGGCGCCCTCGCCCCGCTCGAACTGGCCCGCCGTGAGGCCGAGCGCTTCGGAAATGCGCAGGCCGCAGCCGTAGAGCAGCGTCAGCACGGCGGCGTTGCGCGCGGCGATCCAGGGTTCCTCGGCAAGCTGCTCGCCGGACGACACCACGCGCAGCGCGTCGCCGGCGGCAAGCGGACGCGGCAGCGACTTCGGCAGCTTCGGCGAACGCAGCGCGGCGGCGCCGGCGGCGTTGGCGAGCCCCTTGCGCTCGAGGTGGCGCAGGAAGGAGCGGATGGCGGCGAGCGCCCGGCTGACCGTGCGCGCGCCGACGCCGTCCTTGCGGCGCCAGGCGAGAAAGGCGCGCAGGTCCGCCGGGCGCAGCGCCGCGACGTCCTTCAGGCCGGGCGCCCCGCCGCAATGGCCGGTCAGGAACTGGAAGAACTGGCGCGTGTCGCGCTCGTAGGCCTCGACGGTGAGCGCCGCCAGGCGCCTTTCGCGCGCCAGCATGCCGAGCCAGGCGTTGCGGGCGTCCATGAGGTCGGGCTTCGCGGCGACGAGGAATTCTTGCATGGACGCTCCACGGGTTCTTCCGCATCATGGCGCGCTCGGCTTAGCGCATGGTGAATGCGGGAATTGCAAAGAAGACGGCAATGCCGCAAGAGCAGGGCCATGATGGGGCTTCCTGCCCCTTTCCCATCGAAGCGGGACGCACGAATGTGACGACGAAGCTGGAAAATCCGGTTCTGATGGCGGTGATCGGCGCCGCGCACGGCATCAAGGGCGAGGTACGGGTCAAGTCCTTCACCGGCGATCCTGAGGCGCTCGGCGACTACGGGCCGCTCATGACCGCCGACGGCCGCGTGTTCGAGGTCCTCGCCCTCAGGCCGCAGAAGGAAGTGGTCGTCGTCCGCTTCAAGGGCGTGAAGGACCGCAACGCGGCCGAGGCGCTGTCGGGCACGGAACTCTTCGTCGACCGTTCCGCGCTGCCGCCCGTCGCCGACGAGGAGGAATTCTACCATGCCGACCTGGTCGGGCTCACGGTGGTCGACACCGAGGGCGTCGGCATCGGCACGGTCAAGACCATGCACGACTATGGCGGCGGCGACATCGTCGAAGTGGCGCTCACCGGCGCGCGCTCGGTGCTGGTGCCGTTCACGAAGGCGGCCGTGCCGGCGATCGACATCGCCGCTCGCACGATGACGGTCGACCGCGTGGCCGCCGGACTGGTCGAGGACGAGGACGACGACGAACCGCAGGACGGCCGGCCGCAGCAAGGTTCCGACCGGCCGCGCGGGCCGAAGGCGTCCGGGGGCAACCGGTGACGTTTCGCGCCACGGTGCTGACGCTCTATCCGGAGATGTTTCCGGGCGCGCTCGGCCTGTCGCTGGCGGGCCGCGCGCTGGAGCGCGGCGACTGGATGCTGGACACCGTGCAGATCCGCGATTTCGGGCTCGGCCGCCACCGCGCCGTGGACGACACGCCGGCCGGCGGCGGCGCCGGGATGGTGCTGCGCGCCGACGTACTCGGCGCGGCGATCGACCGCGCGACGAGTGAAGGCGACGGGCGGCCGCGCCTGCTGATGAGCCCGCGCGGAAAGCCGCTGACGCAGGCCAGGGTGCGCGAACTGGCGGCCGGCCCCGGCGTCGTGATCGTCTGCGGGCGCTTCGAGGGCGTCGACCAGCGGGTGATCGAGGCGCGCGGGCTCGAGGAAGTGTCGATCGGCGACTACATCCTGTCGGGCGGCGAACCGGCGGCGCTGGTGCTGCTCGACGCGGTGGTGCGGCTCCTGCCCGGCGTCATGGGCAACGAGGCGTCGGGTGGCGAGGAGAGCTTCGAGAACGGGCTCCTGGAGCATCCGCACTACACGCGTCCGCCCGAATGGGAAGGCCGCGCCATTCCCGAGGTGCTGATGTCGGGCAACCATGCGCGGATCGCCGCCTGGCGGCGCGGCGAGGCGGAACGCCTCACGCGGGAGCGGCGGCCGGATCTGCTTGAGCCGGCTCAGCCCACCCAGAAGTAATAGCCCGCGAGGAACAGGCCGATGGCGATCACCAGCGCGCGGACGATCGTCTGCGGGACGCGCTTGGCCGCCCAGACGCCGGCATAGCCGCCCGCCGCGACGCCGGGGATCATGAAGGCGACCTCGAGCCAGGCCACGACACCGCCCGAGACGAAGACGATGATCGCGACGGCGGCGATGACGATCGCCAGCATGTTCTTCAGCGCGTTGAGGCGATGGTAGTCGCCGCTTTCGGTGAGGCCGAGCGTGGCGAGCATCATCACGCCCATGCCGGCGCCGAAGAAGCCGCCATAGATGGCGGTGCAGAACTGCACGACGCGGCCGGGCAGCGAGCCGACCTTCGCCTCCTCGCCCGGCGCGCGCGGTTTCGGCTTCAGCCAGGGGCCGGCGGCGAACAGCGCGGTGGCGGCGATCAGCAGCCAGGGGACCATCGCCTTGAACGACGGGTTGTCGAGCGCGAGCAGGACGAGCGCGCCGACCAGCGCGCCGACCGCCGAGACGGCGCAGAGCGCCAGCGCGCCGCGCCACATGTGGCGGATGTCGCTCCAGTAGGCCAGCGTCGAGGTGACGTAGCCGGGGAACTGCGCGATCGACGAGGTGGCGTTGGCCGAAATGGGCGGGATGCCGGCGAGCGTCAGCGCGCCGAAGGTGATGAAGGTGCCGCCGCCGGCGACCGCATTGATGGCGCCGGACGCAAAGCCGGAGAGAAAGAGCAGGCAGGCGAGAAGAAGGGTCAAGGCGATGTTCCGGTGCGGGCGGGAGGCGGTGGTGAAGCCGGTCTAGGAAGATTGCGGCCGGGGTGCAATGGTCCAGCGGCGGCATTGCGCGGACCGCGGCGCCTTGCCAGGCGCGCGGGTTTCGCTCATTTTCCGCGCCTGGAACGCCGATTGCGGTCGCATGAAGGGAAGATCCATGAAAAAGCTCGTCTTCGCCGCCATCCCTCTGCTGCTGCTGACCCTGGCGGCGCAGGCGCAGGAGGGCATCAAGCGCACGCCGCTGCAGAAGACCGATTTTCCGGAGGGCTACACGACCGTCTCCGGACTCGCGGAAATACAGCCGGGCGTCTCCGCCGGCCGGCACGTGCATCCGGGGATCGAGACCGGCTACGTGCTGGAGGGGGAGACGGTGCTCTCCGTCGACGGCCAGCCGGACCGGACGATGAAGGCCGGGGATTCCTACACCATACCGGCGGGCGTACCGCATGATGCGCGGGTGGTGGGCGACGGGCCGGCCAGGGTCCTCGCCGTCTACGTTGTCGAACGCGGCAAGCCGCTCGCCACGCCGGTGCCCTAGCCGCCGCGGGCGAAAATCGCCTTTCCGGGCGTGACAAACGGCGCCAAAGCGTGTATGTGCCCGCCCGAACCGGTCGTTGATCGAGCCGGACCCGTCAACAAAGCACGGTGAATTCGCCCCTGCCTTCCCCGGAAGGCATAGCCGAGCGGTCCTGAACTGCAAGGCGAGGGTTGGGCGCTCTGGCTGTCGAGAGCAAGAAAGAGGTTTGAGACGATGGACATCATCCGTCAGCTCGAGGCCGAACAGGCCGCGAAGATCGAAGCAAAGCGCAAGCTCCCCGAATTCCAGCCCGGCGACACGGTTCGCGTGCAGGTGCGCGTCACCGAAGGCGCCCGCACCCGTCTGCAGGCCTATGAGGGCGTGTGCATCGCCCGCGCCGGCTCGGGCTTCCAGGAAAACTTCACGGTTCGCAAGATCTCCTACGGCGAGGGCGTGGAGCGCGTGTTCCCGGTCTATTCGCCGCTGGTCGAGGCCGTCGAGATCGTGCGCCGCGGCAAGGTCCGTCGCGCCAAGCTGTATTACCTGCGCGATCGTCGCGGCAAGTCGGCCCGCATCGTCGAGAACACCAGCGTCCGCGCCCGCAAGCTGAACGACGGCGAGCGCGAGGCCGCGCAGGCCGAAAAGGCGCGCGCCGAGGCCGAGAAGGTCGCGGCAGCCCAGGCCCTGGCCGCCGAGAAGGCCGCCGCCGAGGCCACGAAGTAAGCTTCTCCGGGGCTTCACCGGATCGGGAAAGGCGGCTTCGGCCGCCTTTTGTCGTCGAGGGAGATCAACCGATCCCCGCCTGGCGGAAAACGGCGCCGCGTCGATGTTGGTCCAGGGCGAAAAAAGGCGCGCATTCTCCGGGTTCATCGGCTAGAGGATGCGATAGTGACCGGAGCCGCCGATGCCGAGCTCCGCGGCAACCGGCATTGCTCACGATCCCATGATCCCATCCGAGACGTCACCGACCATCGAGCGCTACGCGGCGTTTCGCCATGGCGCGTTCCTGCGCTACTGGCTGGCGCGGTTCCTGACGACATTCACGACGCAGATCGTCTCGGTGGCGGTCGGTTGGCAGGTCTATGATCTGACGCGCGATCCGTTCGACCTCGGGCTGGTGGGGCTGATCCAGTTCGCCCCGGCGCTGCTTCTTGTGCTGGTCACCGGCGCCATCGCCGACCGTTTCGGCCGGCGGCTCGTGATGGGGTTTGCGGTGCTGCTCGAGACCGGCTGCGCCATCATGCTCTTCATCATGTGCGTGGGCGGATTCGTATCCACCACGGTGATTTTCTCGACGCTTGCGGTTTTTGGCATCGCCCGCGCCTTCTTCGGCCCGGCGGCGGCGTCGTTGGTGGCCAATCTCGTACCGCCGCAGGACTTCGCCAACGCCGTCGCCTGGAACTCGTCGGCCTGGCAGACGGCGACGATCGTCGGGCCGGTGGCCGGCGGACTGATCTACGGTATCTCGGCCGAGGCCGCGTACGGCACCGCGGCGGTCCTGATGGCGGTGGCGGCGGCGCTGATCTTCTCGATCCCGAAGCCCGCCCAGAAGACCGAGACCGAAAAGCCGACGCTGGAGACGCTGTTCGCCGGCTTCCGCTACATCTGGAGCGAGAAGGTCGTGCTCGGCGCGATCTCGCTCGACCTGTTCGCCGTGCTGCTGTCGGGCGCCGTGGCGCTGCTGCCGGTCTATGCGCGCGACATCCTCGAACTCGGGCCCTGGGGGCTGGGCCTGCTGCGCGCGGCGCCGGGCATCGGCGCGATCGGCGTCGCCATCTGGCTGACAGGCCATCCGATCCGCGACCACGCCGGCATCGTCATGCTGTTCTTCGTCGCCATGTTCGGCGCCTTCACCATCGTGTTCGGCGTCTCGACCATTCCCTGGCTTTCGATCTTCGCGCTGGCGATGCTCGGCGCAACCGACATGGTCAGCGTCTACGTGCGCGAGACGCTGATCCAGCTGTGGACGCCCGACCGGGTGCGCGGGCGGGTCAATGCCGTGAACATGGTGTTCGTCGGCGCGTCCAACGAACTGGGCGAATTCCGCGCCGGCACCATGGCCGCCTTCATCGGCACCGTGCCGGCAGTCGTCTTCGGCGGCATCGGGGCGATCGGCATCGCCGGTCTCTGGGCTTGGCTGTTTCCTGCGCTGCGCAAGGCGCGCCACCTCGACGGGCGGACCTGAGAGGACCGGCCGTCCGGGATCGCCGGAATCCCGGAGATCGGCCTCAGGCGCGGCGCTTCTCTCCGGGATGGCGGTTCGGCGCGTGGAAGACGAGGTCGAGGAAGTCGCCGAGCCAGCGCTTCAGGTGCATGTCCCAGATGAGGCGCCCGCCGAGGTGATCGCGGCCCTGCTGGGCGCCAGGAAGCTCGAAGCGCTGCGCGCCGCGCACCACCCAGCGCTGCATCATGGCGCGGGTCAGCTCGGCGTGGAACTGGATGCCCCAGGCATTGGCGCCGTAGCGGAACGCCTGGTTGGGATAGGCCTTTGCCGTGGCCAGCAGCGTCGCGCCGGACGGCAGCGAAAAGCCCTCGCGGTGAAACTGGTAGACCATCTCGGGCCAGTGGACGAGTTCGCGCCCGGCCTCGGTCGCCTCGATCGGATACCAGCCGATCTCGACCAGTCCCTCGCTGTGGCCCTCCACCTTGCCGCCGAGATGGTTCACCAGCATCTGCGCGCCGAGGCAGATGCCGAGGAACGGCTTGTCCTCCTTGAGCGGCACCGCCAGCCAGTCGGTCTCGCGGCGGACGAACTCGTCGGCGTCGTTGGCGCTCATCGGGCCGCCGAAGACGACGGCGCCGGCATGATGGGCGAGCGTCTCCGGCAGGGGATCGCCCAGCGGAGGACGTCGGATGTCGAGCTCGAAACCGCCCTCGAGCAGCAGATGCCCGACGCGTCCGGGGCTGGACAGTTCCTGGTGCAGGACGACGAGGATCTTCGGCTTGGCGGCCTTCGGCATGGACTGTCGGTCAGAGCTCCGGTTCGTCGGCGCGGTTCGGATCGGCCTTCTGGCGCATGGCGACCCGGTCGCGGCGATCGACGCCGATCAGTTCGGCGACGCGCCAGACGATATTGTCTTCCAGTTCGCTCATCTCGCCATCGGCGAAAACGATTTCCCACATGATTCCGATGAACTCGATGCGGGCCTTCTCGTCGAGATGGCGCTTGAGCACGCTGGTGAAGGCGTAGAGATCGACGGACTGGTGGACCTGCGCCTCCGCCCTCCTGACGAACTGGTCGAGCTCGCGACCAGTCAGGCCGTAGGCGCGGGTCAGGGCATCGCGAAGCGTGGCGCGCTCGGCAGCCGCCTCGATGCCGTCGGCCTCCATCACGTGCACCATCAGCGCGGC
This sequence comes from Mesorhizobium sp., assembly GCA_046292285.1. Classification (GTDB taxonomy): domain Bacteria; phylum Pseudomonadota; class Alphaproteobacteria; order Rhizobiales; family Rhizobiaceae; genus Aquibium. The sequence continues at coordinate 103,938 of JBKBRJ010000003.1, read as the reverse complement.
GGCGGCCAGGCGCGGGTCGTCCGGATCGCCTCGTTCGCGGGCATTGCCCGCGCCGGGCAGGTCCTTCAGGAAGGTGATGAAGCGATCGAACATCAGCGTCTCCGGCGGTGGGGTTTTTGCGTGCACGCCATCGTCGGTCAGAACAGCCGGAAGCGCTTGGGCTGTGCGTCATCGCGATCGGCCGGATCGACGCCCGGATCATCGGGGCGCGGCGCGACCGGGGTACCGTCCTCCGACGCCGCCGGGCCGGAATCGTTGGCGGCGGTCGGCACCGCGGCCGCCTCGGCCCTGGGCTCCTGCGCCGGGTCCTTCGGCGCTGGAGCCGATGCGACATCCGTCTCCTCGCCGGCCGGGGCGACGGTCGGGCGCGAGGGCTTCGCTTCCTCGGGCGGGTGATCGGCGGCCGGAGCCGGCATGGGCTCGATGATGGTCGCCTCCTCGTCCGCGTCGATCGCCGTTGGACTCACGGGGGCTATCGGCAGCAGCGCCGGGCCCGCGTCCGGCGAAACGTCGCGGCCGTGCTCGACGAGATGCAGCGGCCGTTCGAGCGGCGTCTTCCATTCGAAGGCATCAAGCCGGCCGGTCACGGGCGACACCGGCGCCCAGCGCTCGGCGACGACGCCATCCGCGACCCAGACCGGATCGCGCTGCGCCCGGACGGCGCGGGCCAGCCACTGGCGGATGCGGCCCTGGTCGCCGGTGTCGGCCTCCTCGATGTCGGCCATCATCAGATAGCCGCCTTCGCGCGGCTCGATGCGCAACGCCTCCTCGGCTGCGGCGCGCGCGATCGCCAGTTCGCCGGCCTCGAGCGCGACCCGCGCCACCGTAAGCGCCGACTCGGCGTTGTTCTCGCGCTGCGCCTTCAGCTTCCTGGCCCTGGTGAGGCGGTCATGCGTGGAATCCCCATGCCGGGCATGCACATAGGCGTCGGCGATCTCGGGATGGGCGGTCTTGCGCCAGGCGGCCTCGAGGATTTTCGCCCCCTTCTTCACGTCGCCCTGCCGGAACAGCGCCTTGGCGGCGATGACGGCCGCCGGCACGAGATCCGGCGCAAGGCGATTCGCTTCGACCGCCGCATTCTTGGCGGCGAGCGCGTTGCGCTCCAGCAGCTCCATGGCCTTCGCCGTGAGCAGCACGGCGCGCAGCCGGTTTGCCCTGGCGGCATCGACCAGCTTGGTCGACCGCTGCGATTCCAGGAGGGCGAGCGCACCGTCCCAGTTGCCCTCGGCGGTGCGGGCCTCCAGCGTGGCCCCGGACGCCCAGCCGAGCTGCGGCGCGATCTCGGCGGCGCGTTCGGCGTAGTGTCGGGCCACGTCGCGGTCACCCAGCCGCTGGGCCTCCAGGTAGAGCCCGCGCAGGCCGAGCACGCGCATCTCCGGGTCTTCCAGCATGGCCTCGAACTTCCTGCGCGCGGCGGCGTGATCGCCTTCGAGAAGCGACGCCTGCGCGTCGAGCAGGTGGATCAGCGGCTCCTGGTCGGAACTGATCAGCTTCGCCGCCTGGCGGTTCATCTGCCGGGCAAGCGCGCCGTCGCCGGCGCCCGCCGCGATCATCCCCGTCGACAGCGCCTGGTAGCCGCGGTCGCGGCGGCGAACCCTGAAATAGCGCGACACGGTATAGGGGCTGTTCCAGATGGCCTTGAGCAGCCACCAGGTGATCATGACGGCGGCGACGATGGCGGTGACCAGCACCGCGGCCACCATCAGGGTCAGCTCGTACTGGTAGCCGTCGAAGGTCAGCACCAGATCGCCCGGGCGTTCGGCGAGCCAGGCAAAGCCGATGCCGAGGGCGAAGACGACGAGGATGAACAGGAGGATGCGCAGCATGGTCTATCCCTCCTGGGGGCGCAGGGCGCCCGACAGCGCCCGTTCGACCAGGGCGTCGGCGGTCTGGCGCGCCTTGACGCGGGCGATGAACTCGGCGCCGGCCTGCCGGGCAGGCTCGGGCAGGGCCTCGTACTGGCCGACGGCGCGGTCATAGTCGCCGGCCAGGATCGCGGCCTCGAGGCGCGCGACGATGGCGCCGACGTCGTCTCCCTCGACGTCGCCGACGGGCCTGACCTTGATGACGGACTGCATCGAATCAAGCAGGCGGCCGAAGAAGCCCGCATCCCCGGCGGGCGGCGCGGCGGCGGCGATCATCCGGTTGGCGGCGGCATCGACCTCCTGGCTGATCGCCGCGCGGGTCGGCACGCCGGTCGCGGCGAGGCCGCGCAGGTCGGCGATCTCCGGCGCGTTCGGCGCGATCGACGCATAGGTCTCGAGTTCGGTCATGAAGGGATCGCCACGGTCGATGGCGGCCTTCAGGCCGGCGGCGGCGATGGCCAGCGCGATGCGCGGATTGGCGGCCTGGTCCTCGATCCGCGCGGACAGTTCGCCGACGCGCGTGTCGAGCGCGGCAATGCGCTGGTCAAGCGCGGCGATCCGGTCGGGGAGCCCGGCGGACGCCTCGGACGCCGCCTGAGCGGCGCGGGAAACCTCGGCGAGCTGGCTCTCGACGGCGTCGATTCGTCCGGTCAGCGGCGCGAGATCGACGGGTTCGCCGCCGCCCGAGCCGGTGCTCTGCCCGAGCGCAGCCACGGTGGCTTCCAGTTCGCTCATGCGCTGGTCGAGCGCCTGCAGGCCGGCGGCGTCGCCGCCTTCGCCCTGCGAGACGGCGGAGCGAAGCTCGGTGACGTCGGTCCGAAGCTGTTCGACGGTGCCCGCGATCTCGTCGAGGCGCGCGGCCTGCGCCGGATCGGGCTGCGCGGCATTGCCGCCGGCCGCGACCTCATCGCGCAGGGCAGCGAGTTCGGCGCGCAGGTCGGCGAGGCCGGCAGGCTCGCCCGGCTCGACGGACGAACCCGGCGACGGCAGGACGCCGGCATATTGCAGCGCGCCGGCGCCGGCCAGGACGACGATGCCGCCGATCACGCCGGCCGCGATCATCGAAAGACCGCCGCGCTTCGGTGCGGCCCGGTCCGCGCTGCCGGACCCGGCGCTGGGAGCAGCGGCCGGGCGATGCGGCGGCGTCGCGGCGCGGGACGCGGCCGAGGCGGATGCGTCGCGGCCGAACACCGGCTGATCGGCGGCGGAGCCCTTCGCTTCCGGTCGCCTTTCGCCTGGAGTGCCTGGCGACGACTTCGGCGCCTCGGCCTTCGCGGTTGCGGTGGTCTCTTCGGCGGGCGCGGTCCTGATGGGAGCATCTTTTGCGGCGGGCGTCGCGTCCGAAGGCTTCTTCGTCATGGCGGAGTCCTGCTCGGCCGGCTTCGGAGCGGGGGTCGCTTCCGGAGCCTGCTTCGTCTTCGGGCCCGAGGCCGCGGCCTCGCGCGTCACCTCGGCGGGATCGAGATCGATCGTCACCGGGTCGCGGCGGCCTTTCGAGTGGCGGATCTTCGGCGGTCTGACCATTCCCTGCTCCGAGTGGGCTCCATCGACGACGGGCCGCTTCCTATCACGACATTCGCACGCGCAACACGCCGATGGGTAGCATTTTTGCGTCAGCCGGGCGGGAGGAGGGCGAGCAAGGCGTCTTCGGTGGGCACCACGGGGACATAAGTCCGCACGGGGCCAAGGGTTCCGAGCGCGGCCGCGACCTGTTCGGAAAGGCATAGGAACGACGCCTTTGCGAGGGTGTCGGGCGTGCCGCCCAAGGTGATGATCGCGGCCATGGCCCGGGCCGACTCGGGCGAGTATAGGAGCACGGCGTCGATGGGCCGGGGATCTGCGGCCAGGATCATCACAGCCTGTCCCGGTTCCGGAAAGCAGGTGTCGTAGACCTCGACCGGAAGGACCTTCATGCCGGCCTCGGCCAGCGCGGCCTCCAGTTCGGGACGCCGTACGCGGCCGCAGAGATAGAGAACGGTCGCGCCACGCGGTTCGGCCACCGCGATCATCGCGGCCAGCGCCGCACCGTCACCCGCCGCCGCGCGGACGTCGGTGAAGCCGGCCCGGCGGGCGGCTTCCGCCGTTTTCCTGCCGACGGTGCGGCAGGGCTTGCCGAGCAGGGCGGATGCGACCGGCGGAAGATGGCGCAACGCGTTGGCGCTGGTGGCGGCCACGATGTCGACCGCGTCGGCCGGCGGCAGGTCGGGCGACAGCGCGCGGATCTCGCTCAGCGGCAGGACGAGGGCATCGTGGCCGGCCGCGACGAGGCGCCGCGCCGTGGCGGTCGCGCCGGGCTCCGGGCGGGTGACCAGGACCCTGGCCACGGTCTCAAGCCCAGTCGACGAAGAAGTCCGTCCCGGCCTTCGCCCGGATGCGGGCGCCCGCGTCGCGGCCAATCGCCTCTGCGTCGCCGGTATCGCCCGCGCCTTCGATCTCGTGCGTTTCGCTGCCGTCAGGCTTCAGGATCATGCCGGTCAGGCGGATGCGCCCGCCTTCCACGACGGCGTGGGCGGCGATCGGCGTGCGGCAGGAACCATCCAGCGCGGCGAGGAAGGCGCGCTCGCAGGTGAGCGCCAGCCCGGTGTCGCGGTGGTGGATCGGCGCGAGGACGGTCTCGATCCGCTCGTCGCCCTGGCGGCACTCGATGCAGATCGCCCCCTGGCCCGGCGCGGGCAGGAAGTCGCCCGGCGACAGGAGCGAGGTGACGACATGCTCGAGCCCGAGGCGCCGCAGGCCGGCATGGGCGAGCAGCGTGGCGTCGACCGCGCCCTCCGCCAGCTTGCGCAGTCGCGTCTGCACGTTGCCACGATACATGACGACCTGGAGGTCGGGCCGCAGCCGGCGGATCTGCGCCTGCCGCCGAAGCGACGACGAGCCGACGGTGGCGCCGCGCGGCAGGTCGGCCAGCGTCCTGGCCTCCCGGCCGATGAAGGCGTCGCGCACGTCCTCGCGCTCGAGGAAGGTGGCGATGTGGAGGCCGGCGGGCAGGGTCGTGGGCATGTCCTTGGAGGAATGCACGGCGAGGTCGATGCGGCCGTCGAGCAGCGCCTCCTCGATCTCCTTGGTGAAAAGCCCCTTGCCGCCGGCTTCCGACAGGGGACGGTCCTGGATGCGGTCGCCGCTGACGGAAATGACCTCGATGGCGAAGGCGTCCTCGGCCAGTCCGTGCGCGGCCATCAGGCGCGCGCGGGTCTCGTGCGCCTGCGCCATCGCCAGAGCGCTGCCGCGGGTTCCGATCCTGATCGGTCGTGTTTGCATCCTTGCCGGTCCGTGTTAACCCGTCCGCATCCGGAGGGCCTCCCTCCGTCCTACCTACCGGCGAAAGGTGAAGCGGGCAATGATGCTCCCCGCAAATGGCGAGTTGAGGGTGCTCGGCATCGAGACGAGCTGCGACGAGACCGCCGCGTCGGTCGTCGCCTGGCGGGCGGGAAGCGCGCCGCGCATCCTGTCCAATGTGGTGCTCTCGCAGATCGAGGAACACGCGGCCTTCGGCGGTGTGGTGCCCGAAATCGCCGCGCGCGCCCATGTCGAGGCGCTGGACGGGATCGTGGAGGCGGCGCTGGCGGAAGCCGGCGCCACGCTCGGCGACGTCGACGCGGTGGCGGCGACCGCCGGGCCGGGGCTGATCGGCGGACTGCTGGTCGGTCTGATGACCGCCAAGGCGATCGCGGCGGCCACCGGCAAGCCGCTGATCGCCATCAATCATCTCGAAGGCCATGCGCTGTCGGCACGGCTGATCGGCGACGTCGCGTTCCCCTACCTGATCCTGCTCGTCTCGGGCGGCCACACGCAGATCCTGCTGGTCGAGGGACCGGGGCGCTACGCGCGCTGGGCATCGACCATCGACGACGCCATCGGCGAGGCCTTCGACAAGACGGCCAAGCTGCTCGGGCTGCCCTATCCGGGCGGGCCCAATGTCGAACGGGTCGCGCGGAGCGGCGATGCAAGGCGCTTCGACTTCCCGCACCCGCTGAAGGGCGAGGCGCGGCCGGACTTCTCCTTTTCCGGTCTGAAGACGGCCGTGCGCCAGGCCGCGACCGCCATCGCGCCGCTGTCGGACCAGGACGTGGCCGACATCGCCGCCTCGTTCCAGCGCGCGATCGTAGAGACGCTGGCCGACCGCGTGGCGCGGAGCCTGGAGCGGTTTCGCGCCGAGCATCCGGACGCCGGGGCGCCGACGCTGGTGGTGGCCGGCGGGGTGGCCGCCAATGCCCCGATCCGCGCGGCGCTGCTTTCGCTGTGCGAGCGGCACGGCTTCACGTTCCTCGCGCCGCCGGCCGCGCTCTGCACCGACAACGCGGCGATGATCGCCTGGGCCGGGATCGAGCGGCTGCGCGCCGGCTTGTCCGCCGACTGCGATCCGATGCAGATGGCGCCGCGCTCGCGCTGGCCGCTCGACGCCAACGCCGCGCCGGTGGTCGGCGCGGGCAAGCGGGGAGCCAAGGCATGACGCCCGCGCCGCAGATCGCCGTTCTCGGCGGCGGGGCCTGGGGCACCGCGCTCGCCCAGACGCTGACGGTGGCCGGCAACCGCGTCCGGCTCTGGGCGCGGGACGTGGCGACCGTCGACGCCATCAACGGCAACCATTCCAACCCGCGCTACCTGCCCGGCATGGTGCTGCATCCCGACCTGACCGCCTGCGACGACCTCGCCGCCGCGGTCGACGCGGCCGAATGCGTGCTGTCGGTGGTGCCCGCGCAGACCACGGCGGCCGTGCTGTCGCAATTGCGCGGCGTCATCGCGCCCGGGGTTCCGATCGTGCTGTGCGCCAAGGGCATCGAAGCCGGCACCGGCCGGCTGATGTCCGAGATCGCGCAGGCGGTCCTGCCCGCGAACCCGCCCGCCGCCCTGTCCGGGCCGAGTTTCGCCACCGATGTTGCGGCGGGCCTGCCGACGGCGGTCACGGTCGCCGCGCTCGACATGGAGGCCGCGGCGCGGCTGGCGGTGTTTTTGTCGACGCCGACGCTGCGCTGCTATTCGAGCGACGACCTCGTCGGCGTCGAGGTGGGCGGCGCGCTGAAGAACGTGCTGGCGATCGCGGCCGGCGCCGTCGTCGGCGCCGGGCTCGGCGCCAGCGCGCAGGCCGCGCTGGTCACGCGCGGCTTCGTGGAGCTGCGGCGGATCGCCGCCTCCTTCGGGGCGCGCCCCGAGACGCTGATGGGACTGTCCGGCCTCGGCGACCTGATGCTGACCTGCGGCTCCGGCCAGTCGCGCAACTTCGCCTACGGCCGCGCCATCGGGCGCGGCGAAGCGCTGGCCGGGCTGCCGCTCGCCGAGGGCGTCGCGACCGCCGGCATCGCCCGCCGGATCGCGGCCGAGCGCGACATCGATGCGCCGATCACCGAAAGCGTCGCGATGATCCTTGACCGGACGATCACGGTGCGCGAAGCGGTGTCGAACCTGCTCGCGCGGCCTCTGAAGAGCGAGAGCTGACGCGGGCTTGCATCGGGCAAAGGGGAAAAGACCGACATGCTGTTCGCGCTCATCTGCAACGACAAGCCAGGAAGCCTGCAGCTGCGCATGGACACGCGGCCGGATCATCTGGTGTTTCTGGAAGCGTTGAACGCCGAGGGCACGCTGGCGCTCGCGGGGCCGTTCCTCGACGGCGAGGGCAAGCCGAACGGCAGCCTCGTGGTCATCGAGGCGCAGGACCAGACGGTGGCGGCGCTGATCGCCGCGAAGGACCCGTACGCGAAGGCCGGCCTGTTCGCCTCCGTCGAGATCCGTCCGTGGAACTGGACCTTCAACAAGCCGGAGACCGCGTGATGGCCTACTGGCTGTTCAAGTCGGAGCCCTTCAAGTGGTCCTGGGAGATGCAGAAGGCCAGGGGCGCGGCGGGGCAGGAATGGGACGGCGTGCGCAACTATCTCGCGCGCAACAACATGCGGGCGATGCGGATCGGCGACCGGGGCTTCTTCTACCACTCCAACGAGGGCAAGGAGATCGTCGGCATCGTCGAGGTTTGCGGCCTCGTTCATCCCGATTCGACGAGCGCCGATCCGCGCTGGGAATGCGTCGATGTCCGTGCCGTGCAGGACATGCCGAAGCCGGTGACGCTGGAGGCGGTCAAGGCCAATCCCAGGCTCGCGGAGATGGCGCTGGTCAAGTCGATGCGGCTGTCCGTCCAGCCGGTGACGCCGGAGGAATGGGACGAGGTCTGCCGCATGGGCGGGCTTTCCTGAGCCGGACGGCGTCATGGCCATCCTGACGCCCGACCGGGCGGACGGCTTCATCCGCGCCAACGCCGCGCTCGCCGCGCCGCCGCACGTGCCCGAAGTCCGGCTGTACCTCGCCGACGAGGCGCACGATCTGTGGCGGCGGACGGAGGAGGAGCTCGAGGAGATCGGCCTGCCGCCGCCGTTCTGGGCCTTCGCCTGGGCCGGCGGGCAAGGGCTCGCCCGCTACGTGCTCGACCATCCGGACACGGTCGCGGGTCGGCGCGTGCTCGACTTCGCCACGGGATCGGGGCTCGTCGCCATCGCCGCGGCGAAGGCCGGCGCGGCCGAGTTGCTCGCCGCCGACGTCGATCCCTTCTGCCGCGCGGCGGTGGCGCTCAACGCCGCGGCGAACGGCGTCGACATTCCCTTCACCGGCGACGATCTCACCGGCAAGGACGCTGGCTGGGACGTGGTGCTGGCCGGCGATGTGTTCTACGACCGGGATATGACGGATCGCCTGCTGCCGTGGTTCTCCGAGCTCGTCGCGCGCGGCGCGACCGTACTCGTCGGCGATCCCGGCCGCTCCTACCTGCCGCGCGGCAGGCTCACGTTCCTGGCCGAGTACCAGGTGCCGGTGACGCGGGCGCTGGAGGACGCCGAGGTCAAGCGCACGACGGTGTGGCGCTACGGGTGAGGCCCGACGCCGCTACCGCATCACCCGCACCACCGATCCGGCCCTGAGCAGCGGCAGCAGCCGCCGCATCGTCGCCGGCGAGACCGCGATGCAGCCTTCGGTCGGCGCATAGCCCGGCTTGGCGATGTGCAGGAAGATGGCGCTGCCACGGCCGGGGATCGCCGGGCGCATGTTCCAGTCGAGCACCAGCACCACGTCGTAGAGCCGGTCGGCGCGCTGCATCGTCTCGCAGCTGGCCGGATAGGGCAGGCGGACGGGGCGGTTGTAGTTGCGGTCGCCCGGTGCGTCGCACCAGCCGAGGCGGGGCGCCGCGGGCAGCACCGGAAGTCGGCTTTGCGGCGGGAAGCCTCGGCCCGGCCGTCGGTAGCCCCACAGCAGCTTCATCGAGGCCAGCGGCGTGCCGCCGTCGCCCTCGCGCTTGAACGCGGTGATGCCTCCGCGGCCGAGCGCGCAGGCAAACACCGCTCCGGCAACAGCCAGCAGCCCCTGCGCGGGATGCCCCGGGCGGGCGCGGACGGTCATCGTCGAGCGTCCGGACACAACGTCGCGGCGGTGCACTTCGCGTTCACGCCTTTTCGAGTAGGATATCGTTTGAAAACAAATCACGGTGACCGACTTCCACAGTTTCGGCTTTTTTCCTAGATGAATGGTCCCTGGACGGGCTGTCGACTTGAAAAACGGAATCCAACGATGACGTCACGCACAATCCTGATCGTCGACGACGATGACGACCTCCGCACCACGCTGGTGGAACAGCTTTCGCTGTACGAGGAGTTCCGCGTGCTGCAGGAGGCGAACGCCGCCAAGGGCGTGGCGACGGCGCGGGCCGGGCTCATCGACCTCCTGATCATGGATGTCGGCCTGCCCGACATGGACGGCCGCGAGGCGGTGAAGCTCCTGCGCAAGGGCGGCTTCAAGTCGCCGATCATCATGCTGACCGGCCAGGACACCGATTCCGACACGATCCTGGGCCTCGAGGCCGGCGCCAACGACTACGTGACGAAGCCCTTCCGCTTCGCCGTGCTGCTCGCCCGCATCCGCGCACAGCTGCGCCAGCACGAGCAGAGCGAAGACGCGACCTTCGTCGTCGGTCCCTACACCTTCAAGCCGAGCCAGAAGCTGCTGCTCGACCAGCGCGGCGGCAAGGTGCGGCTGACCGAAAAGGAAGCCTCGATCATCAAGTATCTCTACAGGGCCGGGCAGAAGGTGATCACGAGGGACGTGTTGCTGGAGGAAGTCTGGGGCTACAATTCGGGCGTGACGACGCATACGCTCGAAACGCACGTTTATCGTCTGAGGCAGAAGATCGAGCGCGATCCTTCCAATGCCGAAATTCTTGTGACAGAAAGCGGCGGATACAAGCTCGTTCCCTGAGTCGGCAAATCCATCTTGCCGGGCGGGGGGCCGGGTGGGGGGAAGCCCGGGACAGCTTCATGACGCTAGAAGACGATATCGGCATTCTGGCCGGCGTGGAGATTTTCGAGGATTTCACGCACGAGCAGATGCGCCTGCTCGCCTTCGGCACCGAACGGCTGAAATATTCCATCGGCCGGGAACTCTACCGCGAGGGCGACGTGGCCGACAGCGCCTATGTCGTGGTCTCGGGAACGGTGGCGCTTGTGCGCGACACGGAGGCCGGCCGCGTGGTGGTCGCGCAGTGCGGACGCGGCTCCGTGCTTGGCGAACTGGCGCTGATCGTCGAGACGAAGCGGCTGACCGGCGCGGTCGCCGCCGGCGACGTCGAGGTGATCCGGCTCAGTCGAAGCCTGTTCCGGCGCATGCTCGAGGAGTATCCGCAGATCGCGGTGGTGATGCATCGCAGGCTCTCGCGGGGCCTCACCACGATGATCGCCAAAATCGAGAGCCTGGCGCCGAAGTTCCAGTAGGTTCGGGTCGCGGCCCTACGCCATCTCGAACCGGGCGATGACCGGCACGTGATCGGACGGGCGTTCCCAGCCGCGCGCGGCCTTCAGCACCTTGATGCCCGACAGGCTGTCTACCAGGTTCGGCGACGACCAGACGTGATCGAGCCGACGGCCGCGATCGGCGGCTTCCCAGTCGCGGGCGCGGTAGCTCCACCAGGTGTAGATCTTGTCCGGCGGCGGCGTGTGGATGCGCATGAGATCGGCCCAGCCGCCCTGCCGGCGCATCGATTCCAGGCCTTCGGTTTCCACCGGCGTGTGGCTGACCACCTTCAGCAGCTGCCTGTGCGACCAGACGTCGTCCTCGAGCGGGGCGATGTTCAGGTCGCCGACGAGGATGGCGGCGTTGTCGCCGTCATGGTCGGCCGCGACGGTGCGCATCTCCTCGATGAAATCGAGCTTGTGGCGGAACTTCGGGTTGATCGCCGGGTCCGGCTCGTCGCCCCCGGCGGGAACGTAGAAATTGTGCAGCAGGACCGACTTGCCGCCGGCCTCCAGGCGGGTGGAGAGGTGGCGGCAGTCGTCATTGTCGCAGAAGCGGCGCTTCTCGACGATCGAGAGCGGCCGGCGCGAGATGGTCGCCACGCCGTGGTAGCCCTTCTGGCCGCTGATCGCGACGTGTTCGTAGCCGAGCTGGCGGAACCCGTCGGCCGGGAAAAGGTCGTCCGGGCACTTGATCTCCTGCAGGCACAGGACGTCGGGCCGATGCTCGCGCAGGAACGTTTCGACCAGCGCAAAGCGCAGGCGAACGGAATTGATGTTCCAGGTGGCGATCGTCAGCGGCATGGAGTCTTCCGTGGAGAAGTCGGGGGAACGGGAAAGGGCCGCCGCGCGGCTGCGGCGACCCTGTCCAACCGTTCCCATCCCGACGCGCCGAAATCAAGCGTTCGGGCGATTTCCGGCGCCGGGGCGCGGGCCTACTTGCCGCGATTGGCGCCCTGGGAGGCCTCGGTGATGCGGGCGTAGTCGATGGTGAAGACGCTCGGATCGAATGAAACGCCCTGCTGGACGTTGAAGATCATCACCGTCGTGTCCTTGCCCTTCGCGTCGGTGATGGTCCACTGGCGCAGTTCGTAGCTCTTGGGGTCGAACATCATGGTGATGGTCGAGTCGCCGAATATCGACTTGTCCTGCAGCTGGATGGTGGTCAGGTCGTCGTCCTGGCGCACCGAGCGCACCTTGTTGCCGGACAGGTCGATGCGATTGTCGAGCAGGAGCTTCAGTGGCGTCTTCGACAGGGGGTAGAGATCCCAGGTGTTGAGCTTGGCATTGTTGATGACGACCGACTCGCCGTCGGCGATCACCCTGAAGCCCGAGGGCTCCTCGTAGTTGAAGCGGATCTTGCCCGGGCGCTGGATGAAGAACTTGCCGCCCGTCTGCTCGCCCTTGGGGCCGAACTGGACGAACTCGCCCGTCATGGTCTTCACGCCGGCGAAATGGTCGGCGATCTTCTGCGCGTCGGCCATCGCCGCGCCCTGCGCGATCGCGTGGGTGGAGGGCAGGGCGGTGACGGCGGCGGCCGCGGCGATGGCGAAAGCGGCGGCGGCGCGGCGGATGCGCCCGGAACGCGCGGGGGTTGATGCGGTCATGGCTCCGAATCTCCTATTCATGCCGCAGGGCTAGGAAGCGACTGCGGCTTTAGTTTGGCCTGCGCGCCCCTGGCGGGTGGCTCAGAAGGGATCCTCGTCCTCCGTCGGGACGAGAATCTCGCGCTTGCCGGCGTGGTTGGCGGGGCCGACGATGCCTTCCTTCTCCATCCGCTCGATGATGGAGGCGGCGCGATTGTAGCCGATGCCCAGCCGTCTCTGGATATAGCTGGTGGACGCCTTGCCGTCGCGCAAGACCACCGACACGGCCTGGTCGTACGGATCGTCGGAATCGTCGAAGTTGCCGCCCGCGCCCGCGCCCGAACCGCCGCCGCCCTTGCCCGAGGGTTCGCCGTCCTCGTCGTCGTCTTCCTCGGTGATGGCGTCGAGATATTCGGGCACGCCCTGCAGCTTGAGGTGGCTCACGACCTTCTCGACCTCGTCGTCGGAGACGAAGGGACCGTGGACGCGCTGGATGCGGCCGCCGCCGGCCATGTAGAGCATGTCGCCCATGCCGAGCAGCTGTTCGGCGCCCATCTCGCCCAGGATTGTGCGGCTGTCGATCTTCGATGTCACCTGGAAGGAGATGCGGGTGGGGAAGTTGGCCTTGATCGTGCCGGTGATGACGTCGACCGACGGACGCTGCGTGGCCATGATGACATGGATGCCGGCGGCGCGCGCCATCTGCGCGAGGCGCTGCACCGCGCCCTCGATGTCCTTGCCGGCGACCATCATCAGGTCGGCCATCTCGTCGATGATGACGACGATGTAGGGCAGCGGCTTCAGGTCGAGGTTCTCGGTCTCGTAGATGGCCTCGCCGGTGTCGCGGTCGAAGCCGGTCTGGACGGTGCGCGAGATCGCCTCGCCCTTCTTCTGCGCCTGGCCGACGCGCTGGTTGAAGCCGTCGATGTTGCGCACGCCGACCTTGGACATCTTGCGATAGCGGTCCTCCATCTCCCGCACGGTCCATTTCAGCGCGACGACGGCCTTCTTCGGGTCGGTCACGACGGGCGTCAGGAGGTGCGGGATGCCGTCATAGACCGACAGTTCGAGCATCTTCGGGTCGATCATGATCAGACGGCAATCCTCCGGCTTCATGCGGTAGAGGATCGAGAGGATGAAGGTGTTGATGGCGACCGACTTGCCCGAGCCGGTGGTGCCGGCCACGAGGAGATGGGGGAACTTCGCGATGTCGGCGATCACCGCCTCGCCGTTGATGGTCTTGCCGAGCGCCAGCGCGAGCTTGGCCTTGGACTGCTCGAAGTCGCGGCTGGCCAGCAATTCGCGCAGGTAGACCGTTTCGCGCTTGGCGTTCGGCAGTTCGATGCCGATGGCGTTGCGGCCGGGCACGACGGCGACGCGGCAGGCGATCGCGCTCATCGAGCGGGCGATGTCGTCGGCGAGGCCAATGACGCGGGACGACTTGATTCCGGGCGCGGGCTCCAGCTCGTAGAGCGTCACGACCGGGCCGGGACGGACGTGGATGATCTCGCCCTTGACGCCGAAGTCTTCCAGCACGCCTTCCAGCAGGCGGGCGTTCTGTTCCAGCGCGTCCTTCGACAGGCTGGGATCGCGCACCACGTTCTTGGCTTCCGACAGGAAGTGCAGCGACGGCATCTCGAAGGTATCGGCGCCGATGAAGCTCGTCTGGGCCTCGCGCTCCAGGCGGGCGCCGGGCTGGGGTCGCGGCGCCGGGGCCTCGACGCGCGCCTGGCCGGGCGCGGAGCGGAAGTTGCGGACCGTGGTGTCGGCGCCCGGCGCGATACGCTGCGGCGTCTGCGGCTCGGTCCGGCGCTGCGCCGGGGCCTGCACGGGCATTGGACCGTCATCGTCCTCGTCGTCGAAGCCCTGGGTCGGGAGGTCGAAGTCCGGTTCGGTCGGGAAGGCCGGTTCGACGCGCGGCCGCCGCAGCGGCTCGCCCGCCGACGGAGCCAGGCGCTCGTCGCGCGAGACGACGAAGTCGAGCAGCGGGTCGTCGTCTTCGTCGATATCCTGGTCCTTGCGGCGCGCGGGAATGCGCCCGGCGCCCAGTGCGCCGATCGCGCGACGGACGAAGGCGCTGAGGAACAGCCACCAGTGGACGACCGCTCCGATGGCGGGGAAGCCGCGGTCCTCGTCCATGTCCTCGTCGAGATCGTGATCGTCGGCCATGTCGTCGGCGTCGATGTCGAGCGCCCGGCGCCCGACGAGGCCGGTGGCAAAAAGCATCAGCCAGAAGGCCGGAACGCCAAAACCCACGCCGCAGGCGACGGCCAGCCAGCCGCCGGGATAACCGTCGGCGAACAGGCTCGGCACCTTCAGGACCATGTCGCCCGCGACGCCGCCAAGGCCGGTCGGGAGCGGCCAGGTTTCGGGCGCGCCGACACAGCCCGCGACCGCCGCCGACAGGATGGCGGCGGCGAACCAGGCCGCGCCGCGCCGCGGCAGCCGATCGATGCCGCGCGCGGCGACGAAGAACAGGCCCCAGGCAAAGGCGGGCAGCAGGCCGGCGACGGACGCGAGGCCGAAGAACTGCATCGCGAGGTCCGAGAACACCGCGCCGGGATAGCCCATGGCATTGGTGACGGCGTTCGACGTCGCGTGGCTGAAGCTCGGGTCGGCGACGTTCCAGGTGGCGAGGCTCGCCACCGCGAAACCGCAGAAGCCGAGCAGCGCGAGGCCGATCGCGCGCATCAGCTGGCGGCGCAGGAAGGTCTGGATGCCGTATCCGATGCCGGACAGGGCGAAGGCGGCTGACGGGCCTTGACGCATGCAATCGATCCTCTGGTCGCGTGCCGGCGCCGCCGAGGAGGCGGTTCCGGACGCGACCAGACTACGGGCAGGCGGTTAAAGCGGCATTAACCATGGCCCGGCGGTTCGGCCTTGGCGGACAAAAAAGGGGCCCGGCGAACCGGGCCCCAGCTCGGGAGGATGGTGAAGCGTCGCGGCTTAGAAGCGGGTGCCGGCCGCCGTAAACTCCGGATAGGCCTCGACGCCGATTTCGGTCTTGTCCAGGCCGAGCAGTTCCTGCTCTTCGGTCGGGCGCAGGCCCATCACCGCCTTGAGGATCAGCCACACGACGGCGCTGGCCACCGTGATGAAGATGCCGACCGCCGCGATGCCGATGATCTGCACGCTGAAGGAGGCGTCGCTGTTCGACCACGGCACGATGAAGGTGCCCCAGATGCCGGCCATCAGATGGACCGGGATGGCGCCGACGACGTCGTCGATCTTCAGCTTGTCGAGCAGCGGCACCGCGAAGACCACGATCACGCCGCCGATGCCGCCGATGATTACCGACTGCAGGATGGACGGGGCGAGCGGCTCGGCCGTGATCGACACGAGGCCGGCGAGCGCGCCGTTGAGCGCGAAGGTCACGTCGACCTTGCCGTAGATGATCTGCGACAGGACGATGGCGACGACCACGCCGGCGGCGGCGGCCATGTTGGTGTTGACGAAGATCCGGCTGACGTCGGAGACGTCGCCGATCGTGCCCATGGCGAGCTGCGAGGCGCCGTTGAAGCCGAACCAGCCGAGCCACAGGATGAAGGTTCCGAGCGTGGCGAGCGGGATCGACGAGCCCGGCATCGGATGGACGATGCCGCCCTTGCTGTACTTGCCGATGCGCGGTCCGAGGATCAGGGCGCCGGCGAGAGCCGCCCAGCCACCGACCGAATGGACCAGCGTCGAGCCGGCGAAGTCGGAGAAGCCCATTTCGTCGAGCCAGCCCGTACCCCACTCCCAGGAACCCGTGATCGGGTAGAGGAAGCCCGTCAGGATGACGGTGAAGATGAGGAAGGGCCAGAGCTTGATGCGCTCGGCCAGCGTGCCGGAGACGATCGAGGCGGTGGTGGCGCAGAAGACCATCTGGAAGAACCAGTCGGACGCCGCCGAATAGCCGGTTTCGAGCGCCGCCGCCGATTCACCGTCGGCGCCGAGGCCGACCGTCTCGAGCAGCTTCGGCGAGAACCATTCGCCGAAATAGCCGCCGTCGACGCCGGAATACATCAGGTTGTAGCCGACGAGCCAGTACATGATGCCGGCGATCGAGTACAAGGCGATGTTCTTGAGGCTCTGCATCGACACGTTCTTGGACCGGACGAGGCCGGCCTCGAGCATGGCGAAGCCCGCGGCCATCCACATGACCAGGAAGCCGCCGAGCATGAACAGCAGGGTGTTGAAGATGTAGGCCGTGTCGGCCAGCGTGGCGAATTCGGGCGCCGCGGCCTCGGCCGCTTCGGCCGCCGGGGCGGCTGCCTCCTGCGCGAAGGCGGAGAGCGTTCCGATGGCCAGCAGCGCCGCGCCGCCGAGGGCGGGCCGTGCGAGCCGGTTGAAGAGGGAAGGGCTTTTCATTTCTGTCTCCTTGAAATCGGTATGGCTCTCAAAGCGCGTCGGCATCGGTCTCGCCGGTGCGGATGCGCACGGCCTGGTCGATCCCGTAGACGAAGATCTTGCCGTCGCCGATCTGGCCGGTCTTGGCGGCGCCGCTGATCGCATCGACGGCCTTGTCGACCATGTCGGTGCTCACCGCGAGCTCGATCTTGATCTTGGGCAGGAAGCTGACGGCATATTCGGCGCCGCGATAGATTTCCGTGTGCCCCTTCTGACGTCCGTAGCCCTTGACCTCGGTGACGGTCAGCCCCTGGATGCCAACGGCGGTGAGCGCCTCGCGCACCTCGTCGAGCTTGAACGGCTTGATGATAGCCATCACGATCTTCATCAGGTTTCACCCTTCGATTGTGCGGGTTCCCGCGTTTTCAGACACTCCCGGCCACCTGTCGGCGACCGGGGCGTAGGCATGGAGATTCAAACTCCGTGCCAACTCGTGCAAGGAACTGTTAAAACGTTGAAATCAATGGGAGATCACGAAGCCGGCGGCGGACGTCATGCCGCGCTGCACAAATCGACGGGCGAGAATCTGGGCAAAATTGCGAAAATGCCTATTTTTTAGGCTTTTGAGCGCAGCCTGATCAGTCCTTCCTGCGCGACCGATGCGATCAGCAGTCCCTTCCGGTTGTAGATGGCGCCGCGGGACAATCCGCGCGAGCCCGACGAGGAGGGGCTGTCCTGCGTATAGAGCAGCCAGTCGTCGAGCGGATCGTCGCGATGGAACCACATCGCGTGGTCGAGGCTCGCCACCTGCAGGTCCGGATCGAAAATGGCCCGGCCATGCGGGAAGGTCGAGGTGTCGAGCAGGGTCATGTCCGAAAGATAGGCGAGGATGGCGCTCTGGATCGGCCATTCGGCGGGCACCGGGCCGGTCGCGCGAATCCAGATGTTCTGGTGCGGCGGCAGCTTTTCGCGGCTGACATAGTGCTCGATCGCGACCGGCTTGATCTCCAGCGGCCGCTCGCGGGCCCAGAAGCGCCGGATCACGTCCGGCACGCCGTCCATGGTCTCCAGGAGCTCGCGCTGGGTCTTGAGGTCCTCCGGTGCAGGCACGTCGAGCGGCATGGGCACCTGGTGGTCGAGGCCCTGCTCGACGAGCTGGAACGAGGCCTCGAGCGAAAAAATGGCGTGGCCGTGCTGGATCGCAACCACGCGGCGCGTGTTGAAGGAAAGGCCGTCGCGGATGCGATCGACTTCGTAGACGATGGGCACCTTGGTGTCGCCCGGCCGCATGAAATAGCCGTGCAGGGAGTGGACGCGGCGGTCGGGATCGACGGTGCGCTGCGCGGCGACGAGCGCCTGGCCGATGGTCTGGCCGCCGAACACGCGCTGCCAGGCGGTCTGCGGGCTGCGACCACGAAACAGGTTGTGCTCCAGCCGCTCCAGGTCGAGTATGGACAGGAGTTCCTGCATGGCTGAAGACATCGTTGCTGGCTCCTTCCGCCGACGCGCCGGCCTTGCCGACGAGCCGGTTTCGACCAGCCGGGCAGGGTAAGTCAAGCTGCGGCGCACGGCCGCGAGGAGTTCGACGATGACACATGATGCAGCAGAGCGCACCGACATCGTGGTGGCGGGCGCCGGCTATGTCGGGCTGGCGGCGGCCGTGGCGATCGCACGGTCGCGGCCGGGCCTGGCGATCACGATGGTGGACGCGGCGCCGGCCGGGGTGTGGGAGCGCGACGGTCGCGCCTCCGCCGTGGCCGCTGCCGCGCGCCGGATGCTGGAGCAACTCGGCTGCTGGGACGAGATCCTGCCGCATGCGCAGCCGATCACCGAGATGATCGTGACGGATTCGCGCACCTCCGATCCGGTGCGGCCGGTGTTCCTGACCTTCGACGGGGAGGTGGCCGAGGGCGAAACCTTCGCCCACATGATCCCGAACAAGGCGATGAACGCGGCGCTGCGCCGCCGCGCGGCCGAGCTCGGCATTGCGATCCACGAGGGCGTCGCGGTCGAGGGCTTCGAGGTCGACGGCGCGGCCGTGACGGTCCGTCTTGCTCACGGCCAGGCGATCGCGGCGCGGCTCTTGGTAGCCGCCGACGGCGTGAAGTCGCGCCTGCGCGACATGGCCGGCATCAGGACCGTGCACTGGGACTACGGACAGTCGGGCATCGTGTGCACGGTCGCGCACGAGCGCCCGCACAACGGCCGCGCGGAGGAGCATTTCCTGCCCGCCGGTCCCTTCGCGATCCTGCCGCTCAAGCCCGCCGAGGACGGGACCAACCGTTCGTCCATCGTCTGGACGGAGCGGACCGACGAGGCCGAGCGCCTCGTTTCGGAGGATGACATCGTCTTCGAGACAGAACTGGAACTGCGGTTCGGGCTCAAGCTCGGCGACATCCGGGTGAATGGGCCGCGCAAGGCCTGGCCGCTCGGGCTGACGCTGGCGCGCGAGTTCGTCGCGCCGCGCTTCGCGCTGGCCGGCGACGCCGCGCACGGCATCCACCCGATCGCGGGCCAGGGCCTGAACCTCGGCTTCAAGGACGCCGCCGCGCTGGCGCAGGTGGTGGTCGAGGCCGACCGTCTCGGCGAGGACATCGGCGCGGTCGACGTGCTGGAGCGCTACGCCCGCTGGCGGCGTTTCGATACCGTCCAGATGGGGGTGACGACCGACGTGCTGAACCGCATGTTCTCCAACGACTTCGGCCCGCTGCGGACGATCCGCGACATCGGTCTCGGCATGGTCGACCGGATGCCGGCGCTGAAGGACTTCTTCATCCGGCAGGCGGCGGGCCTGGCCGGACCCGCGCCCAACCTGCTGCGCGGCGAGCCGATCTGAGCTGCGCCGCGCCCATGCGCGGCGCAGCTTCGCCTCACGGCGAACAAGGGCGATGCGAAAGCCGGCGATTTCGCACATGATGTGAACGGTCGCCCCCGCCGCGCGTTGTTCGTGCCGCGCGCCGGGACCCGGCGAGCCGCAACCCACAGGAGATTCTCATGGACCGTCATGCCACCGCCGTCTGGACCGGCACGCTGAAGGAAGGAAAAGGAGCGCTGGAGGCGCAGAGCGGCGCGCTGAAGGGGCTGCCCTACTCGTTCAAGTCGCGGTTCGAGGACGAGAGCGGCCAGACCGGCACGAACCCCGAGGAACTGATCGCGGCGGCGCATGCCGGCTGCTTCGCCATGCAGCTGTCGCACTTCCTGGCCGAGAACGGCACGCCCGCCGAGAGGCTCGACGCGAAGGCGGTGGTGACGCTGGTGCCGGGAACCGGCATCACGAAGAGCGCGCTTCACCTGACCGGGACGGTGCCGGGGATCGACGAACGCGCATTCGTGGCGCTGGCCGAGAAGGCGAAGGCGGGATGTCCCGTCTCCAAGGCGCTCGGCGCGATCGAGATTTCGCTCGACGCCAGGCTCGCCTGACCTGGCTTCGAATCGCCCCTTCGCTCCGGCCCGCCGGCCTCAGGCGACGGCGACCCTCGGTTCCGCGGCGGGCATCGGCTCCGCCGCGTGGCTGCGCAGGAACGCCGAGAATGCCTCGACGGGCATCGGCGTGCCCACCTGATAGCCCTGGACCTGGGTGCAGCCGAGATTGCGCAACCAGGCGAGTTCGCCCGGGTTCTCGACGCCTTCGGCCGTGGTGACCATGTTCAGCGACCGCGCGATGCCGACGATGGCCGAAATGACGGCGTTGCGTTCCTTGATGGCGGCGCCGCCGGAAACGAAAGACCGATCGATCTTCAGTTTCGAAACCGGAAAGCGCGTGATGTAGCCGAGCGAGGAGTAGCCGGTACCGAAATCGTCAAGCGCGATCCGGACGCCCAGGGCGCTCATGTCGCGCATGAATTCCTCCGCCTGGGTTCCATGCCGGACGAACACGGCCTCGGTGATCTCGAGCTCGAGCCGGCCGGCGGCGAGGCCGCTCGATGCCAGGGCGGCGCGAACCGTGGCGCTCGTTCCGTTCGTCACCAGCTGGGCGGGCGAGACATTGACCGCCACGCTGACATGGTCGGGCCAGGATGCCGCGTCGGCGCAGGCCTGCGAGAGCACCCACGTCCCGATGCGGCCGATCTGACCGCTTGCTTCCGCGATGCCGATGAAGGCGTCGGGCGACAGCAGGCCGCGCCGCGGATGGCGCCAGCGCAGCAAGGCCTCGGCGGCAACGACGCGCATCGTGTTCGCATCGACGATCGGCTGGTAGTGCACTTCCAGCTGCCGCGCATCGATGGCCGACTTCAGGTCGTCGGCGAGGCCGCGTTTCTCGTCCGCGGTCTTCTGCATGATTTCGGTGAAGAATGCGACCGATCCGCGTTGCTGTTCCTTGGCCGCGTAGAGCGCTGTGTCGGCGTTGCTCATCAACCGGTCGATATCCTCGTCCGCCGAGCGCGGCAGCGCCAGCCCGGCGGTGCCTCCGACGGACACCGTGCTGTCGCCGATGGCGATCGGCGCCGAAATCGCGGCGACGACCTGCTCCAGCAGCTCGACCATGCCGTCGGCGCCGCAGTCGCATTCGATCAGCACGCCGAATTCGTCACCCCCAAGCCTGCCGATCATGACGCCGTCGCGGGCGAAATCGTGCAGCCGCAAAGCGATCCGTGCGAGGAGTTCGTCGCCGGCGGCGTGGCCGAGCGTGTCGTTGACCTGCTTGAAACCGTCGAGATCGAGGCTGGCGATCCCGATCATCCGTCCGCCCGCGCGGCAGCGGGCGATCGCGCGTTCGGCGCATTCGCGGAAATGCAGGCGGTTCGGCAGGCCGGTCAGCTGGTCGGTCGTGGCCATCCAGACGATCCGGTCCTTGGCGAGCTTCGCCTCGGTCACGTCGGAGCCGACGCCGCGCCAGCCCGCCACCGCGCCGTTCGCGTCGAAGAGGGGACCGGCCGTGATCGACCACCAGTGGGTGCCGCCGCGACCGTCCGCCTCGACCACGACGTCGCGAAACGCCTTGCTGCCTGCCAGTGCAGCATGGAAGCACTTCTGCCCGGCGGGCGCGAGCAGATCGCCGAAACGTCGCCCCTCGAGACCGGCGTTCTCGTCCGCGACGACGTCCAGGAAGCGGGGCGAGAAGGAGACGATGCGCAAGTGCCGGTCGAGTTCGAACAGCCAGTCGGATCCGTTCTCCTCGAACTCGTTGAGGAGCAACTGGATCACTTCGCCATGATGTTTCAGGGCTGTCTCGGCCTCGAAATGCTCGACGAACAGCTTGCCGGTGCCGAAGACCGCGTAGGTGACTGTCACCGAATAGGCGAGCAGAAGGACGGCGATCACCTCGACATGGGGCAGGTCGGCGCGCATCAGCCCGACAAGGCTTCCTGCCATCAGGGCCAGGACGTAGGCGGCGCCGGCGGATGGTATGGTGGCGAGGGCGAAGGCGCCGCAGCAGATCATGCCCGTGACGAGGGTGCCGACGAGCACTTGGCCCCACTGGTCGAGTTCCGGGTACCAGATCGCCGGCAGGATTCCCCAGAGCAGCCCCAGCAGGGCGGCGTGGCGTGTCGTGCGCCAGAGACCGCGCGCGGAGACTTTATCGCGCGGCGGCCGCTTCCGGCCCGCGTTCCAGATCGCCGTCGCATGGATCGCGAAGGCCCAAATGGCGAGGGCCCACAGAAGCAGGAGCGTTGGGCTTTCGACGAGATGGCCGATGCCGAGGAGCACGCACAGCGCATTGACCACGTTCGCCGCCATCATGATCGGCGTGTAGCGGATCATCGAGCGCATCTGGGCTGCGCGAACGCCGGCCGCTTCCAGCGACGGGTCGGGCGCGAGCCCGCTCATGTGATACCAGTGGGCGACGGGCAACCAGCGCGGAAGCCTGCCAAGGGCGGCTGCAGTCACGTCCGAACATCGTTGCAGAAAAGGCACGGGCTACCGACGCGTTGTCTCGATCTCGCCCGGTGCATAGCTTGCCCCGGCATGCCAGTCGGTTAACGCGGCATCCCGTTGCGGCACATTCCGGGCATAGCGGGGCGACAGACTGCAAACAGGATTGAGGAAGACTGAACGCGGCCCGTCGCATTCGCCGGCAAACGGGGCGCGCTGACGCTCTCCGGGTCGTCGGCGCCCGGTCAGTGCGCGGGAATGCCCTGGTAGGCGGCGTTGCCCCACACCGTCTCGACGCGATCGTTGCGGCCGCAGGCGGAGCGGTAGTAGCGGTAGCGGATGGGGTTCTTCCGGTAGTAGTCCTGGTGGTAGTCCTCCGCCGCCCAGAACGTTCCGGCCATCTCGATGGGCGTGACGACGGGCTTGCCGAGTTCGGCCTGAGCGGCTGCCTTCGCCTTCTCCGCCGCCTGTCGCTGCTCGTCGTCCGCCACGTAGATGGCGGTTGTGTAGGCATGGCCGCGATCGCAGAACTGCCCGCCGGCATCGGTCGGGTCGACGGAGCGGAAGAAGATGTCGACAAGCTGGCCGTAGGAGATTTTCGACGGGTCGAACTCGACCTTGAGCACCTCGCGGTGGCCTTCATGGTTGGGGTAGGTCGGGTTCTGCAGCGTGCCGCCGGAATAGCCGGAGGTCGTGGCGGTCACGCCCGGCACCTTGTCCATGTCGGATTCGATGCACCAGAAGCAGCCGCCGGCGAAGATGGCGGACTGGGTCTGCTGCGCGGCGGCGGGGATTGTCGAGGCAGCGAAAACGGCGAGCGAGGCGGCGATCAGCAGGCGCGGCATGACGGACTTCTCCCTGTTCGGCGGAGAAATAGCGCCGTCCCGCTCCACTTCAAAATCAAGCGCCAACACGCTTGCGTGAGATCAGCCGGCGGCCAGCGTGTCGTAGGCGTCGAGCGCCTCGGCGCCGTAGATCATCGAGGGGCCGCCGCCCATGTAGACGGCGACGCCGATCGTCTCCAGTACCTCCTCGCGGGTGGCGCCGTACTTGATGGCGGCCTTGACGTGGAAGGCGAGGCAGCCGTCGCAGCGCGCGGCGATGCCGATCGCCAGCGCGATCAGTTCCTTGGTCTTGGAATCGAGCGCGCCGGGCGCGATGGCTGCCTTGGCCAACTGGGCGAAGCCGGCGGCGACGTCGGGAATGCCGCCGCGCACCGCTGTCATGCGGCGGTTGGTCTGGTCGATGAAGTCGTTCCAGTTCGTGGTGGCCATCGCGCGGCGAACTCCCTTCCGTTGCCGGGAGGGGTCGTAGCGCGGCGACCGCGCGGTTGGCTTGACGCGGATCAATCGGCGAGGCGGCGCGGCGAAAAAGCGTCAGCCGCCGCGCAACTGCTCGACCATCGCCCGCAGGTCGGCCACCTCGGCTTCGAGCGCAGCAACGCGCGCCTCGAGATCCGAGGTGTCGGCGGATGCGAAGGCCCTTGCCATCGGGACGGAACGGGGCGCGGACGCGACCGGCCCGCAGAGGAGATGGGCGTAGCGGTCCTCACGCTGGCCGGGACCGCGCTCGACGAGTTGGACGAGCGGCGTCTTGCGGCCGATCAGCAGGTCGAGGTCGGAAAGGAGCTCCTCGACGCTGGCGTAGCGCGCCATGCGCTCGGCGCGCGCCATGAGCTCGTGCGCGGTCTGGGGGCCGCGCAGCATCATCAGGCCGATCAGCGATGTCTGGCCGCGGGTGAGCGAGAAGCGCTGGGACAGCAGGTGCTCGTAGCGCTCGACGCGGGAGCCGGACACCTGGCGCACCAGCCCCTTGTCCTGGAGCGACTTGAAGGACCGGTGGATGTCGGCGGGCTCCAGGGTCATCACCGGCTCGCGCGCGGTCTTCTGGTTGGTGGCCGACTGCGTGGCGTTGAGCGACAGCGGATAGATGTCGGGCGTCAGCTCCTTCTTCTCGATCAGCGAGCCCAGCACGCGGGCTTCGACGGCGTTGAGGAGCGGGAGGTCGGAGGCGGGAGTGTCCATGGCTGTCTCAAGTGCGTCCTTCGAGGCTCGCTTCGCTCGCACTTCAGGATGAGGGACGGCGGAGCGAGCGCCCCTTTAAAACGATCTGCGTCTGCGAACGCAACGGATTCTGCCTTTCGAACAGCGCCACCGGCGGGCGATGCCGAGTTGCGACGGTCTTCATCCTGAGGTGCGAGCCCGCACGTCGTGTCTCGTCTTGAGCGAATGCCGGCGGGCGAGCCTCGAAGGACGCACCCACCATAATCTCCCTACACCCCCCGCTCCACCATCATCTTCTTGATCTCCGCGATCGCCTTGGCCGGGTTGAGGCCCTTGGGGCAGGTCTGCGCGCAGTTCATGATGGTGTGGCAGCGGTAGAGCCGGAACGGGTCTTCCAGGTCGTCCAGACGCTCGCCGGTCGCCTCGTCGCGCGAGTCGATCAGCCAGCGATAGGCTTGCAGCAGCACGGCGGGGCCGAGATAGCGGTCGCCGTTCCACCAGTAGGACGGGCACGAGGTCTGGCAGCAGAAGCACAGGATGCACTCGTAGAGGCCGTCGAGCTTCTGCCGGTCGGCGTGGCTCTGCAGCCATTCCTTGGCCGGCTCCGGGGAAACGGTCTTCAGGTAGGGCTGGATCGAGGTGAGCTGCGCGTAGGGCACGGTCAGGTCGGGCACGAGATCCTTTACCACCGGCATGTGCGGCAGCGGATAGACCTTCACCGCGCCGGCGATCTCGTCGATGCCCTTGGTGCAGGCCAGCGTGTTGGCGCCGTCGATGTTCATGGCGCAGGAGCCGCAGATGCCCTCGCGGCAGGAGCGGCGGAAGGTCAGCGTCGGGTCGATCTTGTTCTTGATGTAGAGCAGCGCGTCGAGAACCATCGGCCCGCAATCGTCCATGTCGACGAAATAGGTGTCGAGGCGCGGGTTCTGGTCGTCGTCTGGCGACCAGCGATAGATCTTGTACTCGCGAAGATTGGTCGCGCCCTGCGGCTTCGGCCAGGTCTTGCCGGGGTTGATCTTCGAGTTCTTGGGGAGGGTGAGTTCGACCATGGTGTCTCCGATTCAGATCGGCAGGGATTCGACGAGTGATGCGTAGCGGGACTGTGCGGCGCGCTTCCCCAGACGGGTGTCCGCCGTCACGAGCTTCGTGCCTTCTCGTTCGGCACAGGCAATGTACATGCAATCGTAGACCGGGTGTTCCAACTCGGCGGCGATGTCGAGGGCACGCCCGACGAGTTCGCGATCCGGCACCAAGGACGTCATGGCGCTGGCGACGAATTGAAGACCTGCCCGGGCCTGGGGGAGCGAGACCTGCCCCTTCGACAGCTTGGAACGAAGGACGTTCGCCAACTCCACCAGCATCAGGTCAGGCGCAAATCTCGTCTGATCGACGGCCAGCAGTGTGTCCGCCGCGTCCCCGCGTTCCTCGGCAATGATCCACTTCACGGCCACGGATGCGTCAACCACCCAGCGCACGATCGCGCTCTTCCCGCATCGCGCGGATGATCTCGACCGAATCGGTCTGTGCCACGCCCTTCGGCGTCATCGCGCGGATCTGGCGGGCGCGGTCGATCAGGTCGATCCCGCGCCTCTGCTCGCCGAGCGCGCGTTCCAGGATCGAGAGCGCTTCCTCCTCGATCGGGCGGCCGTGCCTCGAAGCCAGTTCTTCCAGCGCCTCGACGATCGTCGCGTCGCTCACCCTGATCGTGATCTCACCCATGCCGGGACCTCCCTTGGGTCCTATCCTAATAAACCCGCTTCTTCGGCGCGATCTTGGCGAGGTCGATGCCGCCCTGGGATGCCGGCAGCATGGTCTCGGTGTGGACCGGGCGGTACTTCAGCGTCACGTTGCCGGCGTCGTCCACCCAGGCCAGCGAATGCTTGCGCCAGTTGGCGTCGTCGCGCTCGGAGAAGTCCTCGCGGGCGTGCGCGCCGCGGCTCTCCTTGCGCGCCTCGGCGCCGTGCACGGTGGTGATGGCGCAGGCCATCAGATTGTCGAGCTCCAGCGTTTCGACGAGATCGGAGTTCCAGATCATCGAGCGGTCGGTGACCTTGACGTCGGGCAGTTCCTTCCAGATCGCCGAGATGCGGCGGCAGCCGTTCTCCAGCGATTCCTGGGTGCGGAACACGGCGGCGTCCTCCTGCATGGCGCGCTGCATCTTCTCGCGCAGCACCGCCGTCGGCGTGCCGCCATTGGCGTTGCGCAGCCGGTCGAAGCGGTCCATGATCTTCTCGACCGCTGCCTCGTTGATGGCGGGGATCGCCGCGTTGCGGTCGACCACCTCGCCGGCGCGGATGGCGGCGGCGCGGCCGAAGACCACGAGGTCGATCAGCGAGTTGGAGCCGAGCCGGTTGGCGCCGTGCACGGAGGCGCAGCCGGCCTCGCCGACGGCCATCAGGCCGGGCTGGACGCGGTCGGGCTCGCCCTCGACCGGGTTCAGCACCTCGCCCCAGTAGTTGGTCGGGATGCCGCCCATGTTGTAGTGCACCGTCGGCAGCACCGGGATCGGCTCCTTGGTCACGTCGACGCCGGCGAAGATCTTGGCCGATTCCGAGATGCCCGGCAGGCGCTCGTGCAGCACGGCCGGGTCGAGGTGGTCGAGGTGCAGGAAGATGTGGTCCTTGGCCTTGCCGACGCCGCGCCCCTCGCGGATCTCCAGCGTCATGCAGCGCGAGACGACGTCGCGCGAGGCGAGGTCCTTGGCCGAGGGGGCATAGCGCTCCATGAAGCGCTCGCCCTCGGAGTTGACGAGATAGCCGCCCTCGCCGCGCGCGCCCTCGGTGATGAGGCAGCCGGCGCCGTAGATGCCGGTCGGGTGGAACTGCACGAACTCCATGTCCTGCAGCGGCAGGCCGGCGCGCGCGATCATGCCGTTGCCGTCGCCGGTGCAGGTGTGGGCCGACGTCGCCGAGAAGTAGGCGCGGCCGTAGCCGCCTGTCGCCAGCACCACCATCTTGGCGGAGAAGCGGTGGATGGTGCCGTCGTCGAGGTTCCAGGCCACGACGCCGGTGCAGACGCCATCGGTCATGATCAGGTCGAGCGCGAAATACTCGATGAAGAACTGGGCGTTGTTCTTGATCGACTGGCCGTAGAGCGTGTGCAGGATGGCGTGGCCGGTGCGGTCGGCGGCCGCGCAGGTGCGCTGCACGGGCGGGCCGTCGCCGAAATTCTGCATGTGGCCGCCGAAGGGGCGCTGGTAGATGCGGCCTTCCTCGGTGCGCGAGAAGGGCACGCCATAGTGCTCGAGTTCGTAGACGGCCGCGGGCGCCTCGCGGGCGAGGTACTCCATCGCGTCGACGTCGCCCAGCCAGTCGGACCCCTTGACGGTGTCGTAAAGGTGCCACTGCCAGTGGTCCGGACCCATGTTCTGCAGCGAGGCCGCGATGCCGCCCTGGGCGGCGACGGTGTGCGAGCGGGTCGGGAACACCTTGGTGATGCAGGCGGTCTTCAGCCCCTGCTCGGCCATGCCGAGCGTGGCGCGGAGGCCCGCGCCGCCGGCGCCCACCACCACGACGTCGAACTTGTGGTCGACATAGGTGTAGGCCCTGCCGTTGACGGATGATGCCTTGGCCATGAGCGGATCAGCCTCCGAACGCGATCTTCAGCAGGGCGAACACGCAGGCCCCGCCGACGAGGATGGTGAAGAAGATGTTGAGCATCAGCAGGACGAGCTTGACGCCTTCGTTGTGGGCGTAGTCCTCGATGATCTCGACCATGCCGAGCCGCATGTGGTCGAGGCTGATGACGACGAAGAGCGCAAGCAGCACCGCGACGACCGGATGGGCGAGCGTGGCGCGGGTTTCGGCGAAGCTGGAGCCGAGGTTCGAGACGACCAGCCAGACGGCGAAGATGCTGAGCGGGATCAGCGCGACCGAGGTGACGCGGTTGCGCCAGAACGCCGCCGTGCCGTGGCCTGCGGCGCCGAGGCCGCGAACCTTTCCGAGGGGGGTGCGCATGTCGGCCATGGTTTCAGGCTCCCGCGAAGAAGATGACGATCCAGGTCAGGACCGTGAGAACGATCGAGCCCGCGAGCGTGGCCAGCGACAGTTTCGTGGCCTTGTGCTTCTCCATCCCGCGTCCGGTGTCCCAGACCAGATGGCGCAGGCCGCCCAGCATGTGGACCCAGAGCGACCAGGTGAAGCCGAACAGCACCAGCAGGCCGAGCCAGGAGCCCATGACGCCGCCGGCGAGCGCGAAGGCGCTTTCCGACGTCGACAGGGCGACCAGCCACCAGGCGACGAGAAGGACGCCGAAATAGAGCGCGGCGCCGCTGATGCGATGCACGATCGACATCGCCATGGTCGGCGTGAAGCGGTAGACCTGCAGGTGCGGCGAGAGCGGGCGTGGCTTCATGCCGGGACGGGTGGCTGTCGAGTTGCTCATGGCTCCCCCAGAACGGAGACCGACGGGGCATGCATGGACCTGCCGCCCCTATGGCTCATTTGATGGCGCTTTCTAGTCCTCATTTCGCAGCGCGTCAAAGCCGCAAAAGACGTTTGTGTCCGGATATTTAGTCCCGACGCGAATCGGCAAGTGGTTCAAATCGATTTGAAGGCCATCCGCTTCTTCCTGCCGCACCGGTCACGCGCCGGGGGAGGGCCGACCCATGTCGGCGCGGCGCGTCACTTGTTGTCGAATCGGATGACGAAGCTCGTCCAGTCGGCCGGGGCGGCGATCTGCTCGTAGAGCTTGCGCCCGTCCTCGGGCTGGCGCGGGGCGTTCAGGATCAGCTTGGTCCAGCCGCGCTCCTCGGCCTGGTCGGCCAGCACGTCGACCATCGCCTTGGCGATGCCCTTGCTGCGGTGCTCGTGGTGCACGTAGATGTGATCGCACACGCCGCAGCGCATGCCCGACACAGGCTCGGGCTGGTCGGTGAAGATCGCGAAGCCGACGAGCCTGCCGTCGATGCGGGCGCCGACGACCTCGGCCGTGCGGTCCTGCAATAGGGTCTCGGCGTAAAACTGGTCGGGGCGGCGCGGCGCGCCGCGTTTCAGCGCCTGCGCATAGGCGGCCAGCAGGGGCGCGAAATCCAGCGCGTCCTTCAGGCGAAGCTGCGCGATGTCGATGGCGGGCTGTGCGGAAGTGTCGTCGGTCATGCCTACCCTTTGGGGATATTAACCATGTCTGTCAATTGGCCAGGTCCAGGCGGCACCTTCCGGAGTGACATGGGTTAAGAAAGGGTTAAATTCGGACGCGAGGAGGCTCGAGGCCCGAAGCGAAGAGGACGAGCCATGAAGATGCCACGCAGTCATTTCCGAATCGGAACCAGCGCGGTGGCCGCCGCGTTGCTGGTCGCCGCATCCGCCGGGCCGGCGGCGGCGGGCGGCTACAGCGATCGCGTCCACGCCGACAGCTTCGGCAACCTGATCATCCGCAGCCCCGCGGGATACAAGCGGATCGTGGTCGGGCAGGGACACCTGGCCGAGGAACTTGCCGCCTATTCGCGCGCCGGCGAGCCGAAGGTCGTCTACCTCGATCCGGCGACCGGGGATGCGGTCGCTCGCCGCTGCCGCTCGCAGGGCGTGCTGCTGCACGGGCGGTCCTACATGTACGGGCTGCCGGACGACGTGGTCCCGGTGCTGGAGCACCCCTGCCGATAGGGATCGCCGATGTGGCGTGTAAGCCCTGATTTGGTCACCTTTGTCGCGCCATCTCTGGGCGGAACAGGTTAACGAAACGTAAACGGGAAGCACCGCAGCGCGCATGAGTGAAGCCGTCACCGCCCGTCGCCTGAAGGACCACGCCGCGTCGCTGGAAACGATGACGCGGTTCGTGCTGGCGACGCTCGCGCTGGCCTCCGGCGTCTACACCTATCTCGGCGTGCGCAGCCTGCTCGACGGATCGGCCGCGATCGTGTTCTTCGCCGCGATCGTCTACTCGGCCGCCGTGTCGGTGGGCATCTACGGCTTCTGGACCTACCTGATGCGCTTCCTGCCGGAGATGCGCGACGGCGCGTCGCGCATGGCGCTGGTCGCGGTGATGGCGGTCGGGTCCGTCATGATCGTGGCGATGTCGTCCTGGCTGAACGCGGCGGCGCTCGCCGGTTCGGCCGCGGTCGAGCAGCATCTCGCCGAGACGCTGGAGGGCTACACCTCCGATCTCGAGCAGGCCCATGCCAACGCGCTCGGGGCGTTGTCGCTGCTGCCCGACATCCAGCGCGCGGGCGAACGATTCGCGCGGCTCGCCGACGACGAGCGCAGTTCGGGGGCGCTGACGGGCACCTCGGGCGCCGGCAGCGTCGTCCAACTGCTCACCCAGATGAGCGCCCAGATGCGCGAGCTGGAGGCCAACATCCGGTCCTCGCAGGAACTCGTCGGAACGCTCTTCCGCGAAGGCCAGGAGCACCTTGCGCGGATGCGCGGGCTGGTCTCGGAGCCTGGCGCGATCGCCCCGCGCTCTGACCGCTTCGCCGAACAGGCGGTGGCGCTCGCCGGCGTCGTCTCGGCGCTGCAGCAGACGTCGATCGCCCCGTCGGTCGCCCGCGCGGCGGCGGACCTGTCGGGCGGCTTCATCGCGCCGGTGGCGGACGGCTCTTCGGCCGATCTCGCCGGCCGGCAGGACCAGGTGATGGCGACGATCAGGGCGTCCGTCGACGCGCAGTCGAAGGCGCTCTCCGACGCCGCGGCCGAGATCCTCGCCCAACCCAAGGTGGCGGAGCGACGCTACGTGCCGCTTTCCTCGGCGGAGGCGGTGCTGCGCTATGCCGGCGACTTCGTTCCGAGCTGGGCGGGCGCGATCTCGATCGACCTCCTGCCCGGCGTGCTGGTCGCCATCATGGGTGTCGTCCAGGGCGCGATCCGGCGCGGCGACGAAAAGATGGCCGATGCCGACCGGATCACCGCCGCCGACATGTTCCGGTCGATCGAACTGCATGACGCGCTCCTGGCGCGCAGGCAGTCCGACCGGCAGCCGCAACCGGCCGCCGAGCCCGTCGGCGAGGGGGCGGCGAAGGAGGCAGGCCCACCCGCCGCGCCGCGCGCGGCCACCGCCGAGAACGTCACCCCGATCGCCCTGTCCGAACGCAAGAGGCATGATCCATGAGCGCCATGGAAAAGCTCGAGACGCAGCCCGCCCCGAACGCACCGGCGCCGCGCGGGCGCGGAGCATTGTCGCGCTATTTCGCGCGTTTCGACGAGGGTGAGGTGATCCGCTATGCCTTCGGCGGGCTGCTGATCGGCGCCTTCGGCGTCCTCGGCTTCGACATGCACGACCTGTGGAAGGCGCGGGCCGCGTCGTCGGCCGTCCCGAGCCAGCATCTGGCCGCGCCCGCCGTCCTTCCGCCCGCCGTCGACGACCGCGGCAGCGGTGCGTCGTCGGGCACGACCGATCCGCGCGACAACGTCACCGCCGAGGAGGAGGTGCTGCGCGCCCCGATGCGGTTCACGCTCGAGCCCGGCGGCGTGCTGACGGCCCGCGGCTACATCGACATGGGCGCCCGGTCCCGCTTCGAGGCGGAACTCGAGGCGCGCGGCGAGTATGTGCGGATCGTCGCGCTGGATTCGCCTGGCGGCGCGCTGGACGACGCCATCGGCATGGCCAGGCTGATCCGCGAGCGCGGCCTGGCCACCACCGTCGAGGACGGCGCGCTCTGCGCCTCGTCCTGCCCGCTGGTGCTTGCCGGTGGCGCCGACCGGTCGATCGGCGCGAAGGCGGCGGTGGGCGTCCACCAGTTCTATTCCGTGAGCGCCGAACCGGCCGAGCCGGCGCAGGCCATGTCGGACGCACAGGCCACCACCGCGCGGATTTCGCGGCACCTGGCCGAGATGGGAGTCGATCCCGCGCTGTGGCTGCATGCGCTCGATACGCCGCCGCGGTCGCTCTACTATCTCTCCGCCGAGGAAATGCAGGGCTACAGGCTGTCGACCGGAAACACGAAGGTGGCCGCGAGGCAGTAGGGCGACGTCAGTTCTTCCCGACGCTCCGGCGGCTGCCATTGTCCGCGGGATCGTCCGAGTGCGCGACCCTGACGCAGTCGCGGCCGTCGTTCTTGGCGCGGTAGAGCGCATGGTCGGCGCGCCTGAGCATGCTCGACATCGTGTCGTCGGGCTGGAGTTCGGCGACGCCGAAGCTCGCGGTCGGGCGCAGGCCCTGCGGCAATCCCTCGATCGCGGCGCCGGAAAAGGCTGTCCGTATGGCCTCCGCGAACAGCCGCCCGGCGGCGATGTTGGCTCCGGGAAGGATCACGGCGAATTCCTCGCCGCCGATTCGCCCCGCGACATGGTTCTCGCCGAGCGCCGCGGCGAGCTGCGTCGCGAAGGCGGCGATCACCCTGTCGCCGGCGGCGTGGCCGAAGGTATCGTTGATCGACTTGAAGTGATCGAGATCGCAGATCACGATCGAAGCGGGGATTCCGGACCGGCCGACCAGCGGACCGACCAGCCGGGCGCGGGCCTCGAATCCTCGCCGGTTGAGCAGTCCCGTCAGCGGATCCGTCTCGGACTTGGCGGTCGCGTCGGCCAGCACGTCGTTCATCATGACGGCAAGCATCATCAGGCCGAAGGCGACGATGATCATCGAGCCCATCGACTGGGAGATGACGCCGTAGATGGTGTCGATGTAGTCCTGCGGCGTCGCGCCGCTGCCGAAGCTCCACGCCATGAGCGGCTTGGACAGGAAGTGGGCCGACGAGGCGGCGAGAAGCCAGCCGAGGAACGTATCGATCCTGCGGCGCTCGCGGACGCGGAAGACCGCCCATGCGGCCACGGCCATCACCAGGACGTAGGGCGCCTGGTAGAGGAACATCCGCGGGAGCGACTGGCGCGGCATGTCGAAGATCGCCAGGTTGAGCGCGAAGCTGCACAGGAGGATGGCGCCGACGAGACGGGTCGGCAGCCGGTGTCCATAGTGGCGCGCGAGGCCGAAGCTGATGAGAGCCATGCCGGCGAGCGAGGTCGCGAAGGCGCCGAAGACGACGAAACGCGGCCGGTCGAACACCGGCACCAGCCATTCGACGATGAAGCTGACCGCGCCGAGCAGGTAGGCCGCGGCAATCCAGCGCGCGCCGTGGCGTGCCCTGGGGTAGGTCGACACCCAGGCGAACGCGCCCGCGAACAGGCCGGCGACCACCAGATTGATTGCCAGGATGTATCCGGTCACGCCCGCCGTCCGCTTCACTCGTCCTGATGAGCGGGATAGGCCATGGTGCCGAAGAAGAGGTTAAGCCGGCCGGGACAAATCGCTCGACCTGATCGGGCCTCATGCCGCATGCGGGCGCGGGCGGGTCAGTCGAGGCGGCGCCGGGCAGGGGCGGCGCCGGGGGGGGGGGGGGGGGCGCGGGGGGGGGGGCGGGCGCCCCCCCCCCCCCCCCGCCGATCATTTCCAGTCGCGGATGTCGACGAAGTGGCCGGCGATCGCGGCCGCCGCGGCCATGGCCGGCGACACCAGGTGCGTGCGGCCCTTGAAGCCCTGGCGGCCCTCGAAATTGCGGTTCGAGGTGGAGGCGCAGCGCTCGCCCGGCTTCAGCCGGTCGTCGTTCATGGCCAGGCACATCGAGCAGCCCGGTTCGCGCCAGTCGAAGCCGGCTTCCCTGAAGATGCGGTCGAGACCCTCGGCCTCCGCCTGCGCCTTCACCAGCCCCGAGCCCGGCACGATCATGGCGCTCACGCGCGGATGAACCTTGCGGCCTTCCGCGACCTTGGCGGCGGCGCGAAGGTCCTCGATGCGGCCGTTGGTGCAGGAGCCGATGAAGACGCGGTCGATCTCGACGTCCGTCATCTTCGTCCCCGGCGTCAGGCCCATGTATTCGAGCGCGCGGCGCTTGGAGTTGCGCTTGTTCTCGTCGGCGATGTCGTCGGGGTTCGGCACGACGCCGGTGATGGAGACCACGTCCTCGGGCGAGGAGCCCCAGGTGACGATGGGCGGCAGCTTCGCCGCGTCGAGCACGATCACCTTGTCGAAATGCGCGCCCTCGTCCGACTTCAGCGTCTCCCAGTAGGCCATCGCCATGTCCCAGGCCTTGCCGGTCGGCGCCTTGGGGCGGCCCTTGATGTAGGCGTAGGTCTTTTCGTCGGGCGCGATCAGGCCGGCGCGCGCGCCGCCCTCGATCGACATGTTGCAGACCGTCATGCGCCCTTCCATCGACAGCGCGCGGATCGCCTCGCCGGCATACTCGATGACGTAGCCGGTGCCGCCGGCGGTGCCGATCTCGCCGATGATGGCCAGGATGATGTCCTTGGCGGTGACGCCCTCGGGCAGATGCCCGTCGACGCGCACCAGCATGTTCTTGGCCTTCTTCTGGATCAGCGTCTGGGTGGCGAGCACGTGCTCGACCTCCGAGGTGCCGATGCCGTGCGCCAGCGCGCCGAAGGCGCCGTGGGTCGAGGTGTGGCTGTCGCCGCAGACGATCGTCATGCCGGGCAGGGTGAAGCCCTGCTCGGGGCCGATGATGTGGACGATGCCCTGCCGGAGATCGGCGGCGTCGTAGTATTCGATGCCGAAGTCGGCCGCGTTCTGCGCCAGCGCCTCGACCTGGATGCGGCTTTCCTCGTTCTTGATGCCGAACTTGCGGTCGGGGGAGGTGGGCACGTTGTGGTCGACGACGGCGAGCGTCTTCTCGGGATGGCGCACCTGGCGGGCGGCCATGCGCAGGCCCTCGAAGGCCTGGGGACTGGTCACCTCGTGGACGAGGTGGCGGTCGATGTAGAGCAGGCAGGTGCCGTCGTCCTGGCGGTCGACGACATGGTCGTCGAAGATCTTGTCGTAAAGGGTGCGGGGTGCGGTCATGATCGTCGCTTTCGTGGAATGCGTCTGGAACGGGGCGGGCGGCAGGTGCCCGAAAAAGCCTCAGGCGCGGGCGGGCCGCGCGTTCAGCGCGCCCGACATGCGCGCGAAGAAGCGCCCCGGCAGGCGCTTGCGGTCCTGCAGGACGAACCGCTTGTAGGCCGGGTCGCCGAAAAGTGCTTCCATGCGGGGCTCAATACCAAGCTTTCTCGGGCCCGGCAATCGGCCTGATTGTCAGGCGTCGGGCTTGGCCCCGGCGCGCGCGGGGTGCCGCTCCGGCGCCGCGCGACCGGCGATGATCTTGAGCGGCAGCTTCCTCTCGACGACGCGCAGCAGCGACAGCACGATCACGGCCAGCACGGTGGCGAAGACCGCTATCCCCCAGAAGCCGAGGCCGCTGGACAGGCCGATGGCGCCTGCCAGCCACATGCCGGCGCCCGTGGTCAGGCCCTGCACCTCCCCGCGCGCGAAGACGATCAGCCCGGCGGCGAGAAAGGCGATGCCGGAGGTGACCGCCTCGATGGAGCGGAGCGGGTCGATGCGCACATGGCCGCCCTCGAAATAGGAGACGTGGGCGATCTCGATGGTGAGGATGGCCACCAGGGCGGCGGCGAGGCAGACGAGGATGTGGGTGCGAAGGCCTGCCGGCCGCTGGCGCCACTCCCGCTCCAGGCCGACGATCGCGCCAAGCACGGTGGCAAGCGCCAGCCGTCCCGCCACGACCGCGAACGGTGTGTGGGTGTGATGCCCGATGTCCTCCAGCAACTGTTCCATGCGGCTCCCCGGATTCCGACGCGGGGAACGCGGCGAAGGTTCCCGGGTTCCGGCGCGGTCAGGCCGGCGGCAGGATTTCCCGGCCGATAACCACCTCGACGCTCTCGATCAACCCGTCGGTGGCGGCAAAGAAGCCCTTCGAGCCCGCGCCGGCATTGTGCACCTCCATCGCGTCGCGGTCGGCGAAGCGCTCGTGCGTGACGAAGACGCCCGCCGTCTCGCCCTCGGTGACGAAGAAGGACAGCGTGCGCGGCTCGTTCGCGGCCACGTAGGCGCCGACGTCGAGCAAGGCGGCGCGAACGCGGTCCTGCGAACCGGGCTTGCAGCGGATGATGGCGGTGAGGGTGATCATGGGCGCTCCCGGTTGTTCCTGGCGGACGGCGTCATCATGCACGCCACGGCCGGCAAGGACATCCCCCGGCGCGGCACGCCGCCGGTTTCCGTCCCGACGGGCGGGTTGATCCGGATCGGCCGGTCAGAGCACCTCGAAGACGAAGGTCTTCACCAGCACTTCCGGCTCGGCGATGGCGAAGGCGCGGTATGGCGCGCTTTCCTCGACCGAACGCCAGCGGCCGGCCCGCGCCAGGTCGTCGAACGTCGCGCGGAAGCCCGCCTCGTCCAGCAGGATGTCGCGCACCGTGAAGGCCGCGATGCCGCCCCGCCGCGTGATGCGGACGAGTTCGCGCAGGCCGGACGCCGGCGCGTGGCCGGCGGTGAAGACGCCGGCCGAGACGAAGGCGGCGAAGTGGTCGTCCGGCCAGGGCAGCGGCTCGCCGAGGACGCCCCGCCTGAGCACGCCGTAGGCGCCGCGGCTCGCGGCGATGGCCAGCATGTCGGGCGACATGTCGAGGCCCTCGACGTCCGTGTAGCCGAGCGCGTTCAGGCAGGGGCCGGTGAGCCCGGTGCCGCATCCCGCGTCGAGCACGGGGCCGCTGCCGGCTGGCAGGTGCCGCGCCAGCCAGCCGGGGATCAGGAAGGGCAGGCAGTAGCCGAGCTCGGCCGTCTCGCGGTCGTAGGTCGCCGCCCAGGCGGCATAGGCGTCGGCGAGTTCTTCCGGCGTCCCGGCCGCATAGACCCGTTCGAGGGGCGTCGGGTCGGGCATGTCCGTCTCCTTCATGTCGCCGTGTTGCGCCGCATCCGCCGTTCCAGCGCCCTGAGCCCCAGCGAAAGGCCGACGGTCAGGATCAGGTAGATGTAGGCGACGATGGAATAGGTCTCGAAGAAGCGGAAAGAGCCGGAGGCGTAGATCTTGCCCATTTGGGTGATGTCGGCGACGCCCAGCACCGAGACGAGGGACGAATCCTTCACCATGGCGACGAAGTCGTTGCCGAGCGGCGGCAGGATGATGCGGATCGCCTGCGGCAGCACCACCAGCCGGAATCGCTGGAACCGCGACAGGCCGAGCGCCTTGGCGGCCTCGACCTGGCCCGGATCGACCGACTGGATGCCGGCGCGAAACACTTCCGCGATGAAGGCCGAATAGCCGATCATCAGCGCGATGATCGCCCGCCACAGGAGCGACAGGTCGCGCACCAGGAGCGGCTCGCCGATGCCGGCGGAATGCAGCGGCGCGGCGATCACGTTCCAGGCCGCCACCAGCGCCGGCGCGCCGGCAAACGCGATCCAGAACAGGAGCACCAGGATCGGCACGCCGCGGACGATCTCGACGTAGAAGCGCGCCACCTGCCTCAGCACCCGCGACCCGGACAGCGCCATCAGCGCGACGCCCAGCCCCAGCGCGGAGGCGAGCGCGAAGGCGACGATGGTCACGAAGATGGTGATGCCGATGCCCTTGCCGACGATCCGCAGCACCTGGAGATGGAGTTCGCTCGAGGCGATGCCGATGGCGGCGGCGACCGCGATCAGCCCGGCGGCGACCAGCCACCAGGGAAAATCGCCCTCGGACCCGCGCGGCGGCGCGGCGCTCATGCCCGGCGCCCCGCCCCGAAGGGCTTCGGCATTCGCGGCGGGACGCGCGCCGTCACTGCCCCATCTTGTAGTCGAGGAACCACTTCCTGTTCAGCGTGTCGAGCGTGCCGTCGGCCTTCAGCGCCGCGATGCCGGCGTTGATCGGGGCGACGAGGTCCGAGCCCTTCGGGAAGATGAAACCGAAATCCTCGGTGCCGAGCGCCTGCCCGACGAGCTTCAGCGCGCCGTTCGAGGCCTCGACATAGCCCATGCCGGCGGTGCCGTCGGTCAGCACCAGGTCGACATCGCCCGCGCGCAGCGCCTGCACGGTGGCGCCGAAGGTCTCGAACAGCTTGATCTGTTCGTTGGCCTCGTTGCCGTCGAGCACGTCGTAGACGGCGACGTAGAACGGCGTCGTGCCCGGCTGCGCGCCGATGAGCCCGCCTTCGAGCGCCTTGAAGCCCGCTGCATCGGTGAAGCGCGTCTCGTCGCCGCGCACCAGCATGAACATCTCCGAGCGCATGTAGGCGTCGGAGAAGTCGACCTTCTCCTTGCGGTCGTCGCGGATGGTGATGCCGGTCATGCCGATGTCGTACTGGCCGTCGGACACCGCCTGGATCATCGCATCCCAGGAGGTGTTCTGGTAGACCGGCTTGAAGTTGAGCCGCGAGCCAAGCTCGTTCATGGCGTCGTATTCCCAGCCGATCTGCCCGCCGGTCTTGGGGTCGACGAACTGCAGCGGCGGATAGGCGTTCTCGGTGACGACGACCACCTCGCGCCCGCCGAGGTCCGGAAGGGCCTGGGCATGGGCGGCAAGCGTGGCGGCAAGGGTCGCCAGCGCGGCGGAAACGAGCGTCTTGAATCCGGTCATCCTTGGTCTCCTGTCGGGATCACGCGCGGCAGGGGACGCCGCTCATGCGCCCGACTGTAGCGGGCGCGGCGGGGCTTGCAAGATGGGGAGGGCGGGGCTGCGGGGGGCCGTCCGCCCGAAAGACGAAACGGAAAAGGGCCGCCCGGTGAAGGCGGCCCCCGTGCTTCCGTCCGTGGCGCGGCTCGTGGCGATTACGTCCGTCACCCGCCGCGCGGCATGCGCCTGATCAGG
The DNA here is from genome assembly GCA_046292285.1 of Mesorhizobium sp. Taxonomy (GTDB): domain Bacteria; phylum Pseudomonadota; class Alphaproteobacteria; order Rhizobiales; family Rhizobiaceae; genus Aquibium. Next base: position 65,082 of record JBKBRJ010000003.1, on the reverse strand, counting down.
AAGGCTGCTTCCCGAAAAGGCAATCCGCCGGAGCCACGCTCTGGAAAACGAAACCACTCGACATCGGATCACCTCCTTTCAGTTCGTTGAACACATGGGAAAGTGTGGGGTGCGAATGCGACGATGGCAAGGGGGTGGGTGGCAAAAAGGATCCTGCAATTCGGTGGAAGAAGACGAGCCGAATGATCGATCTATTTTTCTCTGTACATGAAGCACTTCACAGACACGATCTTCCATCGTGATGCATATGTTAGATGTAAATGAAAATAGGGGCGATGGAGGAGTAAAAAACATGTCCATTCTTGTGACGCTCGACATTTTCTCTGGGCGGGAGAATCCGAAGTTCGTACTCGATGACGAGAATGAACGCATGCTGCTGTCGCTGGTCGAAGCGGATGCAGACAAGATTCGCAGTAATTTTCAGCCGGCTGTCCTTGGATATCGCGGTTTCCACATCGATCCCATTGAGGAGCAGGACAGCGCCATTCCGGAAATTCTCACTGCCGATTTGGCTCCCCGGCGCCTCTTCGTCCATGATTCGCCGGAAGCCGAGCGGTTCCTGATGCGGGCGGCTACGGAATTCGTCCTGCCTGGCGATCTCGCCGAGTATGCGCGACAGGAGCAGGCGCGCGTGTTCGAGAATCCCGCCACCTTGCGTCCGCAGGGCGATCCCAAGTTGCTAGCGGTGGGTTGCCCGCCCTGCTACGCAGTCGACGCTCCAGCCTACAATCCCGGCTTCTGGAACACGCCTGCGCGCCAGCCGTTCAACAACTGCTACAACTATGCCAACAACCGCGCGACGAATACCTTCGCTCAGCCCGGGCGCGCCACCGGAAAGCCCATTACCGCGCTGAGTTGCGGCGGCGTCCAGCCGTCGGCGCAGAGCGACGGACTGAAGCCGGCCGGAAACTTTTCCGGTAAGCTCAATGCGGGGCAAGGCTGGTATGTGGCGCTCGTCGTTGCTCCGGGGTATGATTACCATTGGTACCGACAGGACACTGTCGGCTGCTGGTCGCATAAGCCCGGCCAGACCGCTGCGCGGGACACGGACAATTCCGGTAACAAGATCGCGGATCCGAAGACCTGCAATCGCGGACCCTACACGAGCTTCTGCAGCTACATGGTCACCGGAAACTGGGTGAAGATACAGTAGCCGGGCCAATTTTGGGAAGGTGACGACCATCGATACGTCGAACCAAGGCCTCAGGGTGATCGTCGACATGTTTTCCGGACTTCCAAATCCGGAGTGGCTGCTCGACGTTGCACAATCTGCGAAGGTGGCGGCCATTCTGGCCGGACTTGGCATCCTTGGTCCGGGAACTTCTGTACCCGAGCCGCCCGCGCTCGGGTACCGCGGATTCGAGGTGAGTGGCTTCCGGGGCGACTGCCCGGCCGTGCGCGTCTTCGGCGCATATGTCGTCGCCTGCGGCGAGGTCCTGCACGATCCGGACAGGCGGGCGGAGAGCGCGTTGCTGGATTTCAGCAAGGCGCACCTCGAACCGGCAACCTTCGACTTTCTCGTCCGGCAGACCGGCCAGTAACCCCGGGCCGGAGCGCGGAATCCTGACCTTCACGCAGTACAATTCCACTCCCCGTCCCCAGCCAATCCAACCCCTTGCACGAATTCCACCGGCTTTTTGTCCACGCCCCGACCTGCCCGCCCCACAATGGCCGCGAGTTATGGAGAGGCGGAGACATGGACGACGCGGACAGGTACGATCGGACGTTGCGGCGCATCATAGCCACGCTCGTCGCGCTGGCCGTGCTTGCCGAGCGCGCCGCGTACCGTTCCCTTCCCGTGCGCTGGCTGGTCCTCTGCCTGCTGCGCCACGCGGAGACCGTGGTGCGGGAGCATGTCGCCGAGACGACGGGATGGGACTGGCCCGACCTCGAAAAGGCTTTCGGCATCGACGCCCCCGAAGCGGGCTTCGACGCCGGCCAAGGCGCGGGCGACGGCCGCGCCGACGCTGGCATCGCCACCGTGGCCGGCAATGGCCCGGCCGACGCGCTGGCGCTGGCCTGGCGCCTGCGTGCGCTCGCATCGATCCTGGGCGCCTTCCTGTCGCCGGCATCCGGCTTCGATACTGGATCGCCCCGCCTCGGCTGTCCGGACGTCCGCGCCGAGGCCGCGCTCGGCCGCCTCGCCGCGCGGCTCGCCGAGCTTCTGGCGACGGCCGCCGGCTTGCCGCACCCCGCGCCCGACACGTCGTAGCGTGCCTGCTCCGTCGCGAGACCCCGCATATCAAACCCGTCCAGCCGTGCGGTGGCCTCGCCGCGCGGGCGTCGGCGCTGGCTCGGGGAGCCGATCAGGCCTTCTTCTTGTTCTGCCGCTTCTCGATCAAGTCGTCGACGACGCCGGGATCGGCGAGCGTCGAGGTGTCGCCGAGCGCGCCGAAATCGTCTTCGGCGATCTTGCGCAGGATGCGGCGCATGATCTTGCCGGAGCGGGTCTTGGGCAGGCCCGGCGAAAACTGGATCTTGTCGGGCGAGGCGATCGGGCCGATCTCGCGGCGGACATGGGCGACCAGCTCCTTGCGCAAATCGTCCGAAGGCTCCACGCCCGCCATCAGCGTCACGTAGCAGTAGATGCCCTGGCCCTTCACGTCGTGCGGGTAGCCGACGACGGCCGCCTCCGACACCTTGTCGTGGCTGACGAGGGCCGATTCCACCTCGGCCGTGCCCATGCGGTGGCCCGACACGTTGATGACGTCGTCGACGCGGCCGGTGATCCAGTAATAGCCGTCGGCGTCGCGGCGGCAGCCGTCGCCGGTGAAGTATTTTCCCTTGTAGGTGGCGAAGTAGGTCTGGATGAAGCGCTCATGGTCGCCATAGACCGTGCGCATCTGGCCCGGCCAGCTGTCGGTGATGCACAAATTGCCGTCGGCTGGCCCCTCGAGCACGTTGCCCTCGTTGTCGACCAGTTGCGGCTGCACGCCGAAGAAGGGTCGCGTCGCCGAGCCGGGCTTGAGGTCGGTCGCGCCCGGCAGCGGCGTGATCAGGATGCCCCCGGTCTCGGTCTGCCACCAGGTGTCGACGATCGGGCAGCGCTTCTCGCCGACCACGTTGTAGTACCACTCCCAGGCTTCCGGATTGATCGGCTCGCCGACCGACCCCAGCACCCGCAGCGACTTGCGCGAGGTCTTCGTCACCGCCGCGTCGCCCGCGCCCATCAGCGAGCGGATGGCGGTGGGAGCGGTGTAGAAGATGTTGACCTGGTGCTTGTCCACCACTTCCCAGAAACGCGAGACGCTGGGGAAGTTCGGCACGCCCTCGAACATCAGCGTCGTGGCGCCGTTGGCCAGCGGCCCGTAGACGATGTAGGAGTGGCCCGTCACCCAGCCGACGTCGGCCGTGCACCAGTAGATGTCCCCCTCGCGGTAGTCGAAGACGTACTGATGCGTCATCGACGCGTAGACGAGGTAGCCGGCGGTGGTGTGCAGCACGCCCTTGGGCTTGCCGGTCGAGCCGGAGGTGTAGAGGATGAACAGCGGATCCTCCGCCTTCATCTTCTCGGGCTTGCAGTCCGGCTTCGCCGCCGCTGTCGCCTCGTGGTACCAGATGTCGCGGCCGTCGAACCAGTTGATCCGGCCGGCGGTGCGGCGCACGACGACGACCTTCTTGACCACCACGCCGTCGCGGCCGGCGATCTGGATCGCCTTGTCGGTGTTTTCCTTGAGCGGGATCGTCTTTCCGCCGCGCAGGCCCTCGTCGGCGGTGATGACGAAGGTCGATTCGCAGTCGACGATGCGGCCGGCCAGCGCGTCGGGCGAGAAGCCGCCGAACACGATGGAGTGAATCGCGCCGATGCGCGCGCAGGCGAGCATCGCGTAGGCCGCCTCGGGGATCATCGGCATGTAGATGGTGACGCGGTCGCCCTTCCTGACGCCGTTCGACTTCATCACGTTGGCCAGCCGGCAGACGTGGTCGTGGAGCTCGCGATAGGTGATCTTGCGGTCGTCGTAGGGATTGTCGCCTTCCCAGATGATGGCGACCTGGTCGGCCCGCTTCTTCAGGTGGCGGTCGATGCAGTTGTAGGAGACGTTGGTGAGGCCGTCCTCGTACCACTTGATCGAGACCTTGCCGTCGAACCGGGTGTTCTTGACCTTGGTGTAGGGCTTGAACCAGTCGATGCGCTTGCCGTGCTTGCCCCAGAATTTTTCCGGGCTCTTGACGCTCTCCTTGTACCACTTCTGGTAGGTCGCGTCGTCGATCAGCGCGTTCTTCTTCCAGGCCGGCTGGACCTTGTGGACGACTTCGGACATGCGTTCTCCCCTCCCGGATGCGTCATGGCCGGCCGGACCCGAACGGTTGGCCGGTGCCGCCTCGAACCGCGGCCTGTTTCGCGCATTATTATCAATTCGCTCCGCGCCACAACATTAGACATTGGATTGGTTGCCGCAGTGCGGCGGCCCGTCTGCGATCCGCGGGACCGCAGGTTGCTAGCAGCCATCCTGAATTGCTGCTAACATGTTGAATCCATGCGCTTATCTATCGGTCGATCACGACAATTTCAATAGACGATTAAGCTTCGCGCCGCACAATTTCGAGACGGAGGAGAGTTCGAATCGAAAGGACTGCCATGCGTGACGCTCCCGAAATGGAACTGATGCTGTCGGGCTACGGACTGACGACGGCGCAGATCCTCTACCACATGCCCGATCACCCGCATCTCCTGCAGACCTACATCTGGCAGGACTACGACCTCGCTCCGAAGTTTCCGGCGCTGATCGCCTTCGTCGAATTCTGGCGGCAGAAGCTGGAGGGACCGCTGCACTCGATCAGCTACACCCACCGCCGCCTCATCGCGCCGAACGAATGGCGCAACGTGAACGGGGAGTTCGTGCTGCATTGAACGGCGTCAGCGCGGCGTCGCCCATTCGGGCGTTTCGCCCGCCGCCACGCCGAAGAACAGCGTGAGCAGCCCGTAGCCGAGCGTGACCAGCACGACCAGCCCGGCCATGTTGTGCCAGATGCCCTGGCGGGCCATCTGCGGGATGGTGACGTGGCCCGAGCCGAAGACGATCGCGTTTGGCGGGGTGGCCACCGGCAGCATGAAGGCCATCGAGGCGGCGATCGCCGCCGGCACCGTCAGCATCAGCGGGTTCTCGCCCAGCGAGACGGCCAGCGCCGCCAGCAGCGGCAGGAAGGTCGCGGCGGTGGCGGTGTTGGAGGTGAACTCGGTCAGGAGCAGGATGACGAGCGCCGAGATCGCGATGGTGGCGATCAGGGGCAGATGGCCGGCCAGCACGCCGAGATGGTCGCCGATCCACCGGTCGAGCCCCGTTGCCGAGACGGCCGCCGCGAGGCTCAGCCCGCCGCCAAACAGGATCAGCACGCCCCAGGGCAGTCGCAGCGCGTCGCGCCATTCGACCAGCGCGGTTCCGGCGCCGTTTCCGGCCGGGACGAGGAACAGCAGCAGGGCGGCCACGATCGCGATCGAGGTGTCGTTGAGGCCTGGAACGATCTCCTGCAACAGGGCGCGGAACATCCAGGCGGAGGCGGTCGCGACGAAGATGACGCCTACCCGCAGTTCCGGCGAGGTCCACGATCCCAGCCTGTCCAGTTCGGTTCGGAACAACTCGCCGGCCCCCTCGACCTCGGCGCGGTCCAGTCCCCTCGTCAGAAGGACCCAACTGACGGCGAGCATGACGACGGCGATCGGCAGGCCGACGATCATCCAGCGGGCGAAGCCGATGTCATAGCCGTAGGTCTGGTTCAGCATGCCGGCCAGCAGCGCGTTGGGCGGGGTGCCGATCAGGGTGGCGACACCGCCGATCGAGGCGGCATAGGCGACGCCGAGCAGCAGCGCCACCGGAAAGCCCGTGCCTTCCCGCGAGCCGACCAGCGCGATCACGGACAGGGCGACCGGGAGCATCATGACGACGGTCGCGGTGTTCGACACCCACATCGAGCAGAAGGCGGTGGCGAGCATGAAGCCGGCGACGATCCTGTCCTGGCGCAGCCCGGTTCGCGACACGACCAGCAGCGCGATACGGCGGTGCAGGTTCCAGCGCTCCATGGCGAGCGCGAGGATGAAGCCGCCCATGAACAGGAAGATGATGGGGTCGCCATACGGCGCGGTCGCGGTGGTGGCCGAGGTGACCCCGAGGATGGGAAACAGGGCGATCGGCGCGAGCGCGGTCGCGGGAATGGGGATCGCCTCGGTGATCCACCAGACGATCATCAGCGCGCCGACCGCCACGACGCGCCAGGCTTCGAGCGACAGCCCTTCGGGTGCGGGAAGGGCGAGGAGCGCGATGAAGGTCGCGATACCGGCGCCGATCGGCAGGAGCCGCGGCGATGACGCGTCCTTGGCGGGGTCCTTGTCGCTCAAAGTCCAATCCTCCCAGGGTAGATAACGCCAATAAAACTTGGCGCTGCGGACGAGACCATTCGGCAGCAGCGCCGCGGCGGAACCTCGTGAATCCGGGCAAATAAGGGCACACCTGACCAGTCCAGCGCCCGGTTGGCGCTCACCGCCCCCCGAAGATCGCGCTGCCGACCCTGACGCTGGTCGCGCCGAAGGCGATGGCCGTCTCGTAGTCGCCCGACATCCCCATGGACAGTTCCCGGACACCGGCGGCCTCGCCGAGCTTGGCCAGCAGCGCGAAGTGCGGGCCGGGGTTTTCGTCGGCGGGCGGGATGCACATGAGGCCCTCGATGGCGAGCCCGTGGACCGAGCGGCAACGTTGCACGAACGCGACGGCCTCGCGCGGATCGATGCCGGCCTTCTGCTCCTCCAGCCCCGTGTTGACCTGGACGTAGAGCCGCGGCGCCTTGCCCTGCTTCGCCATTTCCTTCGCCAGTTCCGCTGCGATCTTGTCGCGGTCGATCGTTTCGATGACGTCGAACAGGGCAACGGCCTCTTTCGCCTTGTTGGATTGAAGCGGGCCGATCAGGTGCAGATCGATGTCGGGATACTCTGCTTTCAATGCGGGCCACTTGGCCTGCGCCTCCTGCACGCGGTTCTCGCCGAAGGCGCGCTGGCCGGCCTCGATGACGGGCCGGATCGCGTCGGCATCGAAGGTCTTCGACACGGCCACCAGCCGCACGCAGCCGGGCCGGCGGCGGGCCTCGACCTCGGCCGCTGTCACCCGTGCCTGCACGTCCCTCAGTCGCTCGACGGATGCGTTCATCGCTGGCTCCCTTGCCGGCCTTCCATCAACTGTTGACGCTTGCGGGAAACCATGTTGAAGGTCCGCCCAAAGTTTTGGGCACCTTATCGAGCGAATTCACGGCCATGGCAACCGAACGATACAATCCCCGCGTGGCGGAGCCGCGCTGGCGGAAGGCCTGGGACGAGGCCGGGCTGTTCCGGACCAGGAACGACGATCCGCGGCCGAAATACTATGTGCTGGAGATGTTCCCGTATCCGTCCGGGCGCATCCATATGGGCCATGTGCGCAACTACACGATGGGCGATGTCGTGGCCCGCTACAAGCGCGCCATGGGCTGCAACGTGCTCCACCCGATGGGTTGGGACGCCTTCGGCCTGCCGGCCGAGAACGCCGCGCGGGACAACAAGGTCAATCCGCGCGACTGGACCTATGCCAACATCGAGACGATGAAGGGCCAATTGAAGACGATGGGCCTGTCATTGGACTGGGACCGCGAGTTCGCGACCTGCGACCCGTCCTACTACCGCCACCAGCAGAAGATGTTCCTCGACTTCTGGAAGGCCGGGCTGGTCGAGCGCAAGTCGGCCAAGGTCAACTGGGATCCGGTCGACATGACGGTGCTCGCCAACGAGCAGGTGATCGACGGGCGGGGCTGGCGTTCGGGCGCTCCGGTCGAGCAGCGCGACCTGACGCAGTGGTTCTTCAAGATCACGAAGATGAGCCAGGACCTGCTCGACGGGCTGGACACGCTCGACCGCTGGCCCGAGAAGGTACGCGTGATGCAGCAGAACTGGATCGGCCGGTCGGAAGGCCTGCTGATCCGCTGGCCGCTGGCGGCAGGCACGGCCCCCGCCGACGAGACCGAGCTCGAGGTCTACACCACCCGGCCCGACACGATCTTCGGCGCCTCCTTCATGGCCATCGCCGCCGACCATCCGCTGGCGCGCAAGGCGGCCGAGACCAATCCGGCGCTGGCTGCCTTCATCGAGGAGGTGCGCCATCGCGGCACGTCGGCGGCGGAACTGGAGACGGCCGAGAAGAAGGGCAAGGACACCGGCATCCGCGTCGTCCACCCGTTCGACGAGAGCTGGACGCTGCCGGTCTACGTCGCAAACTTCGTGCTGATGGACTACGGCACGGGCGCCATCTTCGGCTGTCCGTCGGGCGACCAGCGCGACCTCGACTTCGCCAACAAGTACGGCCTGCCGGTCGTACCCGTGGTGATGCCGGAGGGAGCCGACGCGGCCACGTTCCAGGTCATCGACGAGGCCTATGTCGATGATGGCGTGATGATCAACTCCCGCTTCCTCGACGGACTGAAGCCGAAGCAGGCTTTCGACGAGGTCGCTTCGCGGCTTGAAGCCATTACCATCGGCAACCGCCCGATGGCCGAGCGCAAGGTGCAGTTCCGCCTGCGCGACTGGCTGATCTCGCGCCAGCGCTACTGGGGCTGCCCGATTCCGGTCATCCACTGCGACGCCTGCGGCGCGGTGCCGGTCCCCGCCGACCAGTTGCCGGTCGTGCTGCCGTCGGACGTCACCTTCGACAAGCCGGGCAATCCGCTCGACCACCATCCGACGTGGAAGCATGCCAGCTGCCCGTCCTGCGGGCGGGACGCGAGACGCGACACCGACACGATGGACACCTTCGTCGATTCGTCCTGGTACTATGCCCGCTTCACCGATCCGTGGAACGAGCAGAGCCCGACCACGCTCGCCCATGTCGACGGGCCGAGCGGCTGGCTGCCGGTCAACCAGTACATCGGCGGCATCGAGCACGCGATCCTGCACCTGCTCTATTCGCGCTTCTTCGCCCGCGCGATGAAGGCGACCGGCCACCTCAACGCGGTCGAGGAGCCCTTCGAGGGCCTGTTCACGCAGGGCATGGTGGTGCACGAGACCTACAAGGGGTCGAAGGGCTACGTCACGCCGGCGGAGGTGCGGCTCGAGGAAAGCGACGGCCAGCGCCGGGCGTCGCTGATCTCTTCCGGCGAGGAGGTCGAGATCGGCCCGATCGAGAAGATGTCGAAGTCGAAGAAGAACGTGGTCGACCCCGACGACATCATCGCCAGCTACGGCGCCGACACCGCCCGCTGGTTCATGCTGTCGGATTCGCCGCCGGAGCGCGACGTGATCTGGACGGAGGCCGGCGTGGAAGGCGCGCACCGCTTCGTCCAGCGCATCTGGCGTCTGGTCGGCGAGGCTGCGCCGGAGCTCGTCGGCGTCGCGCCGAAGACCGCCGCCGAAGGCGAGGCGGGCGCCGTCTCGCGCGCCGCGCACCGCGCCGTCATGCAGGTCGGGGACAACATCGGCCGGCTCGGTTTCAACAACGCGGTCGCGCGCGTGCACAAGCTGGTCAACGACCTGCATGGGCCGCTGACAATGGTGGCCGAAGGCAAGGCGGATGCGGCGCTGAAGGGCGCCGTGCGCGAGGCGCTCGAGATGTTCGTGACCATCATCTCGCCGATGATGCCGCACCTGGCGGAGGAGTGCTGGGCCGCCCTCGGCGGCTCCGGGATGGTGGCGGAACGCCCCTGGCCCGTCTTCGATCCGGCGTTGACGGTCGACAACGAAATCGTGCTGCCGGTCCAGATCAACGGAAAGAAGCGGGCGGATTTGACAATTGCCCGCGACGCGGACCAATCTGCCGTCGAAGCCGCCGCGCTGGCTCTCGATGTCGTCCGGAAGGCGCTCGAGGGGAAGGCCCCGCGGAAGGTGATCGTCGTGCCGCAGAGGATCGTCAATGTCGTCATCTGATCCGGTCGTCTCCACCCTCCGAAGGGTAGTCGCCGGCCTCGCGGTCGCCTCCGCCATGGCCGTTGCCGGCTGTACCGTGCAGCCGCTCTATGGCGGCGCGCCGGCGTCGATCGCGCCCGGGCAGCAATCGGGCCGCGTCGCCTCGATCGCCGTGAAGGAGATCGCTTCTCGCACCGCGTCCGCGAGAGAAGTCGATTCCCGTCCAGCCCAGGAAGTGCGCAACCATCTGATCTTCGGCCTCAACGGGGGGGCTGGCCAGCCTGCTTCGCCGCGCTATCTGATGGAGCTCGATGTCCAGCAAACCACCAGCGAGACCGCGACCGTGCAGCGCAGCCGGAATGACAACGAGCCGTCCGCCGGCGTGGTGAAGCTGACCGGGACCTACAAGCTCGTCGATCCCGTATCGACCGAGGTCGTGGCGACGGGCACGCGCAGCGTGACCGCGGCTTTCGACCGGCCCGTCCAGCTCTTCGCCGAAGCCCGTGCGCAACGTGACGCGGAAAACCGCGCCGCGCGTGAACTCGCGGCCTTCCTGCAGCTCGCGGTCATGCAGGACCTGGCGCGTATTTGATATGGCCTCGATGTTCGGGAACGGCTTCGATTTCCCGGCGTTGAATCGTCGGCCGTCATTCTTGCGTCACAGATTTCAGTAAGACAGGACGCGACCGGAGGGGATGTCACATGACTCTGCAAACGTCGCCGTCCACGCTTGCCCGCCTCTTCGGTGGCCGCGCCTTTCATGACGCGGCAGGGGCGCCGAACCAGCACATCATCGATCAGCTGATCCTCGAGCGGTCCCTGAAGCTGTCCCGGCATCCGCTCTGGCCGCTGATGCGGCCGCTGCTGTTTCGCCTGTTCCATTATGACGAAGCCGTGCGGATGGCGGACGCCATTGCGCCGCTGCCTGGCCGGGAGGCCATGCAATACCTGAGCAACCTGCTGTCGCTGGATCTCAGGCTGGCGGGAACCGAGAACCTGCCTGTCGACGGCAGCTTCATCCTGGCGCCGAATCACCCGACCGGCATCGCCGACGGCATCGCCGTGTTCGATGCGCTGAAACATCACCGACCGGACATGGCAATCTTCGCCAACCGCGACGCCCTGCGCGTGGCCGCCGGCTTCCGCGACCTGATCATTCCGGTCGAATGGCGCGCGAGCGAAAAATCTCATGCCAAGAGCCGCGATACGCTGTCGATGACCGCGCGCGCCTTCGGCGACGGCAAGGCGGTCGTGCTCTTTCCGTCCGGCCGCATCGCCTACTGGAACGAAGGCACGCTGACGGAACGTCCCTGGCAGAGCTCGGCCGTCGCGCTGGCGAGGCGCTACGAGGTGCCGGTCGTGCCGGCGCACATCACGGCGCGCAATTCCGGGCTGTTCTATTTCCTGGCCAAGCACTCCACCGAGCTTCGCGACATGACGGTGTTCCACGAATTGCTGAACAAGAAGAAATTCGGCTTCACGATCACCTTCGGCAAGCCGGTGCCGCACACGCGGCTCGTGGGCGAGCCGGCGGAGGTTACGGCGGCCTTGCAGCACCACACCGTGCACCGGTTGCGTGACGATCCTCAGGCGGTCTTCGAGGCCCTGCCGCCGATCCGCTAGCGTCGTCCGGCGGCCCCTCCGACGCCGGTCGCCGCGGTTGCGGCGGGCGCGCGGACCGGCCTTGGATTTTCTTGCTTCCCTTGTCGGAACCGCCCGCGCGCGCAGGCATTGCTACCAGCATGTCGACGATGAGGGATGAGCCATGAAAATCCTCCTGATGATCCTGAGCGGTTGCCTGGTGACGATCGGCTTCTACGCCGTCGGCCTGGTCACGGCGATCTTCTTCCTGAGCGCCGAGCCGACACCCGTGTGGAAGCCGAGCGCCGATACGGGCGGACTGTGGACGCTCGAGCCCGTCGTGGTGGCCGGGGCCGATCAGGGGCTCGAACGCCTGTCGCCGCGGCCCGCCCAAGGGACGATGGTGGCCGGGGCTATGACCGCCGATGCACCCGAACGCGATTTCACGCCGGAAGGCGGCGTCGACAGCGCCACCATTTCGGAAGTCTCGGTCGATGAGATCACGACGGCGTCCCTCCCCGACGCAACTCCGCGGAGCGCGCCCGGCATGTCCATTGCGCATGTCCAATGGTGCGCCGACCGCTATCGCTCCTATCGCGTCGACGACAATCGTTACACCCCCTATGGCGGCGGAAGCCGGGAATGCGTCTCTCCGTATTCAGGCGCCGCCATCGCGTCCTTCGAAGACGGGGAGGAGCAGCGGAGCGCGGCAGAAGGGGGCCGGATGACTCCCACTCTCTCCGCGCAACACATGCAGTCCTGCATGGCGCGCTATCGGTCCTACCGCCCCGACGACAATTCCTACCAGCCCTATGGCGGCGGCCCGCGAAGACAGTGCCGCTAGACCGATCGGCCAACGCCGCATCGGATCAAGGCATCGTTTGATGACGATATCGGGTGTGAAAAAAACGGCTTCGGGAGAAGGGGAAGTCGAGAGCAAATCCACTGGTGGAGCTGAGGGGGATCGAACCCCTGACCTCGTCATTGCGAACGACGCGCTCTCCCAGCTGAGCTACAGCCCCGTCCAGCGGATGGCGGCTTTTACGAGCGCGGGGCGGCCGATGTCAAGCGAAACGCGAGGCGGTCGCAACGGGTTCGTGCATCGGGATGGCGGGCGCCAACGGTGTTGCCGGGGCGCCGTGCCGGCCACGTTCGTCCGTTCCGCATTCCCACGCGCGGCGGCGTCCCTTGCCCCGGCGGCGGGCAATGGCTACATGTCGCGAAACCGATCGGAGACCGGCATGGTTGCGCTTATCCAGACCCTTCTTCTGGCCCTCGACATCTACTGGTGGCTCATCATCGCCTCGGCGATCTTCTCGTGGCTGTTCGCCTTCAACGTCATCAACACGCGCAACCAGTTCGTGGCGACCATCGGCGATTTTCTCTATCGGGTGACAGAGCCGGCCCTTCGGCCGATCAGGCGCATCATGCCCGATCTCGGCGGCATCGACATCTCGCCGATCATCCTTCTGCTGATCCTGTTTTTCGTGCGCCAGCTGATCATCACGACGATCGCGCCGGCGCTGATCTGAGCCGATGTTCTTCCGTCCGGCCAGGGACGGGCTCGACCTGTTCGTACGGCTGACGCCGCGCGGCGGAGAGGATGCGCTCGAGGGCGTGGAGAACACCGCCGACGGGCGCTCTCACCTCAAGGCGCGTGTGCGCGCGGCGCCCGAAAAGGGCGCGGCGAACGCGGCGCTGGAAAAGTTGCTGGCCGCCGTGCTGAACTTGCCACGCCGGTCCGTCAGCGTCGTGGCCGGCGGCACGGCGAGGCTGAAGACGGTGCGTCTCGTCGGTGATGCCGCGGAACTGGCGGAGCGGCTCGAAACGATTTCCGCGAAGCGCTGAGCAGAATTCCCGGTGGCGGTTCCCTCGTCCGGGAGACATGCGCTAACATCCGGCCAGCGACCATGGCCGAGGGACACGACGATGCTCCAGACTGCGCGGATTTTTCGGGCCGCGGCGCCGCTTGCGCTGGCCGTCGCGCTGCTGGCGGCGCCCGCGCGAGCGCAGGAGATCTCCAGCGCCTATACCGATCTCGTCGCGGAGGACGATTGCACGACCTTCGCGGCGGCGGAACCCGACGAGGGCGGCGACTGGGCGAACCTCGTCTGCGACGGCTATCGCGGCTATCCGGTCTTCGTCTCCTACGCCGATGCGCGGGAATCGTTGTTCTACGGGTTCCCGCCGGCCGGCGATCTCGCGCCGGCCTGGGAGAGCTTCGACGGCTTCAACTCCACCGGCCCGAAGATCGAATGGAGGCTGGAGACGCGGGGCGAGCGCACGCTGCCCTTCGCGACGATCCATCGCTGGTTCGTCAGCGATCCGGAAGGCCCGGACGAGCAGGTGCAGGTGCTCGTGGTGCAGAAGGTCGGCCAGCCTCAGGAGCGGGACGGCTGCGCGGTGGGCTATGTCGTGGCATCGGCCAATCCGAACGCGAACGATCAGGCGCGCCGCATCGCCGACTCGACGGCGCGAGAGTTCATCTGCGGCGCCGACCAGCCGACGATCGAACAGGGCAGCGTGGCGCTGCCCTCGTTCACGCGGACGGAAAACTGAGCGAGTTTCGCGACCGCCCGGCAAGGCATGCCGGAACGGTTGCAAGCCGGAAAGGCAGGATCAACCCGCCTGCTTGCCCCGGGCGATGGCCTCGACGATCATTTGCTTGGCGTGGTCGGCATCGTGCCAGGAGCCGATCTTCACCCATTTGCCCGGCTCGAGATCCTTGTAGTGCTCGAAGAAGTGTTCGATCTGCTTCAGCGAGATTTCCGGCAGATCGGTATAGTTGTGGACCTTCTCGTAGCGGCGCGTCAGGTGCGGCGACGGCACCGCGATCACCTTTTCGTCCTGGCCGGCGTTGTCTTCCATGATGAGGACGCCGATCGGGCGCACGTTGATGACGCAGCCGGGAATGAGCTGGCGGGTGTTGCACACCAGCACGTCGATCGGATCGCCATCGCCAGACAGCGTGTGCGGGACGAAGCCGTAGTTCCCCGGATAGGTCATCGGCGTATAGAGGAAGCGGTCGACGATCAGGGTGCCGGCCTTCTTGTCCATCTCGTACTTGATCGGCTGTCCGCCGACCGGCACCTCGATGATGACATTGACGTCGTCCGGCGGGTTGGCGCCGATCTCGATCGCTTCGATGCGCATGGAATGGAACTCCTTGAGGGTCGAGCAGGCGCATAGCTTTTTGTGCAGTGCAACGCAAGCCTGCGGCACGGCAGCAACACGACGTTCGAAGGCGGCGCGGCGCTCAATCCCAGACGAAGGCGACCTTCCTGAGGGCCCGCTGGTCGAACACTTCGACGCCTTCCGCCACGTCTCGCCCGCCGGCGCCATGATAGAAGGACAGCGCGGTTGCGTTGTCCTCGAGCGCCCAGACGACGAGCCCCTTGAGTCCGTGTCGCGCCAACCGGTCGCGCGCGGCGGCGAAGAGCCGGCTGCCAAGACCCACGCCCTGATATTCGGGGCGGATGTAGAGTTCGTAGATCTCGCCCTGGTGCGGCAGTTCCCGCGCCCGGTTACGGCCGAGCGTGGCGTAGCCGACGACGGCGTCGCCGACCTCGACGACGAGAATCGCCGATGCGCGGCGAATCGCATTCTCCCACCATTCGCGCCCCCGGCGGCCGACCATTTTGGTCAGCGCACGGTGCGGAATGATGCCCGAATAGGCGCCGAGCCAGGATTCCCTGTGCACGTCCGCGATGGCCGGGGCGTCCTTCTCCTCGGCGCGGCGGATGTCTATGGTCAGCGCAGTCTTCATGATTTGTTAACCTTACTGCCGCGAACCGGAGGCATGCAAGCCGCCGCCGATCAAATCCTCCGCTCAGTCCGCATTCGGTTGGGCCATGCGGAGGGTCGGGCTTTTGCGGCCGGAACCGATGGTCTAGAAGCGGCTGACGAAACGGAGACGCCGGATGAACGGCAACAAGCGCAACGAAACCGACGAGTCGCGCCGCATCCTCGACCGGATCGCCAAGGAGTCCGATCCCTCGGGCTCGCTTGCCGCGCGCACGGCGCGGCGCGTCGAGAAGCACATGCGCGCCGAGGATGCCGACCAGGCGGATTCGATCGAAGTGTGGGGCACGAGGATCGGCCGGGTCATCGGCATCGTCCTGCTCGTGGTCCTCCTGGCTTGGCTCCTGTCCTACGTCGTCGGCGGCTGACGCGATGAGCCTTCCCGAAACCCCGGCGCCGCGCGCCGTCATCGTGATTTCCAGCCACGTCGCGCGCGGCTCGGTCGGCAACCGTGCCGCCGTCTTCGCGCTGGAGACGCTCGGGTATCCCGTCTGGGCGGTTCCCACGGTGATCCTGCCCTGGCATCCGGGGCACGGGCGAGCAACGCGGATCGTGCCCGACGACGATGCGTTCTCGGCGCTGTTGGATGACCTTGCGGGCGCGCCGTGGGTCGACGAGGTCGGGGCGGTGCTGTCAGGCTATCTCGGCTCGGCGGACCAGGCACGGAGCGTTGCGCGACTCGTTTCGTCGCTGAAGGTGCGCAATCCCGGGCTTCGCTATGTCTGCGACCCGGTGATCGGCGACCGCGGCGGGCTTTACGTGCCCGAGGCGCTGGCGACGGCCATTCGCGACAGGCTGCTTCCGCTCGCCGACATCGCCACGCCCAACCGCTACGAATTGCAGTGGATCGTGCAGGCGCAGCTCGACACCGCGCGGGCGGTCATGGAAGCGGCGCTGATGGCCGGGCCGCCGACGATGCTCGTCACCTCCGCGCCGGCGATGATGGCGGGCGGCATCGGCAACCTCCTGATCACGCCGTCGCATGCCTGGCTCGCCGAGCATCGCATGATCGAACGACCGCCGAACGGTCTCGGCGACCTGACGGCGGCCGTGTTCCTCGCGCGCCTGATGGCGGGCGAGAAGCCTGACAAGGCGCTGCAGTCGACCACGGCCTCGGTGTTCGAAATCCTGGCGCGGACGGCCAAGCGCGGCGCCGACGAGTTGCAGATCGAGACCGATGCCGGCAGCCTGTCGCATCCGATGGCGATGGTGCATATGCGGCAACTCATGCACCCGAGCCGGGATCGGCGTGCGTGACGCCGGAGGCTGGCGTTATCCGGACGATCGCCGGGGTCGACGGGTGCAAGGCCGGCTGGATCGCGGTGATCCGCCGTCTCGGCGGCGGGCCGGAGGTTGCGGTCTTCGAGCGCTTCGAGCACCTCGTCGATACGCTGGATTCGAACGCCGTCATCGCCGTGGACATGCCGATCGGGTTGCCGGATCGGGTCAGCCATGGCGGGCGCGGACCCGAACGGCTGGTTCGCGAGAAGCTTGGCGCGCGCCAGTCGAGCGTCTTTTCGATTCCGTCGCGGGCGGCCGTGTTCGCGGAAATCGAACCGTTCACTTCGGTCGAGGCCTGGTATGCCGCGCACCGCCGGGCAAGCATGGTGGCGCGCGCGACGTCCGAACCGCCGCGTGCCGTCTCCATCCAGGCCTTCGGGATCTTCGCGAAGATCCGCGAACTGGACGAGACGCTGCGCGCGCGGGCGGGGCTCCGCGGCCGGGTGATCGAATCGCATCCGGAAGCCGCCTTCTGGCGGCTGAACGGCGAGCGGGAGATGCGGGAGCCGAAGAAGATCAGGGGCACGGTGAACCCGGCCGGCATGGACGAACGCAAGGCGCTGCTTGCCGCGCACGGCATTGATCGGGGCTTCCTCGACGCCGCCGCTCCGCGCGGCGCTGGCGCGGACGATTTTCTCGACGCGGCGGCCATGCTGTTGATCGCCGAGCGGCATGCGTTTGGCCGGGCGGTGCCTTTCCCCGACCCGCCGGGCCGCGATGCCCATGGCTTGCCGATCGCGATCTGGACCTGACCTGTCCGGAGGCGATTGACGCGCCCGGCCTTCTGCCGCAATGGGAAGATCATGGAGCATTTGCCGGATCACCTGCTTTCGGGCTATCGCAACTTCATGGGCGGTCGCTATTCGACCGAGACCAAGCGCTATCGCGAACTCGCCGCGACCGGCCAGAAGCCGATGACGATGGTGATCGCCTGCTGCGATTCACGCGCCGCGCCGGAGACGATCTTCGATGCCGGGCCGGGCGAACTGTTCGTCGTGCGCAACGTCGCCAATCTGGTGCCGCCCTACCAGCCCGACGGCGGGCATCATTCCACGTCGGCGGCGCTTGAGTTCGCCGTGCAGAGCCTGAAGGTGAAGCACATCGTCGTGCTCGGACACGGCCGCTGCGGCGGCATCCGCGCCGCGCTCGATCCAGCCGCCGAACCGCTTTCGCCGGGTGACTTCATCGGCAAGTGGATGAGCATGGTGGCGCCGGCCGCCGACGTCGTGACGAACAACAGCATGATGACCGCGGGCGAGCGCCAGACGGCGCTGGAACGCATCTCGATCCGCTTCTCAATCGCCAATCTGCGGACGTTTCCGTGCGTAAAGATCCTGGAAGACAAGGGCCGGCTGTCGCTGCACGGGGCCTGGTTCGACATCTCGACGGGCGAACTCTGGGCGATGAACCGCCAGACCGGCGATTTCGAGAGACCCGAGCTCGATTGAAACCGAGCGGACGCGGGCGTCTGGCTCAGCCCGCCCTGGCGAGAGCCGCCAATCGACCGGCCGCGCCCTGCCGGTGATGCGCATGGCATATGGCGATGGCCAGCGCATCGGCGGCGTCATCGGTGTCGAAGGTGGCTCGCGGCATCAGAACCTTCACCATCATGTGGATTTGCCGCTTGTCGCCATGTCCGACGCCGATGACGGTCTTCTTCACGGCGTTGGGCGCGTATTCGGCGACGGGCAGGCCGGCCAGCGCCGGCACCAGCATGGCGACGCCGCGCGCTTGGCCGAGCTTCAGCGTCGCGTTGGCGTCCTTGTTGACGAAGGTCTGCTCGACGGCGGCCTCGTCGGGCCGCTCGGCATGGACGATGGCGGCGAGGCCGTCATGCAACTGCCGGAGGCGCGAGGCGAGGTCGGCCTTGTCGTCGGAGCGGATCGTGCCGGCTCCCACGAAGCGCAAGGTGTTGCCGCAGGACTCCACGAGGCCCCAGCCGGTGCGTCTCAGACCGGGGTCGATGCCGATGATACGAATCGTCTCTGCCATGATCCCATCCTATGCGGGTCTGGGAGCATTGCCATGCCGAAGTGAACAAACGGGAAACGTTTTTCGCGGCGGCGAGCGCTGTCCAGGAAATGTCCGGCGCCAATTTTACGCCGCTGATCGCGGCGGACCGCGATCTCATTTCCCTCCCGCGCCGATCAGGCGCGGCCGAAGGCGGTGTTCAGCAGCGTGATCTGGTCCGAAACCGGATTGGCGCGCGAGGACGGGGCGGCGACCTTGCCGCTGCCGTAGATTTCGTCGTCCATGCGGCGCACCAGCCCTTGAAGGCTGAGCGAGCGCTCGACCAGCGCCTTGAAAGCCTGCGGCAGTTCTTCCCAGCCGGGAACGTCGTTCTGGGCCGAGGCGGTGTCGAGGCGGACCTTGGCCTTCTCGGCGGCGACCTGGTCGCGCGTCATCTCGCCCGAATTGGCGGCGCGCTGCAGGAGCAGCCAGGAGGCGATCTGCATCAGCCGGGTCGTCAGGCGCATCGATTCGGCGGCGTAGAGCGTCGCGGCGAGGCGCGACAGGGACTTTGCCGCCGCGCGGCCTTCGCCGTCGAGGTATTCGGCGGTCTGCTCCACGAGCCCCATGCCTTCGTTGTAGAGCGGCTTGAAGGAGGCCGAGAAGATGCGGCGCTCGGCCAGCTTGATCGTCGTCGCATCGTGCCGGACAGGCTCACTCATGACATCACCCCTGGAAGCTTCCCTGTGGCGGTACGTTCCGAACGCCACTACGCGTCCGCCGTTCCTGCCTGAAGTCTGGTTGGGCAAAAATGCGCGTTCTCCCACGGCAAGGCAAGCTGATGTTTAACGGAAGGTTAACGCCGCCCACCGGTTTCGAGGCGACTCGACGAAAAAAAGAGCCGCGCGGAGGCGGCTCTCAGGAGTTCTACAGGGAGGCGTCAAACCGGGCGACCCCAGCCGCTCGATCAGAATCCAGAAGACTGGATGAACATAGTAAACACCCGTAAAGGTTTACGCCCGGTTAACGCCCAGTCAGAAGACGGCACCCTGCTTTCGATTCTGAGTCTTTTACTTGGCTACCCTAGACTTGCTGAAGCGCCGAGGCGGGAATACGACGCTCGGGCTGCGCGTTCTCGCGCCAGATCGCCGGCAACGCGATTGCCGCGAACAGCAGGACGCCGGCGAAGAACCCCATCGAAGCGATCGCCACCAGGGGTTCCACGCCGGTGTAGCCGGCGAGCAGGAAGAAGAGGCCGACGACCAGCGCGATGCCCGACACGCCCTGAAGCCAGAAGTGAATGGCGGCCAGTCGCGAGCGGCCGACGGCCGGGAAGAGATGGTAGAAGAAGGCGAAGACCGCCGACATCAGCCATCCCGCCACCATGGCGTGGGCATGGACCGGCATCTGGCCGTGGTCGTGGGTGATCGACATGTGGAGCCCGAGCATCAGCCCGCCGACGGCGTAGAGGATGGCGAGACTGAAGAAATTGCGTGCAGCGCCCTGCATTTTCGTGTGCCTTTCGTTGTTTCAGCAACTCGCCGCGATCACTCTTCGAAATCTCTCGAAAAGGTTCACGTCGGCGTCGGCTGCTGTCTGAACGAAAGGCGTTGCCGCAACTGTTAGGTTTTTCGCTTAACGCTGAAAATATGCACATGATGGCGCGGCCCTCGCGCGCCACCATGCCGTTCGACGCCCTGACAAGCCGGGGGACAGCGGTTGGATCAGAGATCCCGGGCCATGTCGCGCAGCCGGAACTTCTGGATCTTGCCGGTGCTGGTCTTCGGGATTTCGGCGAACACCACCTGCTTGGGAACCTTGAACCGGGCGAGAAGCGCGCGGCAATGCGCGAGAATCTCCTCTTCCGTGGCCGCCTTGCCGGGCTTCAGCTCCACATAGGCCACGGGCGTCTCGCCCCACTTTTCATCCGGCCGCGCGACCACGCCGCACGAGGCGACGGCCGGATGCTTGTAGAGCGCGTCCTCCACCTCGATGGAGGAGATGTTCTCGCCGCCGGAGATGATGATGTCCTTCGAGCGGTCCTTGAGCTGGATGTAGCCGTCCGGGTGCATGACGCCGAGATCGCCGGAGTGGAACCAGCCGCCGGCCAGCGCCTCCTGGGTGGCCGCGGGGTTCTTCAGGTATCCCTTCATGACGATGTTGCCGCGGAACATGACCTCGCCGATCGTCTCGCCGTCGGCGGGCGTCTGCGTCATCGTGGCGGGGTCCATCACCGTCAATCCGTCGAGGGCGGCATAGCGGACGCCCTGTCGCGCCTTCATGGCGGAGCGCGCGCCGCGGTCGAGCGCGTCCCATTCGCTCTTCCACTCGTTCACGACGGCCGGGCCGTAGGTTTCCGTCAGCCCGTACAGGTGGGTGACCGCGAAACCGGCGTCCGCCATGCCGGCGAGCACGGCTTCCGGCGGCGGGGCGGCGGCGGTGTTGAAGGTGACGGTCTGCGGAAAGGCGCGCTTGTCGGATTCCGGCGCGTTGATCAGCGTCGACATGACGATCGGCGCGCCGCAGAGATGGGTGACGCCATGATCGGCGATGGCATCGTACATGGCCCTGGCGCGCACCCAGCGCAGGCAGACATGGACGCCGGCTTGCACGGCGAGCGTCCAGGGGAAGCACCAGCCGTTGCAGTGGAACATCGGCAGGGTCCAGAGATAGACAGGATGCCGGCCCATGCCCGCATGGATGGTATTGGAGTACGCCATCAGGGCCGCGCCGCGATGGTGGTAGACGACGCCCTTCGGGTTGCCGGTCGTGCCGGACGTATAGTTGAGGGAGATGGCGTCCCATTCGTCGTCGGGCATCGACCATTCGAAGGCCGCATCCCCCGAGGCGACGAGGTCCTCGTAGTCGACCGTGCCGATCCGATCGCCCTTGGGATAGGGCGCGTCGGCGGGATATTCGGGGTCGTCATAGTCGATCACGAGCGGACGGACAGAGGCGAGCGCGAGCGCCTGCCTGACGACGCCGGAGAATTCGCGATCGACGATCAGCACCTTCGTCTCGGCATGATCGAGCTGGAAGGCGATGATGGCGGCGTCGAGACGGGTGTTCAGCGAATGCAGCACCGCCTTCACCATCGGGACGCCGAAATGCGCCTCCAGCATGGCCGGCGTGTTGGACAGCATGACGGTAACCGTGTCGCCCTTGCCGATGCCCCTGGCGTCGAGGGCGGAGGCCAGCATGCGGCTGCGCTCGTAGAAGCGGCGATAGGTCAGCCTCGCATCGCCGTGGATGACCGCGACCTGGTCCGGAAAGGTTCGCGCCGCGCGTTCGAGATAGGTCAGCGGCGTCAGCGGCTGGTGGTTGGCGGCGTTGCGCTCCAGCCCCTCGTCGTAAATGCCCCGTGCGGCGGTTCGCGTTTCGACTGCGTGTCCGGCTTCCATGCAACCTCCCCTTCATTTCGTGGCGCAGATGGCCTATGTCTTGTTCTTCGCCGGTGCAAGAGTGACGTGCTCCGAGCCCGGCCGCAAGCGCGGGGTCTCGACGTGAAGCCTCCTGTGTCGAAGGGAATTCTGGAAAGCCTGCCACGCGACACCAGTCGGCAGGCGGTGCTGAAGGCCTTGCTGGCCAGCAAGGATCCGATTCGCACACGCGACCTCGTGGGCAAGGCCCGGGCCGCCGATCCGGGTGTCCATCTCGACGCCAAGGCGGCTTCTGAGATCGTCCAAAGCGCGATTCGCGAAGGTCTGGTCGACATCGCGGGGCAGGGAGACGAATTGCGCATCCAGCTCACGCCGTTCGGAAGCGACGTGGCGAAGAACATCGACTGACGGCGGCGGCGCCATGCGCGAAATGTCCCGTCAAGAGGACTTCGCGCTTCTCTTGGGTCTGGTCCGGGGCGTGGGGGAGTTGGTGGCGATGTCGTCCTATCTCGCGGTATTCGTCCTTGCCGCCCTGGTTGCGGTTTCCGAACTCGTGGCGCGCTACAAGGACAATCCGTCGCGAGCGCTGATCACGGGACCGGCGATCGGATATGTCGCTCTCAACGGCGCGATCGGCATGGCTGCCCTCTATCTGCTGAAGATCTTCGCGCCGGGTATTTTCGGCTTGAAAGGCTGTGACGCGACCCCGCCGCCGGCCGGGTGCGACCAGGCCTGGCTCGGGATGATCCTCGCCGCCGCCTTCGGCTCGCTCGCGGTGATGCGCTCGGCTTTCGCGCGCGTCACCATCCAGGGGGAGGAACTCGGTGTCGGGCCATCGGCGATCATCGAGATCCTGCAGCGGGCGCTCGACCGCGAGGTCGACCGCCAACGCGCCTTCCGGCGGATGGACGAACTGCCGTCGGGGCTGCGCGACATCCCGCTCGACATCGTCAACACCACGCTGCCGGCGATCTGCGTCGAACTGATGCAGAACCTCTCCGCGGAGGAAAAGAAGGCGCTCGACCAGCGCATCAAGCTGGTGCCGGAACTGAAGATCCACGAGAAGATGCGGCCGCTGATCGTCGCCCTCATCCTCCAGGAATATGTCGGAAAGGACGTCCTGGTGCGCGCGGTCGAGAAGATCCTGACCGACTACAAGGACGTTCTCGAAGAGATCGCCGCTGCCCGGTTGAATGCCGCCGCGCTGGCCGGAGAGGCTGCATTCGGCTGACGCGCCGGATGGGCGAGCGGGGTGGCGGCCGCCGGCTTCGAAGCGACGGACCGGCTCGTTTGCGCCTGCTTTTCCAACCGGCCGAGCCAGTCCAGCCAGAACGCCAGAAGGAACTGCAGCACGATGCCGCCCACGATCAACGCCGAATCCAAGGCAAGGCTCGGAAGGTAGACTGCCTTGAGCATCTGGGCGAACATGGAAAGCAGGGTTCCGGCGATGAAGACCGGGAGCGCATGGCGGCCGAGGATCGCAAGCGGATTGCGCGGGTCGGTCCTCGCCAGGGCATTGAGCGGCGCGATCGCGACGACAAGATACGCAGCAGCCAATACGTGCAGGAGACGCGGCGCGGAGAGATACGTCTTGTCGAAACCCGTCAGCACCGCCGGCAGCCCCAGGGAGACGTCTATGCCCCAGAGCGGAACACGGACCCAGACGAAGGCGACGACGACGTAGGCAAGCGCCGCGGCGGCCAGCCATGGCACGAACGGGATCGACCCGCCGTGCCTGACATCGAGCGCGCCGGCGAGGCCGATGACGAAGAGGAACTGCCATGACAGCGGGTTCAGGAACCAGACACCGGGCTGCGGATAGTTGGGCGGAGCGACGCCCCACAGACCGGCTGCGAGCCAGAGCCCGAAGGACACGACGAGAAGCGGGCCAAGCCCGAACCGCATGACGAGGAGGAACCCCGGCAGCAGCAGAAGCACGACCGCGTACATCGACAGGATGTTGTTGTAGCCGAGCTGGTGGCCGAGCGTGACGAGGCCGAGCAGCGCCTCGACCGGAGCCTCGACGAGACGCTGGATGTTGATGCTTTCCATCAGCGCCGGCTGGGCGAACCAGACCGCGCCGGCCGCGAAGATGCCGAGCGTCAGCAGCGTCGTCATCATGTGCGCGACGTAGAGCACGCCGGCGCGGCGCCAGGCCCGCAGGGTGGTCAGGAGGCGGCGGCCCGGCTGAAACTTCGTTCCGTAGGCGAAGCCGGCGGCGATGCCCGATATCAAGACGAAGGCCTCGGCGGCATCGGAGAACCCTGCATTCTTGTGGGTCAGGTTTTCGTAGATCGTGCCGGGAACGTGGTTCACGTAGATCGTGACCAACGCCAGCGCGCGAAAGACGTCGAGGCGCGTGTCGCGCCGAGGGGCGGGCATTTCGGACATGGCGCGGGGGAAAGACGATGATTCGGGCGAAAGTTCCATCGCATCGAATCACGGTTCGTCACGCGGACGCGGCAATGCGGGTGACCTTAGCCCATCAGGGCGGCCGCGCCGTCCCACAGCAGCTTCAGCGCCACGACCATGACTGTCGCGTAGGTGAGGCCGTAGAAGGCTTCCGCCTTCAGGCGGCGGACGATGTAGGCGCCGAGCAGGGTGGCGAAGGGCGCAAGCGGCAGCAGGATCGCCGAGGCCGCCAGATTGGTGGCGTCGAACTGGCCGAGCGCGAAATAGGGCACGAGTTTCACGGCATTGACCACGGCGAAAAAAATGACGCTCGTTCCGACATAGAGCGCGGGAGCGAGCCGCTGCGGGAGCACGTAGACCTGAAAGGGCGGGCCGCCGGCATGCGCCACGAAGCTGGTGAAGCCGCTGACCAGACCCCAGAAGACGCCGAGGGCCGGCCGTTGCGGAGCCGCGACTTCGGCGCGGGCATGTTTCTGCCAGAGCCAGCGCAGGACGAACAGCGTCGTCACCACGCCGAGGATCAGGCGCACGATGTCGGGCGTGACGACCGCCGCGGTCAGCCAGCCGAGGCCGATGCCGGCGAGCGCGCCGGGCAGGAGGACGAGCAGCGTCGGCACATGGTACTTGCCGCGCCAGGACCAGAGCGAAACCATGTCCATGACGACGAGGATCGGCAGGAGGATCGCGGCGGCCTGGATCGGCGAGATCGCCAGCGCCATCACGGGAACGCCGAGGAAGCCCATCGCGCCGCCCAGGCCGCCCTTGGCGAGGCCGACGAGAAGCACCGCCGGAATCGCGGCGGCAAAGAACATCGGATCGGTCGGCAGGGCGTCCATGGCGGAGATCACGTGGCGAGAAGGCGCTGCGATAGACGGTTTGGCCGGGGATTGCGAGCCGAAACGGCCCTGGCCCGGTAAAACCGCGGCGCTGGCAAAGAGCTCTGCTCTCCTCTATGCCAAATTGAAACCACGATCCGGTTTCATAGCCTCCCGCGAGATGGACCCCATGACCGACACAATCCCCGACCGATGCCGCCTCGTGCTGATCGCTCCGGAGGTCGCCGATCCGGCGGCGCTCGGGAAGATAGTCTCGGCGGCCCTGTCGGGCGGTGACGTCGCGTCGGTCATCCTGCCGCAATACGGTCTCGACGATACCGCGTTCCAGAAGCTCGCCGAAAGCATCGTGCCCGTGATCCAGGCGAAGGGCGCCGCGGCGATGATCGCGGGCGACACGCGCGTGGCGGCGCGGGTCAAGGCCGACGGCGTGCATGTCGAGGGCAAGCCGGAGGTCCTGGCCGACGCGATCGACCGGCTGCAGGACAAGATGATGGTGGGCGCCGGCGGGGCCAAGACGCGCGACGATGCGCTCGACCTCGGCGAATTGCGGCCGGACTATATCTTCTTCGGCCGCTTCGGCTACGACAACACGCCCGCGCCGCACCACCGCAACCTGACGCTCGGCGCCTGGTGGGCCGAGATGATCGAGGTTCCCTGCATCGTCATGGCCGGCAGCGACGTCGCGTCGGTCGGCGAGGTGGCGCGGACGGGAGCCGAGTTCGTCGCCGTTTCGTCGGCCGTGTTCGGCGCGACAGATCCGGCCGCGGAGGTCGCCGAGGCGAACCGCCTGCTGGACGAGGCCATCCCCCTTGCCGAGGCCGATGCATGAATTTCGGACGTGTGGCCCTCGCCGCGCTGTTCCTGGCTGGGATATCAGGCCCGGCGCGGGCGGCCTCGATGGAAAGCCCGGCGCAACCGGCCGAGGCTCCGGTCGAAGCTCCCAGTCTCGCCCCGCCTCCCGAACCGAGCGGTCCGCCATCGGCCGCGCCGGGCGCTGCTCCGGGTGCGCTGCTCGCGGCGCCCGCGATACCCTCGCGTTTCGGGACAAAGGTGCCCGACGAGGCCTTCGGCGCCTTCCAGCGCGGGCTCTACATCACCGCCTACAAGCTGGCCCTGCCGCGCGCTGAGGTCGGCGACGGCGCCGCGCAGACGCTGGTGGCGGAAATCCTGTCGCGCGGTCTCGGTGTTGCGCGCAGGCCCGCGGAAGCCGCCGAATGGTATCGCAAGGCCGCCGAGGCCGGCATACCGGAGGCGAAGTTCCAGTATGCGTTGCTGATGATCGATGGGAAGTATGCCGACCGGGACGACGAGCGCGCCTTCGAACTGATGCGGGAAGCCGCCGATTCCGGAAACCGGCTCGCCGCGTTCAACTACGCCCAGATGCTGGTCGACCGCGAGCCGGGGCCGAGGGGAATGAACAAGGCGGTTCCCTACTACGAGAAAGCCGCGCGTGCGGGCCTCGCCGACGCGCAATATGCGATGGCGCAGGTCCACACGATGGGGGTGCTCGGTCCGCCGGACGACATCAAGGCGCGCAACTTCCTGGCGCTGGCGGCGATGCAGAACTTCGATTCCGCGCAACTGGAGCTTGCGACCTGGCTGGTGGAGGGTCGAGGCGGGCGGATCGACTATGACGCCGGCTTCGGCTGGATGAAGCGGGCGGCGGAGGCGGGCAACGTCGCCGCTCAGAACCGCCTCGCCAAACTCTATGTCTACGCCCTCGGCACCGAGCCCGATCCGATCCTGGCCGCTGCCTGGTACATCAAGGCGCGCCGCGCCGGGCTGCGCGACCTGGAGATGGAGGATTTTCTCCAGGGGTTGACGGCGGAAGAACAGAAGCAGGCAATCGAGCGGGCGAACCGGCTGCGCTGATCCCCGTCCCGGACGCTTCTACCCGGCAACTCTTGCCTCCCGGTGCGATTTATGGTCTTGGAGGCGCCGAAACGGCCTTTGCGGGCCAAGCTCTTCCGAAAGATGCGAGAATGGCCAAGATCAACGGCAACGAAATCCGTCCCGGCAATGTGATCGAGCACAATGGCGGCCTGTGGGTCGCGGTCAGGACCAATGCGGTGAAGCCGGGCAAGGGCGGCGCCTACAACCAGGTCGAACTGAAGAACCTGATCGATGGGACGAAGCTGAACGAGCGCTTCCGCTCGGCCGAGACGGTCGAGAAGGTCCGCCTCGAGCAGAAGGATTTCTCCTTCCTCTACGAGCAGGGTGAGTCGCTGGTGTTCATGGATACCGAAAGCTACGAGCAGCTCGAACTGCAGAAGGATTTCGTCGGCGACCGCGCGGCATTCCTGCAGGACGGCATGACCGTCACCGTCGAGCTCTACGAGGAGAAGCCGATCGGCATCTCGCTCCCCGACCAGGTGGTGCTTACCATCACCGAGGCGGATCCGGTCGTGAAGGGACAGACGGCGGCGTCGTCCTACAAGCCGGCGGTTCTCGAGAACGGTATCCGCGTGCTGGTCCCACCCTTCATCTCGGCGGGCGAGAAGATTCTCGTCGACACCAACGAACTTACCTATATCCGCCGCGCCGACTGACGCGCCGAGCAGCCGAACGGGATCGATTGAATGGCGTATTCCGCGCTCATGAGGGTGATGGTCGAGGCGGCGCGCAAGGCCGGCCGTTCGCTGTCGCGCGATTTCGGCGAGGTCCAGAACCTCCAGGTGTCGATGAAGGGGCCGGGCGACTATGTCAGCCAGGCCGACCGCAAGGCCGAGGAGATCATCTTCACCGAGCTTTCGCGCGCGCGGCCCGGCTATTCCTTCCTGATGGAAGAGCGCGGCGTGGTGGAGGGCGAGGATGCCCAGCACCGCTGGATCGTCGATCCGCTCGACGGCACGACCAATTTCCTGCACGGGATCCCGATGTTCGCGATCTCGATCGCGCTCGAGCGCCAGGGGCAGCTCCAGGCGGCGCTGGTCTACAACCCCGCGATGGACGAGCTCTACACCGCCGAACGCGGCGGCGGTGCCTTCATGAACGATCGCCGCCTGCGCGTGGCGGGGCGCACCAAGCTGTCGGACAGCGTCATCGGCACCGGCATTCCGCATCTGGGACGCGGCCATCACGGCAACGCGCTGGTCGAGCTGCGCAACGTGATGGGCGAAGTCTCCGGCATTCGCCGCATGGGCGCGGCCGCCCTCGACCTCGCCTATGTCGCCGCCGGCCGCCTCGACGGCTTCTGGGAAGCCGGCCTCTCGCCTTGGGACATCGCCGCCGGCCTCTTGCTGATCCGCGAAGCCGGCGGCTTCGTCAGCGACCGCGAAGGCGGCCAGGACATGTTCGAAACCGGCACCGTCGTGGCCGGCAACGAGACGATCCACCGCGTCCTGCTCCGGCAACTGCGCAAGCCGCTGACGCCGCGCCCGGCCTGACGACCGGAGCGATCCGGGAACCGGTGCGAGCAGGACGGCGTTGACGTGGGTTAGAGCACCGCGGCGATAATTCCGTCACATCGGCCTGCCAAGGTATCCGACATGACGTTGACCCGCCGCCACCCCTATATCCACCTTCATGCGGACTGGCGGCGAATCACGCGCGCCGAGTTGCTGGCCGATGGCATCGTCCACGCCATCGGCATCGTGGCCGCCATCACCGCCGGCGCGATCCTGCTCTGGTATGCCGCCGGGCGCACCGCCGCCGCCGAGTACATCGCGACGATCTTCTACGTCGTCTCGCTGTTGACCGTGCTGTCGGTCTCCTGCGCCTACAATCTGTGGCCGGCGTCGCGCGTGAAATGGTTCCTGCGGCGCTTCGACCACTCCGCGATCTATCTCCTGATCGCCGGGACCTACACGCCGCTGCTGGCGCAGCTCGAAGGTCCGATTGCGGGAATCATGCTGGCTCTCGTCTGGGTCGCCGCGGTGACCGGCATCGCCTTCAAACTCCTGTTTCCGGGCCGCTTCGACCGCGCTGCGATCGGCTTCTATCTGGCGATCGGCTGGAGCGGGGTCGTCATCGCGGGCGATCTCGCCCATATCGTCCCGCAAAGCACGATCTGGTACATCGCGGCCGGAGGTGTCCTGTATTCGGCCGGCGTGATCTTCTTCGTCTGGCGCAATCTGCGTTTCCAGTCGGCCGTGTGGCACGGCTTCGTGGTGTCCGGCGCGGGGATGCATCTGGCGGCGATGATGGACATGCTCGTCATCCATCGGCTTTGACTGCGAGAAAGTCTGAAACGGTTGCGATGGTGGCCGGTACTCTCCTTTCAATTTCGTCACAATTCCGGATACAGTCGCCAACGGTGCGGGACAGATACTGAGGCTTGGCATGGCATGGTTCGGATCAACGGCGGATGACGCGCTTTCGGGCGGCCAGTACGACCCGCAGAAGCTGTCCAGCCCGCAGGTTTTCCTGCTTTCGATGCTGATCTTCCTGGCCATCGCCGGCTTCGTCGCCGCGATCCTATATCGCCAGATCTCCGCTGCCTTCACCACCAATCCCGGTCTCAACGGCCTGATCATCGGCGTGCTGGCGGTGGGCGTGCTGCTCGCCTTCAACCAGGTGGTGCGGCTGTTCAGGGAAGTGCGCTGGGTCAATTCCTTCCGCGCCGGCGGTGCCGAGTCGCGCGATCCGATCCTGCTGGCGCCGATGAAGGTGCTGCTCGGCCGCTCCTCCGCGACGGCGCTCTCGACTGTCTCGCTTCGGACGATCCTCGATTCGATCGCCACCCGTCTCGACGAAAGCCGCGACATCTCCCGCTACCTGATCGGCCTCCTCGTCTTTCTCGGCCTGCTCGGCACCTTCTGGGGCCTGCTGCAGACCATCGGCTCGATCGGAACGACGATCCAGTCGCTCGATCCGGGCTCGGGCGACGCCAACGACGTGCTGAATGCGCTCAAGTCGGGGCTCGCGGCACCGCTTGCCGGCATGGGGACGGCCTTTTCCTCCTCGCTCTTCGGTCTCGCCGGGTCGCTTGTCCTCGGCTTTCTCGACCTGCAGGCCGGCCGCGCGCAGAACCGCTTCTACACCGAACTGGAGAACTGGCTTTCGTCGGTGACCGATCTCGGCTCGGATACGCCGGTGCTCGACTCGGGCCGCAGGGACACCGCCGAGGAGATGCGGCGCATGGCCGAGCAGTTGCGCTCGATCAGCGAGACCGGGGGCTCCAGCCAGCGGGTCGCGACATCGATGGCGAACCTGGCCGAGGGGATCTCTGGGCTGGTCAAGAACATGCGCAGCGAACAGCAGATGATGCGCGACTGGGTGGAGTCGCAGGCCGAGGAACAGCGCGCGGCGCGCGAGGTGCTCGAAAGCATCGCCGAGTCGCTGAAGAAGCGGGGAGGAAGCTGACATGGCGCTCGCACGCGGCCGGCGCCGCGAACGCAGTGTCGACTACTGGCCTGGCTTCGTCGACGCGCTCTCGACGCTGCTGCTGGCCATCATGTTCCTCCTGTCGGTCTTCGTGCTGGCGCAGTTCCTGCTGTCGCGCGAGATCAGCGGCAAGGACGAGGTGCTGAACCGCCTGAACTCCCAGATCAACGAACTGACCCAGCTCCTCGCTCTCGAGCGCTCCAATTCGCAGGACGTGGAGGACCAGCTGGCCAATCTCCAGGCGTCGCTCTCGGTCGCCGAGACGGAGCGCTCGCGGCTGGAAAGCCTGCTCGCAGCCGGAGCGGGCGCGGGCAATGCCGCGCGCGACCAGATCGGTGCGCTGACGGGCGAACTGGAGAGCGAACGCCAGATATCGCAGCGCGCGCTTTCGCAGGTCGAGCTTCTCAACCAGCAGATCTCGGCGCTGCGCCGCCAGATCGCCGCGCTCGAGGATGCGCTTGACGCCTCCGAATCGCGCGACCGGGAGTCCAACGCCAAGATCGCGGATCTGGGCCGGCGGCTCAACGTTGCGCTGGCGCAGCGCGTGCAGGAACTGAACCGCTACCGTTCGGACTTCTTCGGCCGCCTGCGCGAGATTCTGTCCGATCGCGAGAACATCCGCATCGTCGGCGACCGCTTCGTCTTTCAGTCCGAAGTGCTCTTTCCGTCCGGCTCCGACGTGATCAACGAGGCCGGGCGCGACGAGATGGCCAAGCTCGCGGCCGCCATCATCGACCTGCAGCGCGAGATTCCCCCGGAGATCAACTGGGTGCTGCGCGTCGACGGCCATACGGACAACGTGCCGCTGTCGGGGACCGGCCGCTATCGCGACAATTGGGAACTCTCCTCCGCGCGCGCTGTGTCCGTTGTGAAGTATCTGATCGAACAGGGCGTGCCGGCGGTTCGCCTGGTGGCGGCCGGCTTCGGCGAGTTCCAGCCGCTGGCCGAAGGCGACACGCCCGAGGCGCGCAACCGCAACCGCCGCATCGAGCTCAAGCTGACCGAGCGGTGAAGTATCCCCGCGTGGCTTGATTGGTCGGGTGCTGCAACTTCTGCTTTACATCGGACGAGAACTGGGAAGAATTCGGGAACGCCCCTACGGTATCACTCCTGGCGAGCTTCATGCGATTTCTTGCCGTATTCCTGCTTGGTCTCAGTCTCTCATTTTCCTCCCAGGTGTCGGCGGCGGAAATCCGGATTGAGCCGATCGCCGATTGGGTGAGGCTCGTTCCGCCGGCTGAACTCCCGGAAGAACGGAAGCCCGAGATCCGCAACGGAATTGCCGTGCTCCTGCACGATGACCAGGTCATTCGCCGCCCCGGGGGGAACGATTCTTTCGAGAGGACGGTCTTTCGCCTAACCGATCGCACGGGCCTCGACGCCGCAGGGCGGATCGACGTGAGTTTCAATCCGTCGAAGCAGACGGCGGTCCTGCACTGGATCAGGATCGTTCGTGACGGCGTGGAGATTGACCAGACCCGAACGGCGGCGCCCTACATCGTTGGCCAGGAAGCCCGTGCCGCGGAAGGCATGTTCACCGGCCTCGTCACCGCCTACTACAATCTGGCGGATGTCAGGGTCGGCGATATCGTCGACTATGCCTTGACCTTCGAGAACAGGCGGGGGGTCGGCGCGGGCCTGTTTTCGTGGAGCTTCTATACAAATCTGGCGATCCCGATCGGCCGGGTACGCAAGCGCTTGGTCTGGCCATCCGACGAACCGCTCCACATTCGCAACCAAAGATCCGAGATCCAGCCCGTCGTGACCTCCGAAGAAGGCTGGATGATCCGTGAATGGGATATTCCCGATCCCGATCCGATTGCAGCAGAGGATTCTGCGCCTGCCGGCGTCTTCGAACGGCCGGCCGTGGAAATCTCGTCGACCGATGACTGGCAGGACGTGGCGGACGCATTGATCGAACACTACAGGCTCGATGAAACGCTGCCGGATTCGCTCGTCGCGGACATCGACGACATCGCCGCCCGATTCGACGAGCCAGGGGAGCGTCTCGTTGAGGCCATGCGCTACGTCCAGGATCGATACCGATATGTCAGCCTCTCCCTCGGCGCAGGCTCTCATATCCCCCGGCGTGCCGACGTCGTCGTCGCCAGCGGTTTCGGCGACTGCAAGGACAAGTCGCTTCTGCTCGCGTCGGTGCTCCGGAAATTGGGCATCGAAGCCGTCGTAGCGCTCGCGCATTCCGAAGGCGGACGGGCACTACGGGGCAGGCTGCCCTCGCTGGACGTGTTCGATCATGCGATCGTGAGAGCGACGATCGGGGATGCCGTCTTCTGGATCGATGCGACCGAGTACCTGAAGGGCGGCCGGGCCGAAACCTTCCTCCAGCCGAACCTCGGCTACGCGTTGCCGCTAGTGGCCGCCGGCAGCGACCTCGAGGAGCTTCCGAGACCCGATACGTCCAGCCCCTCGGCGACCGTCATCGAGGAGATCGCCATGCCGACATCGAAAGGCGACGAAATGCGCCTTCGCGTGACTTCGACCTATGAACGTTCATCGGCCGATGCGATGCGCACGAAGGTCTCGAAGGTCGGTATAGCCAGCCTCGGCGATGACTATCTCCGCTACTATCGAGGCCTGTATCCGGGGCTCGAACGAAAGGCCCCGCTCGCGGTGCGGGATGACCGAGATGCCAACATCGTCGTGGTGCAGGAAGACTATTCGCTTGAGGAAGCGCTGCTGCGTGCCGACGGGCTGATCGAGGACTTTCCCCTGCGCGCCGACATCGGCCCCAACCTTCCGAAACCCGCGGCCGGCGTACGGAACCTGCCAGTGGCGTTGGGCCAGTTGCGATACGGGCGGCACATCGTCCGGGTCTCCAACTTGAAGGCCAAATTCATTCCCCCGAAGGACGCCGATATCCTAAAGCCTTACTTCTTGCTCAAGCTTCTCTCTAGGAGCACCTCCGATTCGTTCGAACTCGACTGGCACTTCCGCACGCTGATGGAAGAGGTCGCGCCGCCGATGTTCGCGAAGTACCTAAAGGCAGCCGAGGCCGTCCCCAACAACTTGATCTTCCGCTACAATCTCGCCTACGATGAAAGCGCGGCCGCGCCAGTTCAATAGCGGCCGCAAAGCTTCACCAGCCGATCACAAGCGCCGCCAGCGCGAGCGCGGCCGGGACGGCCTGAACGTACAGGATTTTCCGCGAGACCGTGGCTGCGCCGAACAGACCCGCCACGATCACGCAGCCGAGGAAGAAGACCTTGATCGCGAAGCCTTCCGCGCCAAGCCACAGCCCCCACACGAGTCCGGCGACGAGGAAGCCATTGTAGAGCCCCTGGTTCATCGCCAGCGCCTTCGAGCGGGTGGCGAAGGCCGGTTCGAGGCGGAAGGCCTTGTGGCCGGCCGGCGTGTCCCAGGCGACCATCTCCAGGTACATGAAGTAGACGTGCAGCGCCGCCACCAGCGCGATCAGGATCACCGAGATCATACCTGCCATTTCCTTGCCTGAAGGAAACGACATGACGGCGGCCCATGATGGGTGTCAATACCACCCAATCCGCAGCCGGGCCCGCATCGCGTCGAACGCCTTCGCGATGACCGGGCATTCTCCGTGGACCAGCCGGCGGCTTGATCGCTGCCGCGCCGCATGCCTAACTCGCCGCCGTGGCAGTGGGAGGAACGGACTTGGATTGTGATGCCATCATCGTCGGCGGAGGTCTGGCCGGGCTGGTCGCGGCAGCCGAACTCGCCGACCGCGGCAGGCGCGTGATCGTGCTCGAGCAGGAGGGCGAGAATTCGCTCGGCGGGCAGGCCTTCTGGTCGCTCGGCGGGCTGTTCTTCGTCGACAGCCCGGAGCAGCGGCGGCTGAGAATCCGCGACAGCCGCGAACTGGCTTTGCAGGACTGGATGGGCTCGGCGCAATTCGACCGGCCGGAGGACCACTGGCCACGCAAGGTCGCCGAGGCCTATGTCGATTTTGCCGCGGGCGAGATGCGGCCATGGCTGCATGCGATGGGCATGCGCTGGTTTCCCGTGGTGGGGTGGGCCGAGCGCGGCGGCGGTCATGCGCACGGCCACGGCAACTCGGTGCCGCGCTTCCACATCACCTGGGGCACTGGCCCGGGCGTGCTGGAACCTTTCGAGCGGCGCGTGCGGGCGCATGTCGCAGGCGGATTGATCTCGCTGAAGTTCCGCCACCGCGTCTCGCGACTGATCCGGACGAACGGCGCAGTGACGGGGGTGGCGGGCGAAATCCTCGAACCCTCGACGGTGGAACGCGGGCAGAAATCCGGGCGGACGGCCATCGGTGATTTCGAACTGTCGGCCGGCGCGGTGCTGGTGACGTCCGGCGGCATCGGCGGCGACCTCGATCTCGTGCGCAAGGCGTGGCCGGTCGAGCGGCTGGGGCCGGCGCCCAGGACCATGGTCGCGGGCGTGCCGCACCATGTCGACGGCCGTATGGTTGCGATCACGCAGGCGGCCGGCGCGGCGGTCATCAATGGCGATCGCATGTGGCACTACACCGAAGGCGTGCGGAACTGGGACCCGATCTGGCCGAACCACGGCATCCGCATCCTGCCGGGCCCGTCGTCGATGTGGTTCGACGCGCGCGGCGAACGGTTGCCCGCGCCGTGCATGCCGGGCTTCGATACGCTGTCCACCCTCAGGCACATCCTGGCGACGGGACATGACTGGTCGTGGTTCGTGCTGACGCAGAAGATCATCAAGAAGGAGTTCGCGCTGTCGGGGTCGGAACAGAACCCCGACTTTACCGCCAAGGACTGGCGGGCGGTGCTGAGGAACCGTCGCGGCGCATCGGCGCCGCCGCCGGTCGAGGCGTTCAAGGAGAAGGGCGCGGACTTCATCGTACGGAAGGATCTCGGCGCGCTGGTCGAGGCTATGAACGCCATGACCGGCGAGGCGATGATCGATGCCGACAGGTTGCGGATGCAGATCGAGGCGCGCGACCGGGAGATCGACAATGCCTTCTCCAAGGACGCGCAGGTGACGGCCATACGGGGAGCGCGCGCCTATCTCGGCGACAAGCTGATCCGCACCGCCGCGCCGCACAAGTTCCTCGACCCGGCCAACGGACCGCTGATCGCCGTGAAGCTCAACATCCTGACGCGCAAGACGCTTGGCGGGCTGCATACGAATCTCGACGGGCAGGTGCTCGACGCGGCAGGCGAGCCGATCCCCGGCCTCTACGCGGCCGGCGAGGTTGCCGGCTTCGGCGGCGGCGGCTACCACGGCTACAACGCACTGGAAGGAACCTTCCTCGGCGGCTGCATCTTCTCGGGGAGGAATGCCGGCCGCCACGCCGCGCGTTGAGGAGGCCGGAATGGACCAGTTCACCAATGCCGACATCGCCGAATTGACGGCATGGCGGCGCAAGCTTCACGCGAATCCGGAGATTTCCGGCGAGGAGGAGCGGACCGGGCGCGAGGTTGTCGCCTTCCTCGCGGACACCGCCCCGGACATGGTGCTGACCAGGATGGGCGGACACGGGGTGGCCGTCGCCTATGACAGCGGCGCGCCGGGACCGACGCTGCTCTTCCGCTCCGAACTCGACGCGCTGCCGATCGAGGAGATCTCAGACGCGCCGCATCGATCCCGAGTGCCGGGCAAGTCGCACATGTGCGGCCATGACGGACACACCGCGATCCTCGCCGCCATGGCGCGCCAACTCGCCCGCCGCCGCCCGGCCAGGGGGCGCGTGGTGCTGATGTTCCAGCCGGCCGAGGAGACCGGCGAGGGAGCGGCTGGCGTGATCGCGGATCCGCGCTTTGCCGAGATCGCGCCCGACTTCGCCTTCTCGCTGCACAACCTGCCGGGCATGCCGCTCGGACATGTCCGGCTGAAGCCCGGCGTGGTGAACTGCGCCTCGCGCGGCATGCGGATCGTGCTTTCGGGCAAGACCGCGCATTCCTCCATGCCGGAGACCGGTGTGTCGCCGATGATGGCCGTGAGCCGGCTGATGCCGGCGCTGACGGCGCTGTCGGCCAGCCATTTCGGCAGCGACGATTTCGCGCTCGTGACGGTCTGCCACGTTTCGATGGGCGAGGCCGTGTTCGGCATCGCGCCGGGACGGGCGGAGATCTTCTGCACGCTGCGGACAAGGCTCGACGAGCGGATGGACGATCTCGTCGCCGCGGCCGAGGCGCTGGTGCGCGCGGAGGCAACCGGCGGATTGATGGCGACGGCGGACTATCACGAGGTCTTTCTCGCCAGCCTGAACGACCCCGACGCGACGGCGCATCTGTCGGCCGCGCTCGATGCCGAAGGCGTCAGCCACGACGAGGCCGAACTGCCGATGCGCGCCTCGGAGGATTTCGGCCGCTTCGGACACGGCGCGAAGTCCGCCATGCTGTTTCTCGGCGCCGGGGAGAAGCACCCGCAACTGCACAATCCCGACTACGACTTCCCGGACGACCTGATCCCGATCGGCGCGCGCATCTTCCTGAGGGTGGCGCGGACGATGCTGGGGTAGGGGCGGGAAGGAAGGGAAGCGAACGACGATGATGGGCAATTCGCCCTCATCGGTGCCTCACTCCGCCGCCTTCCGGAACGCATCCGCCCCGGTCTCGAACTGCAGCTTGGCGAGCCTGGCGTAGACGCCATCCCGCGCGACGAGGCTCTGGTGAGTTCCTTCCTCGACGACGCGTCCCTCGTCCAGCACGAGGATCCGATCGGCCTTGAGCACGGTCGCCAGGCGGTGGGCGATGACGAGGGTGGTGCGACCTTCCATGAGGCGTTCGAGCGCGGCCTGCACCAGCGTCTCACTCTGGGCATCGAGCGCCGACGTCGCCTCGTCGAGAAGCAGGATCGGCGCATCGCGCAGGATGGCGCGGGCGATCGCGACGCGCTGGCGCTGGCCGCCGGACAGCGTCACCCCCCGCTCGCCGACCGGCGTGTCGTAGCCTTTGTCGAGGGCGTTGATGAACTCGTCGGCGAGCGCATCCGCCGCCGCCGCCTCGATTTCGGCGTCGGTCGCACCAGGGCGGCCAAACGCGATGTTCTCGCGCACGGTGGCGGCGAAGATGGTGAGGTCCTGCGGAACGAGAGCGATGCGCGAACGCGCCTCGCAAGGATCGGCGCGGGCGAGATCGACGCCGTCGACGAGGATCGTGCCCCGCTGCGGGTCGTAGAAACGCAGCAGCAGCGAGAAGATCGTGCTCTTGCCGGCGCCGGACGGACCGACGATGGCGATGGTCTCGCCTGGCTTCGCCTCGAAGGAAAACCCGCGCAGGGCCGATCGATCCGGCGCGGTGGGATAGGCGAAATGGACGTCGCGGAACGCGACCGACCCGATCGGCGTGGCCGGCAGGGGCATCGGATCGGCGGGCGCGGCGATCGTCGGCTCCTCGGCGAGGAGCTCGGTCAGCCGCTCGGCCGCGCCGGCCGCCTGGCTGAGTTCGCCCCAGACTTCCGATAGCGCGCCGAGCGCGCCGGCGGCGAACATCGAGTAGAGCAGGAACTGTCCGAGCGTCCCCGCGCTCATGGTCCCCGTGAGCACGTCGCGCGAGCCGAACCACAGCACGGCGACGACCGAGGAGAAGATCATGAAGATGGCGAAGAAGGTGAGGAAGGAGCGGGCGAAAACCGATGACTGGGCGGCACGGAACGCCGTCTCCACCGCGTCCGAAAACTTCGTAGCGACGAGCCTCTCGTTGGTGAAGGCCTGCAGCGTGCGGATCGAGCCGATCTGCTCGCTGGCATAGGCCGAGGCGGCCGCCAGCGTGTCCTGCGCGAGGCGCGACTTGCGCCGTACCGAGCGACCGAAGGCGACCAGCGGCAGGACGACGACGGGGATGGCGCCGATGACCAGCATCGACAGCTTGGGGCTGGTGACGACCATCATGCCCAGCGCGCCGAGGCCGAGAATCGTGTTGCGCAGGGCCATCGACGCGGTGGCGCCGACCGCGGACTTGATCTGCGTGGTGTCGGCGGTCAGCCGCGAGACGATCTCGCCCGACTGGATCGTGTCGAAATAGCCTGGCGACAGGGTGGTGACATGTTGAAAGACGTCGCGACGGACGTCCGCCACGATGCGCTCGCCCAGCGTGATGACGAAGTAGTAGCGGCAGGCAGAAGCCAGCGCGAGCACGCAGGCGATCACGATCAGCATCGAAAAATAGTTGGCGATGAAGGTGGAATCGGAGGCCGAGAACCCATGGTCGACCATGCGGCGCACGGCGATCGGCAGCGTCAGAGTGGTTGCCGCCGCAAGCACGAGGAACACGAGCGCGGCGCCGACCAGTGCCTTGTAGCGCAGGAGATAGGGAAACAGCTTGCGAAGCGGTTTCAGGGAGCGGCGGCGTTTTTCAGCCTCGCCCGATAGATCCGCCATGCCGTCCTCGCTTCCTTGCCCGCCGGTCGCGCACTGGTGCGGGCCGGCCTTGTGCTTCCGTTTCGGCTGATGTATAGGCTCGCCGACGTTTTTTGAAGCCGTAGCCCTCGCTGGCCGCGGCTTCAACCATTTCACACG
The DNA here is from genome assembly GCA_046292285.1 of Mesorhizobium sp. Taxonomy (GTDB): domain Bacteria; phylum Pseudomonadota; class Alphaproteobacteria; order Rhizobiales; family Rhizobiaceae; genus Aquibium. The sequence goes on along the minus strand of JBKBRJ010000003.1, from coordinate 26,211 downwards.
GGCAAGATTGCCGCAGGCGCGCCGGCCGCGCGGATGCGCCAAGGAACAGGACGAGAGCGATGAGAGAGAACATCCACCCCGACTACCACACGATCAAGGTGGTGATGACCAACGGCACCGAGTACTTCACGAAGTCGACCTGGGGCAAGGAAGGCGACACGATGAACCTCGACATCGATCCCTCCACGCATCCGGCCTGGACCGGTGGCCAGCAGACCCTGCTCGACCGCGGCGGGCGCCTGACCAAGTTCAAGAGCAAGTTCGCCGGCCTCGGCCTCTGAGCCCAACCGACGCTCCGGATTTCCAGAACCCCGCTTCGGCGGGGTTTTTTTTGGTGCCGACGTCGCCCGGCCTCAATCCTGCGCCGGCTGGCGTTGCCAGCCGCCGTTCGTTTGCGCGTTCAGGTATCCGCCGACGTCCGATCCGAATGTCCGAGGTCCCGTTCGGGCCAGACGACGTCGCGGATCTTCTGCTTGAGCACCTTGGCTTCCGGAAAACCGCCGTCGCGCTTGCGCTCCCAGATCGGCACGCCGTCGCAGGCGATCTCGAAGACGCCGCCGGTGCCAGGCACCAGCGCCACCTCGCCGATGTCCGCTCCGAAGGTCGAGAGCAGTTCCTGCGCCATCCAGGCGGCGCGCAGGAGCCATTGGCACTGGGTGCAGTAGGTGATGGTGACGCGGGGCCGACCGCTCATGCGGCGGAGAGCTTCGCCATGGTCTCGTCGTCGACCTCGAAGTTGGCGTAGACGTTCTGCACGTCGTCGTCGTCCTCGAGCACCGAGATGAGCTTCATCAGCGACTGGGCGCGCTCCTCGTCGACCGGGATCGTGTTCTGCGGTTTCCAGATGGTCTTGACCGTCTCGGCCTCGCCCAACGCGGCCTCGAGCGCCTTCGACACCTCGCCGATGTCGGTGAAGGCGCAATAGATCGTGTGGCCTTCCTCGTCGGACTGCACGTCCTCCGCGCCGGCCTCGATCGCGGCTTCCATCACCTTGTCGGCGTCGCCGGCCGAGGCGGGATAGTAGATCTCCCCTGTCCGGTCCCACATGAAGGAGACCGAGCCGGTCTCGCCGAGAGCGCCGCCGGCCTTGGTGAAGGCCGCGCGGACGTTGGAGGCTGAACGATTGCGGTTGTCGGTCAGCGCCTCCACGATGACGGCGACGCCGCCCGGGCCGTAGCCCTCGTAGCGCACTTCCTCGTAGTTCTCGGTGTCGCCGCCGGACGCCTTGTTGATGGCGCGCTGGATGTTGTCCTTCGGCATGGACTGGGCCTTGGCCGCCTGGATGGCGAGGCGCAGGCGGGGATTCATGTCGGGATCGGGCAGGCCCATCTTGGCGGCGACGGTGATCTCGCGTGCGAGCTTGGAAAACATCTTGGAGCGCACGGCGTCCTGGCGCCCCTTGCGATGCATGATGTTCTTGAACTGTGAATGGCCGGCCATGGCACCCCTGTCGTCGGTCTTTTCAGGATTTCGCGGGCTTATAGTTAGTTTGCGGGCGAAGGTCCAGAAGAACAGGCTTCAGGCGCGGTTCTTCGGCTCGATCAGATCCCAGCGATTGCCGTGCATGTCCTCGAAGACGGCGACGGTCCCATAGGCTTCGCGACGCGGTTCCTCGACGAAGGCGACGCCCTTGGCCAGCATCGCGGCGTGGTCGCGCCCGAAGTCGTCGGTCTCGAGGAACAGGAAGACGCGGCCGCCGGTCTGGTCGCCGATGCGCGCCTGCTGGGTGTCGCCTTCGGCGCGTGCAAGGAGAATGCGGGCGCCGCCGTTGCGCGTCCCCATGACCACCCAGCGCTTGCCGCCGCCGAGGGCGACGTCTTCCAGGAGGTCGAGGCGCAGGCAGTCGCGATACCAGTCGATGGCCCGATCGTAGTCAGCCACGAGAACCGCAACCGTGGCAATCCGGCGCGAGGGGCGGGCAGTCACTCGGCGATCACGTAGCGGCCGAGCATACGGCGCTGGGCAAGGTCGTAGTGGTAGATCGCGGTGGTGCCGCCCGGCAGTTCGGCGTGGAGCGTCAGACGGTCGCCGGAGAGCGCCTGCGAGACGACGCGCGCGCCGGCCGGAAGCGCGATGACGCCTTCCACGAAAGGCATGTCGGCGGAGGAGGGGACCGCGGCATTGGTCGTCGCGGGCGCGCTCGACGACGAGAAGAAGCCTGACTTGTAGACAACGGCGCCCAGCACGGCCATAACGGCCGCCAGCAGAATTCCGATGTTGATGGCGACGAAGCGCATGAGCTTGCGCTGGACTCGCTCGGCAGCCGGATCGAGCGGCTGTTCGTCGAGTTCGTGATCGAAGGTCGGTTTCTGCATTTTTCCGGAGCCAGGTCCCTGTCGCGAGCCCCTGATATCGAAGCCGAGCACGTTTTGGAAGGCGAAAGCGCCTTCGTTGCCGATTCCGCCGCGGCGGGCGAACGCCTCGACCAGTGGCTGACGGCCAGGCTCGGCGGCGAATACTCGCGCAGCCGCGTCCAGGCGCTGATCCGCGACGGCGCCGTGCGCGTCGGCTGCGTGGCGGTCACGGAGCCGAAGCGCAAGATCGCCAGTGGCGACCGGGTCACGCTCGCGGTTCCCGAAGCAGAGCCCGCCGAGCCAGAGGGGGAGGACATCCCGCTCGTCGTCCTGTTCGAGGACGAGCACCTGATCGTGATCGACAAGCCGGCCGGGCTCGTCGTCCATCCGGGATCGGGCAACTGGACGGGCACGCTGGTCAATGCGCTGATCCATCATTGCGGTTCCTCGCTCTCGGGCATCGGCGGGGTGAAGCGGCCTGGCATCGTCCATAGGCTCGACAAGGACACGAGCGGCGTGATGGTGGCGGCGAAAAGCGACGCGGCGCACCGTGCGCTGTCGGATGCCTTCGCCGATCATGGCCGCAGCGGCGATCTGGAGCGCGCCTACGCGGCCCTGGTCTGGGGCGTGCCGTCGCGCAATTCGGGCACGATCGACGCGGCGCTCGGCCGGTCCGGCAAGGACCGCACCAAGCGGGCGGTCGTCAGCGACGCCCGCGAGGACGCGCGCCACGCCGTGACGCATTTCCGGGTGGAAAAGCGCTTTGCCCTCGGCGGAAAGGAAAGGGAAGACGTGGCGGCCCTGGTCGAATGCCGGCTGGAAACCGGCCGCACGCACCAGATCCGCGTTCACATGGCCCATATCGGCCATCCCGTCATCGGCGATCCGGAGTATGGCTCCGCCTTCCGGACCAAGGCCAATCGCCTTCCCGAGCCGGTGAAGAGCCTCGCCCGCGATTTCCCCCGCCAGGCGCTGCATGCCCGGCTGCTCAGCTTCCGCCATCCGGCCACCGGCGAGACGATGACCTTCGAAACGCCGCTTCCGCCGGACATGGCGGAACTCGTGGCGGGGTTCGAGGGTTTGTCGAGCAACAGCCGGGGTTGAAGCCGGCCAAAGGCGAAGGCGAGACCATCCGTTCACGTCTGGGTGACACAGCGTGTCAGCCCGACATCGACCGTGAAATCGCCAGATTTTATCCTTATATCCATCGCAGGTCGTGGTGCGTCGTTAGCACGGCCGCGTCCGCGAGCCCGCCGGTTGCCGGGGGCCGACACGAAAAGAGGGAGGGCGCTTCATGGCCCAGTCACTACCAAGCATCGTTTCCGGAGAAGGCGGCCTTGCCCGCTACCTGGAAGAAATCCGTCGCTTTCCGATGCTCCAGCCGCAGGAAGAGTACATGCTCGCCAAGCGGTTCAACGAGCACGGCGACACCGCCGCGGCGCACAAGCTGGTCACCAGCCACCTTCGCCTCGTCGCCAAGATCGCGATGGGTTATCGCGGCTACGGCCTGCCGATCGGCGAAGTCGTCTCGGAAGGCAATGTCGGCCTGATGCAGGCCGTCAAGAAGTTCGAGCCCGACCGGGGCTTCCGTCTCGCCACCTATGCGATGTGGTGGATCAAGGCGTCGATCCAGGAGTACATCCTTCGTTCGTGGAGCCTTGTGAAGATGGGGACCACCGCCAACCAGAAGCGTCTCTTTTTCAACCTGCGCAAGGTCAAGGGCAAGATCCAGGCACTCGAGGAGGGCGACCTGAAGCCCGAGCAGATCACCGAGATCGCGACGCGACTCAACGTGTCCGAGGAAGAGGTGATCTCGATGAACCGCCGCCTCTCAGGCGACGCATCGCTGAACGCGCCGATCCGGGCCTCGGAGGGCGAATCCGGCGAATGGCAGGACTGGCTCGTCGACGACAGCCAGTCGCAGGAAGAGATGCTGGTCGAACAGGACGAGATGGAGAACCGGCGCGGCATGCTCTCGGGCGCCCTCGAGGTTCTCAACGAACGCGAACGGCGAATCTTCGAGGCGCGGCGGCTCTCGGAAGACCCGCTGACGCTCGAGGAACTCTCCTCCGAGTTCGACATCAGCCGCGAGCGGGTCCGCCAGATCGAGGTTCGCGCCTTCGAGAAGGTTCAGGACGCGGTCAAGGCCGCCGCCCGCCGCCAGGCGCAGGCCCTGCGCACCATCGACGCGGGCGGCGAGGCCTGACGCGCATCCATCGGCGCCGCCGCCGATCCGACCCAGTTCAAACGCCGTCCGGCGCCTGCCGGACGGCGTTCTTGCTTGCGCCGGGGCGCTCTCATGTCCGCGCAGCGAGCCGATACATTCTTCGCTTCCGCTAACCGAGATTTCAGATTTCCGGGCAAAGAGTGCGAAGCGCAGGCCCTGCGCGTCTGTTTCCGAGATTGTGTCGAGGATTGCGAGACCGATGAAGCACCAACACCATGCCGCCTGCGCGGGGTGCCGCGATGGCGAGGCGCTGCCTTTCGGTATCGCCATGGCCTTTCAGCCGATCGTCTCGGCCGTCGACGGCTCCGTATACGCCTACGAGGCGCTGGTGCGCGGCGAGAACGGCGAGGGCGCGGGCGCGGTGCTATCCCGCGTGACGGCGGAAAACCGCTACGCTTTCGACCAGGCCTGTCGCCGCATGGCGATCCAAAGCGCGGCAGGGCTCGGGATGGCCGATCTCGGCGCGCGTCTGTCGATCAATTTCATGCCCAATGCGGTCTACAAGGCCGAAGCCTGCATCCGGTTGACGCTGGAGACGGCGCGCGAGACCGGATTTCCGCTGTCCAGCATCATCTTCGAGTTCACCGAGAACGAGATGATCCGCGATACTGACCACGTGAAGGAGATCGTGCGAGCCTACAAGTCGTTCGGCTTCCTGACGGCGCTCGACGACTTCGGCGCCGGCTATGCCGGGCTTGGCCTGCTCGCCAATTTCCAGACCGACATCGTCAAGCTCGACATGGACCTCATCCGCAACATCGATGCTGATCGGGCGCGCCGGGCCATCGTCCGCGCGATCGTTCTGATGGCGAAGGATCTCGGGATCACGCTGATCGCGGAGGGCATCGAGACGGCGGGAGAATATACAGTCCTGCGCGATCTCGGGATCGATCACCTGCAGGGCTACGTCATCGCGCGGCCGGGTTTCATGAGCCTGCCCGCGCCGAAGCAACTGACGCTCGCCGCGTAAGGCAAGCTTTCAGGCCTTCAGCCGCTGTCGGCTTCCTGCCAGGCACGCAGCGCCTGCTCGAACACCTGTTCGCCCGGTATGCCCTTTTCCATCGTCATGAGGGCTCGGCGCCCCGACTTGTAGACGATCGGGACGTCGATCCAATTCTGACGGCGAAGCAGCGCATTGTTGGCGTCCCGCGCCTGCTTTTCATCGTTCAGCGCCAGCAGGAAGAAGCCGTCGGCAATCTTGGCCGTCATTCCGACGAGCGGATTGCCGGCCGACTCCTCGGTTTCCTTCATCGTCATTCGCAGCACGTTGTCGATTGCACCGCCGGCGAAGTTGTCGGGCGTGATGAAGATCAGTTCGACAATGTGGCTCGCGGGGAGGGACTTGTCGGCGTTCCGTCGAATCGTCATCCGAAGCTGGATGTCCTTGCCCGGCACGCTCGCCTCGGCGCGGATCGCCGGTTCGGGCGGCAGGTCGGCGCCCGGCGATTCCTGGATCAGCGACCAGACCGTGGCGCCCGGTTCGGCCGAGCCCTGCGCGACGCTCGTGCGCTCCTCGTAGAAGATTGCGCGCTGACCGACCGGGAGCGCCGTTTCGCTCGCCGGCGCCGCCGTCTCGGGGGCAGCGGGTTGCGTTGCCGCCGCGACCGACGTGCCTTCGCCGATCATCGGCGAGCCGCTGCCGGGACCGTCGTCGATTTCGCTGCCGTCAGGGGCCAGGCGCTGCGTGAACTTCGGAGCGGCGTCGGTCGCGGGAGCACTATCGCGGTCTCCATTCGCCGCTTCGCGCGCCGCCGGCAACGCGGCGATCTCCTCTTCCTCATCCACGACGACCGGTTCGGCGGGTGCGGGCGCAGTCTCGGCCGGACGGTTTACCGCAGCGACATCGCCGCCGCCAAACAGCGAGCCGATACCATCCTGATTCGTCCAGAAGACGTAGCCCAGGCCGCCGAAGACGACGAGGGCGGCTGCCGCGCCGGCCGCGATCTTGACAAGGCCGGAGCGGTCGCGTCCCTGCTCCAGGCGCGCCGGTCTGGCGTCGCCGAAGCGCCGTTCATCCGCCACCACCGAGCCCGCCAGCGGATCGTCATCCCGCTCGATGCCAGCGGGGTCGTCATAGGGATCGTCGTAGGCGTCGGCGCTTTCGAATGCGCGTTCGTCCTCCTCCTGCTCGTAGTCCGGATATGCTTCCTCCGCCGGGGCTGGATTCCGTGCCGCCGGCGCGAAACCGCGCGACGCCTGGACGGGCACCGGCTGGACCGGCCGGAAGCCTTCCATTGAACCGGCCGCCGGGACGGTGGGCGCCGCGGCAATGGCCGGGGCCGCCATGCTGGCCTGGGCGGCGGCTCTCGAAGGGTGGGCCGGGGCCGGCGCAGGCGGAACAGGACGCGGAGCCGGCGCTTCGCGGGCCGGAGCCTTTGCCGGGGGGGTGGACAGGCTGGAAAACAAAGCGTCGAGTTCGTCGAGAGGATCTTCCTCCTCATCCTCGATGACAGCCTCGATCGCCGCATACTCCGCCTCGACGACGCGGATCGCTTCCTCGAGCGCCTTGCGTTGGCGATCGACGATCGCGGCGGGCGCCGGCGGGTTAAGCGCCGCCAGCTTCGCGCCGATGGTCAGGCGCGCCTTCTGGTAAACCTTCTCGCGCACGTCGGGCGTGGTCTCGCCGAGGCCTTCAATGGTCTTTTTCAGGACCGCTACGAAATCCGCCATGTGCCTTTTCGACCTATACTTTTCCCTCCCGGACAGATGCGGCCATTTCCGCCCCACGCGGGAGTTTCAACCTAGTCTTGAAACGGGTCCGTCACAAGTATCGTGTCATCGCGCTCGGGGCTGGTCGAAAGCAGCGCCACCGGCGCTCCGATCAACTCCTCGACGTAGCGGACGTACTTCACGGCCTGCGCCGGGAGATCGTTCCAGCTGCGCGCGCCGCGCGTCGTTCCCTTCCAGCCTTCGAGGCTCTGGTAGATCGGCTCCACGCGCGCCTGTGCGCCCTGGCTGGCCGGCAGATAATCGATCTCCTCGCCATCGAGGCGATAGCCGATGCAGACCTTGATCTCGTCGAGCCCGTCGAGAACGTCGAGCTTCGTCAGCGCGATCCCGTCGATGCCATTGACCGCTACCGCCTGGCGCACCAGCACGGCATCGAACCAGCCGCAGCGGCGCTTGCGACCGGTGACCGTCCCGAACTCGTGGCCACGCTCGCCGAGAAAATTGCCGACCTCGTTGTCCTGCTCGGTCGGGAAGGGGCCTTCGCCGACGCGCGTGGTGTACGCCTTCGTGATGCCGAGCACGTAGCCGATCGCGCCCGGGCCGACGCCGGAGCCGGTGGCCGCCTGGCCGGACACGGTGTTCGACGAGGTCACGAAGGGATAGGTGCCGTGGTCGATGTCGAGCAGCGTGCCCTGCGCGCCCTCGAACAGAATGCGGTCGCCCGCGCGGCGGGCGTCGTCGAGGATCTTCCAGACGCGATCCATGTAGGGCAGGATCCTGTCTGCAACGGACCGCAGCTCCTCCATCGCGGTCGCATGATCGACCTCCGGATGGCCGAGACCGCGCCGCAACGCATTGTGATGCGTCAGCAGGCGATCGACCTTGCCCGGAAGGGTATCCATGTCCGCCAGATCCATCACCCTGATCGCCCTGCGCCCGACCTTGTCTTCATAGGCCGGCCCGATGCCCCTGCGGGTGGTTCCGATCCTGGTGCCCGAGTTCGAGGCCGCGTCTTCGCGGAACCCGTCGAGTTCCCTGTGCAGGGACAGTATCAACGCGGTGTTTTCGGCTATTTTCAGGCGGTCGGGCGTCACGTCGACACCCTGCCCCCTCAGTCGCTCCATCTCCGCGACGAAGGCATGCGGATCGAAGACGACGCCGTTGCCGATGACGGACATCTTGCCGGGGCGGACGACGCCGGAAGGAAGCAGCGACAGCTTGTAGACCTTGCCGTCGACCACCAGCGTGTGTCCCGCATTGTGCCCGCCCTGGAAGCGGACGACGAGATCGGCGCGCTCGGACAGCCAGTCGACGATCTTGCCCTTGCCCTCATCTCCCCACTGGGACCCGACGACCACGACATTGGCCATTGTGCTTCCTTCCTGTGCCGGCGCGCGACGTCGCCGAAAAAAATGACAGGCCTCTATAGCGGGCCGCACAGGCCCGCGCGACCCCCTATCCAGCCGGATTTATGTCACAGGCATAACCAATTTGCGCGGCTGATCGTTTACTTCGCCGATGCGCGCTTATAACCCGGCGCCTTCTCGAACCGGGATCGACCCATGCACCGAGCGGCCTATGCCCTGCTCCTGATGACGACCATGTTCTGGGGCGGCAACGCCGTGGCGGGCAAGATGGCGGTGGGCCATGTTTCGCCGATGCTGCTCGTGGTGCTCCGGTGGGCGGTCGCCTTCGCCGTGCTGTATGCGATCGGCCACCGCCAATTGCGGGCCGACTGGTCGGCCATCCGACCGCGCCTGGTCTACCTGTCGGCAATGGGCTTCTTCGGCTTCGCCGCGTTCAATCTCTCGCTCTACGGGGCATTCCTCTACACTACGGCCGTCAACGGCAGCATCGAGCACGCGGGCATCCCGATGGCGATCTTCGCGCTGAACTTCCTGATCTTCAGGCAGCGCGTCCTCGCCGGCCAGATCATCGGCTTCATGCTCACCTTCGCAGGCGTCGTGCTGACCGCGGCCCACGGCGATCTCGCGGGGCTGCTGCGCCTCGACCTCAACCGGGGCGATGCGCTGGTCCTGGTCGCGGTGCTCGTCTATGCCGGCTATACGGTCTACCTGCGCTATCGGCCCGCGATCCACTGGCAGAGCTACATGATCGTGCTGTCGGCGGCGGCCTGCCTCACCGCCATTCCCTTCGCCATCGCCGAACATGTCGCCGGAGCGACCATCTGGCCCGACGCGACGGGTTGGAGCTGCGTCGCCTATACCGCGATCTTTCCGTCGCTGCTGTCGCAGGTCTTCTACATGCGCGGGGTCGAGATGATCGGCGCGAACCGGGCCGGCCTGTTTATCAACCTGGTGCCGATCTTCGGCACGCTGCTGTCGCTGCTCGTGCTCGGCGAGGCGCTGCACGGCTACCATATCGTCGCGATGGTTCTGGCCTTCGCCGGCATCGGGCTGGCGGAATGGAGCGGGCGGCGGCGGGCGGCGGGCGAAACGCCTCAGGCCAGCTCGGCGGGCTGAAAGCGCCAGCGCCGGGAGAGTGCGGGCGACGACGGCGGTTCGCGCGTCGCCGCCCGGGTGTTCCTCAAAGATCGAGAACCAGACGCTCGGGATCCTCCAGGCTCTCCTTGACGCGCACCAGGAAGGTGACGGCTTCCTTGCCGTCGACGATGCGGTGGTCGTAGGAGAGCGCGAGGTACATCATCGGGCGGATGACGATCTGGCCGCCGACGACCATCGGCCGTTCCTGGATCTTGTGCATGCCGAGGATGCCCGACTGCGGCGCGTTGAGGATCGGCGTCGACATCAGCGAACCGTAGACGCCGCCGTTGGAGATGGTGAAGGTGCCGCCCTGCATGTCGGCCATCGACAGCTTGCCGTCGCGCGCAGCGATGCCGAGGCGGCCGATCTCCTTCTCGATTTCGGCGATTCCCATCTGGTCGGCGTCGCGCACGACCGGAACCACCAGGCCCTTGTCGGTGCCGACGGCCACGCCGATGTGGCAATAGTTCTTGTAGATGATGTCGGTGCCGTCAATCTCGGCATTGACCGCCGGGATTTCCTTCAGCGCGTGCGTCACCGCCTTGGTGAAGAAGCCCATGAAGCCGAGCTTCACGCCATGCTTCTTCTCGAACATATCCTTGTACCTGTTGCGAAGGTCCATCACCGCCTTCATGTCGACCTCGTTGAAGGTCGTCAGCATGGCGGCGGTGTTCTGGGCGTCCTTCAGCCGCCGCGCGATCGTCTGGCGCAGGCGGGTCATCTTGACGCGCTCCTCGCGGTTCTCGTCGGCGGCGGGCGAGGCGGCGCGCGGAATCTTCGGTGCTTCGGCGGGCTGCGCCGGAGCGCCGCGCGAGATGGCGTCGAGCACGTCGCCCTTGAGGATCTGGCCGCGCTTGCCCGAACCTTCCACCTGGTCGGCGGAGAGGTTCTTCTCGGCCATCAGCTTGGCGGCCGACGGGGCGGCGGGCATGTCGCGCCTCGTTACCTCGCCGCCGACCAGCTCGGCGGTTTTGGCCTGCGCTTCCTTCATCGTGGCGGAGCCGGCGGAGCCGGAAGCCTGGGCGACCGAGGCGCCGTCGTCCTTCTTCGGCGCGGCAGCCGCGCCGGAGCCAGCGCCGATCATGCCGAGCAGGGCGCCGACACCCACGGTCTCGCCTTCCTTGGCGGTGATTTCGGCCAGCGTGCCGGCGGCGGGGGCGGGCACCTCGAGCGTCACCTTGTCGGTTTCGAGTTCAAGCAGCGGCTCGTCCTGCGCGACGGCTTCGCCCGCCTTCTTGAACCACTTGCCGATGGTGGCTTCGCTGACGGATTCTCCCAGCGTGGGGACGCGGATTTCGGTGGCCATGTTTCTTGTTCCGTGCCTTCGAAGGGGTTTCGGATCTATCTTATACTATTCGCCCAGCGCGTCTTCGAGGAAGGCCTCGAGCTGCGCCAGGTGCTTGGACATGAGACCGGTCGCGGGCGATGCGGACGCGGGGCGCCCGGTGTAGCGCACGCGCTGGTGCTTGGCGTCGATGTGGGCGAGCACCCATTCCAGGTAGGGATCGATGAACGACCAGGCACCCATGTTCTTGGGCTCTTCCTGGCACCACACCATCTCGGCGTTGCGGAAGCGCGAGAGCTCCGTGATCAGCGCCTTGGCCGGGAAAGGATAGAGCTGCTCGACGCGCAGCAGGTAGACGTCGTCGATGCCGCGCTTCTCACGCTCCTCGTAGAGGTCGTAGTAGACCTTGCCCGAGCACATGACGACGCGGCGGATCTTCGAATCCTTGACCAGCTTGATCGGCTGGTCGGCCAGCAGCTGGGCGTCGTCCCAGAGCAGGCGGTGGAACGAGCTCTCGCCCGACATCTCCGCCAGCGTCGAAACCGCCCGCTTGTGGCGCAGCAGCGACTTCGGCGTCATGAGGATCAGAGGCTTGCGGAAGTCGCGCTTCAGTTGCCGGCGCAGTGCGTGGAAGTAGTTGGCCGGCGTGGTGATGTTGGCGACCTGCATGTTGTCTTCCGCGCACATCTGCAGCCAGCGCTCGAGGCGGGCCGACGAATGCTCGGGACCCTGGCCCTCGTAGCCGTGCGGCAACAGGCAGACGAGACCCGACATGCGCAGCCACTTGCGTTCGCCTGACGAGATGAACTGGTCGAAGACGACCTGGGCGCCGTTGGCGAAATCGCCGAACTGGGCCTCCCAGAGCGTCAGGGCGCGCGGCTCGGCCAGCGAATAGCCGTACTCGAAGCCGAGCACCGCCTCTTCCGAGAGCATCGAGTTGATGACCTCGTAGTTGGCCTGCTGCGGACCGAGATTGTTCAGCGGGATGTAGCGGTTTTCGTCGCGCTGGTCGTAGAGCACCGAATGGCGCTGCGAGAACGTGCCGCGTTCGGAATCCTGGCCCGACAGACGGATCGGATTGCCCTCGAGCAGGATCGAGCCGAAAGCCAGCGACTCGGCGGTCGCCCAGTCGATGCCCTCGCCCGATTCGATCGCCTGGCGGCGGTTCTCGATGAACCGGTTGATCGTGCGATGGGCCTCGAAGTCCTTCGGGATGTCGGTCAGCTTGCGGCCGATCTCCTTGAGGGACTTCATCGGCACAGCGGTCTTGCCGCGGCGCTGTTCATCCTGGTTGTCGGCGCTGCGCAGGCCCGACCAAGCGCCATCCAGCCAGTCGGCCTTGTTGGGCTTGTAGGCCTGGCCGGATTCGTACTCGGCTTCCAGGTGAGCGCGCCACTCGGCCTTCATCTGGTCGACCTCTTCCTGGGTCAACAGCTTCTCGTCGATCAGCTTCTGCGAATAGATCTGCACGGTCGACGGGTGCGACCGGATCTTCTTGTACATCAGCGGCTGCGTGAAGGACGGCTCGTCGCCTTCGTTGTGCCCGAAGCGCCGGTAGCAGAACATGTCGATCACGACCGGCTTGTGGAAGGTCATGCGGAATTCCGTCGCCACCTTGGCGGCGTAGACCACGGCCTCTGGATCGTCGCCGTTGACGTGGAAGATCGGCGCTTCGATCATCTTGGCGACGTCGGAGGGATAGGGCGACGATCGCGAAAAGCGCGGGTTGGTCGTGAACCCGATCTGGTTGTTGATGATGAAATGCAGCGTGCCGCCGACCCTGTGGCCGCGCAGACCCGACAGGCCGAGGCACTCGGCCACCACGCCCTGGCCGGCGAAGGCGGCATCGCCATGCAGGAGGAGCGGCAGCACCTTCACGCGCTCCTCGATCGGTACGACCTCCTCGCGCTTGCGGCCGAAGATCTGGTCCTGCTTGGCGCGGGCCTTGCCCATGACGACCGGGTTGACGATCTCGAGGTGCGAGGGGTTGGCGGTCAGCGACAGGTGCACCTTGTTGCCGTCGAACTCGCGGTCGGCCGACGCGCCGAGATGATACTTCACGTCGCCCGACCCCTCGACGTCGTCGGGAGCGAACGAGCCGCCCTTGAACTCGTGGAACACGGCGCGGTGCGGCTTGCCCATGACCTGGGTGAGAACGTTCAGGCGGCCGCGATGGGCCATGCCCAGCACGATTTCCTTCAGGCCCATGTTGCCACCGCGCTTGATGATCTGCTCCAGCGCGGGAATCAGCGCTTCGCCGCCGTCGAGGCCGAAGCGCTTGGTGCCCTTGTACTTGACGTCGATGAACTGCTCGAAGCCTTCCGCCTCGATCAGCTTGTGCAGGATCGCCTTCTTGCCGTTCGCCGTGAACTCGATGCCCTTGTCCGGCCCCTCGATTCGTTCCTGGATCCAGGCCTTCTCCGCGGGATTGGAGATGTGCATGAACTCGACGCCGAGCGTCGAGCAGTAGGTTCGCTGCAGGATGTCGAGCATCTGGCGGACCGTGGCGAATTCGAGCCCGAGCACGTTGTCGATGAAGATCGGCCGGTCGAAGTCGGCTTCGGTGAAGCCGTAGTTCTCGGGCGAGAGCTCGTTGTAGTCCTCCTGCCGGCTGGCGACGCCGAGGGGATCGAGATTGGCATGCAGGTGGCCGCGCATGCGAAAGGCGCGGATCATCATGATGGCGCGCACGGAATCGCGGGTTGCCCGATGGACGTCCGCCTCCGACACCGTCTTGCCGGTCGAGGCCGCCTTCTCGCGCGTGCGCTTGTCGAAGTGCTTTTCCACCGCGCCCCAGTCGCCATCGAGCGCCGAGACGAGTTCGCCATTGGCCTTCAGCGGCCAGTTGGCGCGCTCCCAGGAGGCGCCGCGCGCGTTCTTGCGAACGTCGCCGGCGTCATCCTTCAGCGCGCCGAAGAACTCGCGCCATTCCGCATCGACGGAACCCGGGTCGTCCTGCCAGGACGCGTAGAGTTCTTCGATGTAATTGGCGTTGCCGCCATAGAGGAACGAGGTGAGGGAAAACTGGTCGTTGGCCTGATCCTGCCGTGCCATGTCGTGCCTTGCCGGAGCCCGAAGCTCCGTCTCCTTCTTGGTGCGGCGGTTATGCCGCTGTTTCCTTGGCGGTTCCCCGCGCGTTCCTGCCCCTCGGCGTCACCGGCCGCTTGCGCGGCCGGTCCACTGCCGTCTTCAGCCCTTCAGCGCCTCGAGCAGGGTCTGCCCGAGTCGCGCCGGCGACGGCGACACGCGGATGCCCGCGGACTCCATCGCGGCGATCTTGTCTTCCGCGCCGCCCTTGCCGCCGGAGATCACCGCGCCGGCATGGCCCATGGTGCGCCCCGCCGGCGCCGTGCGACCGGCGATGAAGCCGGCCATCGGCTTCTTGCGGCCCTTCTTCGCCTCGTCCTTGAGGAACTGGGCCGCGTCCTCCTCGGCCGAGCCGCCGATCTCGCCGATCATGATGATCGACTTGGTCTCGTCGTCGGCGAGGAACATCTCGAGCATGTCGATGAACTCCGTGCCCTTGACCGGATCGCCGCCGATGCCGACAGCCGTCGACTGTCCAAGACCGGCATTCGAGGTCTGGAACACCGCCTCATAGGTAAGCGTTCCGGACCGGGAGACAACGCCAACCGAGCCCTTGCGGAAGATGTTTCCCGGCATGATGCCGATCTTGCACTCGTTGGGCGTGACGATGCCCGGGCAGTTCGGTCCGATCAGGCGCGAGGTCGAGCGGTCGAGCCGGGCCTTCACCTTGACCATGTCCATGACCGGGATGCCCTCGGTGATGCAGACGATCAGCGGAATCTCGGCCTCGATCGCCTCGATGATGGCTTCGGCGGCGCCCGCCGGCGGCACGTAGACGACCGAGGCGGTCGCGCCGGTCCGATCCTTGGCCTCCGCCACGGAGGCAAAGATCGGCAGGCTCTCGCCCTTCGAGCCGGTCCAGGTCTCGCCGCCCTTCTTCGGGTGGATGCCGCCGACCATCTGCGTGCCGTGAAAGGCCAGCGCCTGTTCGGTGTGGAAGGTGCCGGTCTTGCCGGTCAGGCCCTGGACAAGGACCTTGGTGTCTTTGTTGACGAGGATGGACATGGGGCAGTCTTCCCTTCGAACCTAGGCTAAGAAGTCTTCGATGAACGGATTGCAGACCCGCACGGAACCATAGGTTTGGCCGTGGTTCAGGTCCTCGGTGTAGAGAATGTCGAGACCGGCCCGCTCCGCGGCCGTCAGGACGAGGCCATCCCAATGCGAGATGTCGTAGCGGCGCGACAGCTTGATCGCATGGACGACGTCCGCCGCGGCCAGGGAGACGACATGCTCGTCCTGCAGGGTCTCGATCCACTGCGTGGCCACGTCCGGGCCATAGGCCAGCTTCCGCCGCAGCACGCCGTAGAACTCCATCATCACCTGCGTGGAGATGGTCACCTCGCGCGACTGCATCAGAAGGCGTGCCCGGTCCCGCTTGTCAGCATCGGGACCGGCGCTGTCGGCGGCATAGATGAGGATGTTGGTGTCAAAGAAGGCCGCGTTCACGCATGACCTCCTCGTAGAAGAGTTCACGATCGAACAGCCGCTCGCCGTCCCTCAGGCGGTGTTCTCGCCGGAAAGCGTCGGCGTCCGCGACCTGGAACATCCGGCTCCATGCTTCCGCGCGCGTCGCATGCAGCTTTTCCCGCTCGATCTCGCGTTCGAGAAAACCCCGCACCATGGCGTTCACTGTCGTGCGACGCATGGCCGCCAGCACCCGCGCCTTGTCGAGCAGGTCGTCGTCGATGGCGAGGGTCAGGTTCTTGGTCATGGACCGATTACACGGGTTATGTGGAGCGCATAATATGTGTGCCGCGACTTGGCAAGCAAAAGCTTTGCGCAACGCGCGTAACGGGTTCGGCTGCCGGTCGCGGACGGGGGCTCAGCAATAGGTCTCGGGCACGTCCTCGCCGGGATCGGGCTCGGAGGTCTCGAACTTCAGCAGCAGGCCGGAGAAGCCGGTCGTCGTGGCATGCGGGCTGCCTTCCGGGATGAAGGTCAGGTAGGTGTCGCCGGTGCGCGGCATGGGGCAGGGCGGCCCCCAGACGTAGCTCGTGATCGTTTCGTCCGAATGCCGGTTGCCGACCGGCTTCTGGAGCAGGGCGCTCACTTGACCCGGGCCGATCGGGGCCGTTGCGTCGAAGTTGTAGAGGTAGCAGCCGATGTAGACCCAGGGGTTCGGCGGATCCTCGGTCTCGTCGATGATGAAGGATGCCCGGCTGACCACGAGATAGTGGTCCTGCTCCAACACCGGCTTCGACAGGATCGTGTATTCGAACGTCCCTTTCAGTTCGGGGTCGTTGGCCGCTTCCTCCGACTTGCCGATCATAACGTCGAGCTCAGGTTTCGCGGTCCGCTCGACGTCGCGCCAGCCGGCCCCGCGCGCCGTCTCCAGCGTGCCGGGGTAGCTCAGGCGCTGAGGCACACAGGCATCGGCGAAGGCCTTCACCAAGGCGACGTCGTAATCTTCGGCGGACGCGGCGTTCATCCCGATCAGTATGGCGAACCCCGCGACCGCCGTCCGAAGCATGGATGTCAGCCCTGCACCGCCGCGACGATCTTCTTGGCCGCGTCGTCGAGATCGTCGGCCGAGATGACGTTGAGGCCGCTCTCGTTGATGATCTTCTTGCCGAGTTCGACATTGGTGCCTTCGAGGCGCACCACCAGCGGAACCTTCAGCCCGACTTCCTTCACAGCGGCGATCACGCCCTCGGCAATGACGTCGCACTTCATGATGCCGCCGAAGATGTTGACCAGGATGCCCTTCACGGCCGGATCGGCGGTGATGATCTTGAAGGCGGCCGCAACCTTCTCCTTGCCGGCGCCGCCGCCGACGTCGCAGAAGTTGGCCGGCTCGGCGCCGTAGAGCTTGATGATGTCCATCGTTGCCATGGCCAGGCCGGCGCCGTTGACCATGCAGCCAATGTTGCCGTCGAGCGCGACATAGGCGAGGTCCCACTTCGAGGCCTCGATCTCCTTGGAATCCTCCTCGGATTCGTCGCGCAGCGCCTTGATGTCGTCATGGCGGAACAGCGCGTTGCCGTCGAACGACACCTTGGCGTCGAGCACGCGCAGGCGGCCGTCCTTCATCACGATCAGCGGGTTGACCTCGAGCAGCGCCATGTCCTTCTCGACGAAGGCCTTGTAGAGGATCGGGAACAGGCGCTCGCCGTCCTTCGCCGCCTCGCCCGACAGCGCCAGCGCGCCGTTGAGCTTCGCCACGTCGGCCGCCGTCACGCCCTTCTCCGGGTCGATCGCGACGGTGATGATCTTCTCGGGCGTGTCGTGCGCGACCTGCTCGATGTCCATGCCGCCTTCGGTGGAGACGACGAAGGCCACCTGGCCGACGGTGCGGTCGACGAGGATCGAGAGGTAGAGTTCGCGGTCGATGTCGGCGCCGTCCTCGATATAGAGACGGTTGACCTGCTTGCCCTCGGGGCCGGTCTGCTTGGTTACCAGGGTGTTGCCAAGCATCTCCTTCGCGTGGGAAACGACTTCCTCGATCGACTTCGCCAGCCGCACGCCGCCCTTTGCGTCGGGCGACAGTTCCTTGAACTTGCCCTTGCCGCGACCGCCGGCATGGATCTGGCTCTTCACCACGTAGAGCGGACCCGGCAGCGACTTCGCAGCCGCTTCCGCCTCGCCCACCGACATGATCGCGACGCCTTCGGCGACAGGGGCGCCGTAGCCCTTCAGGACCTGCTTGGCCTGGTATTCGTGAATGTTCATCGGGGCTATGGTTCCCTTACTTCAGGTTCGGGGCGATGCCGACGCAGGCTTCGCAGAGCGACTGCACGGCGGCGACGGACTTTTCGAACATCTTCTGCTCGGCCTTGTTGAAGTCGATCTCGATGATGCGCTCGACGCCGGCTGCGCCGATGACCACGGGAACACCGACATACATGTCCTTCAGGCCGTACTGGCCGTCGAGATGGGCCGCGCACGGAAGAACGCGCTTTTTGTCCTTGAGGTAGGACTCAGCCATCGCGATGGCCGACGCCGCCGGGGCGTAGTAGGCCGAGCCGGTCTTGAGCAGCGCGACGATCTCGCCGCCGCCCTTGCGGGTCCGCTCGACGATGGCGTCCAGCTTTTCCTTGGTGGTCCAGCCCATCTTGACGAGGTCGGGCAGCGGAATGCCGGCAACCGTCGAGTAGCGGACCATCGGCACCATGTCGTCGCCGTGGCCGCCGAGCGTCATGGCCGACACGTCCTCGACGGACACCTTGAACTCCTCGGCGAGGAAGTAGCGGAAGCGGGCCGAGTCGAGCACGCCGGCCATGCCGACCACGTGGGTCTTCGGCAGGCCCGAGAACTTCTGCAGCGCCCAGACCATGGCGTCGAGCGGGTTGGTGATGCAGATGACGAAGGCGTTCGGGGCATACTTCTTGATGCCGGCGCCGACCTGCTCCATGACCTTGAGGTTGATGCCGAGCAGGTCGTCGCGGCTCATGCCCGGCTTGCGCGGCACGCCCGCGGTGACGATGCAGACGTCGGCGCCCTTGATCGCGGAGTAGTCGTTGGCGCCGAGATAATGGGCGTCGAAGCCTTCGACCGGCGAGGACTCGGCGATGTCGAGGCCCTTGCCCTGCGGAATGCCCTCGGCGATGTCGAACATGACGACGTCGCCGAGTTCCTTGAGGCCGATCAGGTGGGCCAGCGTTCCGCCGATCATGCCGGAACCGATGAGCGCGATCTTGCTGCGTGCCATGGTGGTGGATTTCCCTCGCGACTGCTTGGGCCTAACCGGCCCGGATGACAGGATTGCGTCTGTTTCTGCCGGTCTGTCGGTCGCCTTGTTCCGGCGGAAATTCGTCCGTCGCATAGCGTCAAGGGAGAAAAAACTCAACGGGAAATTTTCACGTCAAGTATTTCAATCGTTTAATGCTTTCGGGATTTACGTAAACGTCAAAAAGTTCGATGTTCTGCCGAAGGCTATCCGCCCTGTTCCGCGTCTTTTACGAAACCGGCCGCGTCGGCGGGCAACCCGGCCGCTCCGGCTTCCCATGCCTCGCGCCACTCCTCGCTCTGCATCTCGATGAGGCGGGAGGCGGTGCGGTCGAACTCGAAGGCCTCAGCGCCGATCCGGCCCCGGTAGAGTTCCGTCGGCGCGGCCTCGGCGGTGGCGACGAGGCGGACCTTCCGGTCGTAGAGCGTGTCGATCAGCAGGATGAAGCGCTTGGCGGCGTTGCGCGTGGAGTCGTCCATCACCGGAATGCCGTCGAGGAAGATCGTGCGGTAACGTTCCGCGATCGCCAGATAGTCCCGCGCGGCGAGCGGCTTCTCGCAGAGATCGGCGAAGGCGAAACGCGCGGCGCCGCGCACCGCGCGCGGGACCGGCACGTGGCGGCCTTTCACGACGATCTCGTCCGCATGCTCGGCGGCGCCATCGATCAGCGAGCGCCAGGCCTCGTCGAAGCGACGTTCGTTCGCCGGATCGACCGGAAACATGTAGACCGGGACGCCATTCAGCTTCTCGAGCCTGTAGTCGGTGTCGGCGTCGAGGTGGAGCACCTGCGCATGGCGCTTGAGGATGGCGATGAAGGGCGTGAAGAGCGGCCTGTTCAATCCGTCGCGATAGAGATCGTCGGGCGCGACGTTCGAGGTGGCGACCAGCACGACGCCTTCCTCGAAAAGGGCGGAGAACAGGCGCGACAGGATCATGGCGTCGGCGATGTCGGTTACCGCGAACTCGTCGAAGCAGAGCACCCAGGCCTGTTCGGCGAGATCGCGGGCCACCGGCGGAATGGGATCGTCCCCCTTGGCCGTGCCGGCTTTCACCCCCGCTCGGTGCCGGCCGATCCGATCGTGGACGTCTGCCATGAAGTCGTTGAAATGGGCCCGACGCTTGCGCCGAACCGGCACGAGGTCGAAGAACATGTCCAGCAGCATGGTCTTGCCGCGGCCGACGCCGCCATGGATGTAGAGGCCCTTCACCGGCGCTTTGGGCTGGCGCTTCCGGCCGAACAGCCAGCCGAGCGAACTCGACTTAGCCGCCAGGCGCTTGGCCGCGACTTCCTCGATCAGCCGGTCCAAGGCGGCGACCAGCACTTCCTGGGCTGGGTCGCGGCTGATCTCGCCGCGATCCACCTTGTCCCCATAGGCCTGACGAAGCGTGCGGAAGGGCTGCAGTCCGTCGCGCAATGTCATCGGGGCCGTGTCCAGACGATCCGGTTCTGGTGCGTCAGCGGCTGAGAGAGATCGGCTGGCCGGACGTCATCTGTCCGTCGAAGCGCTCGGGACTGGAGGAATAGAGGCGCGCCAGCAGGTCGCCATTGCCATCATAGAGCGACAGTTGCTTCCCCGCGACGTTCCAGGATTTCACGCCGTCGAGCGGCACCGGGCAACGCAGCGGACCGGCGCGGAAGCCTTGTCCGAACTTGGTCTGCGGGGTCGCGACCCGGCAACCCTGGCCGGCGACGGTCGCGTTCCAGACGCCCGCGACGCTGCCGGCGGTCAGTTCCGGCGCGCCGGCCGGCGCCGCGATGCTGGGATCGAGCGCGGCCACCTGCTCGCCTTCGCCCGTCGTTCCCGGTGCGGGCGGGAAGGCGCTCGCATCGGTCGGCGCGGAGGGAGGCGGCAACTGGCTGGCGACCACGGATCCGGAAGGCGCCGGCTGAAGCGGCTCCGGCCGCGTGTGCAGGTTGCCGATGCGGCTGCTCTGGCAACCGGACACAAGGGCGAGCGCGACCAGGGCGAGGGCGGCGAGACCGGTCTTCGTCGATCCGGCGGTCGAAAGCATCATTAACTGATCCTCCATGAGGACGATGTGGGAACGGACCGTCCCGCTGCGCGAGTCGGCCAGAAACATGGCATTGTTGGGTCGATAACACGAAGCGAGGCGAGATTTCACGCCCTATGGCGGAAATTTATCCGGCGATCGGGCGGGAGATCGGACGCCGGATGGGCGCCGTCGGGTCCGTCCCTGCCGCGACTCTACGAAGAGAGGCGCGGCGGGGATTGACCGAGGTGGCCGCGCACCTCATCTGCTTGAACAACGCAGGTCACGACATAAGAAGAGCGTATGAACAGGCGAACCTTGATCAAGTGGACGGGCCTGACCAGCCTGACGGCGATCGCTGGAGGCGGGACATTGACGGCAACGAGAGGCGGCGACAACCCCTACTACTCCGGCGCGGCGAGCGACCATTTCGACGGGCGCATCTTCTTCAATCCCGAAGGAGTGCCGCCCGCCGCATTTGCCGATCTCGTGCGCTGGCAGGTCGGGGGCGGGAAGAAAAGCTGGCCGAAAGCATGGCCAAGCCCCTTCCGGCAGGCCAGCCCTCAGCGGCTTTCGTCGGAAGGCGACCTGCGCGTGACCATGGTCGGGCACGCGACGATGCTGATCCAGGCCGGCGGGCTGACTTTTCTGACCGACCCGGTCTGGTCGGACCGGGTCTCGCCGGTCTCCTTCGCTGGCCCGCGTCGGGTGAATGCCCCGGGCATCGCGTTCGACAATCTGCCGAGGGTCGACGTGGTTCTGCTCTCGCACAACCATTACGACCATTTCGACGTGGCAACCCTGCGGCGTCTGAAAGACAGGCACGACCCGCTCGTCGTCACGCCGCTCGGCAACGACACGATCCTGCGGCGGGCGGTTCCGACGATGCGAATCGTCAGCGGCGACTGGGGCGACGATCACCATCTGGTGCTGCCGCATGGCGAGGCGCGGATCCACATCGAACCGGCGCATCACTGGTCGGCGCGGGGAACGAGCGACCGGCGCATGGCGCTGTGGGGCGCCTTCGCGGTGGAGACCGCTGCCGGCAAGATCTACTATGCCGGCGACACCGGCTTCCACCGCGGAATCAACTATCGCGCGGCGGCGCGAAAGCATGGCGGGTTCCGCTTCGCGCTGCTGCCGATCGGCGCTTACGAGCCGCGCTGGTTCATGGAAGGCCAGCATCAGAACCCGAAAGAGGCGGTCGAGGGCATGATCATCGCCGAGGCGCAGTTCGCGGCGGGCTGCCATTGGGGAACGTTTCGGCTCACCGATGAGGGCATCGAGGAGCCTCGCGACCATCTCCACGAGGCGCTGGATGCGCGGGGCGTCGCCCGCGACCGGTTCAAACCCATGCTGCCCGGCGAGGTCTGGGATATACCGCCGTCCGTGGGATGAACGGGAACAAATCGGCATTCGCCACATTTTCCTCGCAAGCGAAACGAGGAAAATCCCCATGCTGGACTGGATCCTGATCCTGCTCGTCGTCGCGGCGGTGGCCGCGCTGCTGGGCTTCAACACCATATCCGGCGCTGCGCTCACCGGCGCCAAGCTGCTGATCGGTCTCGTGCTGATCCTGTTCCTCCTGGTGCTGTTCGGCATCATCGCGCTGGCCTAGCGCCAGTCGCCGCGACACGACGCCCGATACTGGTAATCCGGGGCCAGTTCCGCCATATAGCGGGCTGAACAGATCAATTCCGGTTCCAGCCATGTCGACCCGCGCCCCCTTTGCGAAGATGAACGGGCTCGGCAACGAGATCATCGTTGCCGACATGCGCGGGCGCTCGGATCGTGTGACGCCGTCGTCGGCGATCGCACTGGCCGCCGATCCGGCCACCCGGTTCGACCAGATCATGGCGATCCACGATGCCCGCACGCCTGGTACCGGCTGGTTCGTCGACATTCTCAACTCGGACGGATCGTCCGCGCAGGCCTGCGGCAACGGCATGCGGTGCGTCGTCCAGGCGCTGGCGGCCGAGACCGGCCAGAAGCTGTTCACCTTCGAGACCGTGGCCGGCATTCTCAACGCCGAGGAACATGAAGACGGGCTGATCTCGGTCGACATGGGCACGCCGAAGTTCGGCTGGCGCGACATCCCGCTCGCCGAGGAGTTTCGCGACACGCGCGCGATCGAACTCCAGGCCGGCCCGATCGACGCGCCGGTGCTGCATTCGCCTTCGGTCGTGTCGATGGGCAATCCGCACGCGATCTTCTGGGTCGATGACGACGTCTGGACCTATGAGTTGGACAAGGTCGGACCATTGCTCGAAAATCATCCGATCTTCCCCGAGCGCGCCAACATCACCATCGCGCAGGTTGCGTCGCGCACCGCGATGACGATCCGCACCTGGGAGCGGGGCGCCGGGCTGACGAAGGCCTGCGGTTCGGCGGCTTGCGCGGCCGCGGTCGCGGGCGCCCGGACCGGCCGAACGGAACGCAGCGTCGAATTGACCGCGCCCGGCGGCCTTCTCCGCGTGACCTGGCGCGACGACGACCACGTCGTCCTGACCGGCCCCGCCGAATGGGAGTTCTCGGGCGAGTTCGATCCCCAGACCGGCGCCTGGGCCCGCGAGACCGAGGACGCGCGGTGATGGCGGGCGATCGCGCGGGCATCGACGTCGTCACCTTCGGCTGCCGCCTCAACACCTACGAATCCGAGGTGATGAAGCGCGAGGCGGAGGCGGCGGGCCTCGGCTCGCTGTCGGGCGGGGCCGTGATCTTCAACACCTGCGCGGTCACGGGCGAGGCCGTGCGCCAGGCACGGCAGGCCATCCGCAAGGCGCGCCGCGAAAACCCGGCGGCCCGGATCATCGTTACCGGATGCGCCGCGCAGACCGATCCCGAAAGCTTCGCCGGCATGGACGAGGTCGATCTCGTGCTGGGCAACGAGGAGAAGCTTTCGGCGCACAATTACAGGGCGCTGCCGGACTTCGGCGTCAACGACACGGAGAAGGCGCGGGTCAACGACATCATGTCGGTGACCGAGACCGCCTCGCACATGGTCGATGCGATCGAGGGCCGGGCGCGCGCCTTCGTGCAGGTGCAGAACGGCTGCGACCACCGCTGCACCTTCTGCATCATCCCCTACGGCCGCGGCAATTCCCGTTCGGTTCCGATGGGCTCCGTCGTCGAGCAGGTTAAGCGACTGGCCGGAAACGGCTATCGCGAGGTGGTGCTGTCGGGCGTCGACATGACGAGCTACGGCGCCGATCTGCCGGGGGCGCCCCGGCTGGGAAAGCTGGTGCGCGCGATCCTGCGGCAGGTGCCCGACCTCGAGCGGCTGCGGCTGTCGTCGATCGATTCGATCGAGGCGGACGATGACCTGATGGAGGCGATCGCGACCGAGACGCGGCTGATGCCGCATCTGCACTTGTCCTTGCAGTCGGGCGACGACATGGTGCTGAAGCGCATGAAGCGGCGGCACCTGCGCGACGATTCCATCCGCTTTTGCGAAGATGTTCGGCGGCTGCGGCCCGACATCGTCTTCGGCGCCGACATCATCGCCGGCTTCCCGACCGAGACCGAGGCGATGTTCGAGAACTCGCTCCGGATCGTCGAGGAGTGCGGGCTGACGCATCTGCACGTCTTCCCGTTCTCGCCGCGCGAGGGCACGCCGGCCGCGCGGATGCCGCAGGTCGCGCGACCGACCGTGAAGGACCGTGCCGCGCGGCTGCGCGAGGCGGGCGAGCGGGCCTATCGCCGCCACCTCGACGCGCTCGCCGGCTCGGAGCAGCGCGTGCTGGTCGAGCGCGAGGGCCTCGGCCGTACGGAAGGCTTCACGCTGGTGGGGCTCGACCAGGGCGCGCCCGGCGAAATCGTCACGGTGCGGATCGCCGGCAATGACGGCGCGAAGCTCGTCGCCGTCCCGCTTCGAGCGGTTGCGGCCTGAGGAACAAGCATGGCGTTCGGCTTCATCAAGAAGGTCTTCTCCTTCGGCAGGGACAAGGTGGAGGAGACGCCGGCCGAAGCGCCGGCTGTGGAGTCGGCGGTTGCGCCGGAAAGCGCCGCGCCTGACGGCTCCAACGAGATCGCGCCGCCGCTGCGTGAACCATCGCCCGTCCACGCGGATCCCCTGCGCGACGAGATCGCGCCCGAGATGGAGGCCATCCCGCAGCCTGACGAAACCTCGACGGCGGCCGAGCCCGCGGCCTTGCCGGCGGACGCGCAAGTGGCTTCCGGTTCGGTAGCGGACGCCGCAGCGCCAGTTGGGGAAGCCGAGCCGCATCTGGCCGAAGCCCCGCCGGCCGCCGAAATCGAACCGCCGCTTCGCGCGCCGCCGCCGGTGGCGCCGGATCCGATCCTGGCGGAAATCGCGCCGGAGCCCGAAGCGCCGCCAGCGCCAGCATCGACCGGCCGCATCACCGTCGGCAAGGCGGTCGAGCGCAAGGCCGAGGAGGCGATCCCCGTCGTTTCGCAACCCGTACCGCGACAGAGCTGGTTCCAGAAGCTGCGCGAGGGTCTGTCGCGCTCCTCGCGCGAGCTTTCCGGTTCGATCGCCGGCGTCTTCACCAAGCGCAAGCTCGACGAGGACACGCTGCAGGACCTGGAGGACGTCCTGATCCGGGCCGACCTCGGCATGGAGACGGCGATGCGGGTCACCGACGCGCTGGCCTCCGGCCGCTACGGGAAGGATGTCTCGGACCTCGACGTCCGCACGATCATGGCGCAGGAGGTCGAAAAGGTGCTGAAGCCGGTGGCGCTGCCGCTGGAACTGGACCTGTCGGTCAAGCCGCACGTGATCCTCGTCGTCGGCGTCAATGGCACCGGCAAGACCACGACCATCGGCAAGCTGGCGGCGAAGCTGACGGCCGGGGGCCTCAAGGTGATGCTGGCGGCCGGCGATACGTTCCGCGCCGCCGCGATCGAGCAACTGAAAATCTGGGGCGAGCGAACCGGCTCGCCGGTGGTTGCATCCAGGCTCGGCGCCGATGCGGCGGGTCTTGCCTATGAAGCCTTCGAGAAGGCGCGGGAGGCGGGCTCCGACGTGCTGATCATCGACACCGCCGGCCGGCTGCAGAACAAGGCCGAGTTGATGGCGGAGCTGGAGAAGGTCGTCCGGGTCCTGGGCAAGCTCGACCCTGACGCGCCGCACACCGTGCTCCAGACCGTCGACGCCACCACGGGACAGAACGCGCTCAACCAGGTCGAGATCTTCCGCAACGTCGCGGGCGTCAACGGCCTTGTGATGACCAAGCTCGACGGCACCGCGCGCGGCGGCATCCTGGTGGCCATCGCCGCCAAGCACAAGCTGCCGGTTTACTTCATCGGAGTCGGCGAACAGGTCGACGACCTCGAACCTTTCTCAGCAAGCGATTTTGCAAAGGCCATCGCGGGCGTGGGCTGACCTTCAGTCACCGCAACCGCCCAATTGCCCGCAAGGACAGGACGATCATGTCAGAACCGATCCTCGAACGCGATCCTTCCGACCCGAAGCGCAAGCACATGAACCCGCTGCTGAAGCTCGCTCTGGAGCTTGGGCCGCTGAT
>JBKBRJ010000002.1:0-159045 GCA_046292285.1 Mesorhizobium sp. | reverse complement strand
AGTAGCGCCTGACCTCGGCATCGGCATAGATGCGGGCGAGGTCGTCGAGATCGTCCGGCCGGAACGGTCGCAGGACGAGGCGGGACGTCTCGACGACGGCCATGCCCCCCTCCCCGTCAGTTGCCGAGGATGCCGGGCAGGCGCAGGCCCTGATCGCGGGCGCAGTCGAGCGCGATGTCGTAGCCGGCGTCGGCATGGCGCATGACGCCGGTGGCCGGGTCGTTCCACAAGACGCGCGCGAGGCGGCGGGCCGCGTCGGCGGTGCCGTCGGCGCAGATCACCATGCCGGAATGCTGCGAATAGCCCATGCCGACGCCGCCGCCATGATGCAGCGAGACCCAGGTGGCGCCCGAGGCGCAGTTCAGGAGCGCGTTGAGCAGGGGCCAGTCGGACACGGCGTCGGAGCCGTCCTTCATCGCTTCCGTCTCGCGGTTGGGCGAGGCGACGGAGCCCGAGTCGAGGTGGTCGCGGCCGATCACGATCGGCGCCTTCAGCTCGCCATTCGCCACCATCTCGTTGAAGGCGAGGCCGAGGCGGTGGCGGTCGCCCAGGCCCACCCAGCAGATGCGCGCCGGCAGGCCCTGGAAGGCGATGCGCTCGCGCGCCATGTCGAGCCAGCGGTGGAGGTGGTGGTTGTCGGGCAGCAGTTCCTTCACCTTCGCGTCGGTCTTGTGGATGTCCTCCGGGTCGCCGGACAGGGCCGCCCAGCGGAACGGCCCGACGCCGCGGCAAAACAGCGGGCGGATGTAGGCCGGCACGAAGCCGGGGAAGGCGAAGGCGTTGTCGAAGCCCTCGTCGAGCGCGACCTGGCGGATGTTGTTGCCGTAGTCGAGCGTCGGCACGCCGGCGTTCCAGAAGGCGACCATGGCCTCGACATGCTCGCGCATGGACGCGCGGGCGGCCTGTTCCACGGCCTTGGGATCGCTTTCGCGTTTCGCCTTCCATTCGCCGATGGTCCAACCCTTCGGCAGGTAGCCGTTGAGCGGATCGTGGGCGGAGGTCTGGTCGGTGACCATGTCGGGGCGGACGCCGCGACGATGGAGTTCCGGCACGATCTCGGCGGCGTTGCCGAGAAGGCCGACCGACTTCGCTTCGCCGGCCCTGGTCCAGCGGTCGATCATGCCCAGCGCCTCGTCGAGCGAGGTCGCCTTGGCGTCGACGTAGCGGGTGCGCAGGCGGAAATCGATGCGGCTCTCGTCGCATTCGACGGCAAGGCAGCAGGCGCCGGCCATGACGGCGGCCAGCGGCTGCGCGCCGCCCATGCCGCCGAGCCCGGCGGTGAGGATCCAGCGGCCCCTGAGATTGCCGCCATAATGCTGGCGGCCGGCTTCCACGAAGGTTTCATACGTGCCCTGCACGATGCCCTGCGTGCCGATGTAGATCCAGGAGCCGGCCGTCATCTGGCCGTACATGGCCAGCCCCTTGCGGTCGAGCTCGTTGAAATGGTCCCAGGTCGCCCAGTGCGGCACGAGATTGGAATTGGCGATCAGGACGCGCGGCGCGTCGGCATGGGTTCGGAAGACGCCCACCGGCTTGCCCGACTGGACGAGCAGCGTCTCGTCGTCGGACAGCGTCCTGAGCGTGGCGACGATCGAATCGAAATCGGCCCAGGTGCGGGCGGCGCGGCCGATGCCGCCATAGACGACGAGCTCGTTGGGATTTTCGGCGACGTCCGGATCGAGGTTGTTCATCAGCATGCGCAGCGGCGCCTCGGTGAGCCAGCTCCTGGTGGAGAGCTCCGTGCCGCGCGGGCTGCGCACCTCGCGGAGATTGTGGCGGGGGTTGGTCATGGTCGGTCTCCGGCAAGGTCGAAGGCGATGGACTCGATGGCGTTCAGGATCGCGGCGAGGTGCGGGCGCAGGCGCGCGGCGCGCGCCGGATCGTAGGCGAAGCCATCGGCCAGATGCGTCGACTGCGTCAGCTCCATCTGGATGGCGTGGACGCCGTCGGCCGGCCGGCCATGGTGGCGCGTGGTCCAGCCGCCGCGAAAGCGGCCGTTGAGCACCGACGCGTAGCCCTCGGCCTTCCGGCAGATGTCGATCGTCGCGGCCTCGATGCGCGGATCGCAGGTCCTGCCATTGTCGGTGCCGACGTTGAAATCGGGGAGCACGCCGTCGAAGAGATGCGGGATGACGGGCCGGATGGAGTGGCAGTCGTAGAGCACGGCCAGGCCGTGCAGCGCCCTCACCCGCGCGATCTCGGCTTCGAGCGCTTCGTGGTAGGGCCGGTGGAAGAGCGCAACACGACGCGCGGTATCGGCCACGTCGGGCTCCTGGCCCGGCTTCCAAATCGGGTTGGCGTCGAAATCGGTGGTCGGGATCAGCCCCGTCGTGGTCTGGCCGGGATAGAGGCTTTCCCCGGACGGGTCGCGGTTGGCGTCGATGACGTAGCGGTGAAACGTCGCGCGCACGGTGGTCGCGCCGGGCAGCAGCCCCTCGTAGAGCCGGTGGATGTGCCAGTCGGTGTCGCGCAGCTTCAGGCCCTCGTCGTTGAGGCGGGCGGCGATGTCGTCGGGCACATGGGTGCCGGTGTGCGGCAGGCCGAGGATGACGGGGGAGGAGCCGCGGGCGATTTCGACGGGGGTCATGCGTCTCTCCAGAAAATGGCGGGACGGCGGAGAGGGTGATCTCCCCCCGTGTGGGGGAGATGGGCGGCAGCCCAGAGGGGGGCGCTGTTCCGCAATCCCTTCAGATACAGCGGAAGCTCCGTGCGAACGCGATTGGGTCTCGTTTGGCGGGCGGCAGCGTTCCTTCGCGCCCCCCTCTGCCTGCCGGCATCTCCCCCACGAGGGGGGAGATCAGTCTCTCGGACGTGGCGCATCACCCCTCCAGCCCCGGCAGCAGGCCCTCGCCCACGCTGGCGTTGAGCGCGCCGGAGCGAACCAGTTCCGCCGCCGCTTCGAGGTCGGGCGCCATGTAGCGGTCGATTTCGAGCGTGGGCACCACGGCGCGGATGGCGGCGTGGGCGCGGGAAAGCAGCGCGCTCGTGGTCAGCGGCGCGCGGAAGTCGATGCCCTGCGCGGCGGTCACCGCCTCGATGCCGACGATCGCGGCGAGATTGTCGGTCATGGCGAGCAGCCGGCGCGCGCCGTGGCAGGCCATGGAGACGTGGTCTTCCTGGTTGGCCGAGGTCGGCGTCGAGTCGACCGAGGCCGGGTGTGCCATCTGCTTGTTCTCGCTCATCAGAGCGGCCGAGGTGACCTCGGCGATCATCAGGCCGGAGTTGAGGCCGGGTTTCCTGGCCAGGAAGGCCGGCAGGCCGAAGGAAAGCGCCGGATCGACGAGCAGCGCGATGCGGCGCTGGGAGATCGCACCGATCTCGCAGATGGCGAGCGCGATCTGGTCGGCGGCGAAGGCGACAGGCTCGGCGTGGAAGTTGCCGCCCGAAACGACCGAACCGTCCGACAGAACCAGCGGATTGTCGGTGACGGCGTTGGCCTCGATCTCCAGCGTGCGCGCGGCCATGCGCAGGATGTCGAGGCAGGCGCCGTCGACCTGCGGCTGGCAGCGGATGCAATAGGGATCCTGTACGCGCTCGTCGCCGTCGATGTGGCTCTGGCGGATCGGCGAATCCGCAAGCAGGCGCCAAAGCGCCGCGGCGGTGTCGATCTGGCCGCGATGACCGCGCAGGGCGTGGATCTCGGGGTGGAACGGCGCCGACGAACCCATTGCCGCGTCGGTGGACAGCGCGCCGGTGATCAGGGCCGCGTTGGCGGCGCGGTGAGCGCGAAACAGGCCGGCGAGCGCCAGCGCGGTGGAGACCTGCGTGCCGTTGATCAGCGCCAGGCCCTCCTTGGCGGCGAGCACGACGGGCGACAGCCCGGCCCGTGAAAGCGCCGCCGCACCCGGAAGGCGCTCGCCGCCGAAAAGGGCCTCGCCCTCGCCGATCATCACCGCGGTCATGTGGGCCAGCGGCGCGAGGTCGCCCGAGGCGCCGACGGAGCCCTTCTCGGGGATGACGGGAACGACGCCGCGCGCCAGCATCGCCTCGATCAGTTCGACCGTCGCCGGCCGCACGCCCGAAGCGCCGCGGCCGAGCGAAATCAGCTTGAGGGCCATGACCAGGCGCACGACGTCGGCCGGCAGCGGCTGGCCGACGCCGCAGCAATGCGAGAGGATCAGGTTGCGCTGCAGGGTGGCGACGTCTTCGGCCGCGATTCTCACGCTGGCGAGTTTTCCGAAGCCGGTGTTGATGCCGTAGACGGCGGCCGACCCGCCCGCGATCGCCGTGATGCGCGCCGCGGCGGCCGCGATGCCCGGCCGGAAGGCGTCGTCGAGGCGCGCGGGTTCGGAGGACCGGTAGAGGCGTTCGAGCGTGGCGAGCGGGACAGCGCCGGGGTGGAGGGTGATCATCGAGCGACTTCTCGTGGGCGGCCGGAAAGGTTGGGATCCCTTCCCCGCGTTGTGATACCGATTGCAGCTACGCCGCGCTTGCCGGAGGCGCCGCGACCCCCACCCCTTACCCCTCCCCACAAGGGGGAGGGAGATCGCCTGCCTTTTCGCTTCATCAGCGAAAGACTGCGACACCGAAGCCCCCCTCCCCCTTGTGGGGAGGGGTAAGGGGTGGGGGTACCCGGGGTGACCTGCGACATGACGGCCATTACCCCACCATCCTCCGGAACAGCGGGTTGTACCCGATGCGGTAGGCCAGCTCCGCGGGATGCTCGGCGTTCCAGATCGCCAGTTCGGCGCGCTTGCCTGGCTCGATCGTGCCGATGTCGTCGGCCAGGCCGAGCGCACGGGCAGCAACGCGGGTGACGCCGGCCAGCGCCTCCTCGGGCGTCAGGCCAAACAGCGTGCAGCCCATGTTCATGGCGAGCAGCAGCGAGGTCATCGGCGAGGAGCCGGGATTGCAGTCGGTGGCGAGCGCGATTGGCACGCCGGCCTGGCGCAGTCCGGCCACCGGCGGCAGCCGTGTTTCGCGCAGGAAATAGAAGGCGCCCGGCAGGAGCACCGCGACGGTTCCGGCCGCCGCCAGCGCGGCTACGCCGTCGCCGTCCAGATGTTCGAGATGATCGGCCGAGAGCGCGCCGAAGGAGGCGGCGAGTTTCGCGCCGCCGAGGTTGGAGAGTTGCTCGGCGTGCAGCTTGACCGGCAGACCGAGCAAGGCCGCGCGCTCGAAGACGCGGGCGACCTGGGCGGGCGAGAAGGCGATGCCTTCGCAGAAACCGTCGACGGCGTCGACGAGGCCCTCCGCGTGCGCGGCGTCGAGCGCGGGCAGCGCCACCTCGTCGAGATAGGCGTCGGGTCGGCCCTTGTATTCATGCGGCACCGCATGGGCGCCGAGATAGCTGGTGCGCACGCGCACGGGACGGAGCTGGCCGAGGCGGCGCGCGGCGCGCAGCATCTTCAGCTCGTCGGCGACGGTGAGACCGTAGCCGGACTTGACCTCGACGGTGGCGACGCCCTCGGCGATCAGGCGGTCGAGCCGGGGCAAGGCCAATTCGACGAGCGCGTCCTGCGACAGCGCGCGCGTCGCGGCAACGGTGGAGACGATGCCGCCGCCGGCCCGGGCGATTTGCTCGTAGGTGGCGCCCTGAAGCCGCATCTCGAATTCGCGGGCGCGGTTGCCGCCGAAGACGAGGTGGGTGTGGCAATCGACCAGCGCGGGAGTCATCAGCCGGCCGCCGAATCGCTCGACCTCGGCGGAGCGCCAGTCCGCCGGCACGTCGTCGGCCGTGCCGACCCAGGCGATCCGGCCATCCTCGACGCCGACGGCGCCGCGCGCGAGCAGCCCATAGGGCGCGCCGCCGGGCTGCATGGTCGCGATGGCGAGGTCGGTGAGGATGCGGCGCACGGCTCGTCCGATGATTGGCTGTTTTCAATTTCTCGCGGCTAGCGTATTATGTATAGACATATTGAGTCAAGGGACGACCATGCGATCCTCGAACGGCACAGCTTCAGCCCACAGCGCTCCTGCGGCTTCCTCCCCTGCGGCTTACTCCCCTGCGCCGTCATCCTCGGGCTTGTCCCGAGGATCTACCGCCAGTTCCAGCGCAGGCGCGACGAACGCGCCGGGCGATGAAAGCGGCGGATCGAGGGCAGCGGCGAAGATCCTCGGGACAAGCCCGAGGATGACGGCGTGGGATGGGGCGGCGATCCACGCCGCCACCGCCCTCCTCCCCACCGGCTGGGCCGACGACGTGCGCATCTCGATCGACGCGGAAGGGCGGATCGCCGGCGTCGAGACCGGGGGCGCGGCATTGCCCGGCGACCACCGCGTTCACGCGCTGTTGCCGGCGCTGTCAAACCTGCACAGCCACACGTTCCAGCGGGCGATGGCCGGGCTTTCGGAGGCGCGCGGGCCGTCGGAGCGCGACAGTTTCTGGACCTGGCGGGCGATCATGTACCGATTCCTGGACGTGCTGACGCCCGACGAGATCGAAGCGATCGCCGCCTTCGCATTCCTCGAGATGCAGGAAGCGGGGTTTTCGGCCGTGGCGGAGTTCCATTATTTGCACCACCAGCCGGGCGGGACGCCCTATGCGGACCTCGGCGAGTTGTCGGCGCGCATCGCGGCGGCGGCGGCGGAAACGGGGATCGGCCTGACGCTTCTGCCCGTGCATTATGCGCAGGGCGGCGTCGACGGCCGGCCGCTGTCCGGCGGGCAGCTTCGCTTCGGCAACGATCTCGACCGGTTCCAGGCCCTGCACGAACGGTCGCGGGACATCCTGCGGGAAATGCCGGCTGACACGGTGCTCGGCGCCGCGCCGCATTCGCTGCGGGCGGTGGGCGCCGCCGACCTCGCGGCGCTGGCGCGAAAGAGCGCGGGACCCTTCCACATGCACATCGCCGAACAGGAGAAGGAGATCGAGGAGACGCTGGCGGTGCACGGGGCACGGCCGGTGACCTGGCTTCTCGACAACATGGCCGTTGACGACGGATGGTGCCTGATCCACTGCACGCACATGACGGATCGGGAAACACGGGCGCTGGCCGCGACCGGCGCGGTCGCCGGGCTTTGCCCCGTGACCGAGGCGAACCTCGGCGACGGCATCTTCGACGGCGCGAACTACCTCGCGGCGGGCGGTCGGTTCGGCATCGGCTCGGATTCCAACATCCGCATCTCCGTCGCCGGCGAACTACGACAGCTCGAATATTCGCAGCGCCTGCGCGACCGCGCGCGCGTGGTGCTGGCGGAATCCGGCCAGTCGGCGGGACGAAACCTCTACGGACGAGCGCTTGCCGGCGGCGCGCAGGCGCTGGGGCGGGCTTCCGGGGCCATCGCGGCGGGCTTGTTCGCAGATCTCGTCGCGATCGACCCCGAGCGCGATGGACTGCCGGGCCTGGCGGCGGACCGCCTGCTCGACGGCTTCGTCTTCGCCGGTTCGAACCGGTCGGTCACCGACCTGTGGTCGGCGGGACGGCACGCGGTGCGCGATGGGCGCCAAGTCGCGCGCGAGGCCGTGGCCGGGCGCTACGCGGCGGCCGTGCGCGCGGTCCTGGCGCGGCTGTGAGCGCCATGCGACGCAACTCCTTCAAGGCGATCCGCGCCGAGCTCGAGATGCGCATCTCCAAACGCCTCTGGCTGCCGGGCGAAACGATCCCGGGCGAGGAAGCGCTGGCGGCGGAGTTCGGCGCTGCGCGAGCCACGGTGAACCGCGCGCTGCAGGAACTCGCCCGCGCCGGGCTCGTCGAGCGCAAGCGCAAGTCCGGCACGCGGGTGGCGCTCCACCCGGTGCGCGAGGCGCGATTCGTGATCCCGCTGGTGCGCGCCGAAATCGAAGCGTCAGGCAAGGCTTACGCATACAAGCTGCTCGTTCGCGAGGAACGGGCCATGCCCGAATCGCTGGCGGCCCGACTGGAGGTGGCTCCGGGCAAGCGCGGACTGCACGTCGCCTGCCTGCACTCCGCCGACGACACGCCCTATCAGTACGAGGATCGCTGGATCAACCTCGACACCGTCCCGGCGGCGGGCGCGGAGAGCTTCGAAAGCGCCAGCCCGAACGAATGGCTGGTTTTCAACGCGCCGTTTTCGCAAGCGCGGTTTTCCTTCCATGCGGCGATTGCCGATCCGGCGGAGGCCGGCATCCTCGGCCTGGAAACCGGCTCGCCTGTCTTCGTCGCCGAGCGCGTCACATGGCTTTCGGGGCGGTCGATCACCTTCGTGCGCATGGTGCATCCGCCGTCGCACGAGATGGTGATGGACGTCTAACACGGGCGCATTCCTACGCCGGGGACCGCTCCGTGGCGGACTGTGAGACG
Organism: Mesorhizobium sp.; assembly: GCA_046292285.1. Lineage (GTDB taxonomy): Bacteria > Pseudomonadota > Alphaproteobacteria > Rhizobiales > Rhizobiaceae > Aquibium. Next base: position 150,841 of record JBKBRJ010000002.1, on the reverse strand, counting down.
GACAACAGTTCCTTGAGTCAAATCAAGGCATTCTCCCTCCGGACGCACTAGCGTGGCCAGCATCGAAGCGGCGGTACCCACCGGACGCGCGGCCGAAACATGCAAATGGAGCAATTTGACGCGTCCCGAAGGGAAGACAAAGGCGGCGCGGACGGTTAGAACGGCTCCAAGGAGAAAAGACGAATGGACTTCGAAGCCTTTTTCGCCACGAAGCTCGATGGCCTGCGCGGCGAGGGTCGCTACCGGGTCTTCGCCGACCTCGAACGGCAGCGGGGGGTGTTTCCGCGCGCCACGCGGCATGTCGACGGCCAGACGCGCGAGGTCACCGTCTGGTGCTCGAACGACTATCTGGGCATGGGCCAGCATCCCAAGGTGATCGCCGCCATGCACGAGGCGCTCGACAAGTGCGGCGCCGGCGCCGGCGGCACGCGCAACATCTCGGGCACCAACCACTACCACGTGCTGCTCGAGGCCGAGCTCGCCGACCTGCACGGCAAGCAGGCGGCGCTCCTGTTCACCTCGGGCTACGTCTCGAACTGGGCGGCGCTCGGCACGCTCGGCTCGACGATCCCCGACTGCGTGATCCTGTCGGACGCCGGCAACCACGCCTCGATGATCGAGGGCATCCGCCAGTCGAAGGCCGAGCGGCGCATCTGGCGCCACAACGACGTCGAGGACCTCGACCGGATCCTGTCGGAATACGGCCCCGAGCGGCCGAAGATCGTGGCTTTCGAGAGCGTCTATTCGATGGACGGCGACATCGCGCCGATCGCCGACATCCTCGAGGTGTGCGAGAAGCACGGCGCGATGAGCTATCTCGACGAGGTGCACGCGGTCGGCCTCTACGGTCCGCGCGGCGGCGGCATCGCCGAGCGCGAGGGGCTGATGGACCGGGTCACCCTGATCGAGGGCACGCTGGGCAAGGCCTTCGGCGTGGTCGGCGGCTACATCGCCGGCTCGGCCGCGCTGTGCGACTACATCCGCTCGTTCGCGTCGGGCTTCATCTTCACGACCGCGCTGCCGCCGCACGTGGCGGCCGGGGCGACGGCCTCGATCCGGCACCTGAAGGAGAGCCAGTTCGAGCGCGCCCGCCACCAGGAGCGGGTGCGCAAGGTGCGCGCGAGGCTCGACGCGATCGGCATCCCGACGATGCAGAACCCGAGCCACATCGTGCCGGTGATGGTGGGCGACGCGGCCAAGTGCAAATGGCTGTCGGACCTGCTGCTCGACAGCCACGGCATCTACGTCCAGCCGATCAACTACCCGACCGTGCCGCGCAAGACCGAGCGGCTGCGGATCACGCCCACCCCGTTCCACACCGACGCCGACATCGACAACCTCGCCGGAGCCCTGTCGGAACTCTGGTCGCGCTGCGCGCTGGCCAGGAAAGTCGCCTGACGGCGGGAAAGATACACCGGGGCGGACAAAGCTTCGGAATCACAAAGGCCCGGATCGCACGATCCGGGCCTTTCTGTTCGCCCCGCCAGGCGGGGACAGGTCGATTGCCGCGGGCTATTTCACGCCCGACTTCTCCGAGATCCAGTCGCGAACGCTGGAGACCCGGGTGTAGACGCCATAGGCGTTCTCGTGGCCGCAGGCGATGTTGGAATCCAGCGGACCCTCACCCCAGGAGACGATGCCGACCTGGACCGGACCGCCCTCGCCCGTCATGAACAGCGGGCCGCCCGAATCGCCGTTGCAGGCGTCGCGCGCGCCGCTCGGAATGCCGGCGCAGATCATGTTGGGCGTCAGCGGATCACGCATGGTCTGGGCGATCAGCTTCGTGGCCTCGTCGATCCCGTTCTCGGTGATGCGCATCCGCCGGCCGTAGTCGCTCAGCACGAGCTTCAGGTCGCGGGCGTAGATCTCCTTTATACCCGCATTGCAGGCCTGGTTCGGAAAGAGTTCCAGATCGGCCTGCATCAGCGTGTCGGGGAAGCCGCCATCGGCCATCTTGCCCCAGCCGGTAACCATCGCCGCGCCGGCCTCGACGTCCTTCGCCGTCATGGCGATCGCCGGCTGGGCGGCGGGCCTGGACAGGCGAATCAGGCCGACATCCTTGTCGAAGGCCTGCGGATCGTAGCCTTCATGGACGATGACCTCGGCCGCCGGAATGCGTTCGCCGCCGACCAGCGCGGTGGCGCCCACAAGGACGACCACGGAGGCCGGATCGACCGCCTGGCCGTAGTCGTAGAGGCAGTGAGCGGCCGTCAGCACCCATTCGGCCGAGATCAGGCTGCCGCCGCAGAACTGGGCGTCGAGCTGCGTGGCGGGATCGTCGCCGAGATAGTCCGCCGTCAGCAACGCCACCTGGAACGGCCAGGCGCCATCCTCCGCGGCCGTGCCTCCAATGACGCGGTTGCCCTCGCCGCTTTCCCTCGCCGCCTTGCGCGCTTCCGGAACCCGGCTCATCGGCGAGGCTTCGGGCTTCGCCGCCCGCGGCTCCTGCGCGCCGGCCGCCAACGGCGCAACGCCGACGGCAAGCGTCGCCGCGACCGCCGCCGCGATCGTCTTCTTCATGAGCATCGATATACCTCCTGAGACTGTTGTCGTGCCGGGACCCCGACCAACGGCGCCCGTCGTTCCGCCATCAAACCCCGGCCCGTGACGGAACGGAAGCGTTTTGTCGGGTCCAATAGTGGAAGATTTACGGCGGTCTATCCGCCCCCCTGACGCAGAGGGACATGACAGTCGACAACTGCGCAGGGACGCTGCACAACTTGCCATGTGCGCTACAGGCATCACGAATTGGTCATGATTTGGCTGTTTCGTGCACCCGCTCAATGGGCTTGGGAGAACTTTTTTCATGAACAGACTGCAGACAACCTTGATGACGGCCGCCCTGATCTCGGCAGCCGCCATCCCCGCGACAACCTTCGCGCAAAGCGTGGCGGGCAACGAGGGCACGGGCGAATCACCCCGCGCATCGATCGAGGCGCCGGACCTCTCCAGCCGAAAGGTGGTCGACCGCACGCCGAAGGTCGAGGAAGGCGAGGCCAGCCGGGACCTGGCGATGCCGACCGAGGAAGAACTGAGGAAGGGCTTCGTCACGCGCGCCCGCTCAAAGGACGGCACCGAGCGGGAAATCGCGCCGGATCCGGAACTGATCGAGCAGATCAAGTCCTACATCCAGGGCACCTCCTCGATCATCGAGAAGCCCGGCCTGACCCTCGAGCAAGAGCTCGAAGAGGGCTCGCGCCAGGTCTTCGGCGAAGACGACCGTGTCCAGATCACGAACACGCGCCAGTATCCGTTCAACACGATCGGTCAGATCTGGTCGAAGAACAGCAAGGGCGAATGGAGTATCTGCTCGGGCACGCTGGTTGGCCGGAGCGCCGTCATCACCGCCGCCCACTGCCTCTACAGCCACGACGATGGCGGCTGGCTGTCGGACTACGAGTTCTATCCCGGCCTGAACGGCCAGAACGACGCGCCCTATGGCGGCTTCGGCTTCGTCGACGCCTATATCCTCGAAGGCTACATAACCAACTACCAGGGCTATTATGGTTCGGTGGTTCCCTGGGATCTCGCCGTGCTGATCCTCGACAAGCCGGCCGGCGACACGGTCGGCTGGATGGGCTACGCCACCTACGATCCGGCCTATCCGTTCACGGCCAACATCATCGGCTATCCGGGCGACAAGCCGGTCAGCACGATGTGGGGCACGGCCTGTCCGGTCGATCCCGCGACGGCGACGGAGAACAACTTCTCCTATCTGTGCGACACCTATCCCGGGTCGAGCGGCAGTTCCGTCTACGAACTGAATGGCCAGACCAAGGAGCGTTACATCGTCGGCGTCAACATCGCCGAATCGCAGACCGAGAACATCGCGCTGCGCCTCAACAAGCCCTACTTCCAGTGGGTCAACGGAATCGCCAAGGCGAACTGAGCCTTCAGGCGACCTCGAACGACGGCGGCCGGAGCAATCCGGCCGCCATTTTCATGCCGGTACGCGGTTGCGTGGCGACCGCGCCTTTGGTTCACTCACGCAAGGTCAGGTAGCGACGGGGGACGGGCATGCGAAAGGCTGGCGCGACGTTGATTGCGGCCGTGGCGGTACTGGCGCTGTCAGACGCGTGGAACGCGAGCGCAGGGGAGTCCGCCCCCGCGGTCGGAACGTGGAACGAACGCATCCAGGTCTTCCATGATCCCGAGAACCAGTCGGTCTTCCGCCGGACGGTGCGGGTCTGGGACGCCGAGCCCGGGAAAAACCTCGACTTCCTGTGGGAACCGGCAAAGGGCACGGTTGTGGATCTGGGCCCGGACGGCGCGCTCGGCGGACGGGGCACTCTGACCTGGCGGGTGCGCGGCGCGGCGAGCTACGACCCGGGCGCCGTCTATTCGGTCTACATCGGCGAGATGAAGGACGGCCGGCCAAACGGTCGGGGTCGGCTGGAGCGGCGCTCCGGGGAAACATCCGAGGGCCGCTGGCGCGACGGCGTGCTAGACGGGATCGGTATTCATGTCGACGGCGGCGGCAACCGCTACGAAGGCGAGTTCAGGAACGGGAAGCCGGACGGCAAGGGCCGCTATCTTGCAGCCAATGGAGAGATCCATGAAGGCGCGTTTGCGGGCGGCCTGCGCCATGGAACGGGGACGACCATCCTGCCCGGCGGCACGCGCTATGAATCGACATGGGCCTCGGGCGTGGAGACCAGCGTGAGGCCGAGCATGCTCGCGGATGCTCAGGGCGGCGGGCTGGTGCGCATCCAGAGCGGCGCCGATGCGGCTGCGCGCACCGAGTTTTCGGTTACGGTCGACCAGCGGATGAACCAGCTCGCCGAAATCCGCTACCAGCATCTGATGCGCGAGGACGACATCGCCATCTATCCGCAGGGCGACCAGATCAACGCGGCATGGAACGGCGATGGCGAGATCGGCGAAGGCGATACGATTTTCAGCGCGGCGACTGAAAGCACCCCTTACGTCTTCCTGGAGGGGCGACTGGCGACCACGGACAATTCGCGCGTCAAGCTGGACAGCGTGAAACTCGAGGTGACGAGCAGCGAATCCTACCGCAAGCCGATGCTCACCGTGCAGCAGCACAGCGGATGCGTCGGCTTCCGGCCGAGCCTGTCCTTCGTCAACCACGGCTGGGGCGAGGTCGAGGACGCGCAGGCGACGGTCCGCTTCACCGGCGAGCGAAGCTACGAGGACAATCCGCCGCCGCAGCCTGAATCGAGGTCTTTTTCCGTTCCCGTCGGCGATTTCGACCTGGGGGTCGACGTCTCGATCCGCGACGCGCTGATCGAGGCGGGCGTGGACGTCGCCGCGCTCGAGACGCAACGCTTCACCTGCCCCTCCGACGACCAGCTGGGGATCTGCCGGGGGCAGCTGTTCAACAATGTCGATTTCGGCGAAATCGCGGGCATGGTCTTCGGCGAGGACACGATCTCCACCCGCGCGATCGGCGAACTGTCCTACCGCTGGGCCGACGCGGCCGGCAACCGCTACGACGTGACCGAGCCCTTCACGGTCGACATCAATCTCGCACAGATCGAGATCGACCGCAGCATGGCGGAGTGCGGCGACAGCTTCGGCCTATCGCCCGAGGCGCTTCGATACATCGAGGTGGACCTGCCGGTCGACCAGTCGGACTACGCGATCGACCTGCCGGTTCGCGGCAACAAGAACATCCGCGACTATACCGCCCGGCTGAAGGTGCTGTCCGAAATGAGTTCGGTGCACCGCTTCCAGATGGCGGCGCAGTTCGAGGACGGCAGCGTGCGCCGAAGCAAACCGGTGACCCTGTTCTTTTTCCAGCCGCGCGAGAACTTCTACGCTCCGGAGATGCGCCTGCCGGCCTGCTATCTCAGCGGCGGAAGCTGCTGAACGGCGGCGCGGCCGGTCTCGAACAGGTTGGGGATCGGCACGAGGCGGGCGAAGAAGGTGCCTTGGGCGAAGCTTCGGATTTCGAGCAGGGCTCCGGAGGCGCGTTCGGACGACTGGTCGAACAGGAAATTGCCGAGCGAGTAGGCGAGCAGCGTGTCGCCGCCGGCCAGCGCCCGCATCTTCTCGCTCGCGACGTGAGAATGTCCGCCGACGAGCGCGGCGAAGGAGCGGCGCGACATCGCCTGCGCGAGGTCGAGTTCGCGCTGGCCGGGCGCGACGGCATACTCGTCGCCCCAGTGGATGAAGCCCACGAGAGGCCGGTCCGCCGGGCGGTCTGAAAGGGCGTCGAGGAGTTCCGGCGTAACCAGGTCACGGTCGCGCGTGCCGTTCTGGCCGACGTCGGTCAGCGCCACGATGTCGAGACCAGCGAGGGGCAGCACGCCGCCCTGCACGGCATGCGCGATGCCCGCCTCGTCAAGCGCGCGCCGCGTCTCGGCCAGGCCCGCCTCCCCGAGGTCGAGCGCGTGGTTGTTGGCGAGGCTCGCCGCCGTCACGTTCAGGCGCTTCAGCCACGGAATGGCCAGGTCCTGCGGCATGGCGAGCGTCAGGGCGCCGAGCAAGCCCGGCACGTTGGGCAGGATCACGCCCTCGAGATTGACGAGCAGCGGCCGGCCGGCGGTGCGCGCCAGGACCGCCTCGGCGATGGCCTCGCCAGCCGCCTCGTGCAGGAAAACCTCCTGCATGGCGCGGCTGAAGCTGGTGTCGCCGGCGAGGTAGACCACCTGCGAGCGGGGCCAGTCCGGAGCCGGCACGGCGTCGCTGAAGCGGCCGTAGAGCACGACCATGTAGCTCGTCGTCTCCGCGACCGGCCGGGAATCATATTCCTGGCCGTTCTCGTTGGCGACGACCAGTGGCGCGGCGCCCCGGGCGCGCTGCAGCGTCTCGTGGACGACAAGGGCGGCAAGCGAATCGGCGTGGCTGGACTGGTGCAGCGCGGCGATCTGGTCGAGGTCGCCGGCGGCCAGCACGTTGAGCGTCTGCTGGTCGCGGATGCGGGCTTCGTGATGCGGCAGGAAGTGCGAGAAGTCGGTCGACTGGACGATCAGCGTCCCCTCGCCCGCGAAAGGCGCCAGCACGCCCGCCATCGCGTCCCAGTCGGCACGCTTGCCGCGCACGGAGGCGGCGACCGGCAGGACCGGCACGTCGGGAAACAGCGCGCGCACGAAGGGCAGCAGCGCCTGGAGGCCATGGTCGCGCCCGAAGAGGCACGACGCGCCGTCGACGAGATCGGGCGCGTCCCCGATCAGCGCCGATGCCGCCGCGCGATCGGTCGGAACGGCTCCAAGGACCGTCTCGACGTCGCGGAGCGTGGTGGCGAAGGGTTTCCGGGTGCCGCGGAAATGATCGGGGAAAAGCAGCAGGATTCGTTCGTAGCGCATTCCGGTGGCGGCCTTCAGGCCTTCGGCGATGAGATGCGGCGCCAGCAGGTGATGCGGGACGGTGACGCCGGTGAGCGGCACCGCCGACGGCGGGATCGCCTCGGCCGCGACGAGCGCCTCGCGAAACAACTTCTCGTCCGGATAGATCGTGCGAAAGGCGGGACCTTCGCCCGCGCAGTCCTGCGCCACGGCGGCGAAGGGCAGGACCAGGGCGCCGAGCACCGCGCCGAGTCGCCACCGCGCCCGCCCCCGAAAAACGGTCACGGCTTCGCGACCACGAAGTTGTCGACCTTCGAGATGTAATACTCGGGCGCCTGGCGCGCGGCGGTGAGCCGGCGCACCTCGCGGTCGATGAAGTCGGCGAGCGCGAGCAGCCGCACGCCTTCGCCGGCCGGATCGGCGCCGCCCTTCATGCCCTGGAGCAGGGAGTAGGTGAAGACGCCGTGGCCGAGTTCCGGCAGTTCGGCGGCGGTATTGTTGGCCGCAGTGGCGGAGAAGACGATGATGCGGGCGTCCTCGGCATCCTTTTCCAGGCGCGGATTGAAGGAATTCGCGGCGTGGCAGGTGTCGACCAGCATCAGCCGGCGGCCCTTGGCGCGCTCGACGGCGCGCTGGATCGTCTCCCAGCCGACCAGCGAGGAGCGCTGCCAGCGGTCGGGCTCGCGCTGGCGGCCGTCGGTCGGGATGAAATAGTAGTCCTCGTCGATGTTGATGCCGTGGCCGGCGACGAAGATGATTGTCGTGTCGTCGGGACCGGCCTGCGCGAGGAAATCCTCGATCTCGTCGAGGATCAGGTCCGATTCCGGCTCCATGACGTTCGCGAAGAGCGACGTCTCGCGCGCGGCCCTCGTCTCGGCGAGCGCGTCGGCATTGGCGAAGATCAGCGTTTTCATCTCCCGGTAAAGCGGCCGCGTGCGCTGATCGACGAGGCGGACGAACTCGGCGGCATCGTCGACCGGGAAGGACAGGTTGCAGGAGCGACCGCCGCAGGCCTGCGGCAGGTGGGGATAGTCCTCGACGCCGATCGCCACGACGTAGAGCGTGCCGGCCGCGCGATCGGAGTCGCGCATGCGCCCGATCGCCTTGACGGACCGTTCGGTGAGATAGCCGAACTCGTTCAGCCCGGCGATCGAGATCTCGTTCTCGCCCGGCTGTACCGGAACCTCGATCACGATCCGGTCCTCGTCGCCGCCGCTTGCCGCGCGGGTCTCGAAGCCGTCGATGCGCCGGTCGTTGGCGAGCACGGTGAATTCCGCCACGCTGGCGCCGGCTTCGGCCGCGCCGGTGATCTCGACCGAGACGAAGCCCTCGCGCGGTGTTTCCGCCTCGACGACCCGGACCTGGAACTCCGGCGGCTTGCGGCCGAGCAGCCGGTCGAACTCGGTGTCGACGCCGCGCAGTTCGCGCACGGCGGCCTCCGCGTCGGCGAGTATCAGGGCACGACGGACGATCTCGGGGCTGAAGAGATATTGCTTCAACTGGCGGGCGCGGACGAAACGGGCCTCGCTTGCGGGTCCCTGGTTGACATGCCAGCCGACCAGCGCGTCGCCGTCGGGCGAGGAATAGTAGTAGCCCTGCGGCACCCAGATGATGAAGTCGCCATTGGCGAAGAACATGGTGGCGACGAGCTTGCGGGTCTTCAGGTTCCAGAGCTTCAGCGTCTGGTCGTCGCTGCCGGTGACGAGCAGTCCAGCCTGCGGCGCCTCCGCCATGGCATGGATCTCGCCGGTGTGGCTGTCGTCGAGCGTCGTGACGTAGACGCCACTCTCGCGATCGTAGATCGTCAGCGTGCCGTCGCTGCCGCCGGTGACGAGATGGCGCCCGTCGGAGAGAAGCGTGAAGGCCGAATGCAGGAAGCCGCTGGCCGCGTCGTTGGCGATGCGACCGACCGGCTCGCCGTCGCGGCCGACCTCCAGCACGTCGTTGGGGACGGCGCTTCCCTCGCTCGCGGTCGCCCGCAGCGACCAGCCGTCGAGCGCGTGGACGGCGCGCAGGAAGCCCTCGACCTCCTGCGTCGCGCGCGGCCTCTCGAAGAAGCGCCCCTCCGTGGGGAGCGGCATGACGTTCGAAAGCGCGCCCTGGCGGTCCGGGCAGGCCGCCAGGTCGGGACAGGGGTCGGCGTCGCCCCAGGCGATGCCCGACCCGTCCGGCGTGACGCCGACGGCCATCACCGGGCTGCCGAGCCCCTTCAGTTCGGCCACCGTCTCACCCGTCGCCGGGTTCCAGACACGGATTTCCTTGCGCGATCCGCCGGCGGTCGCGACAAGCAGGCCGTCAGGCGAGGTGGCACTTGCCCACACGGTGTCGTCGTGGCCGGGATAGGCAGCGCCCTCGCCTTCCCCCAGGCGCCAGAGCCCCTGCTCGAAACGTCCTTCGCAGCGGTAGCCGCAGGAGATGACGAGCGCGCGGCCGGCCTCGGCGAAGGCGACCGCGCCGACGGCGAAGCCGCGCGGCGGCACGGTTTCCACGAGGCTTCCATCGACCGCGCGCCAGACGTGCACCTGGCCGTCATCCGCCCCAGTGGCGAAGAGCGCGCCGTCCGCCGAGACGGCGAGCGCCCTGAGCGGCACGTCCTCCAGCATGCCGGCATCGGCCATGTCGAGGGGTTCCCAGGTCGAGGCGTCCCACAGGCGGATGCCGTAGTCGGCGGTGACGGCGGCGAGGCGCGCGCCGCCGGCGGCGAAGGCGATCTTCTCGATGCGCAGCGAATCGCCGTCGAGCCGCGTCTCGGGTTGCCAGGCGCCGGCCTCATCCTTCCGCCAGAGATAGACGAAGCCCTCCTGGCCCGCCGCGGCGATCCGCGTGCCGTCGGGCGAGAAGGCGACGTCGTAGACGACCCAGGGATTGCCCTCCAGCACCGCCACGAGGCGGCCGCTGCGCAGGTCGAACAGCCGCACGTCGCCATAGGGCGGACGGTCGCCGGCCGAGGGGCCGAACCAGCCGGCCGCCGCGATGGTGGTCCCGTCGGGCGAGATGTCGACGGCGAAGACCTTGCCTTCCTGTCCGGGACCGATCTGGCCGCGGATGGTGCGCAGCGACACGCCCGACTGCCAGTCCCAGACGCGGATGGTCTTGTCGTCCGACGCGGAGACCAGGAACTGCCCATCGGGCGTGAACGCGATGTCCTTGACGAAGGCGCGGTGGCCGCCGGTGTCGAGATCGAGATGGAAGTCGACGGCCTCCTGGGCGCGCAACGGCACGAAACCGGTGGCGGCAAAGACGAACGCGAGGACCATGACGGCGGCCGCGCGCAGTCCGAACCGCAGGAGGACGGAAGCCGCCACCATCCTATCTTGCCGCGACGACATAATCCTCGATGGGCCTTGCGAAGTTGGGCGAGCCGCGACGGCGCTCCTGCCGGACATGGCCGGCGAAATAGCTCCAGAAGGACTGGGCGAAGTCGCGGAAGTAGGCGTCCGCCACGTCCTCCGAGCACAGGCCACCGTCGACGCAGAAGGAGACCCGGTTGAGGAAATAGACGATGCGGTCGAAAGCCTCGCGGAATTCCTCGACCGGCATCGCGCCGCCTTCCGCCTTCATCGCCTCGATGCCGATGCGCTCCTGGAAGATCGCCAGTTCCCTGGGCGTGGTCGACCGGCCGAGGTCCCCGGCGAAGCGCTCGTTCAGTTCCGTCAGCCGGCGCTTCAGGGCGCGCTGCGCGTCCTGGTACTCCGGCCGGTCCCACAGTTCGACGAGTTCGAGCGTCCGCTCGACGCGCTTTTCCTCGCGCGCCTGCAGGTACTGGACGACGGAGAAGATCGTTCCCAGCACGAGCAGAATCCTTAGAATGAAACCGCTCCAGGCATAGGAGAGCATCCGCCAGTCACCGTCGGTGAACGGATTGTTCTCGCGTTTTTCCACCTCCTCGACCTCGGGGAACGCCTCGGTGCGTTCCGCGAGCCGCTTGGCGGTGGCGGCGATCTTGCCCGGGGCGGCGCTCTTGCCGGGAGCGGCGCTCATTGGCAGCTTCTCAGGTCGATGGTGGAGACCGGCGGCTCGACCGCGCCCGGCGTTTCCAGGCGATTCTTCAGGCAATCGAGCTGGCGCCTCGAGACCAGGAACTGGAGATCGGGCTCCGGCGGGGCGGCGTTAAGCGAAGGCAGCGCCTCGACGATGCCGCGCTCCTGCTCGCATTCCGTCAGGTCGACGGCGATGGCTCCGCCGTCATCGGCCGTGGCGAGAACGTCGTACTGCGACAGCAGACAGGCGGCCAGCGGCGGACTGATGACGACCTCGCTGGCGCACAGGCCGCAGGAGCCTTCGGCCGCCGCCGAACCCAGCGCCACGACCCCGGCCACCAGGCCGGCGGCAATCCCAACGAGACGCGTCATCGACGAAACTCTCCGACATTGCGGCCGCCGCGACCATCCGGGCGCGTTGCCGCCGATATTGCTGCCAATTCGGCGACGGGCGCAAGGCGGCCCGTCGCCATCAAGGACTCAGGACCGCGGCATCGTCTGCACGGGGAAGATCGTCACGGAGCCGCGCTGCTTCTTCTCGGCGCGGCTCGACGACGGCTTCGCCGCGCGCGTGTCCATCGCCGACCCCATCGCGTCGAAAAGGTCCGCGATGCTCTCGGGCGCAGGCCCACGGGTCATCGATCGCACGCCTGCCTGCTCCAGATAGGAGAGATCGAGCGTCGCCTTCAGCGGCACCACCTCCGAGGCCACGGCGACCATCAACTCGCGGCCATAGCTTTCGTCGGTGAATTCCAGGAACTCCTCGTCGAAGGAGGCCGACGGCAGCAGCCGCTCCTTGCCCATGAAGGTGATGGAATAGTCGCTGCCGATGTAGAGCACGTTGATGTCGACCGGCGCGCCCGAATTGTTGGTCGCCTTCAGGAACACGCTGTCGCCGGGTTGACCGATCGAGAGGTTGGTTGCCTCGATCGGCACTTCCTCGCCCGTGTCCTGACGACGAAGCGTGAAGGTGATCTCGACCTCCTGCGGGCCATAGTCGGAGCCCTGCCCGATCCGCGCGAGGTTGGTCGCCCGGTAGATGCGGACGAGATACTGCCCGATCGCCTCGCCGATGGCTTCCGCGTCGTCGCTCTCCATGACGATCGACGGCGGGCGACGCCCCTCCTCCAGCGACAGCTCGCCCGATTCCGGCAGGAACCAAAGCGTCGGGAGCGCGCTGGCGCCCAGGCCGGCATCCTCGATATCGGCTTCCGCCGCGACGGCCAGGCGGAGATCCGCCGCCTTGCCCGGCTCGACCAGCGCAAGCCGCATCGGCTTCGTCTCGTCCGCTTCCAGCGCGTCGAGCATGGCGTTGACCATCGCGACACGTTCGGGGTGTGCCTGCGATGGAGCCGGCCGGGCGACCGTGAGCGTGAAATCGAACGTCGTTTCGACAAGCCGGGCATAGGCCCCGGCGGGAATGTCGCCGGGCGTCCTGACCTTCAGGCTGGTTGCCTCCGGCGCGTCCTGCTCGGCCTCGGCGACCTCGCCCTCGGCGACTTCCTCCTCGGGAGGTGGCGGCGCCACGACGAGACGGCTGGTGAAATTGTCGGCGGTCCTGACCTCGAGGAAGCCGATGGCCTTGTCCATCGTATCGCCCGCCTTCTCCATGACGGCGAGCCGGGTTCCGGGCACCAGGCCGTTCAGCAGGCCGCCCGCGATGGTGACGCCGCTGTCGGCGACCTTGACCGGCCATTGCGGGATGAACTCGTCCATCTCCATGCCGAAGACCGGCACGTCGAGATCGCCTTCGAAGAGCGGCGTCGTGGAAGTGCGGTTGATCGAGGTGTAGTGCTGCAGCACGCCCTCGGCCAGCTGCCGGTAGGTGACGGAGGGATTCTCGGCGAGGCGCGAGAAGATGGTGTGGGTGAACAGCCCGTATTTCGTGGCGCCTTCCGCGCCCTTCGGCAGCGGCATTTCGGGCGTCGTCTCGTTGGTCTGCGCGGCGAAGAAGGCGACCATGCCGCCCTTGCGCGTCGACTCCGCGCCGGTCGGCTGCACCGGAACGGGCGCCTCGCGGGCGAGGACGTCGCGCGTCGCGCCGCCCTCGTAAAGTACCTCCGGCGGCATGCCGACCATTTCGGGATCGATCTTGCGCTCCTGGACGTCGTCGCCGGGGGCGGCGCGGGTCGCGGTGCCGGAGTGACAGGAATCGAAGACCACCCAGACGAAGGCGCCCTTGTCGCGGATGCGCTCGAGCGCGGCGCCGACGACATCGTCGACGAGGACGTTCGGCATGCCCTGGGTGCGGTCGATCCAGCGGCCGGTATCCTTGGGCAGGAAGATTTCGTCCAGGCCGTCGGTCTCGGTAGACGGATCGGCCGCCGTCTGCTGGAAGCCGTGACCGGAAAACTGGAGATAGAGGAAGTCGCCGGGTTGCGCCTTTTCCGCCATGTCGTCCAGCGTCTCGACGATCGCCGCGAGGGTAGGCTCGCGCCCGCCGTCGACGTCGTCGGCGAGGATCGCGACATTGGCCGGCTCGAAGGGAACGGGAGACTGGTTCAGGAGATAGTCGCGCACCAGCAGCGCATCATTGCGCGGCCCGACGAGCCACGTATTGCGCGGCAGCAAAGGGTACTCCGTGACACCGACCACCACGGCATAGTTCGTGCGCGCGAAGGCGCTGCCGAGCATCGGTCCAACGAGCGACGCGGCGAAGGCCACGCCTGCGAGAAGCGCCTTCGCGCCAGGTCCATAGATCATGCCGTCATTCTCCCAAGCCATTACAACTGCCCCAACGTTAGCATTGATGTTGGCGAAATGGGGCTGTTTTTGGGAGTTCTAATGAAGTGGGGCGGGCGACGCGCCCGCAGGCGCGCCCGGGACGCGCGCATGCGATGCCTCGGCGCTTCAGCCTTCGGGCTTGTAGCCCATGCGCAGACCGCCCCAGTGGCGACCGCGCACGAAGATCGGCGCTGAGATGTCCTTCATCAGGACGTAGTTTCCGCCGCCCATGTCGCGGCGGTAGGTCTGCAGCAGGAATGGCCGCGTGTTGCGGCCGGCGCCGAGGCCGGTGCGGTCGCTGAAGATGCGGTGGTTGCGGCAGTTGGCGGCGTTCCAGACCGGGTCGTCACCCTGCGGCTGCGAGTAGACGAGGTTGTGGGTCGGCAGGTAGCCGTTGCGGTCGATCGCGGCGCAGAAGACAATGCGGTCGTTGAGCTTCAGCACCGGCTCCTGCACCGGCGGGAGCACGCGGTCGGTGAAGGCGGTGAAGCGGGTCAGCACCTGCTGCGGGTTCGTGCCGGGTACGGGGCGATAATCATCGTCGAAGAGATCGCCAAGGCCGATCTCGCCGGTATCCACCGCCTTCTCGAACAGCGCGGTGACCTCCGAAGCCTTTTCGCGGACGAGATCGATGAAGAAGGTGTCGGGCGTTTCGATGCCGGATTCGGCGATGAAGAGAATGAGGTTTTCCGAGATGTCGAGGATCGCCGTCGAGCTCTCGCCGGCATCGTCGAGCTTGACGTGACAATCCTTGGCCATGCCCACCAGCTTGCGCAGTTCGTCGCGGACGTTGGCGCTGGACCGGATGTTCGACTGGACGGGGTCGGACATGCCGACGATACGGTCCGTCAGCGTTTCGACGCTGGAGACGAGCGACTGGATGGTGCGCGTCGTATCCGCGGCCTGACCGGACGCCTCCATCGCCGCCTGGGCGGTGACCGCACTGCGCTTGGACTGCGAGAAGAGTTCCTCGAGCGTGCCTTCCAGCGAGCCTAGGCTCACCTCGTTCTGCTTGGCGAACATGCCAATCTGGTCGGCGAGCGCCTTGACCGCGGCGCCGATGACGGCGAATCCCTTGCCGGCATCGCCGAGGCGGGCGGCCTCGATGGAGGCGTTCAGCGCGACGAGTTGGGTCTCGCGGGCGATCTCGTTGATCGAGGCGCTGGCCGCGCTGACCTCCCGGATGGTCTCGGAGACGCGCGCCAGTGATTCGGTGAAGGTCAGGACACCCTTGCTCAGCGCTTCGAGCTGCTCGACGGAGTTGCCGATCGTCTTCGCCACGGTGTCGGCGCTTTCGGCGAGCACGGCACGAGTGGCGTCGGCGGAGGACTTCGCCTCGTCCATGCTCTCGGCCAAGCGGCGGTTGGTCTCGCCCGTCTGGCGCGCCGAGGCGACGACCGCGCGAAGCGATTCCTCCTGCGCGCGGCCGAGCTTGACCATATCCTCAATGAGGCCGGCAATCCCGGCGATTTCCAGGCCGAGGCGGCTGGCGCGCGGCCCGATGTCGGAAATGTCGGTCGCCAACGGCGATCCGACCGCGCGCTCCGGCTCGATGGTGAAGTTGGCAACGTTCATGGTAGCTCCCGACCCAATCCGGAAGTTGTATCTCAAACCGACTTGCCAAACTGTTAACCCTGTCTGCCGCAACATGTTGCCCGACGCGTCGCGGGCGGGCTTGCAGAGCCTCGATGGCTGGCGCACAAGGAGCGACAGGCCGGCATGGCGGACGGGGTCGATGCCGGCGCCAAGCAGGATGCGCCGATGAACGACAGGAGCTCGCTGACCCGCAACCAGTTGCTGGTGCTGGAGAAACTCGAGGCCGCCGGCGGCCCGGTCAGCGCCTATGCGCTGCTGGACGGTTTGCGCGACGAGGGCTTTCGCGCGCCGCTTCAGGTCTACCGGGCGCTCGATCGCCTGACCAAGGCGGGGATGGTGCACCGGCTCGAAAGCCTGAACTCATTCGTTGCGTGCTCGGAACATCACCATCACGCCGATGCCCTGACCGCGTTCGCCATCTGCCAGAGATGCGGCCAGGTGGCCGAACTCAGCGATCCGGCGATCGGCAAGGTGCTTGGCGACTGGGTGTCGGGCACGGGATTCAAGCCAAGCAGCGCGGTTATCGAGTTCCGCGGCCTATGCAAGGATTGCGCGGCCGCGGAAGGCTGATTGCCGGCGAGTGACGCGCCGGTTCGATACGAGGGCGCGTCAAAGGGCGGTCGCGACGTCGCCGCGCCCAAGCTTGAGATAGACACTGTCGCACCATCGACCGCCGATCAGCCAGGTGCGCTGCTTGCGTCCCGTCTCGCGGAAACCGAGGCGCCCGAGGACGGCCAGCGACGCGGCGTTGTCGGGGTCGACATCGGCTAGTATCTCGGGCAGGCCATGCACGTCGAAGGCGCGACGCACCACCGCGCCCAGAGCCTCTCGGGCGAATCCCCGTCGCCACACGTCGGGACTTAGGATGAAGCCGATCTCGGGAAAGCGGTAGAGACCCGCCTTCCCTACCACCCGACCTTCATGTTCGACAACGAAATCCTCGCCCTCCCCGGCGGGAATATCCATCATGGCCTCCAGCCATGCGCGGCTCTCGTCCAAAGTGGCATGCGGCGGCGTCGACCAGTAGGCCATCGCTCGCGCGTCGGACAGGATGGCATGAAGATCGCGCACATCCTCCAGCCGCGCCGGCCTCAGCCGCAGGCGGTCGGTCACGATCGTCGCCATCCGGAACGCGTCGCCTTCAGCAGGCGACAGCCAGTCCCTTGTCGTCGTTCGGGATCTGGATGTCGATCTCGAGCGTCGAGGTGGTCTTGCCGCGATCCATGGCGATCCGCACCTGGTCCTGGTCGATCTGGATGTGCCGGCCGATGACCGCCATGATCTCCTCGCGCAGCACGGCGACGAGGTCGGGCTTGTTGCGGTTGTTGCGCTCGTAGGCCAGCAGCAGTTGCAGGCGTTCGCGCGCGACAGGCGCGCTGGCGCGACGCTTGAAGAACGATAGCAGTGTCATGCCGCCTTCCTCCTGAACAGCCGGTCGAAAAGCCCCCGCTTGTCGAATGGAAGCACGACCGGAAGGTTCTCGCCCTCGAGCCGGCGCGCCGCGTCCATGTAGGCCTTGGCGGCCGGGTTGGTCGGTTCGTTGAGGGTGACCGGCGCGCCGACGTTGGACGCGCGGAGCACGCCCTGGCTTTCGGGGATGATGCCGAGCAGCGGCACCGACAGTATCTCCAGTACGTCGTCGATGCCGAGCATCTCGCCACGCGCCGCGCGTTCGGCGTCATAGCGCGTGACCAGCACGTGCTTCTTGAGTTCCTCGCCGCGCTCCGCCTTCATCGTGCGCGAGTCGAGCAGGCCGATGATCCGGTCGGAATCGCGAACCGAACTGACCTCGGGATTCGTGATGATGACCGCCTCGTCGGCGAAGCGCATGGCGAGCTGGGCGCCGCGCTCGATGCCGGCCGGGCTGTCGCACAGCACATAGTCGAAAACCTGGTTCAGCCGCGCGATCACCTCGGACACCCCTTCCTCGGTCAGCGCATCCTTGTCGCGGGTCTGCGAGGCGGCGAGCAGGAACAGCGTGTCGATGCGCTTGTCGCGGATCAGCGCCTGCGAGAGCTTCGCATGGCCCTGGATGACGTTGACGAGATCGAAGACCACCCGGCGCTCGGCGCCCATGACCAGATCGAGGTTGCGCAGACCGACGTCGAAATCGACGAGGGCGACGCGCTTGCCGGTCTGCGCGAGCGCGGCGCCCAGAGCAGCCGTCGAGGTCGTCTTCCCGACGCCCCCCTTGCCCGACGTGACTACCACTACCTTGCCCATTTCGGAGGTTCTCCAATCCTTATGACTTGAGGGGTGCGATGACGAGCGCGCCGCCGTCGAGGAAAGCCTGGACGGCCGCACCGCGATGGCGGGGTTCCATGTCCTCGGCGGTGCGATACCAGCCGTTGACGGCGATCAGCTCGGCCTCGTTGCGGCGGCAGAAGACGCGGGCCTGGCCGTTGCCGTTGGCGCCGGCGAGCGCACGCCCGCGCAGCGTGCCGTAGACGTGGATCGAGCCCGACGCGACGATCTCCGATCCCCAGGCGACGTCGCCCAGAACGATGACGTCGCCATCCATGTGGACGATGGAGCAGCCCGAGCGAACCGGGGTGTCGATCGTCAGGGTACGGCCCGACTTCGCCTGCACGGGCTTCGGCTCGGCGACCGGCGCGGCCTCGCCGGACGGCGGGGCGCTGCGCGCGAGCAGTCCGTCGAGGGTCGCCTCGCGAGCGCCCGTCAACAGCGGCGGCAGGTCGGCGACAGCCGCCTCGGCCTCAATGCCTTCGATGGCATAGACGCGGATGCCGCGCGCGGCGAGGGCCGCAACGAGCGTCCTGACGTCCTCGTTCGCCGGCTTCAGGGCCGCGAGGTCGAGGACGACCGGACGGCCGGCGAAGAAGCCCGGAGAATTCTCGATCCAGCGGTCCAGGCCCTCGATCCACTCGGCCAGCGGCGCCTCGGGCGCGAGCGCGAAGGCCACGAATGAACGGGCGCGGAAGCGGATGGCTTTCTTTTCGATGGGGGCGGCGCTGGTCACCGAGTCGATTCCTTACTTGTCGTTAAGGATTGAGGCTCTGGTGGTTAACAGAAGGTTAACGCGGACCATCAAAAGCAGCGGGAAACCGCGTCGCCGGAGGCAAAGGCCGGCGCCACAAGGCTTTGCGCGTGAAGGATAACCGTCGCGTGTCCCGCGCCCGGCTGGGGCGCCCAGGGTCACCTCGGCGCGCCATGTCGAGCGCCAGACTCACACGCGGACCTTTCGCCTTGATATTATACCAACCGGTTGGTATCCTATTCCGCAATCTAAACGATGGTGACGTCGACGTGCCGCGCCCAGCCAATCCCCAGACCCGCACCCGCCTGCTCGATGCGGCCCTGAGCGTGATCCGCGCCAATGGCTACGCGGCGACGTCGGTGGACGACATCTGCAGGGCGGCGGGGCTTTCGAAGGGCTCCTTCTTCCACCATTTCGCGACCAAGGAGGAACTGGCGGTCGCCGCCGCGCGGCACTGGTCGGAGATGACCGGCGCGCTTTTTGCCGGAGCGGACTACCACGAGCCCGCCGATCCGCTCGACCGCCTGCTGGCCTATGTGGACCTGCGGCGGCAGCTGATCCGGGGATCGCTGCCCGAGTTCACCTGCCTCGTCGGCACGATGGCGCAGGAGGCCTACGACACGTCGCCGGAGATCCGCGACGCCTGCTGGGCGAGCATCCACGGCCATGCCGAGACCCTGGTGGCCGACATCCAGGCCGCGATCGACGCTCGTGGCCTGACGCCCGCCTGGAGCGCGGAGAGCCTGGCATTGCACACGCAGGCGGTGATCCAGGGCGGCTTCATCCTCGCCAAGGCGAGCGGTGACGCCCGTCACGCCCTCGACGCGATCGATCATCTCAGGCGCTACATCGAAGGCCTGTTCGGCGTCGAAGGCCGGCTGGAAACCGGCCCGGAACCCGCACTCGAGGAGGAAACAGCCGCATGACCAGCACCCAGCCCGAACACGTTCTCACGCTGCAACGCGTCATAGGCGCGCCGGCAGCGGCGCTCTGGCGCTGCTGGACGGAACCCGAACTCCTGAACCGGTGGTTCTGCCCGAAGCCCTGGTACGTCACCGACAGCCGGATCGACCTGAGGCCCGGCGGCGAGAGCTTCAACGTCATGAACGGGCCGGATGGCGAGCGGTTCGAGAACACCGGCGTCTATCTCGAAGTTGTACCGTTGAAGCGTCTGGTCTTCACCGACGCCTTCCTGCCGGGATGGGTGCCGTCGGGCCGGCCCTTCATGGTCGGCGAGGTGAGCTTCGAGGATCTCGGCGACGGCCGGACCGACTACACCGCCCGCGCCATGCACTGGAGCGCGGAGACGATGAAGGAACACGAGGCCATGGGCTTCCACGAGGGCTGGGGCAAGGCGACCGACCAGCTCGAGGAACTGGCGAAGACGCTCTGAAACCGGGAGGATTGACGATGGAACCGACGATTTATCTCAACTTCAACGGCAATTGCCTGGAGGCGATGAGCTTCTACGCCGAGACGCTGGGCGGCGAGGTGTTCGGCATCTTTCGCAACGGCTATGCGCCGCGCCCCGAAGACCGCATGCCGGGCGGGGACGACCTGATCATGAACATGTCGCTCAGGCTCGGCAACACGACCGTGATGGCCTCCGACGCGCCCGCCGAATGGTACACGAAGCCGCAGGGCTTTTCGGTCACGATCTCGCCGCCGTCGATGGACGAGTTCGACCGCGTCTACGCGGCCCTGTCGAAAGATGCGCAGGCCGTGATGATGGCGCCGGCCGAGACTTTCTGGGCCGATCGTTTCGCGATGTTCACCGACCGCTTCGGCACGCCGTGGATGATGATCATCGAAGGCTCGAAGCGGATGAGCTGAAGGAGGCCGGAAATGATCGGGGTTCCGAAGGTCCGGACGTGCCTGTGGTTCGACGACCAGGCGCTGCCGGCGGCCGAATTCTACTGCTCGCTGATCCCCGGCAGCCGCATCGATCAGGTCGGGCGCTATCCGGACGGCCAGGACAGAACCGCGCCCGGCAAGGTGCTGATGGTGGAGTTCACGCTGGCAGGCACGCCCTACCAGGCGCTGAACGGCGGGCCGCATTTCGTGCTGAGCGAAGCCGTGTCGATTTCGGTCTCGACGGTGGACCAGGCCGAGACCGACCGGTTGTGGGATGCGCTGACCGCCGATGGCGGGGCGGAGAGCCAATGCGGCTGGCTGAAGGATCGCTTCGGCCTGTCCTGGCAGATCGTGCCGAAGGGATCCGTCGAACTGCTGACGGGACCGCAGGCGGCCAAGGTCTGGCCGGTGCTGATGGCGATGAGGAAGATCGACATCGCCGCGCTGGAGGCGGCGGCGGCGGGCTGAGCGATCAGTTCCGGACTGGAGACCGAGCCGGCGGCCGAGCGACCGCCGGCTTCTTCAATGCGCCTCGTCCCAGTTGTCGGCCGCGCGGGCGTCGACGTGGAGGGGCACGCGCATGGCGACGGCGGGCATGGCGGCGTTTTCCATGACCGAGCGGATCAGCGGGATCGCCTTGTCCACGAGGCTTTCCGGCGCCTCGAAGATCAGTTCGTCGTGGACCTGGAGCAGCATCTCGACGTCCGACAGGCCCGCCTCGTCGAGCGCCGCCTCCATGCGCACCATGGCGCGGCGGATGACGTCGGCGGCCGACCCCTGGATCGGCGCGTTGATGGCAGCGCGCTCGTTGAAGGCGCGCACCTGCGGGTTCGACGCCCGGATCTCGGGATAGTGCGCGCGGCGGCCGAAGATGGTCTCGACATAGCCCTTGTCGCGCGCGGCGGCCTTGGTCTCCTCCATGTAGTCGCGGATGCCGGGGAAGCGCTCGAAGTACTTCTTGATGTAGGCGCCGGCCTCCTCCCGCGGGATCGACAGCTGGTTGGCCAGCCCGAAGGCCGAAATGCCGTAGATGATGCCGAAGTTGATCGCCTTGGCGCGGCGGCGCACCTCGCCCGGCATGCCCTCGACCGGCACGCCGAACATTTCGGACGCGGTCATGGCGTGGATGTCGATGCCGTCGGCGAAGGCCTGCCGCAATTGCGGAATGTCGGCGACGTGGGCGAGGACCCGCAATTCGATCTGCGAATAGTCGGCCGAGATCAGCTTGCGGCCGGGCTCGGCCACGAAGGCGGTGCGGATCCTGCGACCTTCGGTGGTTCGGATCGGGATGTTCTGCAGGTTGGGTTCGGATGACGAGAGCCGGCCCGTCGATGTCGAGGCCATCGAATAGCAGGTGTGGACCCGCTTGGTTTCGCGGTTGATGAAGCCCGGCAGCGCATCCGTGTAGGTGGATTTCAGCTTGGTGAGCTGGCGCCAGTCGACGATCCGGCGCGGCAGGTCGTGGCCCTCGGCGGCAAGGTCTTCGAGAATGCGCGCCGAGGTCGACCATTGGCCGGTCGCGGTCTTGGTGGCGCCCGAAAGCCCCATCTTGCCGAACAGGATGTCGCCCAATTGCTTGGGCGAGCCGATGTTGAAGCGTTCGCCGGCGAGCTGGTAAATCTCGTCCTCCAGGGCGGCCGCGGCCTGGGCGAAATCGCCCGACAGGCGCGACAGGATCTGCCGGTCGACCGCGATGCCGCGCCGCTCCATGCGGCCGAGCACGTCGATCAGCGGCCGCTCGAGTCGTTCGTAGACAGTGGTCAGGCCATCGGCGACAAGGCGCGGCTTGAGCAGGCGCCACAGCCGCAGCGTCACGTCGGCATCCTCGGCGGCATAGGTCGTGGCGCGCTCGATGTCGACCATGTCGAAGGTAACCTGCGACTTACCGCTGCCGGCAACGTCCTTGTAGGCGATGCAAGTATGGCCGAGCCAGCGTTCGGCCAGCCGGTCCATGCCATGGCCGCCGGTGTTGCCGCTGGAGGAACCGCCGTCGAGCACGTAGGAGATCAGCATGGTGTCGTCGAGCGGCGCCATGGTGAGGCCGTAGCGGTCGAGCAGCACCCAGTCGTACTTGATGTTCTGGCCGATCTTGAGCACGGAGCGGTCTGCCAGTACCGGTCTCAGCGCTGCGAGCGCGTCGGCAAAGGGGATCTGGCCGGGCAGGCGTTCGCCGCCGCCGAGCAGGTCGCCCGCGCCGTTGCGGTGCGCGAGCGGCACGTAGGCCGCCTTGCCCGGGCGGGTGGCGATGGAGAACCCGACGAGTTCGGCCTCCATCGGATAGAGCGACGTGGTCTCGGTATCGATCGACAGGACGCCCGTCTCGCGGGCGTCGGCCAGCCAGTCGTTCAGTGTGGCGAGGTCGCGGATCGTGACATAGGCCGCGCGGTCGATCGGCGCGGCCGCGGCTTCGGCCGCGCGGGCGGCAACCAGGGCGGCCGGCGTCGGCGCGCCGGCCATTTCGCCGGACGATGCCGGCTTGCCCGCGGCGGGCCCGTCGCCGACGGTTTCGAGGCTTGCCGCCGCCCCCGAGGCGGGCGGATCGCCAGCATCGAGATCGGGGCCGTGAGCCTCCGCGCCGCGCTGGATGACGATCTCGGCCGGTTCGATGACGGCCGCGTCGGCGCCCGTCGCCTCCGCCACGCGGCGGGTCAGCGTGGTGAACTCCAGCGCCTTCAGGAAGCCGATCAGCTTCGGCCCGTTCGGCGGCTGAAGCGTCAGCGCGTCGAGCCCGTCGGGGAGAGGCACGTCATCCCTCAGACGCACCAGTTCACGCGAGATGCGCGCCTTTTCGGCGTTTTCGATGATGCTCTCGCGGCGCTTGTTCTGCTTGATCTCGCCCGCGCGGGCGAGCAGCGTGTCGAGGTCGCCGAACTGTTCGAGAAGCTGGGCCGCCGTCTTGGGGCCGATGCCCGGCACGCCGGGCACGTTGTCGACGGAATCGCCGGTCAATGCCTGCAGGTCGATCATCTTTTCCGGGGGTACGCCCCATTTCTCGATCACGTCGGGCACCTTGATTTCCCGATCCTTCATCGGGTCGTACATCGACACCGTGTCGCCGACGAGCTGCATCAGGTCCTTGTCGGAGGAGATGATGGTGGTGTCGCCGCCGGCCTCGCGGGTGAGCCGGGCGTAAGTGGCGATGATGTCGTCGGCCTCGAAGCCCTCCATCTCGATGCAGGGCAGGTCGAAGGCGCGCGTGGCCTGGCGGATCAGCCCGAACTGCGGGACCAGGTCTTCGGGCGGCGCCGAGCGGTTGGCCTTGTACTCGGGATAGAGCTCGTTGCGAAAGGTCTTCGACGAATAGTCGAAGATGACCGCGAAATGGGTCGGCACCACGCCGACGTCGGTGTCCCTGGCGCTGACCATCAGCTTCCACAGCATGTTGCAGAAGCCGGACACGGCGCCGACCGGCAGCCCGTCCGACTTGCGCGTCAGCGGCGGCAGCGCGTGATAGGCACGGAAAATGTATCCCGAACCGTCGACGAGGAAGAGATGATCGCCCTTTTTCATGGCGAGAGGCTTAGCGCGGGACGGCCGCGAAATCCACGCGAAACGACGCGGCGCCTGCGCCACTACCGCCATCCTGTGACGAGGGAATTGGCTCCGAGGCGGTTGCCTGCCGCATCGCAGCATGGCATAGGACAATCACGAATTGCGCGGTCCACGACGTTGACGGACCCTCCGCTCGGGCAACGCGAAATCGCAGTGTGCCTGGCGTTCGCGGGTTCACGGGTTCGTTACGAAGATGTAATCTTCGTGCCCTTGAATCGCCACTATCGAAATCCAATTTTCAGGTCATCGGAAGTTGCTTCCGAGTTCGGTCAAAGGCCCGTCCCCCGCCTCGCCGGACATCGCGGCGGCCTCATCCCCCCTCTCCGGGCCGCCGCATCTACCCTGCGGCCACCGTGGTCCCCCCACCACGGTGGCCGATTTTCGTCGCGGCAAGCCTCCGGCCGCGATTGACGGTGCCTTCGATGCAAGACCAGACCAACACCCGCAAGCGACGCGCGCTTCTGCTGTTCAATCCGGGCGCCCGGCGCGCCGGCGAAGGCTTCGGGGCCATCATGCCGCGACTGGTGCAGGGCGGACTGGCGGTGACCGTGGAACCCTTCTCCGCGCTGCCCGAGATCGCGCGCGACATCGTGCGCCTGCGCGAGACCGCCGACATGATCATCCTGTGCGGCGGCGACGGAACGATTGCGTCCGGCGCGATGGCGGTCATGGAAAGCGGCCTGCCGCTCGGCATCGTTCCCATGGGCACGGCGAACGATCTCGCCCGCACGTTGGGCATTCCCATGGACCTGGAACAGGCCGCCGACGTCATCGTGGGCGGCGCCACGCGACGCATAGACGTCGGCTCCGTAAACGGGCATGCCTTCTTCAACGTCGCCAGCATCGGGCTTTCGGCCGATCTCGCGCGCACGCTCGACGCCGGACTCAAGAAGCGATGGGGCCGGTTCGGCTATGCCATCGCCGCGCTGCGCGTGCTTTCGCGGGCGCGCCGGTTCGAGGCGACGATCACCGAGAAGGACTTCGAGACACGGGTCTCGACCTACCAGATCGCGGTCGGCAACGGCCGGCACTATGGCGGTGGAAACGTGGTGGAGGAGAAGGCGGCGATCGACGACGGCCATCTCGACCTCTACAGCCTGGAGGTCTCGAACGTCTGGAAGCTGGCGGCGATGATGCGTTCCTTCAGGGCCGGCCGGCAGGGCCTGTGGAGCGAGGTCCGCACGGCCAAGTGCGTGCGCTTCGACGTCGTGACCAGGCGTCCCATGCCCGTCAACACCGACGGCGAGATCGTCACCGCCACGCCCGCGCGTTTCATGGTGCATCCGGGCGCGATCGAGGTCTTCGTCCCCAAGACGTGATGTCCGGCCGCATCCGTTCCGGCCGCATCCAATCAACCTCTCCCCATCCGTTCGCTCATGCGGTAGGGTCCCGGCATTCCGCCAATCCGCATCCGCGAGTTTCCCCGACATGACCGTTCCTTCCTCCGTCCTCTCCACCCTCGATTCAGGCCTGCCCGCCAGCCTCGAGCGCCTCTTCGAGCTGTTGCGCATTCCGTCGATCTCGACGGACCCGGCCTATGCCGGCGATTGCCGGAGGGCGGCGGAGTGGCTGGTGAAGGACCTCGCGTCGATAGGCTTCACGGCCAGCGTGCGCGACACCGCCGGTCATCCGATGGTGGTCGCGCATCATCCGGGCGCGTCGGCTGATGCGCCGCGCGTGCTGTTCTACGGCCACTACGACGTGCAGCCGGTTGATCCGCTGGACCTCTGGGAGGACGATCCCTTCGCGCCCGCGATCAAGACCGGCGCAACCGGCCGGAAGATCATCTCGGGACGGGGCTCCGCCGACGACAAGGGCCAGTTGATGACCTTCGTCGAGGCGTGCCGCGCCTGGAAGTCGGCCACGGGCTCGCTGCCCTGCGCGGTAACGATCCTGTTCGAGGGCGAGGAGGAATCGGGCTCGCCGTCGCTCAAGCCGTTCCTCGACGCCAATGCCGACGAACTGAAGGCCGATTTCGCGCTGGTCTGCGACACCGGCATGTGGGACCACGAGACGCCGGCGATCTGCACGGGCCTGCGCGGCCTGGTCGGCGAGGAAATCGTGGTGAAGGCCGCGAACCGCGACCTGCATTCGGGTCTCTACGGCGGGGCGGCCGCCAACCCGATCCACATCCTGTCGAGGATCCTGGCCGACCTGCACGATGCCGACGGCCGCGTCACCATCCCCGGTTTCTACGACGGCGTCGACGAGACGCCCAAGGACGTGCTGGCCGTCTGGGACACGCTCGGTCGCGGCGCGGACACGTTCCTCGGCGACATCGGGTTGTCGATCCCGGCCGGCGAAAAGGGCCGTTCGGTGCTCGAACTCACCTGGGCGCGGCCGACGGCCGAAGTGAACGGCATCACCGGCGGCTATACGGGCAAGGGCTTCAAGACGGTGATCGCCGCGGAGGCCTCGGCGAAGATCTCCTTCCGGCTGGTGCACCGGCAGCAGCCGGAAGCGATCCGCGCGGCGTTCCGCGCCTTC
The DNA here is from genome assembly GCA_046292285.1 of Mesorhizobium sp. Lineage (GTDB taxonomy): Bacteria > Pseudomonadota > Alphaproteobacteria > Rhizobiales > Rhizobiaceae > Aquibium. The sequence continues at coordinate 124,400 of JBKBRJ010000002.1, read as the reverse complement.
GTGCGGGAGCGCATCCCGGCCGACTGCTCGGTCGAGTTCCACAAGCATGGCGGCTCGCCGGCCATCCAGTTGCCCTATGATTCGCCGCTGCTGGCCAAGGCCAGGCAGGCGCTCTCCGAAGAATGGCCGCGCGAGGCGGTGATGATCGCCATGGGCGGCTCGATCCCGATCGTCGGCGACTTCCAGTCGATGCTCGGCATGGATTCGCTGCTGGTCGGCTTCGGCCTGCCCGACGACCGTGCCCATTCGCCGAACGAGAAGTACGAACTGTCTTCCTTCCAGAAGGGCCAGCGGTCCTGGGCGCGCATCCTCGGCGTGCTCGCGGCCTGAGGAGAACATCATGACCATCCGCTTCCACAAGAACGATCTCCCGGACCTGTCGAACTACGCCGTCGACGCGATCGCGATCGACACCGAGACGCTCGGTCTGAAGCCGCATCGCGACCGGCTCTGCGTGGTGCAGATCTCGCCGGGCGACGGTTCGGCCGACGTCATCCAGATCCAGCGTGGCCAGACCAGCGCGCCGAACCTGGTCAGGCTCCTGACCGATGCGGGCATCACCAAGATCTTCCATTTCGGCCGCTTCGACCTGGCCGTGCTGTTCCACAATCTGGGCGCCATGCCACAACCGGTGTTCTGCACCAAGATCGCGTCCCGGCTGACGCGGACCTATACCGACCGGCACGGGCTGAAGGACGTCTGCCAGGAGTTCCTCGGCGTCACGCTGTCGAAGCAGCAGCAGTCGTCGGACTGGGCGGCGGAAATCCTGTCGCCCGAACAGCTCGAATACGCCGCTTCCGACGTGCTGCACCTGCACCGGCTGCGCGAGGCGCTGACGGCAAGGCTCGTCCGGGACGGCCGCGAGGCCGAGGCGAAGGCCTGTTTCGACTTCCTGCCGACACGCGCCAGGCTCGACCTGATGGGCTGGGACGAAGAGGACATCTTCGCGCATTCGTGAGGATTGGCGGGGCGGCTTCGAAGCGGGCCGCCACGCACCCTATCCGAACAGCTCGATCACATACCCGTGGACCGAGCGGAAGGCGTCGCGGGCGCCCGCGACGACGCGGGCTTCCGCTTCGTCCGTGAGATCGGCGGCATCGAGCGCGGCGACGAAGGCTTTCCAGTGCCTGCCCCGCCCTTCCGGGGCGGCCGCCAGATGGCGCGCGCCGAAGCGCTCCGACAGGCCGAGCCGGGCGGCTTCCTTGAGAAGCATCGCCGCGCCGAGGCTCGAGCCTTCCCCGACGTAGAGCCAGCCGAGCGCGGTCTCGACATCCGCCTCCCCTTCCGCTTTCGACGAGGCTTTCGGCACAGCCATGCCGAGGTCGAGGAAGTCGCGGTGGATCAGGTCGAGTCGCTGGCGGCTCCGGAGGTCCGGGAACAGCGACCGGAGCGCGGCGTGCCGGTAGAACGGGTCGAGGTCGCGGTGAAAACGCAGCTGAAGCTCGAGGAACCGGCCGTAACGTTCGCGATCGGCAAAGGGGCGCCGGTCCATGATCGCCCGGTCCAGCCGTTCGTGGGTCGCCCGAGTCGCGGCCTTCAGCCGCGTGGCGCGGCCGAGAGGTCCGGCTGCCGGCGCCGAAACCTCGAGACTCATTCCTTCACCCCCATTGCCGCCTTCTTCATTCGACCGGAACTTGGCCGATCCGCCCCGGCTTGTGAAGCACGACTTCAAGGTCGCCGCCCCGACCGTCGACACATGCCGTGAGGCGACGAGAACACAGAACGGTCTGATGATCCGATGGCCAGCCGTTGCGAAGGGATTGGTCAAACGGCGACCAGCCTCGACGGCCGAGCGTCAGTCGCCCATGACACCCGCCGGTATCCTTGGCATCGATACCGAAAACGACAAAACCGCCTCGCGGCGGTTTCTGCAAGTCATTGATATTCTTGAGGAAACTGGAGCGGGCGAAGGGATTCGAACCCTCGACCCCAACCTTGGCAAGGTTGTGCTCTACCCCTGAGCTACGCCCGCTCGCGCGGCTCGTCGCCGCAAGTGACGGCTATATGGCCGAACTGATCGGGGATTGCAACAGAGAAAAACGGCGGCTCGGGGGGTTGGCCGCGCATTTTTTCGGGTCGGGGCGACGACCGTGAGAACGGCGCGTTTCGACCCTCCCGCGCCCTGTCCAGCGGCGGCCTCGATGGGCGCTTCGCCCGGGTTCGCGGCAAGAACGCCGATGCCATCGTGTCGCGGTGCCTGAAGAAGGCGTGGCGGCGGGATGGCCGCCGCCACGCAGGAACTCCGGAAGGCGGACCGACGGTTTCCGCCGGTCTCCCGGAAGACGATCAGAACACCGGCGGGTAGGGCCGGCCGCCGCGGTCGAGCGTGATCCAGCGCGTCTCGGTGAAGGTCTCCAGCGACCAGCGCCCGCCGTGCTTGCCGACGCCCGAAGCCTTGAAGCCGCCGAACGGCACGTGCGGCTCGTCGTTCACGGACGAACAGTTGATGTGGCAGTTGCCGGTGTCGAGTTGGCCGACGATGGCGAGGCCCCTGCCCTCGTCGCGCGTCATGACGCCGGCCGAGAGGCCGTATTCGGTGTCGTTGGCGATCTGGATCGCCTCCTCGTCGGAGCGGAACGGGATCACCGGGACGACCGGGCCGAAGGTCTCGTCCTGGTAGAGCTTCATGTCGGGGGTCACGCCGGTCAGGATCGTCGGCTCGACGAAGCGGCCCTCGATCTTGCCGCCGAGCACAACCTTGGCGCCCTTGGCGACGGCGTCGTCGAGCTGTTCCTTCACCTTGGCGACCTGCTTGTCGTTGATGAGCGGGCCGATGACGTGCTCCTTGCTTTTGGTCGGATCGCCGACCTTCAGCTTGGCGGCGCGCTCGACGAAGCGCTTGAGGAAATCATCGAAGATCTTCTCGTGGACGAGCACCTTCTCGACCGACATGCAGATCTGGCCCTGGTGCATGAAGGAGCCGAAGTTCGCCGCCTGGGTGGCGCGCTCCATGTCGGCGTCCTCCAGCACGATCAGCGAATCCTTGCCGCCGAGCTCGACGCAGCACTTCTTCAGGTGGGCGCCGGCCTTGGCCGCGATCTGGCGGCCCACGGCGGTGGAGCCGGTGAACGAGATGCCCTTGACGTAGGGATGCTCGATCAGTTCGTCGCCGACCTCGGCCACGTTGTCGCGCGAGCAGGTGACGACGTTGAGAACGCCCTTGGGCAGGCCGGCCTCCTCGAAGATCTCGGCGAACAGCAGGCCGCCGAGATAGGGCGTTTCCTCCGACGGCTTGAGCACGATGGTGTTGCCGGCGACCAGCGGGAACAGGAAGCCGCGCGCGGTGAGGATGCAGGGGAAGTTCCACGGGCTGATGACCGAGACGACGCCCATCGGGCGGCGCACGGCCATCGACACCTTGCCGTAGTCGGAGGGCATCACCTCGCCGGTCGGGTTCCAGACCGAGCCGGCGGCGGCGTGGAAGATCTCGGTGACGTAGCCGGTCTCGAACATGCCCTTGCCGAACCAGCCGCCACCTTCGGCCTGGATCGCGTCGACGATCTCCATGCGGCGGCGTTCCCAGATCTCGGCGGCCTTGAGCAGGATGTGGGCGCGCTTGGAGAAGGGAAGCTGCGACCAGGCCGGAAAGGCGGCATGCGCGGCCTCGATGGCCGCGGCCGCCTCGGCCCGGCTGGAATCCGGCACCTCCGCCCAGACCGAGCCGTCGGCCGGGTTCAGGTCCTTGAAGGTCTTGCGGGTGGCCGACCATCCGCCGCCAATGTACATGCCCTCGAATACGCGAGCCATTTTCAAGCCTCCTTGCGCTTCTTCCGCTTCTTGCCAGCGGAAGCATCATTCAACTTTTCCGATTTCCTGGTCCGGCCGGCCTTGGCCGGCGCGGCGGAACGAGCGAACGCCTCTCCGCCGGATGTGATGCCCGCTCCCGACGGCGCTTCGGCCATGGCGGGCGGCGTTTCCACCGCCGGAATGGTGAAGGCGACCAGCGTCTTGCGCCGCGCGGCCACGTGCGCGGCCTGGATCGCGGCGGCCCGGGCGGCGAGTCCGGCCGGGTCCGGCAGGACCGGACGCGGCGCGGGCGCCACGATCGGCGCCGCCGCCTCGTCGTCGACGTCGAGACCGGCGCTGTTGTGGCCGATCAACCCGCGGCCTCCGGCATGTCCGTTGCCGTTCTCAGGGCGCGTGATGGCGGGCGCTACCGGCGCGAGGTCGATAGGACGCGCCTGGAAGGCCGAAGGCGTCGGGGACGCCTTGCGGCGGGCTTCCAGATGAGCCGACAGGCGTTCGCCGGCTCCCTTCGCAAGCGAGGCGGCGTCCCTGACGAGGCGGCGCAGGTCCGATGGCTGCGTCCGGCCGTCCGCTCCGCGTTCGAGTTCGGCATCCAGAAGCGCCCAGGCGTCGGCACCGGCGCCGGCGTCGTATCGGCCCTCGAAGGCGCTCGGCTGACGCGTCCGGGCGCGCAGCGCGCGGACATAGGCGGCCTGGATCCGGGCGGCGCGGGCGGCGAAGAGGTCCGCATCCTGCCCGAGCCGGATGGCGTCGCGCGCCACCGGAGGGGCTGGCAGCACGATGGGCTGCGCCTGCGCGAGGTCCGCCCAGGGATCGGCTCCGGCCTTCGGATCGTAGCGCCCGGCAAAGGCGCTCGGCACGGCGGCGTCGCGGCGCAGCGCCCGCACGAAGGCCGCCTGCACGCGGCCGGCGCGGTCGGCGATGCCGCCGATCGCGCCGCGCCAGGCGGCGGGGTCGAGCGGCAGTTTCAACGCCGGCGGCAGCTTGATCGTCGGCAGCAGCCCCGATCCCGCGGCGGCGGGCTTCGGCGAAGCCTTGGCGCCACCGCCCAGATAGGCATTGACCACGGCCGGGTCGGTGGCGAGATCGGCGGCGCGGCCCTCGCCCGTCACCAGCCCGTTCTCGATCAGCACGCCGCGGTCGGCGATGGCGAGGCTCTGTCGCGCGTTCTGCTCGACCATCAGGATGCCGACGCCGGTGGCGGCCACCTCCTTCAGCGAGCGGAACAGTTCCTTGGTCAGGAGCGGAGACAGGCCGAGCGACGGCTCGTCGAGCATCAGGATGTCGGGCTTCGACATCAGCGCGCGGCCGATCGCCACCATCTGCTGTTCGCCGCCCGACATGGTGCGCGCGATCTGCCGCTTGCGCTCCGCCAGCCGCGGGAAGAGCCGATAGATGGTCTCCAGCGTCTCGTGCTCGTGGCGCCGGGCGCGGTTCGCGAAGGCGCCGAGCTGGAGGTTTTCGGCGACGGTGAGGTCGCCGAAGATGCCGCGCCCCTCCGGCACGAGCGCAATGCCCTCCTCGACGATCCGGTGCGGCTTCATGCCGGCGATGTCGCGGCCGTTCATCGCGATCCGCGCGCCGCCCTCCGGCTTCACCATGCCGGCGATGGTCTTGAGCAAGGTAGATTTGCCGGCGCCGTTGGCGCCCAGGATGACGCAGATCTCGCCCTTGGAGACCCTGACTCCGACCTTCTCCAAGGCGCGGTGCCGGCCGTAGCTGACGGAGAGATCGCTCACCTCAAGCATCGTCGTCTCCCAGGTAGGCACGCACGACCTCGGGGTCGGACAGCGTCTCGGCGACGCCGCCCTCGGCTATCATCCTGCCCGAGCTCATCACCACGCAGCGGTCGCAAAGCGAGCGGATGGCGTCCATCACGTGCTCGACCATGACGATGGTGCGGCCCTCGTGGCGCAGTTCGTCGATCAGCGCGATGCCGATCTGTAGTTCGCTCGGGTTCAGCCCCGCGAGCCATTCGTCGAGCAGCAGCACCCGCGGATTGGCGGCGAGCGCGCGGGCGAGTTCGACCCGCTTCTGGTCGATGTAGGTCATGGCGGCGACCGGCATGTGGGCGCGTTCGCCAAGGCCGACGCGGTCGAGCAGCACGCGGGCGACGCGGCGGGCATCCTCGCCCCAGACGCGGACATGGCCGAAGACCGCGCCCGACATGACGTTTTCCTCGGCGTCCAGCGAGGGCAGCACGCGCACGAGCTGGAAGGTGCGCGACACGCCCTGCCGGGCGATCGCGTGGGCCGGCAGGCCGGAGATGCGCTTGCCGTCGAGCAGGATCTCGCCCGCCGTCGGCTTCAGCGCGCCCGAGATCAGGTTCAGCATGGTGGTCTTGCCGGAGCCGTTGGGACCGATCAGGCCGAGCAGTTCGCCCTGCCTGACCTCGAACGAAACGTCGTTGACCGCGACCAGGCCGCCGAAGGCCTTTCGCGCGGCGCGTATGGAGAGCGCGGCGGTCATGCCGGTTTCTCCTCCGCCACGGGGGCGGCGGAACGCTTCTTCCAGCGCGCCCGTGCGTCCTCCAGCAGACCGGTCACGCCGTGCGGGATCAGGTAGACGATCGCCAGGAAGGCGAGGCCGACCACGATCATCGTGTGGTTGGGAAAGTTGGAGGAGATGAAGTCCATGACGATGGTGAAGGGGATGACGCCGACGAGCGGGCCCCACAACCGTTTGGTCCCGCCGAGCAGCGCCATGATGACGACCAGGAACGAGATCATCGGATTGAAGGCCGACGGCGGCTCGATGTAGATGTAGCGCGGCGCTGTGATGGCGCCGGCGATCGCGATGAAGGCGCCGGAGATCATGAACAGGATGATCTTCGAGCGCGCCGTGTCGATGCCGACATGGCGCGCCACCGTCTCGTCGTTGCCGATGACGGTCATGGCGAAGCCGAGCCGGGAGCGGGCGATGAGGAAACTCGTCAGGAACACCGCGGCGGTCAGCGCCAGCAGCATCCAGTAGATGTGGCTCTCGGTCATCTCCGTGAAGACGTAGAGGCCCATGGCGGTCGAGAACTTGGTCTGCGTCCAGGTGACGAGCTGGCGCACGAGCTCGGCCAGCCCGAAGGTGAAGATGACGAAGTAGACGCCCGAGATGCGCAGCGTGGCGGCGCCCACCAGCCCGGCCATGATCGCGCCGATGGCGGCGGCGATGACGAGCAGCAGCGGATAGGGCAGCACCTCGATGCCGAGCCCGACCGAATAGGTGCCAAGGCCGTAGAAGGCGGCGGTGGCCAAGGAGACGTAGTGCGTGGGGCCCGAAAACAGCGCCCAGGACGTGCACAGCGCGGCATAGAGCACGATGTTGACGGAGATCGAGAGGTAGAAGCCCTGGTCGACCAGCGGCAGCAGCGCGGCAACCGCGAGAAGCACGGCGCCCGTTGCGAGGCCCTTGGTCTCCTGCGTGGTCAGGCCCATCATGTCTGCGCCCTCCCGAAGATGCCTTGCGGCCGGAACAGCAGCACCAGGATGAACAGCCCGTAGGTGGCGGCCATGGTCAGGCCCGGGTCGATGACGCTGGCGACGAAGGTCTCGGAGATGCCGAGGATGAGGGCGGCCAGGACCGCGCCGCGCACGTCGCCGACGCCGCCCATGATGACGATGATCAGGGCCTTCATGGTGAAGACCACGCCCATCGAGGCGTTGAAGGTGTAGAAGGTGGAGAGCAGCGCCCCGCCGCAGGCCGTCAGCGCGCCGCCGAGCGCGAAGGCGAAGGCGGCCGTGCGGGCGACGTCGATTGCCACGAGATTGGCCGAGGTCGGGTCGACGGCGACCGCGCGCAGCGCCGTTCCCTGTCGCGTCCGGTACAGGAAGAACCACAGGCCGGCCGCGATGATGGCCGCGGCCACGAAGGCGACGACGCGGTTCAGTCCGTAGGCGTTGCCGAAGATGTCGAAGCGTTCCGCCAGGAAGGTGTAGGAGCGGTACTCGCCGCCGAAGAAGAGGATCATCAGGCCCTGCAGCAGGAAGAGCAGGCCGAAGGTCGCGAGAATGGAATCCACCTCGAGCTGGCCGCGGTTCTTCGCTCGCTTGACCAGCGGCTGCAGGGCAACCGCGTAGATCCCCCAATTGATGGCGAAGGCCGCGGGCGCGATGATCAGCAGCCCCACCAGCGGGTTGATCGCGAAACCGGTGTAGAGCCAGAAGGCGACGAAGCAGGCCGCGACCAGCGTCTCGCCATTGCCGAGATTCATGATGCGGGCGACGCCGTACTGCAGCGTGAGGCCCAGCGCGACGAGCGCGTAGGTTCCGCTGAGCAGGATGCCTGTGACGATGATGTTCATCTGGTAGCGATCTGGTCTCTCATTGCGTGTCCGGGCGGGGAATGCCCCCTGCATGTCCCCGCCCGTAGCCCACACCCCGCCTCGTTTCCGGAGGTTGGGCGATGATGCCTGGTCCTCAGGCCGTTACTTCCAGTCCGGTTTCTTCACCGGGTCGCCGGCGACGCCCAGGCCCTCGGCGGCAACCGCCTTGAAGACGCCATTGTCCCACTGCCCGACCGTCCAGACGTTCTCGTTGACGTTGTTGGGCATCGAGACTTCGCCGATCACCGTGTCGAAGGTGCCCGTTCTGATCGCCTCGACCACCGCGGCCTTGTCGAGCGACCCGGCCTTCTCGATCGCCTGGCCGAGAATCTGCAGGCCGGCATAGGTGGTCGCCGAGGCCCAGTAATCCGGATCGGAACCCAGGTCCGCCTTGTGCATGTCGATGTAGGCCTGGACCTTCGGATTGCTGGAATCGACGCCGCCGATGCCCATGATGCCGTTCGCGGCTTCCTTGAAACGGCCGGCGAAGGCCGGGAACGCCGTGCCGACGCCGGTGTAGAAGACGGGGACGTTGAAGCCCTGCACCTGCGCCTGTTCCGTCAGGGCGAAGGTGTCGCCAGGATAGGAGAAGGCGACGAAGGCATCCGGCGCCGCAGCCTTGGCGCCGCTGATCACAGGAGCAAGATCCTGCGTTCCGAGCGGATAGGAGCTCTCGTAGACGATCTCGAAGCCGGCCTCGGCGAGCGCCGGCTTGGCCGCGCCGATCAGTTCCAGCCCGAAGGCGTCCGCCACGTTGACGACGGCAACCTTGTTGCCGATTTCGCCCTTGCCCTTCATGGCCGACAGCGTGGACACGATGCCCTTGGCAAGCTGCGTCGAGGTGCCCAGCATCCAGAAGGAATTCGGCCAGCGCTTGGCGAAGTCGGCGACGCCGTCGGTCGCCGCGGTCGTGGCGATGTGCGGATAGCCGTAGCGCGCGATGATCGGCGCGGTGGCGATGTTCAGGCCCGTGGAATAGGGCGACACGAGGAAGTCGACATTGTCGACGGTTGCGAGACGCTGGATGTTCTTGATCGCCTCCTCGCCATTGGTCTTGTCGTCATACTCGACGAGTTCGAGCTTCATCTGCTTGTCGCCGACCTTGAGGCCGCCGGCATCGTTCACTTCCTTCATCCAGAGCTGGATGTTGGGCCAGTGCGTGACCGCCGCGCCGCCCGCGAGCGGACCGGATTTCGGCGCGCTGGCGCCGAGCCGGATCACGTCCTGGGCCGAGGCCGGCGCGCCCGCGGCCATGATTGCCGCCGCGGATGCGGCCAGCGCGATGAATGTACGTCTCAGCATGGTTTCCTCCCTGTTGCCGATCAGTCGTTGCAGTAATGATCGCCCGCGGCTTTCCTTCCGTCAGGCGAAGTGGATGGTCTTGGTCTCCAGATAGTTGTCGAGGCCCTCGGGCCCGCCCTCGCGTCCCATGCCCGACTGCTTGAAGCCGCCGAAGGGATGCTTGGGATCGACGATCATGCCGTTGACCGTCACGCTGCCGGTGCGCATGCGCCGCGCCATGCGGTAGCCGCGTTCCGGATCGGCGGTGTAGACCGCGCCGCTCAGCCCGAAGACGGAGTTGTTGGCCTTTTCCGCCGCCTCGTCCTCGTCGCGGTAGGTCAGCACCGAGACCACCGGGCCGAAGATCTCCTCCTGGACGATCTTCATGTGCGGGGTGACGTCGGTGAAGACGGTCGGCTCCACGTAGAAGCCCTTGTCCAGTCCGCGCGGGCGACCGCCGCCGCAGGCGACGCGCGCCCCTTCCGCCCGGCCCGCGGCGATGTAGCCTTCGACGCGGGCGCGCTGGCGAGCCATCGTCAGCGGTCCCATCTGGGTGGCGGGATCGAACGGATCGCCGACCTTGATGTTGGAAACCGCGCCCAGATAGAGGTCGAGGAATTCCTTCTCGCGGCGCTCGGGCACCAGGATGCGGGTCAGCGAGAAGCAGACCTGGCCGGTGATCGGCATGGAATAGACCATCAGGCTCGGAAGCGCGGCCTTGAAGTCGGCATCCTCGAGCAGGACGGCGGCCGACTTGCCGCCGAGTTCCAGGCTGACGCGCGCGAGCCGCTCGGCGCAGACGGCGGCGATGTGCTTGCCCGCGGCCGTCGAGCCGGTGAAGGCGACCTTGTCGATGCCCTTGTGGCGGACGAGATAATCGCCGCCCTCGCGGCCGGCCGGCACGATGTTGAACACGCCCTCCGGCAGCCCCGCCTGCTCGATGCATTCGGCGAGAATGTAGGCCTCGAGCGGCGTCTCGGGCGACGGCTTGGCGACCATGGTGCAGCCGGCCGCGAGCCCGGCGGCGATCTTGTAGCTCAAAAGCACGAAGGGCGCGTTCCACGGCGTGATCGCCGCGCAGACGCCGACCGGCTCCTTGACGACGCGCACCCGGCCGCCGTCGTCGCGCCTGCGCTCGTCGACGAAGGGATACTTTTCGATCAGGTCCGCATAGTAGTTGAACAGCGTCGGGTTCTGGCCGACGAGCTTCTTGGTCAGCGAGATCGGCGCTCCGACCTGCAAGGTCCACGCCTGGGCGATCTCGTCGAGGCGGGCGGTCAAAAGGTCGGCGACCTTGCGCAGGTAGCGCGCGCGTTCGGCCGGCTCCATGCCCGGCCAGGGGCCCTTGTCGAAGGCATGACGCGCGGCCGCGACGGCGCGGTCGATGTCGGCCGGCCCTGCCTCGGGATAGGTGATCAGCAGTTCCTCGGTGGTCGGCGAAACGACCTTCAAGGTCTGGCGCGAGATCGGGTCGACCCAGCGCCCGCCGATGAAGAAGCGCTCCGGCGCCTTCGGCGATGACGTCGGCCTGTACATCACGTTCATGATCTTCCTCCCACGGTGATCCGCGATCGGCGGAGGGCCGCATCGCGACGGCACGCCTGGCGACGGAACCGCGACGGTTCCGCTCCTTCCCGCCCGATGGCGCCGATCGCCGACAAGGTAGGACGCGAAAGCCCCCATGTCACGAGGCGGTTGCAAAAAATGTATACACAGCGTGAACGACCATGGTCACTCCGATCATCGTCGGGGCGTCCGCGGACAGGTTTCGCTGCCCTTTGCGGTCGCAGGGAAGATGGGTCTCCGGATGCGGGCGCGGCGCACGCCCACCGCCCGGTATCCTTCGACGAAAGTGTATACACGCCGTCGCCTGCGGATGATGCGCGACGCCTGTCCGCCCGGGCACTCACAACGGGTACTCCTGCTTGCCGCTCTGAATCGAGATCCAGCGCAGTTCGGTGAACTCCTCGATGCCGGCGCGACCGCCGAAACGGCCGTAGCCGGAGGACTTCATGCCGCCGAACGGCATCTGCGGTTCGTCCTGGATGGTCGCGGCGTTGATGTGGCAGATACCGGTTTCCAGCCGCTCGGCCACGGCGAGCGCACGGGTGATGTCGCGACCGAAAACCGCGGCCGCCAGTCCATACTCCGTATCATTGGCGATCGAGACCGCCTCGTCGATGTCGGTGAACCGGATGATCGACGCCACCGGCCCGAAGGACTCTTCGTAGTAGAGGCGCATCGAAGGGGTCAGGCCGTCCACGACGGCCGCGTCCAGAAAGGCGCCGTCGAGCCGACCGCCGACGATCAGGCGTGCGCCCTTGGCCACGGCGTCGTCGATCATGGCGCGCACGCGCTGCGCCGCCTGTTCGCCGATCATGGGACCGAGCGCAAACCGTCCGATCCGGGGATCGCCGGCCTTGAGGGTGCGCGCACGCGCGGCGAACTTCTCGACGAAGGCGTCCGCGACGTCGTCGTGCACCAGCACGCGCTCGGTCGACATGCAGATCTGGCCCTGGTTGAAGAAGGCGCCGAAAGTCGCCGCCTTCACCGCCTCGTCGATGTCGGCATCGTCGAGCACGATCATCGGCGCCTTTCCGCCGAGTTCGAGCAGCACCTTCTTCAGGTGTCGCGCGCAGAGTTCCGCCACGACCCGGCCGGCGCGGGTCGAACCGGTGAAGGTGACGCGCCGGACCGCCGGATGCGCGATCAGGCATTCGACGATCTCGCCTGCTTCGTCGGCCGCGTTGTGAACGACCGACACCACGCCGGCCGGAAGCCCGGCCTCCGCGAAGACCTCGCCGATCATGGCGTGGGTGCGCGGGCAAAGCTCTGACGCCTTGAAGACGACCGTGTTGCCGCAGGCCAGCGGCATGGCGATGCCGCGCACGCCCAGGACCAGCGGCGCGTTCCACGGGGCGAGCGAGAGCACGACGCCGCAAGGCCGGCGAACGGCCAGCGACAGCGAGCCGGCGCGGTCGGACGGGATCACCTCCCCGCCGATCTGCGTGGTCATCGCGGCCGCTTCGCGCAGGATCGACGCGGCGAGCCGGCAGTTCAGGTCGGCCCAGTCGGCGGTGCCGCCGGTCTCGTCGCCGATGGCGGCAGCGAAGTCCCGGCTGCGATCGAGGAGGATGCCGGCGGCCCGTTCGAGCACAGCGCGCCGATCCATTGGCGCCGTCCGCGACCAGGCGGGGAATGCGGAAGCGGCCACGTTGGCGGCGTGGCGCGCCTCGACGACGGACGACGCGGCCACACGGCTGACGACGTCGCCCGTGACGGGGCTCACCCGCTCCAGGACGGCCGTCGATGCCCCTGCACCGGCGATCGCGATCGTTGCTCGCGCCAAGTCGTTCCTCCTGTCAGCGCCGGACCCCGCGGGTCGCGGCGATGCTTCGCCGGCACCCATTTCGGGCCTCCCGCCAGCAGCGACGAATGACACCACAAGGAGGACAGCTTGTTGAAGGTATTTTTCTGGCTATTGTTTGCAAATTTCCGGGATTCGAAGGCGCCATTCGTTTGGGGCAGCAGGGAAGGGCGTCGGCGTGGTGAAGGCGGAGCGGATCGACAGCAGCCTCCAGCGCCGCGTCTGGCCGTTCAACCGGCAGGCGGAGGCGACCGAGCGCCAGATCGTGCTGCTGACCGACGGCATGGCCGAAGCGGATTGCGGCCGCGATCGGCTCTCCGTCGAAGCGCCTGCGCTGCTATGGGCCGGCGACCTCCAGCCCGGACGGCTCGTCGTCGAGGCGGGAAGCACCGGCTATCGCGGCCATGTCGGCAACGCGCTCCTGGTCGATGCGATCGGCGAGCAGGCGGAATCCGTCGACCTGCGCTACCTCGTCGACAGGAACTTCGTGCTCTCCCTTGCGGGCCAAACCGAGCGCGCGGCGGTGGTCTCGCGCTGTTTCGAAGGCATCCTGTCGGAACTGCAACAGCCGCAGGAGGGTTCGCCGCTGCTGCTTTCGGCCCTGCTCAGGATCGTGCTCGTAACCATGATGCGGTTGTCGGGCGCGCATGAAATCTCGCTGGTCGGCGCGGGCGAGAAAGCGGGCCTGCTGCAGCGCTTCCGGCAACTCGTGGAGATGAACTTCCGCAGCCACTGGCCGATATCGCGGTATGCCGACGCACTTGGCATCTCAACGGACCGCCTTCACGCGATCTGCACCACCGGCATAGGCAAGACCCCCAAGGCGCTCGTCTCGGAACGGCTCGCGCACGAGGCGGCGCTGCGCCTCGACCGGTCGGCCATGACGATCCAGCAGGTCGGCCACTCGCTTGGCTTCGGCGATCCGGCCCATTTCTCCAGCTTCTTCCGGCGAGTGACCGGGTCGGCGCCGGGCGCCTACAGGCGGGAGCGCGCCCAGGCCCGACTGCAGGGCGATCCCGCGCCGCGCATGAGTTTCACCGACTGGCCATGATGGTCCTCCGCCCCGGTGACGGTTAAACGCGGGCGATCCAAAGGCCGGCTGGCAACCTGGCGGGTAGCGATTCCGGCGCCATTCCCTTACGATCCGTTTCCTGCTTCGAGCCGGCGCGCAGGCGCGGAATCGGGCGACCAGAACGGACCCGCTGAATGAAGACGTCAACAGCCCTCGCGACCCCGAGCGGAACGTGCGACCTGCCGGATATCGACGGCCGCGACGGGGTCCGCGCTACCACGGCTTGCGGCCCGTATGCCGGGCGTCCCATGTCTTGGCGAGCCGGACTGCATCATGTCTCCTTGTCCGGCTCGGATTAACGGATGTTAACTGGCTTTCACTCCCCAAAGCTGTCTTCTCCCGCGCGTGTGGCCACAGCGCGAACGGAACAGGATTGAGAGCTTGACGATGCGGGTTCTGCAGATCTTGCCGGCGCTCAACGATGGTGGAGTGGAACGAAGCGCCGTCGAACTCGCGCGGGACCTCAGCGCCGACGGCGTGGAAAACTGGGTCGTGAGCGGTGGTGGGCGGTTGGTCGAAGCCGTCACCTCGGCCGGGGCAAAGCACGTGACCATGCCAGTCGGGCGGAAATCCCCCGTCGCGATCTGGCGCAACGCCGAGCGGCTTTCTGCGCTGGTCGACGAACTCGGCATCGACATCATCCATGCGCGCAGTCGAGCGCCGGCCTGGGCCGGTTATCTCGCCTCCCGGAAAGGCCATCGCCGTCCGATCTTCCTGACGACGTTCCATGGCGTCTACGGCCACGGTTCGGCGCTCAAACGCTGGTACAATTCGGTGATGCTGCGGGGTGAGGTCGTCATCGCGAATTCGCGCTACATTGCTGAGCATCTGCGCGACGTCTACGGGGTGGACGGTTCGCGAATCGTCGTCGCCCCTCGGGGCGTGGAGACCGACGTTTTCGACCCGGAAGCCGTGACCGACGGCGAAGTCGTGCGGATTCGCAAGGAATTCGACGCCGAGCACCGGCCATTGCTCGTATACGTATCGCGCCTGAGCGGCTGGAAAGGGCACGAGGTTCTCGTCGCGGCGCTCGAGACGCTGGTCGACCTGCCCTGGAAGACGGTCTTCGCCGGCGGCCACGACAGCGACAACCTGCGGCAGGGACTGGAATCGAGAATCGCGTCAGGACCCGCGCGCGACCGTATCGAACTCGCCGGCAGCCGGAACGACGTTCCCGCGTTGCTCAAGGCTTCGGACATCGCGTTTTCCGTCGCCACCCAGCCGGAAGCCTTCGGCCGCGCGGCGATCGAAGCGGGCGCCATGGAAACCCCGGTGATCGCGACGGCCCATGGTGGCAGCCTCGAGACCGTGCGCGACGGCGAGACCGGATGGCTCGTCCCGCCCGGGAACGTCCCCGCGCTCGCAAATGCGATCCGCGCCGCGCTGACCGATCCCGGCCGGGCGCGCAAGATCGGCGAAACCGCGCGTCGTCACGTGCTGGAGAATTTCACGACCAACCGCACGCTGGCCGCAGAACGATCGGCCTACGCCCGAGCGATGTCCGGGAAGGATCGCCGACCGTGAGCGCGCCGAAGACGGCATGGATCCTGAGCGACGGCAAGCAGGGCCATCTCTCGCCGATGATCGGCGTCGCCGAGGCGCTCGGCATCCAGGTGGAGATCAAGAACGTCCCGCGAATCCGAGCGATCGACCTCGTCCTTTGGCCCATCATGGCGCTTTTCGGCGTCCACCGCGTGCGGGCCGGGTCACCGCCGCTCACTCCGCCCTATCCGGACCTTTGCATAGCCTCGGGTCGGCGCACCATCCGCTATCTGCGCATGGTGAAGGAAGCATCGCCCGAAACCTTCTGCGTCTACTTCATGGACCCGCGCTCGGCGCGGGCGGGGGCGGACTTGGTGATTTCGCAGCACCATGATGGTCTTTCAGGCGAAAACGTCGTCCAGGTCCGCACCGCGCCGCACCGGTTCTCGGAAGAAAGGCTCGAGCGCGCAGGACGCGAGGCGCGGGCGGAGTTGGCCGCCCTGCCCCGTCCCCGCGTGGCCGTGCTGATCGGCGGGGACAGCCGCCACCACCATTTCAAGCGCAGCGACATCGCGCGCCTGTCGGCCGCGATCGAAGACCTCGCCAGCACCGGCGCGGGCCTGATGATCACGCTCTCGCGGCGGACGCCGCCTACGCTGGCGCAGGCGATCGAGGCCGTGGCCAGGCGCGACAACGTCTATCTCTGGGACGGTTCGGGGGAAAACCCGATCACCGAGTTCCTCGCGCTGGCCGACGAGATCGTGGTGACGGGCGATTCGATCAGCATGATGGGCGAGGCAGCGGCGACGGGACGGCCGATCCATATCTTCACCCCGTCGGGCGGGCACCGGAAGTTCGACCGGTTCCTGGGCGCGCTCAGCGAGGTGGCGACGCTGCGGCCGTTTCCAGGACCGATGGGCGGCGAACCCTACCCGCGCGTCGACAGCACCCGGTTCGTTGCCGGCGCCATTCTCGACCGGTATTCTCGACGACTTGCGAACGCGCGGGAAAGCGGGTAGCCGCACCGCGTGATCGCAGTCCCGCCCAAGCCGTCCCGAAAGCCGTCGCCCATGTCCCTGCAAACCGTCATCTGCCTTAAATGGGGCGATCGCTACGGGCCGGACTACGTCAACAAGCTGCACAGAATGGTGGCGGCCAACACGGATCGCCCGCTTCGCTTCGTGTGCATCACCGACGAAGTCGCCGGCATCGCACCCGGTATCGAGACGATGCCGATGCCGCCCTTCGACCTGCCGGAGGCGATGCGCTTCCACCCGTTCCGGCGGATGTTTTTGTTCGACGCGACGGTGGGCGACCTCTCCGGCCCGGTCCTGCACCTCGACCTCGACCTTCTGGTGACGGGCTCGATCGATCCGCTGTTCGACCACAACCCGGCTTCGCGCTTCATCACCATCGAGAACTGGACGCAGCCCGGTCAGGGCATCGGCAACATGTCCGTGTTCCGCTACCGGATCGGCGAATTGCAGGAGGTGTGGCAACGTTTCCGGCCGGACCCGATGGCGATGATGGACCTCTACCGCAACAGCCAGACCTTCGTCAGCCGGACGCTGGGAACGGTCGATTTCTACCCGGCGGAATGGTGCCTCAGCTTCAAGCATTCGCTCGTGCCGGCCTGGCCGCTGAACTTCTTCATCGCGCCGCGCCTGCCGCCCGAGGCCAAGATCGTCGCCTTCACCGGAAAGCCCGACATCGACGAGGCGTTGCGCGGCGAATGGCCCGCCACGCCAGCCTGGAAGAAGCTCTACAAGACGATCCGGCCCTCGCCCTGGATCGCCGAGCACTGGCGCTGATCGGACCGGAACGTTGAGCGCCGCGCGCCCCCTCCCCGCGATGCCGGAGCCGTGCTGATGCCGGTGGCGATCGTCAACGGGCGCGGCGTGCTGTTCGTCCACATTCCGAAGACGGGCGGGTCTTCCGTCGAGCGCTATCTCTCGCGGCATGGGTCCGTGCTTCTTGCGGGAAACGGTCGCGCCGCGGGCATGCGCTGCAGCGCCCAGCATCTCCATGCCAAGGCTCTGTCCTCGATCGACGCGGGCGACGGCCATGACTGGACCTTCACCATCGTCCGGCATCCGGTCGCCCGCCTCGTCAGCGAGTATCGCTACCAGATGCGCAAGCCGGGCTGGCTGCGCTCGCGGCTCTCCTTTTCCGGCTGGCTCTCCTATGCGCTGGCGCGGCGGGCGATCGATCCCTGGTACCGCGACAATCATTTCCGTCCGCAGCACGAATTCATCCTGCCTGGCATGGAGATCCTTCGCTTCGAGGACGGCGTCGACGCCTGCCTGCGGCGCATCGCCGAGCGGCTGGGGACGCCGGCGCCCACCGCCTCCATCCGGGAGAAGCCGTCTCCCGAAACGCCGCTGACCTTGTCGTCGGCCGCGCTTGCCCGCATCCGAACGACCTACGCCCGCGATTTCGCCGAATTCGGCTACGGTGTAGAGGTATCGTCGCTGATCGACGCCGGCCTCAGGCCGGATATGCTCGCCGACGACCTGACGTGAGAAGGTTCCAGCATGCAAACCGTCCCGGATGAACCGCCCATCAAGGATCGCAAGGTGTTCGTGATCGGCCTGTCGAAGACCGGAACGTCGACGCTGAAGGAGATGCTGACCACGCTCGGCTACCGCGTCTGCGGGCCGAGGAAAACGCTTCTCGCGGAGGTCCGGGCGGGCAACATCCAGGCCATCGATCCGACGCTGGAGGCCCATGACGCCTTCGAGGACTGGCCCTGGCCGCTGGTCTATCGCTACGTCAACGAGAAGTACGGCGCGCGAGCGCGGTTCATCCTGACCCGCCGAAAGGACTCCGACACCTGGTTCCGCAGCGTCGAGAACCACGGGTTCGGGACCAGCCCGCTGAAATCGATGCGCGATGCCTACGGCCACTACCGGCCGTTCGGCCGCAAGGCGCTGTTCGTGAAGACCTACGAGGACCACAATGCCGCGGTCCGGGACTACTTTTCGGCCCATCCCGACCGGTTCGTCGAGATCTGCCTCGAGGACGGCGACGGATGGAACAAGCTCTGCGACTTCCTTGGCCACGAGGTCCCCGAGACCACCGTGCCGCACCGAAACCGCACCGTTCCCGGCCGAAAGCCGATCGCGCGGGTCCTCAACAGGTTCATCATCGCCCCGATCTACAGCAGGCTGCCGCATGAATGAGGATGTCCGCCAGCCGGTGCTCTACTTCGTGCACGTGCCGAAATGCGCGGGCCGGACGATCGAATCGCATCTGAGACGCCATCTTCCCGAGGCAGCGCTGGTCCGGCCGGATCGCGCCGCGCCGCTGCGGCGATACCTGACTGGAAAAAGCTGGCGCGCGCCACGCCCCGAGCAACCGCGGGACGTTCGCGCCGTGACCGGACACTATTTCGGCGCAAGCATCGCGCGGTGGCTGCCGGAGCACCGGGCCTACGAGGCGATCCTGCTTCGCGATCCCGTGGGCCTGTTCCTGTCCTGGTACAATTTCCGGATGATGCGCTACGAGAACAAGAAGCTTCACGTACCGAGCTTCGAGGCCTGGTATGAGGGGAGAGAACAGAACCCGGTGGCGCGCCATCTGTTCACGACCTATCTCGGCTGGAGCGTCCCGCGCTTCCTGGCGACCGACAAGACAACGCTGATGGCGCACGCGACCAAGGCCCTGGACCGGTTCTGGTTCGTCGGCTCCTATCGCCATGCCGACGCGCTCGTCGCGGCGATCGCGGAGATCCTGCCGGTGCCGCCGCAGGCGGAATACAGGAACCGCACAGACTACCGGTTCCGCGACCGGGCGAGCCTGGACGAGGCGCTCGTCGCGCGCATCACCGGGGAGAACGACCTGGATATCGCCCTTCTGGAACGCTACGAGAACCGCGGCCTGGATCGCGAGAAGGCTGTGCCAGCGCGCAAGCCTTCCCCGGGCAGGCTGCTCGGGGCGGAGCTGCGACGGGCGGCCAGCCACCTGAACAGGTCCCGACGCGACGAGCATGGGGGTCGCTGACGATGCTGGTCTCGCACCGGTTCCGGTTCATCTTCCTGAAGACGGAAAAGACCGCCAGCAGCAGCCTCTACGCGGCTTTCCGCGATATCGTGCTGGAACACGACAAACCCTTCCCCGCCGACTGGTCGGTGCGGCGGCAACTGCTTCGGCAGAAGGTCGACCTGGGGAGCGTGTCGTTTTCGGGGCGCAGCGGCGCGTTCCGGCGGCGGTTGCCACGGCTCAGCGGCCTGCATCGGCACGGCTATGCCAGCGATCTCCGCGCCTTTCTCGGACCAGAGATCTTCGACCGCTACACGGTGATCACGAGCGAGCGAAACCCGTGGGACCGTCAGGTGTCGCTTTTCGCGCATCGCTCGGCCAAGGACGAGAAGCCATCCGGCACGGACTTCGCCGCCGCGATGCGGTCGCCGCTCTACAATCTCCTGCACCACAACCGGCTGCGGAACTGGGAAATCTACAGCATCGACGACCGCGTCTGCGCCCATCACGTGATCCGGTTCGAGAATTTGCACGACGATTTTCGCGCGGCGATCAAGGACCTTGGCCTGGACCCCGATCGCCATGTCCTGCCGCACCGGCGCGGCGGCAACCGCTCGGATGCCGGCCGGTATCGCGACCTCTACACCGACGAGGTCCGCGACCTGGTCGGGCGCTGGTACCGTCGCGAGATCGAGCACTTCGGGTACGAGTTCTAAAAGGTTTCAGGGCAGGTCGGTGAAGGTACGGGCGATCTGAACGTCGAGCCCGGGCTTTCGCCGCAGCCGGGCCAGCGCGGCGCCCGCGAAGAAGACGAGACGTCGGCGCGGCCGGTTGACCTTTGCGTATATGCTGTCGAAGCGGCGCCGATCGGCCCAGCGAACGCCTGGATGCAACGATGCGTACCGCGTGACGTCGATGCCGCGGTTCCGGAGGCTGTCGCGAACAAGACCCGCGAACTCGGCCTGCATGTCTGCAATCCGGGTCAGCCCAGCGGCAATTCGCGCGCGAACTTCGTCCTGACGCGCAACCAGATCGAGCGCAGTTTCTACGATTCCCGACGTTTCGGACGGTCCGAATACACGACAATCGACCCCGATCAGGTCGGCGATACCCTCCGACTTGAAGGTGTTGCCTGGCAGGAGGACTACGGGGGTCGTTTGCGACAGCGCCGAAACGGCCGTGTGGTAACGCCCGCCGAAAACGAATTTCGCGCCCGCCAGGATGGCTACCAGGTGGCGATGGTCCGGCAACTCTTCGGCACTGACACTTCGTGACGAGGCGAGTTTCGCCTCCATCATTTCCCGGTCCTGCTTGCGGGAATGGACGAGCACCGGAACAAGTCCCGTGGCTTCCGCGATCCGCTCGACGGCATGGACGATCATCTTCTCGTCGAGCTTCTTCAGCGCGGCCGACCCCGATACGCAAAAGTACTCGCCATCGACGCCAACGGGGGAAGCGGCGGAGGGAACTCGATCCTCACGAAATGCCATGTCGGGACAGCAGACGAGGCGATCCGAAAGGCCCATCTCCTTCGCGAAGGCATAGGATGCTGCCTCGCGAACCGCGACCAGATCGAAGCCGGAGAAGATGGACGCCAGCACCGCCCGATCGCCCTTCCCCGCCGCATAGATCGTCTGGTTCAGCGACAGGACGGGCCTCTTCCATTTCCGGCTGGCCAGGAACGGAAGCCCGAACAGCCGGACGTTTCGAAGGTAGTTGCCCGGCCCAATCGACCCCTCTCCCTGAAAGAAAACCACATCAGCGTCGCGGACGACGTCGAAGTAAGTTCCAAATCGTTCGCGGGTCAGTGTTTCCAGCAGGTCGAGATCGGCCGCGCTCGGCTGGTCGCTTGCATAGATTGCGCGGAGTCTGTTTCCGTGCGCTGCCTCGTGCAGTTGATCGATTTCGTGCGCGACGGGCAGCGGAACCGTGTCCAACCGGACCTCCGGCGACAGGCATGCGTCACGCAGGAAATCGACAAGTCCGATGCTGGTCGCGCGGCAGCCCCAGTTGGACCGGCCGCCCGTGTAGTTCGTCAGGGCGATCTTCACGATGCTCTTCCCGCCGGCCGTTCAGCCCAGTCCCGCCACCGTCGCCGCGACGATGGCCGCGTCCTCGGCGAGGTGGCGGCGCAGGCGGTCGAGGTCGTCCTCGTCGAGCCTGACGCCGGCGGCGAGCCTGGCCATGATCTCGATGTCGTAGAAGCGGACGGCGTTGGCCAGAACCAGCATCTCGTCCATCAGGTCGGGCGTGCCCATCGGCGAGGTGACGTCGCAGATGTTGTCCGACGCCACGCGAACCTGGACGCCGCCGGCGAGCAGGTCGAGCACGCGGGCGATCGAATTGTAGGTCGGCGACAGCAGCGGCCGGTACTGGCGCATGCTGATCGCCGCCGAGGGGCAGCAGATGACGCCGATGTTGAGCTCGGCCAGGTCGGCGACGAGGCGCTGGAAGCGCGGCTCGTCATAGGTCGAGGGCGAGATCAGGTGGATGAGCCAGATCATCGGCTCGGCGTCCTGGGGCACGCCCGCGCCGAGCCGGCGCGCGATGGAGACGACCGCCTCGGCGGCCGCCTCGTAGCGGTGGTTGGCCTGGTCGACATGGATGTGGACCTGCTTGCCGGTCTCCTGCGAAAGCGCGATCGCGCGACGGCAGGATTCGTCGAAGCCGATGTGGTCGGGGTACATCGCCTTGTCGTCGCGCTCGGGCAAAAGGCCGATGAAATCCGCCTTCGCCACGCCCTCGAGCAGGAGTTCCCAGCGGCGGGGCTGGTCGTCGCGGAAGCCGAGCGGATTGTAGGCGCCGATCCGGAAATCCAGCGCGGCGCGGCGCTCGTGCTTCAGCTCCAGGAAGACCTCCAGCGCGCGCAGGTCGATGCCGTCGTCGGTGACGTCGACCAGCGTGTCGGCGCGGCGGGTGCCGGCCTCGATGAAGGCAGCGAGATAGCCGTCGGTGCGCGCCTTGAGCTCGCCGCGCTCGTAGCAGTGGCTCGCATGGATGCGCGGGATCAGCGCGTGCTTGCCGGACAGGGGCAGGATGGCGCCGTCGCGCCTGGTCTCCGCCAGGAGCTTCACGGTCTCGTGGTAGGTGCCGGCGCGATCCAGGTGCAGGTGGGCGTTCAACATGCCGCCATGGCGGGCGATCCGCTCCGCCAGTTCGCGGAAATACGGCGTCGCAAGATGTCTTTGCATGTTCCCATCCGAGTCTTCGTCGGCCCGTGATAGTCGGAAAGCCCTCGTTTGGCTATGGTCCGGCGCGCATCGCGAGGGGCAGCCGTCGAAGGGGCGCGATGCATCGACAAACGGCCGGGCGAAGGTATATGCCGCTTTGGCGAGGCAGCGGGAGATCGAGACGTGCAGGGAACGAATGCCGCCGGCAAGCAGGCGACCGAGGCCGGGCCTTCCGACATCCTGGGCGCGCTGCGGCAGGCGGCCGGGCGAGCGCCCGAGGCCGTCGCGATCATGGATGCCGAGGGGGCTCGACTCACCTTCGAGGCCCTGCTGGCGAGGGTGGAGGCGGTTGCGACGAGCATCGGCGGGGTGGCCGGCGCCGGTCCCCGGCCGCGGGTCGGGATCGTGCTGCCGAACGGCGTGGACATGGCGGTGACCCTGCTCGGCGTCGCCTGCGCGGGCGCGGCGCTGCCGTTCAACCCGACCTATCGCGCGGCTGAGTACGAGGCCTATTTCCGCGAGACCCGGCTCGACGCGCTGCTGGTGGCAGACGGCGACGAGGGCGAGGCGGCGCGCACGGCGCGGGCGCTCTCGCTGCCGCTGCTGCGGCTTTCATCGGACGGAACGATCACGGGCGTGGCGCCTTCGTCGGCCGGCGTGCCGCAACCCTCGCCGGACGACGTCGCGCTGGTGCTTCTGACCTCTGGCTCGACGGGCCGGGCCAAGGCGGTGCCGCTGACGCACCGCAACGTCTGCACATCGGCGGGCGACGTGGCACGATCCTTGGGCCTGTCCCGGGCGGATCGGTGCCTGGCCATGTGGGAGCAGTTCCATGTCGGCGGGCTGGTCGACCTCTTGCTGGCGCCGCTTCTGTCGGGGGGCACGCTCGTCTGCACGCCCGGCTTCGACGCGGCGCGGTTCTTCGAGCTGCTTCCAACCGTCCGGCCGACCTGGTTCCAGGGCGTGCCGGCGACGCTGAACGAACTCGTCGTCCATGCCCGGCGCAACGGGCTTTCGGTCCAGCCGCACAGCCTGCGCCTGCTGCGCTCGGTGGCCGCCGCGCTGCCGCCGCAGGTGATGCGGGACCTCGAGGAGACGTTCGGCGTTCCTGTCATCCAGACCTTCGGCATGACGGAGGCCGGGCCGCTGATCACCTCCACCGCACTGCCGCCAGCCGTGCGCAAGCCCGGATCGGTCGGGCGAAGCTGCGGTCCGCAGGTGCGGATCGTCGGGCCCGGCGGCGAGACGCTGCCGGTGTCGGAGACCGGCGAAGTGGCCGTGCGCGGCGACAACGTGTTTTCGGGCTACGAGAACGATCCCGACGCCAACGCACAGCAGTTCCGCGACGGGTGGTTCCACACCGGCGACCTTGGCTATCTCGACCCGGACGGCGACCTGTTCCTGACCGGGCGCATCAAGCAGCTGATCAATCGCGGCGGCGAAAAGGTGAACCCGCAGGAACTGGACGACGCGCTGATGGCCCACGAGGCGGTCGCGCAGGCCGCGTGCTACGCCGTTCCGCACAAGACGCTCGGCGAGGACGTGGCCGCCGCCGTCGTTCTGCGCGACGGCAGGACGGTCGCGCCCGAGGAGCTGCGCGCCTTCCTCCGCTCGCGACTGGCCGGCTTCAAGGTGCCGTCGCGCATCCGCATCGTGGAGGACCTGCCGCGCAACATGATCGGCAAGGTCGACCGGATGGCGCTGGCCCGCCTTGACGAAGGCCCGACAGCGGGGGCCGAGGATGCCGATCTCGGCGCGACGGAAGCGACCGTCGCCCGGATCTGGGCCGAGGAACTCGACCTGCCGACCGTCGGCCCCGATGCCGACTTCTTCGCCATCGGCGGCGATTCGCTTTCGGCCGTGCGGGTGTTCCTCGCCGTGGAGGCCGCTTTCGGACGCAAGCTGCCGGAAGACATGCTCGGCCTGATCACCACGGTGCGGGCCATGGCGCGCGCGATCGACGAGGCGCAGGGCGGCCCGGCTGCGGAGGGATCGTTCGTGGAGCCGGAAGGCGGATTGTCGGCGGCCGACGTCCGCTCGCTCGCCAGCGTCATGGCGCTCGGCTCGATTCCCGTCATGCGCCCCGGCTCGGCGATGAAGGTGGTCAACGAGGACGGAACCCGCGTGCCGCTGTTCTGGTGCTTCAACAGCCCGGCGCGCGAGATGGGCAGCCTGGCGCCGCAACTCGACGCGGACCAGCCGCTCTACGGGCTCTATTCCGGCGGGCGGCTGTTTGCGCCCTCGGACGAGATGCTGGACCGGCTGGCAAAGCACTATGCCGCCGAAATCCTGGCGCTCGACCCCACCGGCCCGTGCCATCTCGGCGGCAACTGCCGGGGCGGCTGGATCGCCGAGCGGCTGGAGCAGCTGCTGACCGCCGCAGGCAAGCCGGTTCTCGGCATGATCATCCTCGAGCACGCGGCGCCGCGCCTCGCCTCGTTCAAGGGCCGCCTCCTGTTCATGTTCGGCAAGCAGAGCCGGCTGCGCGCCTACCGCGCGATCGGCTGGGGCGCCCCCGGCTGGGACGCGCCATTCGCCGGGCCGGTGGAGGCGATCTGGGTGCATGGTGGCCATGCGGAATTCTTCCGGCCGGGCAATGTGGAGGCGGTGGCGCGCGCGATCGGGGACTTCCTCGCGGGAAGGCCGGTGGCGACCGAGGCTCGCCAGGACCCCCTGGTCGACACGATCCACAGGATCCCCGGCGCGCTTGGGCTCTACCGGACGCTCCACAAGATCCGCGAAGGCGGCCTGTTTCGCCGCAAGGCGCGGGTCAACCCGTTCACCGGCGAGCCCGATTCGTGACGGCGCGAGCATTCCTGAATTGCAAGATGACGGCGGCTAAACGATGCGGCGGTTGATCGAAGGCATCTTTCGCGGCCTGGGACCCGGTCTGATGCGCGGCCCGGCGGGGGCGGCCATCGCGCTGCTCGACGGGCGCGCCGACGCTCTCGCCGACCGGCTGCGGATCGCGCTGGCCGACAGCCATTTCAATGCCGGCGATTATGCCGCCGCGCGCGCCTGCTTTTCGGCCGTCGGCGACAGCCGCCATGCCGCAAAGGCACGGCAGATGATGGACTGGATCGACTTCAAGTTCGGCGAGGTCGGCCGCGGCTGGCCGCGCTATCCCGGGGCGGATTTCGATCCTGGCGGCCACACCCCGGCAATCGCGCCGGCCGGGACGCGGATCACCGTCGATAACCCGAACCACCCGGTCGCGCTCGTCACCGAACTGGGATTGACGCGCTGGCGGCCGGGCATGCCGACGCCGCTACCGGTGCTCGTCTGGTTCAACTTCAGGGCCAGCCTCGGCGGCGAACTGCTCTGCGCCAAGATCGTGAAGCGGCTGCGGGACATGCATGGCCTGCCCATGCTGCTGGCGGGCGACGCGCGGCTCGGCGACGTGTTGCGGACCAACTTCCCAGGCTGCGAGGTCATCGACAAGGAAGGCGACCTGGCCGGGCTTTCCGGACGCTGTTCGTCCTTCCTGCTGGCGCGCGACGCGCTGGCGCTCGTGGTTCGCACGCCGGCCGACTTCGCGCCCATCGCGGCAACCCCGCTCGACCTTCCCGTGGAGCGCCCGGCGATGGCCGGCCCGCGACCGACGGTGGCGATTTCCTGGAAGACGACCAACCGGACGCAGGGCCGCTATCGCAACATCCCAACGCAAGCACTCGCCGGCCTGCTGTCGCGCTTCGACATCGAGTTCCACTCCGCCCAGCACGGCGTGACCCCGGCCGAGCGGCAAAGCCTCGAAAAGGCGCTGGGCGACCGCATCCGCTTCGACACGATCGACACGCGGGCGAGCGTCGGCGCGCTGGCGGCCAGCCTGGCCGCCATGGACGCCGTGGTGACGATTGACAATTCCGTGCTGCACATCGCCGGCGCCTTCGGCATTCCCGCCGCCGGGCTCCTGTCGGTGCCGTCCTATTGGGCGTGGCCCGCCGAGGGTCCCGGCAGCCGCTGGTACGGCTGCGTCACGCTGATCCACCAGAGACGGCCGGGCGAATGGGGAGACGTGCTGGGCGAACTGGCGACGTATCTCGAACGGCTGAAGCGGGACGCTAGTCCCGACCGAGCCTGAGCATGGCGTTCAGGCGGCCCCTGCCCTCGGCCACGTAGCCCTTGTCCAGGCAAAGCGCGATCGCGGGCTGGTCGAGCGATCCCTTCCCCGCCTCGATGATGATGTAGCGGGGCCAGCGGGTCAGCGGCGCGGTGGCGAAGAAGGCTTCGAGCGCGGGAAACTCGGCCCCCTCGATGTCCATCTTCAGGACGTCGACGCGGTCGAGCCCCGCCTCGTCGAGCGCATCGACGAGCGGGCGGCCGGCAACCGCGATGGTCGATCCGCCGCCATGGTCGACGATGCGCCCTGTGCCGTAGTTTTCGGCTTCCGCGTCGATGCGGACGGTTTGCGGCGTGGCGGTGACCGCCCAGGGACACACCACGATTTCGGCCCCGGCCCCCGAGGCCTCGATGTTGAAGCGCAGCCGGCGCAGCATTTCCGGCTGCGGCTCGACGGCGACCGCGCGCAGCGGGAGCCCGGCGCTCGCCGCCGCGCTTCGCGCGTGGAGGGAATAGAGCCCGACATTGGCGCCGACGTCGACGAAGTGGAACGCATCGACCGCCTCGCGGGCGGCGCGATCGATCAGCCGCCGCTCGGGGACGTCCCAGTGGCGGTCGCTGGTGAAGACGCGCTTCTCGCAGAGATTGCCGGTGGAATGAAGCCTCGCCGACTGGCCGGAGAAGATCGTCAGGTCGAAAGGTCCGCCCGAGCGCCCGCCGGCCAGCCGGTAGCAAAGGGAGCGCAGAAGCGCGGAGCCCCGCCCCTGACCCGTTCGCCGCGCCAGCGCGAGGAGGGCGGAAGCGATGGGCCCCGGTCTGTGGTGGCCAAACGGAGGCGAGTCGGATCGTGATGTCATCGGTTCGTTCCAAGGCTTTCGCGTCCTTACCGGGTTCTCTCGCTCCGGGCAAACGAGATGCCGCCGCGCGGCCAGGGCATCGTGATGCCGGACCCGTGAGGCCAGCCTGGTCGCGACGGCCCATCCGTCCTCGCCCGTCGACATTGCCCGGACAGTCGGTGCCGGCCCGCCGGACGGAACCCGAACTTTTTCACATCCGTGAATGATCCCTGCGCATCCGCGATGTCGTTGACTTGGTCCGATCCCGGTTCGATGGTTGCATCCGGAGTTGCCGCGGGCGGCCGGAGAGGCGGCGCCCGCGAGTGGAGTCACTTGAACGCCGGCGATCGCCGGTCAGGACGAACGCGCCGGAACCGACATCGAGGCAGCAGGCGTGCCGTTTTCCGAACCAGGAACGGCCACCCCGCGCCAAAGGTCGCCGGATCGAAAACGGGAGGAAGCAGCATGGATCAGGAAAACCGCAAGCAGGGCGGCGTCCCGAAGGCACGGCGGGTCGACGTGATCGTCGTCGGCGCGGGCTTCGCCGGCCTGTACGCGACCTACAAGTTCCGCGAGATGGGCAAGGCGGTCGTCGGCGTCGAGGCCGGCGGCGACGTCGGCGGGGTGTGGTACTGGAACCGCTATCCGGGCGCGCGCTGCGACCTGATGAGCGTCGACTACAGCTATGGATTCTCGCCCGAAATCGAGCAGGAATGGACCTGGAGCGAGCAGTTCGCCGCCCAGCCGGAAATCCTGGCCTATGCCAACTTCGTGGCCGACAGGCTGGACCTGCGCCGCAGCTATCTGTTCAACACGCGCGTCACCAGCGCGACCTGGGACGAGGACGCCAAGGTCTGGCGCGCGACGACGGATGGCGGCGCGGTGCTGGAGGCGCCCTTCTGCATCATGGCGACGGGTCCGCTGTCGGTGCCGAAGGATCCCGAGATTCCGGGCATCGAGCGCTTCGAAGGCCAGCTCCTGCGCGCGCAGAAGTGGCCCCAGGAACCGGTGGAGTTCAAGGGCAAGCGCGTCGGCGTCATCGGCACCGGCTCGACCGGCATCCAGATCATCCAGACGCTCGGGAGCCAGGCCGGCGAGCTCTACGTCTTCCAGCGCACGCCGAGCTTCACGCTGCCGATGCGCAACCACGACCTCGAGCCCGACTACATCGCCGAGATGAAGCGCCACTACCGCGCCATGCGCGAGGCGATGCGCAACAACCCGACCGGCGGCACCCGGCCGGCCACGTCGCGGCCGTTCTTCAGCCTGCCGCCCTCGCAACGGCGCGAGGTGATGGAGCAGGCCTGGATCAATGGCGGCCACACCTTCCTCGGCTCCTTCGCCGACCTGCTGGTCAACCAGGAAGCCAACGACCAGGTGGCCGATTTCGTGCGCGAGAAGATCGGCCAGATCGTCAAGGATCCGAAGACCGCGGAAGCCCTGAAGCCGAAGGGCTATCCGATCTTCGCCCGCCGGCCCTGCCTCGACACCGAATACTACGAGACCTACAACCGGCCGAATGTGCACCTGGTCGACGTCTCCGCCGACCCGATCGTCGAGATCACGGCCAAGGGCATCCGCACGCGGTCGGGCGAGATCGAGCTCGACATCTTGATCTTCGCCACCGGCTACGACGCGCTGACCGGCGCGCTGCTCGCCTTCGACGTGGTGGGACGGGACGGCCGCACGCTGAAGGACAAGTGGGCCGGCGGCCCGCGCTCCTATCTCGGCATCATGCTGGAAGGGTTTCCCAACCTGTTCGCGCCGAACGGTCCCAACGGCCCGGCGGCGCTGGCCAACCTCATCACCATCGCCGAGCATGACGTCGACTGGATCGCCGACCTGATCGCCTACATGGACGAAAACGGCATCCGGTCCGTCGAGCCCTCGGCGCGCGCCGAGAACGACTGGATGAGCCTGGTCGCGGCGCTGGCCGAGAAGTCGCTGATCCGCAAGGCAAACACCTGGTGGGTGGGCGCCAACGTCAAGGGCAAGCCGCAGGGGCTGACCATGTTCATCGGCGGCTTCCACAAGTACCGCGAGCACTGCGCGGCGGCCGCCCAGAACCGCGCGGCGAACCTGGTGTTCGACCGCACCAAGCAAAGCGCCGCCGCCTGACGGCGGCGGCGGCGATCCGGGAGCCGAGCCTTCCAGATTCGCGGTGGTGGCGCCATTGCGAGTCATCTAGGCGGTTCGCGGCCGCAAAAAAAGTCTGCCACGACAATAACCCGGTCGGCGCCGGAATGCCCCGCCCGAAGAACGAATCGCTCTCTCGTTCCTGAAAAGCTACAAATAGTTGAATTTCAAAGGCTTTTCTGGCGCACCCGACAGGATTCGAACCTGTGACCTCTGCCTTCGGAGGGCAGCACTCTATCCAGCTGAGCTACGGGTGCGCGCTGCGGGGACTGGCTCCCCGCATCGGCCCGGGCCGCGAAGCGGCGGCACGGGCACTGGCTACATAGCCGAAGCGACCCGGCGCTTCAACAGCGGATGTCGCAGCGGATGAGGCAGACTTTCCTTCGCCTATCGCGGCACCCGGTCGCCTGGCCCAGGTCAACACTCTACCCCGCCGCACCGGTCGAGCGACCGGCCGGCACGGCGCGCCGCGCAGCGGGGCGGTCGGCATAGCCGAAGGCGAGGCGCAGCGGCCAGGGAAGGCGCTCGGCCGCCATGGCGATGGCGAGCGACAGGCCGGTCGTGATCGCGACCACGAGCCCGAACTTCGTCCAGGCGCCGGCGTCGATCGGCAGCACGTGATAGAGCGCCCAGACGATCACCGTCTGGTGGACGATGTAGAGCGCGAAGACCTTGCCGTTCAGCCAGGCGAGCGCGGCGCTCGGCCGGTCGAGATGGCGGGCCGCGAAGCCGACCGCCGTCAGGATCATCGACCAGGCGAGCGCGAAGTCCAGCGCCTTGAACGCCGGGGTCTGGTCCTCCCATGAGCCGAGTGAACCGGCGGAACCGGCCGCGGGCAGGAAGCAGAAGGCATAGAGGACGATAGTGAGGCCCGCCGTCAGCGCCGCGCTTTGCCAGCGGCGCGCGACGACCGAACCGGCGATCCCGGCATGATGGCGGGCAAACAGGAAGCCGAAGCCGAACCACGACGCCCAGACCGCGAACCAGGCGCCGTCGTTGTAGAGCGCGTTGGTCTGGCGCGGGAAGAGCGGCGACAGGGCGAGATTGAGCGCCAAAGGAACCAGGAAGAGGAGATAGACGAAGGGCGAGCGCATGAAGGCGGCGAAGGCCCGCGAGACAAGCTCGCCGCGCGCGGTGCGGAAGAACGCGAAGACCGGGAACAGCCCGATGGCCATGACCAGAAGGTAGGCCACGAACCACATGTGCGCCCAGGTGATGTTGCCGGCGGGATATTTTCCCTCGGTGAAGTAGCGTTCGACCCAAAAGGTCCAGAGCGAGCCCTGGTAGCCCTCCTCCATGACGCGTTCGAGCCAGACCTGCGGCACCACCACCACGGCCATCGCGAACAGCAGCGACACGAGCAGGCGAAGCGTCCGGTCGCGCAGGAAGGACAGGCCGGGCGCGGAGCGGAACGCGAACCAGGTGCCCATGCCCGAGACGAAGAACAGCAGCGCCAGCCGCCAGGCGCGCGGAAAATCCATCGCCCAGGAGAGGGCCTGGCTGGTTCGCGCGCTCTTCACCAACCACGCCATGTCCGGAAAGAAGGCAACCGAGCAGTGGTAGAGGATGAGCAGGCCGAAGGCCAGAACCCGCAGCCAGTCGACATAGTGGAGCCTTCCCGTCGTCGTCGCGACCATCGATCCCCCCGCACGGCGCTCCCGCGACGCTTGCGGGACGGACGATAACGGAACAACCTTAATGATCCTGCCTCCGGCCGCTGAAAGTCTTACGGATTGCGGCGGATGGCTCGGCGCGTCAGGCGAGCCCGGCCTGCGACCGGGCGACGGCCCGCCATTTCAGCCCGCCCGGGGCGAAATCGAGGGTGACGTCCGCGTCGAGCGCCGCGGCGACCATGTCGACGATCACAGTGTGGCCGAACCCCTTGCCTTCCGGAGCGGCGACGTCGGCAACGCCGCTCTCCAGCCAGTCGATCGCGACAACTCCCTTCTCGCCCGGCGGCAACAGCGACCATCGCAACTCGACCATGCCACGGGCCGAGCCGAGCGCGCCGTACTTCAGGCTGTTGGTGGACAGCTCGTGCAGCGCCATGCCGAGCGTCTGGGCGGCCGTCGGGGCGATCCGCAGCGCCGGTCCGTCGACCTTGAGCCGGGTGCCGATCAGATCGCTCAGGTGCACGAGTTGCACCTCGACCAGTTCGGACAGTTCGACGCCCGTCCAGTCGCTTCGCAGCAGAAGATCGTTGCTCGCGGCAAGACCCATCAGGCGATCCTCGAAGGCGCGCAGGAAATCCTCCGGCGAAACGCGCCTGGCGGTCTGGCGGGCGACGGCCTGCACCACGCTCAGGATGTTCTTGGTGCGGTGGTTGAGCTCGCCCATCAGCATGCGCGTGCGTTCTTCCGCCACCAGCTGGTCGGTGATGTCGGTGTTGACCCCGGTCATCCCGAGGAATGTCCCGTCGCGGTCGAAGCGCGGATTGGCCTGGGTCCGCAGCGTGCGATACACGCCGTCGGCGCGCCGGTAGCGCGCGGCGACCGTGAAGGGCGTGCGCTCGGCCATGGCGCGGACGAACGGCGCGGCCAACGTTTCGACGTCGTCGGGATGGGTCGTCGCAGTCCAGTCGAAGGCGGACAGGTCCTGCGGGTCGATGCCCCAGAAGTCGCGCAGCGCCTGGTTGAGAAAAACGCACTTGCCGTTCTGGTCGCCCATCCAAAGCATGGCCGGGGAGTTTTCCGCGACGGCGCGGCACAGTTCCTCGCGCGCTTTCAGCGCCGCGATCTCGCCACGCCGGGCGGTCAGGTCCTCGATCGTGCCCGACAGCCTGGCCGAACCGTCCCTGTCTTCGCGGGCCGCCGTCACCTCGATCAGCCGACCGTCCAGCAAGGTCAGTTCGAGGCGGAACTCCGCCCGCTCCAGCGCATCGGCGAGGCGCGCGGCGGAGGCAGGCGTCAGGAGCGTCTCGAACGCCGCGCGATCACTCACCTGGCGGCCGAGGATCGCCGCGCAGCCGGGCGAGCAAAAGCCACTGCCGGACGCCGACAGCGGCCAGGAGAAGACACCTCCGGCGCGATCGTTTCCCTGGTCGGGGAGAGCGGAGCGACTGGACATTGGCATGCTCCTCGTCGGTGCCGAAACTGCGGGCAGGTGATGGATTTTCGTTCTTGCATGACGAGACCCGGCGGGCAAGGCGCGCAATTCGCCGGAATGCGCCGGCTGCGCGAGGCGAGCCGGCTCAGCTTTTCCGCGTCGGCGGCGGCGAAGACGCTGCCGCGCCGGGGTTCATCACCTGGCCGGGCTTCCTTGGCTGCGACAGCGGCGCCGGCGTCGGGGCGTTGCCCTTCAGGAGGCCCGTGCCGGCATAGATGCCGCCGGTGAGCTGCATCTCGAGCCGCTCGGCGTCGCGGCGGCGCACGTCGGCCATGATCTCGGCCGCCTCGGACTCGTCGTGGCCAAGCGTCCTGAGCGTCGTCTCGCCGAACCGGAAGGCGGATTCGAGCGTCTCGCGGATCTGGAAATCGACGCCGGCATGGATCAGGTCGAGCGCCGCACCCCGGTCCCAGGCGCGCGCCAGCACCGGCACGAGCGGGAACTCCGCCTTCAGGTGTTCGACGATCCTGACCGCGGTCTCCGCCTTGTCGACGCAGACGAGAACGGCGCGCGCACGGCCCGCGCCGGCCGCGTGCAGGATGTCGAGGCGGGCGCCGTCGCCATAGTACACCTTGAAGCCGAAACTGGCGGCGGCCTTGATCATCTCGACGTCGTTGTCGATGATCGACACGTCGATGCCCTTGAGCAGCAGCGGCTGGCTGGCGACCTGGCCGAAGCGCCCAAAGCCGATGACCAGCACGCTGCCCTCCAGCCCGTCCGCCAGGTCGACGCCGTCCATGTTCTCCGCCGGGCGCGGCATCACCCGGCGCAGGCCGATGATCGCCAACGGCGTCAACACCATCGAGATGATGACGATCGCGGTCAGGATCGCGTTGGTCTCGCCGTCGATCAGGCCGACGCCGGCCGCGGCCGAATAGAGCACGAAGGCGAACTCGCCGCCCTGCGCCATCACCACTGCCCGCTCCAGCGCCTGGGGGTGGCCGTGGCGCAGGCCGCGCGCCACGGCATAGATGCCGGCCGCCTTGACGACCATGTAGACCACCACAGACAGCGCCACGATCGCCCAGTTTTCGGCGACGACAAGAAGGTCGAGCGACATGCCGACGGCGAGGAAGAACAGGCCGAGCAGGATGCCGCGGAAGGGCTCGACGTCGGCCTCGAGCTGGTGGCGAAAGCTGGATTCCGACAGGAGGACGCCGGCCAGGAACGCGCCCATGGCCATCGACAGGCCGCCGAGCTGCATGGCGAGCGCGGAACCGAGCACGACCAGCAGGGCGGCGGCCGTCATCACCTCGCGGGCATGGGCGTCGGCGAGGATGCGGAACAGCGGGTTGAGCAGCCAGCGGCCGGCCACGAGCAGGCCGATGATGGCGCCGACGCCGATGCCGACGTCGGTCAGGCGCGAGGCGAGCGTGGCTTCCTCGCCGCCCGGCGCCAGGAAGGCGATCAGGGCCAGCAGCGGCACGATCATCAGATCCTCGAACAGCAGGATCGACACCATGCGCTGGCCGGCCGGCGTGGCGATCTCGCCGCGCTCCTCGAGCAGTTGCATGACAATCGCCGTCGAGGTGAGCACGAAGCCGGCGCCCGCGACGAAAGCGACGACGGGTAGCAGGCCGAGCGCGATGCCCACGCCCGTCAGCAGCGCCGCGCAGATCGCGACCTGGAGCAGGCCGAGGCCGAAGATCTCCTTGCGCAGGCCCCAGAGCCGGGACGGTCGCATCTCCAGCCCGATGATGAACAGGAACATGACGACGCCCAGTTCGGCGACGTGGAGGATCGCCTCGGGATCGTCGAACAGGCCGAGGCCGAAGGGGCCGATGGCCAGCCCGGCGGCGAGATAGCCGAGGATCGAGCCGAGGCCGAGACGCTTGAAGATCGGCACCGCGACGACACCCGCCGCCAGCAGGACCACCACCTGGACCAGTTCGTTGCCGCCCGCTTCGCCCGCCATGTCGTCGGATCCCTTTCGCTGAAATTTCGATACAGCACAGTTGCGCCACCGGCGGTAGCGCCCCGCCGCATGGCAGGCATCACGAAGCGGTCAACCGCCGTCGGACGTGGCGATCGCGCCGTAGAGCCCGGGCCGCCGGTCGCGGAAGAGGCCCCAGGCCGCGCGCTGGCGGGCAAGCGCGGCCCGGTCGAAGGTGGCGGTCAGCACCGCCTCGCCCTCGCGGCCGGCGGAAGCGACGAGGTCGCCCGCCGCGCCGGCGATGAAGGAGGAGCCGTAGTAGGTCTGGGTGCGGCCGCCGACCACTTCGGTCCCGATGCGGTTGGCGGCGGCCACCGGCATCAGGTTGGCCCCGGCATGGCCGCGCATGGTGATGCGCCAATGCTCCATGGAATCGAAGTCGGGGCGGCCGGGCTCCGACCCGATGGCGGTCGGGTAGAGCAGCATCTCGGCGCCCATGAGCGCCATGGCGCGCGCCGCCTCGGGAAACCACTGGTCCCAGCAGATGCCGACGCCGATGGTCCCGAAGCGGGTTTGCCAGACCCTGAAGCCGGTGTCGCCGGGCGTGAAATAGAACTTCTCCTCGTAGCCCGGCCCGTCGGGTATGTGCGACTTGCGATAGACGCCGAGCACCGTCCCGGTGTCGTCCACCATCGCGACGGAATTGAAAAAGGCCTGGTTGCGGCGCTCGAAGAACGAGACGGGGATGACCACGCCGAGTTCGCGCGCGAGCGCAGCGAAGTCGGCGATCGTCGGATGTCCCTCCAGCGGCCGGGCGCGGTCGAAGTGGCTGGCCTCCTCCTCCTGGCAGAAATACAGTCCTTCGAAGAGTTCCTGGACGAGCATGACGTTGGCGCCGCGCGCCGCCGCCTCGCGGACCAGGCGCGAGGCGGTCGCGATATTTTCGGCGACGTCGTCCGAGCAGGCGAACTGCACGACGCCGAGCGTGACGGTCGTGTTCACGTGTTGCCTTCCTCGAATCCGGTCAGCACGCCGACCGCGTTGACGCCGATTTCCTCGACGGCATAGCCGCCTTCCATGACGAACAGGGTCGGCAGGCCGAGCGCCGCGATGCGGCGGCCGATCCTGGGATAGTCCTCCGTCGTCAGCTTGAACCTGGAGATCGGATCGCGCTCGAAGGTGTCGACGCCGAGCGACACGACGACGACGTCCGGCCCGTAGGCCACGAGCTTCAGGCAGGCATCGACCAGCGCCGCGCCCCAGCCGTCCCATGCGGTGCCCCAGGGCAGCGGATAGTTGTGGTTGAAGCCTTCGCCGTCGCCCTCGCCGCGCTCGTCAGCATAGCCGAGAAAGTAGGGATACTCCACTTTCGGGTCGCCATGCAGGTTGAGCACCTGCACGTCGCCGCGCGCATAGAAGATCTCCTGCGTGCCGTTGCCGTGATGGTAGTCGACGTCGAGGATCGAGACCTTGCTCGCGCCATTGTCGAGCAGCCACTGCGCGGCGATCGAGGCGTTGTTCAGGTAGCAATAGCCGCCCATGAAGGCGCGGCCGGCATGGTGGCCGGGCGGACGGCAGAGCGCGAAGGCGGCGCGCTCGCCCCCGGAGACGAGCCTGGCGGCGGTGAGCGCCACGTCGTGCGACGACTTGATGGCGTCCCAGGTTCCCTCGACGAAGCCGGCGCCGGCGTCGATGGAGTAGTAGCCCAGCTGCGCCTCGATCACGTCGGGCACGACGTCGCCGCGCAGCCCCCGCGTCGGCCAGGTGTAGGGCAGCGCGGTTCCATCGAAGCCCGCCGCCGTCCAGCGTTCCCACACCGTCGGCATGAAGTCGACATAGGCGGGGTCGTGCACGCGCCGCGCGGTGTCGAGATCGAACTCGTCGGGCGCCAGGATCGGCCCGAGTGCCACCTCCTCCACCCGCGACCGGATGTACTCGGCGCGCGACGGCATCTCGAAGGCCGGCATGATCCTGCCCGTCATCAGCTCGACATTGCCGGCATGGCCGGCATGCCGGGGCGAATAGATCGTCTTCATGCGCTCCCCGCTGGTCTCAAGACTCTCCGCGCCGAAACCTAAGCAGACTTGCGCGGCTTCGCCAACGTCGCGCCCTCCGGCGGAGTGGACAGGCTCGGGTTTTGGAGTGGAAAACCGGGCGATGGTTTACCGAAACCTGCCAGGCCTCGATCGGGACGATGGCCAGGACGCGGCTGGGCCAAAGTGCCCCAGCACGCTGGCATGGCGCCCGAGCCGGAGACAGTGCTAGGCTTCGAAAAAAATCGGGGAACGACACGGATCATGCCATCGCCCGCCGACCTCATCGTCACGAATGCCCGCGTGCTGACCATGGACGAGGGAAATCCCCGCGCCGAGGCGTTGGTCGTCAAGGACGGCGAGATCGCCTTCGTCGGCAAGGCGTCGGACGCGGCGGCCTGGATCGGAGCGGACACGAAGGTCGTCGACGCGAAGGGCGGATCGGTGCTGCCAGGCTTCATCGAGAGCCACGTCCACCTGTTCATGGGGGCGGCCGAGCTCGTCCACCTCCAGCTCTTTGGCGTGCATGGGTTCGAGGCGCTGAGCCGGGCGCTGAAGGCCTATGCCGCGAGCCGGCCGGACGACAGGGTCCTGTTCGGGCAGGCCTGCGACTACACGGTGCTGGGCGGGGGCGAGACGCTGACGCGCCATCATCTCGACCGCATCGTCGCCGACCGCCCGGTGGCGCTGGTGGCGCCCGACCACCACACGATGTGGGCCAACACCAGGGCGCTGGAGATGGCCGGCATCCTGAACGGCAAGGCCTGCAACCCGGGCAACGAGGTCGTCATGGGCCCCGACGGTCTCGCCACCGGCGAATTGCGCGAATCCGAGGCGATGACGCCGGTGGTGCACCTGGCCGGTGAAAGCCGGGTGCGGCTCGGCATCCAGACCGGCGGCGAGCCCGTCCGCAAGCCGACGCCTGAGGAGTGGGAGGCGGACAAGGCGATCATGCGCCGCGGCCTCGAATATGCCGCCAGCCACGGCATCACTTCGTTTCACAACATGGACGGCAACCTCTACCAGCTCGAAATCCTGGCCGAGATCGAGAAGGAGGGCGGCCTGCTCTGCCGCGGCCAGGTGCCGTTCCATTACAAGCCGTTCATGACGCTGGCCGACCTGGAGAAGGCCTCGCGGATGGCGCGGGACTACAATTCCGAGTGGGTGTCTTCGGGCATGGTCAAGGTATTCATGGACGGGGTGCTCGATTCCGGCACGGCGCACATGATCGAGCCCTATGCCGACACGCCGGACTGGCGCGGCGAGCCCTATTTCTCCGACTCCGAGTTTGCCGAACTCGCCACCGAGATCGACCGGCGGGGCCTGCAGATCGCGGTGCATGCGATCGGCGACGCGGCCGTTCGCACCGTGCTCGACGGCTACGAGGCGGCGCGGAGAGCCAACGGGCCGCGCGACAGCCGCCACCGCATCGAGCACATCGAGGTGACGACCGATGCCGACATTCCGCGTTTCGCGGACCTCGGCGTCATCGCCTCGATGCAGCCGCCGCATCCGCCCGGCTCGATGGGCCTGCCGCTCGAACCGACCGTGTCGAAGATCGGCCGCGACCGCTGGCGGCTGTCCTATGCCTGGCGCACCATCAAGGAGACCGGCGCGCACGTGGTCTTCGCCTCCGACTGGCCGGTGTCGCCGATCGACCCGATCGCGGGGATCCAGGCGGCGGTGCTGCGCAAGAAATGGGCCGACGACCTGCCCGACCACGCCTTCAGCCTGCACGAGGCGATCGCCGGCTATACGGTGGAAGGCGCCTATGCCGAGTTCATGGAGCACCGGAAGGGAAGCCTCAAGGCGGGATACCTGGCCGACATCGTGGTGCTGTCGGGCGACGTCGAGACCGTCGCGCCGCAGCTGCTGCACGAGATCCGGCCGGTCACCACCATCTGCGGCGGCCGCGTCACCTATCAGGCGTGACGACGGCCTGGCCCGATCGAAAGGCTTTGTTGCCAAGCGCGGTGCCATGTGGTGACATTGCGGCAAGGACAAGCATCCGCCGGCCAACGGCGGAGAGGGGTTTTCAAGAGGGGTGTATTTTGCCGGACAGACCGGACCAGATCGCCATCGACGTCAGGCATGTGACCAAGGTCTTCGGCTTCGGCCCCGACAAGGTATTCGCCCTCAAGGATGTTTCCGTCGCCATCCGCGAGAACGAGTTCTTCACGCTGCTCGGCCCCTCCGGCTGCGGCAAGACGACCCTGCTGCGGCTGATCGCGGGCTTCGATTTCCCCACCGACGGCGAGATCCTGCTGCACGGACAAGACATCGCGCCGCTGCCGCCCTACAAGCGGCCGGTCAACACCGTGTTCCAGAGCTATGCGCTGTTTCCGCACCTGACGGTGGCGCAGAACATCGCCTTCGGCCTCGAGATGCTCGGCCGGCCACGAGCCGAGATCGACGCGCGCGTGACCCAGATGCTGAAGCTCGTGCGCATGGATGAACTGCGCAACCGATCGACGGCGCAGATTTCGGGCGGCCAGCAGCAGCGCGTGGCGCTGGCCAGGGCGCTGGCGCCGCAGCCCAAGGTGCTGCTGCTCGACGAGCCGCTCTCGGCGCTCGACTTCAAGCTGCGCAAGGAAATGCAGATCGAGCTCAAGCGCCTGCAGCACGAGACCGGCATCACCTTCATCTTCGTGACCCACGACCAGGAAGAGGCGCTGACCATGTCGGACCGCATCGCGGTCATGTCGGCGGGCAACATCCTCCAGGTGGGACGCCCCTCGGACATCTACGACAAACCGGCGGTGCGTTTCGTGGCAGACTTCATCGGCGAGACGAACTTCCTCGAAGCCGTCGTGGAGACGGTGTCGGATGGCCGGGCCGGGGTCCGGCTGGGCTCCGGCGCCGTCATCGACGCGTCGGTGCCGGAAGGCTTCACGCCGTCGGGCAAGGTCACCGTGGTGATCCGGCCCGAGCATGCGCGGCTCGCCGAGGCGGGAGGCGAGCTGTCGGGAAAACTCGCCAACATCGTCTATTTCGGCACCGACACGCATTTCCACGTCGACCTCGACGTGGGCGGGAGCTTCATCGTGCGCCAGCAGAACACGCGCGACGACGGCGCGCGCCCGCGCGAAGGCGACCAGGTGTCGATCGTGGTCGGCAAGGGCGCCGCCCAGGTGCTGAGGGACTGACGGCATGGGGAGCGCCGCGGAAACCGCAGCCAGGGCCGAACGCGACGACATCCGCAGGCGCTGGCTGCTCGCGGCCCCTGCCCTCCTCATCATCTTCTTCGCCGCGGTCGGGCCGCTCGGGATCGTCGTCGTCTATTCCTTCCTGGAGCCGGGTTCATACGGCGACGTGCGTTGGACCTTCTCGACCGACGCCTGGGTGCGCGTGATCCTGCAGCGCGACATCTTCGACGATACGCTGTCGCTGGCCGACGCCCATCTGGCGATCTTGTGGCGATCGGTGAAGCTTTCGCTCGCCACCACCGTGTTCGCCTTCCTCTTCGGCTTTCCAACGGCCTATTTCATCGCCACGCGGCCGGAGCGCACGCGAGCTCTGTGGCTGTTCCTGATCACGATCCCGTTCTGGACCAACCTCCTGATCCGCACCTTCGCGATCCAGGAGGTGATCCGCAACGAGGGGCTGCTGAACATCGTGCTCATGAAGCTCGGCGTGATCTCGACGCCGATCCAGATCATCTACACCGACACCGCCATCATGATCGGCATGATCTACGTCTACCTTCCGCTTATGGTGCTGCCGCTCTATGCCTCGATGGAAAAGCTCGACTTCCGGCTGGTCGAGGCCGGCTACGACCTCTACGCGACGCGGTTCCAGGTGCTGCGGCGCATCATCCTGCCGATGGTGAAGCCCGGCATCGTCGCCGGCTCGATCCTGGTCTTCATTCCCTCGCTCGGCGCCTACGTGACGCCGCGCATCCTAGGCGGCGGGCGCAACCTGATGCTGGGCAACCTGATCGAGCTGCAGTTCGGCCAGGGCCGCAACTGGCCGCTCGGCGCGTCGCTGTCGATCACGCTGCTGGCCATCGTGATGGCGGCGCTCCTGATCTACATCCGCTATGCCGGCAGCGGGGGGCGCAACCATGGCTAGGCGGTTCGACATCCGCCGGCAGACCGGCTTCCCGACGGTGGCCTTGTTCTGCTTCTTCCTGCTGTACCTTCCCCTGTCGGTCGTGGTGGTCTTCGCCTTCAATTCCGGGACGTCGATCGCGGTCTGGGAGGGTTTTTCGTTCCGCTGGTTCGCACAGGCGTGGAACAACCAGCAGGTGGTCGATGCCTCGATCCGCTCGGTGCAGATCGCGGGCGTGGCCGCGGTGATCGCGACGGTGGCGGCCACGATGGCCGCGCTCGCCACCACGCGCACCCGTCCCTATCGCGGCCTCACCTTCAAGTATGCCTTCATCAACCAGCCGCTGATGGTGCCGGAGATCGTCACGGCGGTGGCGCTGCTGATCTTCTTCTCGCGCATCAAGATCGCGACCGGCTATTCGGGCCTCGGCTACCTGATGATCGCGCACGCGGCCTTCTGCATTCCCTTCGCCTACCTGCCGATCCGGGCCCGGCTGGAAAGCATGGACATGTCGCTCGAGACCGCCGCGGCCGACCTCTACGCAACGCCCTGGCAGACCTTCCGGCGCGTGACGCTGCCGCTGCTCTGGCCCGGCATCATCGCCGGCCTGATGCTGGCTTTCGTGATCTCGCTCGACGACGTCGTGATTACGGAGTTCGTCAAATCGGCCGGTCAGGATACACTGCCCACCTACATGCTCGGGCAATTGCGTCGTGTCGTGACGCCCGAGATCAACGCGATATCGACCGCATTCCTCGTCATTTCGGTCGCTATCGTCACCGTATTCTTCCTGATCAGCAGGAAGAAGACCTGAACCATGACGCCACGACGCTAAGAAAAATGGGAGAATGAACGATGCACTGGAAACTGACCGCGACCGCCGTAGGCCTCGCGATGCTGGCCTCGACCGGCCTGGCAAACGCCGCCGGCGAACTCAACATCTACAACTGGGGCAACTACACCAATCCCGAACTGATCAAGAAGTTCGAACAGGAATTCGACGTCAAGGTCACGCTGACCGACTATGATTCCAACGACACCGCGCTCGCCAAGGTGCGCCAGGGCGGCCATGGCTTCGACATCGTCGTGCCGTCGGCAAGCGTCATCCCGATCTGGATCGCCGAAGACCTGCTGCTCGAAACCAATCCGAACGCGATGGAGAACTTCAAGAACGTCGCCGAACGCTGGAAGGACGTTCCCTTCGATCCGGGCCGCAAGTACACCGTGCCGTGGCAGTGGGGCACCGTCGGCCTGTCGGTCAACACGGCCGACTACAAGGGCGACATCAACACCTCGGCCATCTTCCTCGACCCGCCGCCGGAGCTCGAGGGCAAGATCAACGTGATCCCCGAGATGGCGGACGTGATGCACCTCACCATCACCTACATGGGCGGCGAGCCCTGCACCGCCGACCGCGAGATCCTGAAGAAGGTGCGCGACAAGCTGCTCGAGGCCAAGCCGAAGTGGATCTCGATGAACTACGGCAACATCGAAGCCATGACCAAGCGCGACTTCCTGGCAACGGTGAACTGGAACGGCGCCTCGCTGCGCATGCGCGAGCAAGATCCGAACATCAAGTACGGCTATCCCAAGGAAGGCTATCCGATCTGGATGGACAATGTCGCGGTGCTGAAGGATGCCAAGAACGTCGAAAACGCCAAGCTGTTCATGAACTTCATCATGGACCCGCAGAACGCGGCGATGATCTCCGACTTCGCGAAATACGCCAACGGCATCGACGGGTCGGAAGCCTTCATGCCGGCCAACATGAGCGATGCGCCCGAGATCGTCGTCCCGGAAGAGTTTCAGGCCGCGGGCACGTTCGCGCTGACATGCTCGGAAGAGGCCCGCAACCTCTACACCGCGATCTGGACCGAGCTTCAGAAATAGCGCCGATCATCCGTTTCGATCACGCAGCCCCGGCGCGACGCGCCGGGGTTTTTTCATGTCAAACCATTGGCATACGAACTATGAACGGTTTCGTTCATATTTGATTAAGTTTCGCGAAACCTTTGTTCCGCATGCTGTGCGAGGTGCGGCGATTCGAAGCCGGGGCGCAACGTCCCGTTGCCGGGTCGGCCGCCAGGCGCCATAGGGGGTGGACCATGAGATTTCTTGCAGCGACGGCCATGTCGGCCGTCATCTGGGCAACTGCGACCGGCGGTCAGGCGATCGCCCAGGACCATGTCGGTCCGATCACCGACTACGTGAAGGCCAACATCGAAACCTGGCTGTCCGATCCCGTGGTGGTCGGCGCGATCAACGAACAGAATTCCGCGCATGGCGGCCTGTCGCAAGCCGACATCGACGCGCTCGACAAGCAGTGGCGCGCGGAGGTCAATGCGGGAAGCAAGCCGCTGATCGACAAGGTCATGGGCAATGCGCTGTCGAAGTTCCTCGCCGCGAAGCAAACGGAAGCCGGCGGCATGATCACCGAGGCCTTCGTGATGGACAACAAGGGTCTCAACGTCGGCCAGAGCGAAATCACATCCGACTACTGGCAGGGCGACGAGGCGAAGTGGCAGAAGTCGTTCGGCGTCGGCGCCGGCGCCATCTTCGTCGACGAGGTCGAGAAGGACGAGTCCACGCAGCGGCTGCAGTCACAGGTCAGCATCGCCATCAGCGACCCGGCGACCGGACAGGCCATCGGCGCGATCACGCTCGGAATCGACGTCGAAGGCCTCTGAGGCCTTCGCGGGACGCGTCGCATCGGGCAAGGGGTACGGGGGTGCTGTCTGACATGTTCGGCAAGCGATCGATCACATTCAAGCTGGTGCTGGCGGCGCTCGGCGTCAGCCTCGCGGGTCTCGGCGCATCCGTGGCCCTCATCGACCGCACGGCCGAAGACAGCCTCTATGACCTCGCCACCGACGCCTGGGTCATCCAGACCGGGCAGATCGCCACGGCGGCGGCGGGCGGCATCAAGTGGAAGAAGCCGGACGTGGTCGCGGATGCCTGGGCGGCGTACCAGTCCAACGAGGACCGCATCCTGTCGCGCGCCGTCGCCTTCGACCCGACCGGCAACGTGATCGCCGAGTTCACCGCTCCGGGCATCTCCGCCGGAACGATCGACGCCTCGCTGCGCCGCCTTCTCGCCGCGCCGACCGAAGGCACGGCGGTCGAGACGATCGACGGCAACGTGCTCATGGTGGCTCCGTCCGGCACGAATGCGGAAGGCAAGCCGCTCGGCTATGTCGCCGTCGCCTGGAACACCGGGCCGGTCGAAGCCGCGCGCTCATCGCTCCGGCTGGGAGCGACCGGCGTCCAGGCCATCTCGGCGCTCCTGCTGATGGTGCTGCTGTTCCTCAGCATCCGCTTCGTAGTCGGCCGTCCGCTGGGCGAGATCACCGACCGCATCGACAAGCTCTCGAACGGCGATCTCCAGTCGCCCGTTCCGAACCGCGACCGCTCCGACGAAGTGGGCGTCATTGCCCGCGCGC
The DNA here is from genome assembly GCA_046292285.1 of Mesorhizobium sp. GTDB lineage: Bacteria > Pseudomonadota > Alphaproteobacteria > Rhizobiales > Rhizobiaceae > Aquibium. Next base: position 80,453 of record JBKBRJ010000002.1, on the reverse strand, counting down.
TGGAAGGTTTCCGCACCGCCTCGCTCGACAAGCTCGAGGCCGATCGGGAACTCGACGCGCAGCGGCGCCAGATGGAGGAACAGCGCGACGAGAACGACGCCTCGCGCGCCTCGGCCGCCAAGCTGCAGGCGGCCGTGGTCAAGCTCATCGGCGCCGCCCTCGCCCGTCTCGCCGACGGCGACCTGACGACGCGGCTCAAGGTCGACTTCCCGCCCGAGTACCGGAACATCAGGGAAGATTTCAACACGGCGATGGATCGGCTGCAGGACGCCATGCAGCAGATCGTCGCCACGGGACGCCAACTCGAGGTCGGCACCGACGAGATCAGCCGCGCCGCCGACGAGCTCGCGCGCCGAAGCGAACAGCAGGCCGCCACGATCGAGGAGACGGTCGCCGCCGTCGGCGAGATCACGCGCTCGGTGTCCGCCACGGCGACAGGGGCGGGCCAGGCCCGCGCCGCCGTGTTGGAGATGACCGCCGACGCCGGCCACAGCGACAAGGTGGTGGGCGCGGCCATTTCGGCGATGGACGGCATCGAGAAATCGTCCGAGGAGATTTCCAAGATCATCGGCGTCATCGACGAGATCGCGTTCCAGACCAACCTGCTCGCGCTCAATGCGGGCGTCGAGGCGGCGCGCGCCGGCGAAGCCGGGCGCGGGTTCGCCGTGGTGGCGCAGGAGGTTCGCGGCCTCGCACAGCGCTCGGCGGACGCCGCGCGCGAGATCAAGCAGCTCATCCAGACCTCCGCCGGCCAGGTCAAGACCGGCGCCAAGCTCGTCGGCGAGACGGGCGACGTCATCGGCCGCATCGCAGCGCGGGTCGAGAGCATCAACTCGATCGTCACCGAGATCGCCCGCGGCGCCGAGGAACAGGCCGCGACGCTGCGCGGCATCAACACGGCGATGAACGGGATCGACACCGCGACCCAGCAGGGCGCGGCGATGGCGCAGCAGTTCACCGCGACAAGCCGCGGCCTCGCCCGGGACGGCGAGGAATTGAACCGGCTGATGGCGCATTTCCGCGCTGACGAACGTCCCGCCGCTCACCCGGCTCCTGGCCGCCGTGCGCCGACGATGGCGCCGGTCGCCCACATCCGCCGGCCCGAGCCTGCGAACAGCTGGCGCGAACCGATGCGTGCCCGCGCCGCGACCCATGGCGCCACGGCGCTGGACATCGAGGCCGAGGCAGACGGCTGGGAAGAGTTCTAGGCCGCCAGACCCTTGCCAGCGCCGCCGGTCAGAGGCCTCCGGCCGCGTCCTCGACCATCTCTTCCAGCATGGCGTTGACCTCGTCGCGGCCCGGTCCGGCCGGCAGGCGCCGGAAGCCGACGACCACCTTGCCCGGCTCCGCCTCCGCTTCGTAGGCGAACAGCACGTACGGGCAGAAGGCGATGTTGCCGATGTCGACCTCCATGGCCTTGCGCGACACGACCGCCGAGCAGAACTGCAGGAACTCAGCCTCGCGGTAGAGCGGCTTGGCCGCGCCGACGTCTCCCGCCGTCCGCTTCAGCATCTCGCCGATGTGGCCGTGATAATCGATCACGTAGCCGCGATTGACCACCGCGTCCTCGAGATCGGCGACCACGTCGGCGAAGGGCGCCTCGGTATCTCGAGTGGTGACGAAATCCTCCGCCATCACCGGATTGGACAAGCCGAGTACGGCTGCGAGAACCGCCGGCATCATGAATGCGCGCATCTTTTCCTCCACGTTGGGTCCGTTGCCCCTCGACAAGCGTAGTCCAGTCCCCATAAATATGCAAAAAATAATATGTTTAAACGGGAGGACAACATGGTTTCACGGTGCATCCCTTCGCGGAGTCTCGACCGGCGGCGCTTTCTCGCGGCGACCGGATCGACGGCGCTCCTGGCGCTGGCCGGAAGCCTGGCCGCGCCGCGCGCCGCGCGAGCGCGGACGCTCTCGACCGGCGCGGCCGAGATCACCGTCGTCACCGACGGCAACCTGGTGCTGCCGATGGGCTTTTCGTTTCCGGACGTCCCGCCGGAGGAACTGGCGACAATTCTCGCCGAGAACGACATGCCCTCGGACGCGCTTCGGCCCGATTGCAACGTGACACTGGCGCGCATCGGCGACAGGCTGGTCATCTTCGACGTCGGAGCGGGCGCCAACTTCATGCCGACAGCCGGCAAGCTCGCCGACAGCCTGGCCGCGGCGGGAATCGACCCCGCCGACGTGACCGACGTGCTGTTCACCCACGCCCACCCGGACCATCTCTGGGGCCTGACCGACGATTTCGACGAACTGGTTTTTCCCAACGCCGAGTACCGGATCGGCGGGGCCGAGTGGGACTTCTGGTCGGCGCCGGACACGATCGACAAGGTTCCGCAGGATCGCCAGACCTTTGTGGTCGGGGCGCAGAACCGGTTCGCCGCGATCGAGGACAGGGTCATCTTCATCGAGGGCGGGGAGGAAGTGCTGCCGGGCATAGAGGCGGTCGCGACTCCCGGTCACACGCCCGGGCACCTGTCCTTCATGGTCCATGGCGCGGAGCCGGTGCTGATCATCGGCGACGCAGTGACGAATTCGGTGATTTCCTTCGCCCGGCCCGACTGGCCGTCGGGCAGCGACCAGGACCGTGCGCTCGGCGCGAAGACGCGGGTTTCGCTGCTCGACCGCCTGGCCACCGACAAGGGCCGCGCGATCGGCTTCCACTTCCCGCATCCGGGCGCCGGCTTTGTCGAACGCAAGGACGGCGCCTACCGCTACGTGCCGTCCTGATCACTCCGCGGGGGCGCCGGCGGCGCGGAAGGCGCCGAAGGGCGAGCCCTCGATGAGGTAGGCCAGGCCCATGCGGGCGCCGAGGAAGATCGAGGCCAGCACGACGGGGGCCGAGATCGCCAGCGCGGAAACGGCGGTGACGCCCTGGCCGATGGTGCAGCCCATGGCGAACACGCCGCCGACGCCCATCAGCAGGCCGCCCGCGAGATGGCGGCCGAGTTCGCGGGCGTCGTCGCAGGCCTCCCAGCGGACGTCGCGCTTCCACAGCGCGCAGGCCGCCGCGCCGAGCACCACGCCGACGACGAGGCCGACGCCGTAGTCCGGCAGCACGCCGGTGAAGGTGACGAACTGGAGGATCGTGTCGGAGACCGGAACGACGAAGGAACCGGCTTCGATCTGCACGATCTCGAACGAATGGGCCGCCGCATGGCTGGTCGCCCACCAGCCGAAGGCGATGACGAGGCCGACGGTCGCGCCGGTCGCGATCGAGCCGAACCTGCGGCGATAGTCCGCCGACGAGAAGATCCAGCCGAGCATGGCGGCGGCGACGAGCGCGGTGACGACGAGGGTGAGGTCTACACCGACGAAATGGCTGGCGATGGCGCCGAGCGACTGTCCGCCGACGCCGGAAAGGTCGATGGCGAAGTTGTCGGAGAGCGCGACCCGCGCCTGGGCGACGACGCCCTTCTGCGCCGACATCGCCGCCAATCCGAGCACGATGAGTACGATGAGCGACCGAAGGCTGCCGCCGCCGAGGCGCACCAGTGCGCCGAACCCGCAGGTGCCCACCAGCGCCATGCCGAAGCCGAAGGAGATTCCCCCGGCAATGGCGCCGATCCAGGCGAAGTCGGAGCGGATGTAGAAGCTGTCGGCGGTATCGACGTAGCCCGTCGCCTGGAGCGCCTGGGTCGCGACCAGCGCGACGACGGCGGCCAGCATCCAGGTTCGCAATCCGCGCCCGTCACCGGCGTACCAGTAACGTTCCAGTCCGGACATGGTGCAGAAATGATTGGCCCGCGCGGCGAAGCCGAGCACGGCGCCCGCGCACAGGCCCGCGGCCGGAAGGAACCACGCGTAGGTGGCCAGGCTCATATATCCCTCCCGTGGGCTTGCGCCCACCGGCAGGTTTCGAGCCTGCCGTCCTCAGTTGGCGCCGTTGCCCGGCGCCGCGTCCTTGTCGCTTCCCTCCGGTTTTCGCACCGGAGCGCAAAAGAGATTATACAACGTTTCGATCACCGAGGACACTTCCTTGCTCGCGATCGAATAATAGATGACGCGTCCCTCGCGACGCGTGTTCACCAACCGGTCGAAGCGAAGCCGCGCGAGTTGCTGCGACACCGCCGCCTGCGGCAGGCGCATCGCTTCCTCGAGCTCGGACACCGACTTCTCGCCTTCCGACAGCAGGCACAGGATCAGCAGGCGGCCTTCATGGGCGAGCGCCTTCAGCAGTTCGCTGGCCTCGCGCGCCTGCGCGAGAAGTTCGTTGAACTGCTCGGGCGTCTGCGCGTCCTTGATGTTGGGAAGGCTCATGAGAACGGACAAAACCATTGGGCTTCTTCAGGGTCTTTTCGACATGGCGCGAACCGTGGCAAATGTCCAGATCGCGCTGCATGATCCAGGTCAAGCGATTACGATTTTCCAGGGTCCGCGGCGGCCGTCAGGGCTGGTCCGGAAGCAGCGCCAGCAATTCGCCGATGCGGAACCAGAAGAACTCGTCGCCGACATAGCCCCGGATGCGGCCGATCTCGCGACCTTCCTCGAGGAGGACGAAGGTCGGCGTGAACCGCTCCTTCGCGATGCTCTCCAGGTCCGACGGCCAGGGTTGCGTGATGTCGACGCGCCTCAGCGGCGCGCGACGCCCCTCCTCCGTCTTCGGCCAGGCCGGCGCGATCTGCGCGTTGAACTGCGCGCACCAGACGCAGCCCGGCTGCTCCAGCATGAGGAGCTCCGCCGCCGACGCCTTTGGAGACAGCCCAAGGATGGCCGCCGCGACGAGACCGTACCGGGCCAATTCGGTGAGCTTCATGGTCCAATGCCTCTCGCTTTCATATAAATATAGCATTTTTTGAATTCATCTGCCAAGTTGACACTTGATCTGGTGGCATTGGGAGGAACGATGCTGGATGTCAGTCTTGGAGGAGCGCTGCTCGCGGGGCTCCTTTCGTTCGTGTCGCCCTGCGTCCTGCCGATCGTGCCGCCCTATCTCGCCTGGCTGGCCGGCGTCAGCTTCGACGAGTTGAAGGACACCGAGCCGGGCGCGGCGCAGCGGCGGCGCGTCGTCATTGCCGCGATCGCCTTCGTGCTCGGCTTCGCTACTGTCTTCATCGCGCTCGGGGCGACGGCGAGCGTCGTCGGCAAGACCATCGCGCAGTATTTCGACACGCTTTCGGTCATCGCCGGCATCATCATCATCATCATGGGCCTGCATTTTCTTGGCGTCTTCCGCATCGGCATGCTGTATCGCGAGGCGCGCGTGCAGGTGGCCCGCAAGCCGGCCGGGATCCTGGGCGCCTATGTGATCGGGCTGGCCTTCGCCTTCGGCTGGACGCCCTGCGTCGGACCAGTGCTCGCCGCCATCCTGTTCATCGCCGGCAGCGAGGGAAGCGCCGCGCAGGGCGCGCTGCTGCTCGCGGCCTATTCGCTGGGCATCGGCATTCCCTTCGTGCTCGCAGCGTTGTTCGCCAGCCGCTTCCTCGGCTGGGCGGCGCGCTTCAAGCGCCACATGCACAAGGTCGAGATGGCGATGGGCGCGCTGCTCGTCGTCACCGGCATCCTGTTCATCACCGGCCAGATGTCGACCATCTCGTTCTGGCTCCTCGAAACGTTCCCGATCTTCCAGACCATCGGATAGGAGGTCCCCATGTCCAGGATCGCATCGCTCATCGTCATCCTCTTCACGGCTGTCCTCGCCCTGCCCGCCGCGGCGGTCGAGGTCGGCGAGGACGGGCTGCACAAGCAGGAGTGGTTCACCATCACCTTCCGCGACATGGCTGAGGACATCGAGCACGCGCGCAGCGAGGGCAAGCGGCTGGCCATCACCTTCGAGCAGCGCGGCTGCATCTATTGCCGCCAGATGCACGAGAAACTGCTCTCGGACCCCGAGGTGCGCGACTACATCCGCGAGCACTTCATGGTCGTGCAGTACAACATGTTCGGCGACGAGGAGGTCACCGACCTCGACGGCGACGTGCTGACCGAGAAGACCGCCGCCCGGAAGTGGGGCTACGTCTTCACGCCGACCATCGTCTTCCTGCCGGAGGAAGCGCCCGAGAGCGGGACGGTGGCGCAGGCAGCCGTCGCGACGATGCCGGGCGCCTTCGGCAAGTGGACCTTCCTCAACATGTTCCGCTGGGTGAACGAGAAGGGCTACGAGAGCGGCGAGCATTTCCAACACTACCACGCGCGCATTATCAACGAATTGCGCGCGGCGGGCCAGTTGGGCGAAGGCGACGACTGAGCATCGGCAGCCCGAAAACCGCCACCGGGCGCGGAGGGCGGGACGGCCCGCGAATATATGCAGAAATTCATATTTTTGTATTGATTGCCCGGCCGAGCCGATCTATCGTTGAACGTGGAGGAGCGGATCGCCACGGCGATCCGACAGCTTGGAGGAGAACAACATGAGGCGCATTCTTGCGGGCGCGGCCGTTACAGCAGCGCTTGCCGTCCTTCCGCTGGCGGTGCTTGCCGACGAGATCGCCCCCGGCGACGTCGCCTTCGAGGACATGAAGGTCATGGCCTCGCTGACGGGTGCGCCCGGCAACCCCGAGGAAGGCGTCAAGGCGTTCGTCAATCGCGGCCTGGGCAATTGCCTCGCCTGCCATGCCGTCGAATCGCTTTCGAAGGAACAGTTCCACGGCGACGTGGGGCCGTCGCTCGATGGCGTGGCGGATCGCTGGTCGCCCGAGGAGCTTCGCGCCATCATCGTCGACGCCAAGCAGGTCTTCACGAAAGACACCATGATGCCGGGCTTCTACAGCCTCAACGTCGGCATCAACGTGCGCAAGGACCTGGTCGGAAAGACGGTCCTGACGGCGCAGCAGGTCGAGGACGTCGTGGCTTATCTGTCCACGCTCAAGGAATAGGAAAAAGGAGGTTCGCATGACACTGTCCAGGCGTCGTGTGCTGATGCTGGCCGCCGGAGCGGCGGCCATTCCCGCGCTGCAGCTTCTTCCGGGCGCGGCCTTCGCCGCGGCCGAGGACGTCGCCAAGATGATGGCGGATTTTTCCGGCGGCAAGGAACCGCAGGCCGGGAAGATCACCCTGACGGCGCCCGAAATCGCCGAGAACGGCAACACCGTGCCGATCTCGGTCGATGTTGAGAGCGCCATGGAAGGCGGCGACATGGTCGATGCCGTCCTCATCCTCGCCGACGGCAATCCGCGGCCCGAGGTCGCCACGTTCCACTTCACCGCCATGAGCGGCAGTGCCGCCGCGACCACGCGCATGCGTCTGGCCAGAACCCAGAACGTCATCGCGCTGGCCCGCATGGCGGACGGCTCGGTCTACATGGACAAGAAGGAAGTGAAGGTCACCATCGGCGGCTGCGGCGGCTGAGGCGGAATTCTTCGGAGGAACAAGAGCATGTCATCCACGGCCAAGCCCAGGGTCAAGGTACCCAAGACCGCGTCCGCAGGCGAAGTGATCGTCATCAAGACGCTCATCAGCCACGAGATGGAATCCGGACAGCGCAAGGACAAGGACGGAAACCCGATCCCGCGCAAGATCATCAACAAGTTCTCGTGCGAGTTCAACGGCCAGCCCGTCTTCTCCTGCGACCTCGATCCGGCCATCTCAGCCAACCCGTATTTCGAGTTCAGCGCCAGGGTGCCGGAGAGCGGAACCTTCAAGTTCACCTGGGTGGACGACGACGGGTCCGTCTACACCGACGAGCAATCCATCAAGGTCGAATAGGCCAGACCCGCGGCTGAGGGGCCGCGGTCCAGCGGGAGGACGAACGTGAACAGGATTTCTCTGGCGGCCGGTACGGCCCTCTGTCTGCTCCTGACCGGATTGGCGGTCGGGAATGCCTTCGGTGACCCGGTCGACGATACGCTCGAGATCGACGGCGTGCCGATGGTCACCAAAACGGCCGCGCCGGAGGGGCATCCCTTCGACGAGGTCTTGTCGGGATGGCTCTTCCGCGAGGCGGAGACGCGGGCGACGCAGGAAGATTCCTTCGAGAATCCCGGAATGCTCGCCGTCGAGCGCGGCGGCGAGATCTGGGAAACGGTCGACGGGACGATGGGCAAGTCGTGCGCCTCGTGCCACGAAGATGCCGCCGTGTCCATGAAGGGCGTCGGGGCGGCCTATCCCAAGTGGGACGCGGACGCCAAGCGGCCGATCAATGTCGAATTGCAGATCGACAAGTGCCGCGTCGAGAACATGGGCGCCGAGCCCTACAAGTTCGACGACGCCGACCAGGTCGCGCTCACTGCCTTCATCAAGCACCAGTCGCTCGGCACGCCGGTGTCGGTCGACCTCACGCAGGGCGAGTTGCAGACCTGGTGGGAGAAGGGCAAGGAGGTCTACTACACGCGCACCGGGCAGCTGAACTTCGCCTGCGCCTCGTGTCACGAGGCCGCGATGGGCAAGTACATCCGGGCCGACCATCTGAGCCAGGGCCAGGTCAACGGCTTCCCGACCTACCGTTTCAACACGGCCGGGATGGTGTCGCTGCACAACCGCTTCCGCGGCTGCATCCGCGACACGCGCGCCGAGATGCCGAAGGCGTTCTCGGACGAACTCATGGCGCTCGAGGTCTACGTGACCTGGCGCGGCACCGGCCTGTCGGTCGAGACGCCGGCCGTCCGCCAGTAGGCGCGCCGGCGCCGTACCGGCCGCACCCGGCGGGAACCTTCCGCCGGGAATTCAAGATTCCTTTCCGGCGGCGGGTACAGGACTGACCATGAGCTACACAAGACGCGATTTCCTCCAGTTCGCCCTCAATGCGGGCGTGGTGCTCGGCGCGGCCGGCTATGCCGCCAACCCGCTGCGGGCGCTGGCCCAGCAGAAGCTGACGCAGGACGACCTGCTGCGCTTCGACGCCAAGGGCCAGGTCACGCTGCTGCACTTCACCGACGTGCACGCCCAGCTTCTGCCGGTCTATTTCCGCCCGCCGGACACCAACATCGGCGTCGGCGCCTTCGCCGGCATCCCGCCGCACCTGGTGGGCGAGGCCTTCCTCAAGGAGTTCGGCATCGAGCGCGGCAGCCCCTACGCCTATGCGCACACCTTCCTCGACTATGTCGAGATGGCCAAGACTTACGGCCGGCTCGGCGGCCTCGACCGCACGGCGACCCTCGTCAAGGCGATCCGCGCCGAGCGCGGCGACGACAAGGTGATCTTCCTCGACGGCGGCGACACTTGGCAGGGTTCCTACACGTCGCTCAAGACCGCCGGCCAGGACATGGTCGACTGCATGGCGCTCCTCAAGCCGGACGCGATGACCGGCCACTGGGAGTTCACCTTCGGCGAGGACCGCTTCACCGAGATCGTGGAAAGCCAGGCCTATCCCTTCCTGGCCTCCAACATCTTCGACGCCGAGTGGGACGAGCCCGCCTTCGAGCACACCAGGATGTTCGAGAAGGGCGGCGTCCAGGTCGCGGTCATCGGCCAGGCGATGCCCTACACGCCGATCGCCAATCCGCGCTGGATGTTCCCGAAGTGGTCGTTCGGCATCCGGCCCGACGTGCTGCAGGCCAATGTCGAGGCGGCCCGCGCGGCGGGCGCCGAGGTGGTGGTGCTGATTTCGCACAACGGATTCGACGTCGACCGCAAGCTGGCCACGGTCGTCCCGGGCATCGACGTCATCCTGACCGGCCACACCCACGACGCCGTGCCGGAGGCGGTGCGGGTGGGCGAGACGCTGATCCTGTCGTCAGGCTCCCATGGCAAGTATCTCGGGCGCGTCGACCTCGAGGTCACGAACGGCAAGGTGACCGGATCGAGCTCGAAGCTGATTCCCGTCTTCTCCGACGTGATCGCGCCGGACCCCGAGATGGCGGCGAAGATCGCCGAGGTGCGGGCGCCCTTCGAGGCCGAGGCGACCGAAGTGCTCGGACGCACCGAATCGCTGCTCTACCGGCGCGGCAATTTCAACGGCACGTGGGACGACCTGATCTGCCAGGGGATCATCGAGGAGCGCGACACGCAGATCGCGCTGTCGCCGGGTTTCCGCTGGGGCACCACGCTCCTGCCCGGCCAGGACATCACCCGCGACGACCTCTACACCGAGACGTCGATGAGCTACCCGGCGGTCTATCGCAACGAGATGACCGGTCAGCAGCTGCAGGACGTTCTGGAGGATGTCTGCGACAATCTCTTCAACCCAGATCCCTTCTTGCAGCAGGGCGGCGACATGGTGCGCGTCGGCGGGATGACCTACACCTGCGCCGTCAACGAAAAGATCGGCAATCGCATCTCCGACATGCGGCTTTCGACCACTGGGGAGCCGATCGACCCGGCCCGGACCTACGTCGTCGGCGGCTGGGCCTCGGTGAACGAGGGCGTCGAAGGCCCCGCCATCTACGACCTGATGGAAGGCTTCATCCGGCGCAGGGGAACCGTGACCGTTCCCGACGAGCGCGCCGTCAAGATCGTGATGTGACGGCGCCGGGCGCGGCCGCGCGGGCCATGCGTCCGCGCGAACAACAAACCGGTTGACTGCCGCGCCAATACATATAAAAATTCATATGTAATTATCTTCGTGGTTCTGGGAGGAATCGATGACATCGACTGCGCGTCCGGGCGCGTCGCGCCGCGCCATCCTGAAGGGCGGGCTCATGGGCGCGGCCGCCCTCGCGGGCGGAGCGGCGGCCAGCCGCGCTACCGCCAGCGAAAGCCTGATCACCGAGATCCAGGACTGGAACCGCTATCCGGGCGAAGGCGTCGATGCGCGGCCCTACGGCACGCCGTCGCAGTTCGAGGCGCATGTGGTGCGCAAGAACGTGCCCTGGCTGACCTCCGACACGATCTCGTCGGTGAACTTCACCCCGCTGCACGAGCTTGACGGCATCATCACCCCGAGCGGGCTGTGCTTCGAGCGGCACCATGCCGGCATCGCCGAGATCGAGCCCTCCAGCCATCGCCTGATGATCCACGGGCTGGTGGAGCGGCCGCTGGTCTTCACCATGGCCGACCTCAAGCGCTTTCCGCGCGAGAACAAGGTCTACTTCCTCGAATGCGCGGCCAATTCGGGCATGGAATGGCGCGGCGCGCAGCTGAACGGCTGCCAGTTCACGCACGGCATGATCCACTGCCTGATGTACACCGGCGTGCGGCTCAAGCGCCTGCTCGACGAGGCCGGCGTCAAGACCGAGGGCAAGTGGCTTCTGGCGGAAGGCGCGGATGCTTCGGGCATGAGCCGGTCGATCCCGCTCGACAAGGCGATGGACGATTGCATGGTGGCCTTCGGCATGAACGGCGAGGCGCTGCGGCCCGAGCAGGGCTATCCGATCCGCCTGGTGGTTCCCGGCTGGGAGGGCAACATGTGGGTGAAGTGGCTGCGCCGGCTTGAGATCGGCGACCAGCCCTGGCAGCACCGCGAGGAAACCTCGAAGTACACCGACCTCCTGGCCAACGGGAAGGCGCGGCGCTTCACCTTCGAGATGGACGTGAAGTCGGTCATCACCAATCCGAGCCCGCAGGCGCCGATCCTGCACGGACGCGGGCCGCTGGTGCTGTCGGGGCTGGCCTGGTCGGGCAAGGGGCGCATCAGCCGGGTGGACGTGTCGATCGACGGCGGTCGCAACTGGACGACGGCGCGGCTGGACGGACCGAGCCTGCCCAAGGCGCTGCATCGCTTTTACCACGAGTTCGACTGGGACGGTTCGGAACTCTTCCTGCAATCGCGGGCGATCGACGAGCACGGCTTCATCCAGCCGACGAAGGACCAGTTGCGCGCCGTGCGCGGCCCGAACTCGATCTACCACAACAACGGCATCCAGACCTGGCACGTCAATTCCGACGGAGTGATCGAGAATGTTGAAGTCTCCTAAGGCCGTACTCCTGGCCGGCGGCGTCGTCGCGGCGTCGATCGGCGGCGCGCTGGCGCAGGACATCGCGGCGGGCGAGAAGGTGTTCGCCAAATGCAAGGCCTGCCACATGGTGGGCGAGGACGCCAAGAACCGCGTCGGCCCGATCCTGAACGGCATTGTCGGGCGGGCGGCTGCGAGCGTCGAAGGCTTCAAGTATTCGCCCGCGATGACCAAGGCGGGCGCTGACGGCCTCGTTTGGGACGAGGCCAATCTGTCCGCCTACCTTCATGATCCGAAAGGCTACCTGAAGGGCAACAAGATGGCCTTCGCCGGACTCAAGAAGGACGAGGAGGTCGCCAACGTCATCGCCTATCTCGAAAGCTTCGACGCCGAAGGCAAGCCGGCCGCGCCCGGGACGCAATCGGCCGCGCCGACCGAAGAGATCAAGGAGGTCGCCGCCGAGGCGTCCGGGCAATCCGCCGAGACGACCGCGAGCGTCGCGGGCGACGGCGGATTGGTGACTGGTCTTGGCCGCGCCGCGACGCCGGACGAGATCGCCGCCTGGGATACCGATGTGAGGCCGGATGGCGTGGGCCTGCCGGAAGGTTCGGGAACGGTGGCGCACGGCATGGAGATTTATGACGAGCGCTGCGCCACCTGCCACGGCGATTTCGGCGAGGCGATCGGCCGCTGGCCGGTGCTGGCCGGAGGACAGGGCACGCTGCAGGCGGATCGGCCGGAAAAGACCATCGGATCCTACTGGCCCTATCTCTCGACCGTCTACGACTACGTGCATCGTGCGATGCCGTTCGGCGACGCCCGCTCGCTCAGCAATGACGACGTCTACGCGCTGACGGCCTACCTGCTCTATCTCAACGACATCGTCGACGACGAGGACTTCGAGCTCTCGAAGGAGAATTTCACCTCGATCCGGCTGCCCAACGAGGAGAATTTCTTCGACGACGACCGCGAGCAGGAGCCGCACTATGTCGACAAGTCGGAGCCCTGCATGAAGGACTGCAAGCCGGACGCCGCGGTGATCACCATGCACGCGGCCGTGCTGGACGTGACGCCGGAGGATGGCGGCGAGGAAAACACATCCGGGGGCGGCATCGACTGACGATCCCGCCGATCCGGGCTTTGGGAGGAGACCGATTGATCGGAAGCAGAAAGCGGCTCCGCGAAGGCGGGATCCACGCAAGGCGGCTTTCCCTGCGCGTCGCCTTGGCAATCGCCGCCTCGCCGACGGTCCCGCACGCCGTTTCCCACGCAGCGGAAGATGCCGCGCTGGCGCTCGAGGTCGAGCACGTCGTGACGCGCATCCTCGCCCTCGACGGCGATCCGGCCTATGGCGAATATCTCGGCGGCGAGTGCGTGACCTGCCACCAGGCGTCTGGGGCCGCAAGCGGCATTCCGCCGATCCGCGGTCTGCCCGTCGACTACGCCGTCCAGGCAATGGTCGAGTACAAGCTCGGTGCGCGCGCCAACCCCGTCATGAAGCTGATGACCGCCCGCCTCTCCGACGAGGAGATCGCGGCCCTGGCCGTCTACATCGCCGACATGGAAGAATGACCTGAAACGGCTCAACCGGGAGGAAACCATGAGCACGACAAGAACAGGCGCGATTTCGAGACGGAGCTTCGGACTGCTCGCGGGCGCGGGCGTTGCGTCGTTCGCTCTGCCGACCTATCTGCGCGCCCAGGACAAGCCGCGCGTGGTGATCGTCGGCGGCGGCGCCGGCGGCGCGACGGCGGCCAAGTACATCGCCAGGGATTCGAAGGGCGCGATCGACGTGACGCTGATCGAGGACAGCGACACCTTCACCACCTGCTTCTTCTCCAACCTCTATCTCGGCGGATATCGCGACCTGGCCTCGATCACCCATAGCTACGACGCCCTCGTCTCGACCTATGGCATCCGCAAGGTGACCGGGATGGCGATGGCCGTCGACCGCGCGGCGAAAACCGTCACGATGGCCGACGGCGCCGTCGTCCCCTACGATCGGCTGGTGCTGTCGCCGGGGATCGACATCGTCTACGATTCCGTGCCGGGCTACTCCGAGGAGGCCGCCCAGGTGGCGCCGCATGCCTGGAAGGCCGGCCCCCAGACCGAACTCCTCAAGGCGAAGCTGGATGCCCTGACCGATGGGCAGAACATCGTCATGATCGCGCCGCCCAACCCGTATCGCTGCCCGCCCGGCCCCTACGAGCGGGTGTCGATGATGGCGCACGTGCTGAAGTCGAAGGGGTTCGCCAACTCGAAGATCTTCGTCATCGACCCGAAGGACAAGTTCTCCAAGCAGGGCCTTTTCCAGGAGGGCTGGGAGAAGCACTATCCCGGCATGGTCGAATGGTACGGCCCCGACGTCCATGGCGGCGTCAAGTCGGTCGACGTGGCGGCCGGCACGGTGGAGACGGACCTCGACACCTTCGAGGGCGCGCTGCTCAACGTCATTCCGGCGCAGAAGGCCGGCGCGATCGCCGCGGCGGCGGGGGTGGCGGACGACAAGGGCTGGTGTCCGATCGACGCGGCCACGATGCGCTCGACCATGGACGAGGCGATCTTCGTCATCGGCGACGCGTCGATCGCTGGCGACATGCCGAAGTCGGGCTTCTCGGCCAACAGTCAGGCCAAGGTTGCGGCGATGACGATCCGTGCGGACCTGACCGGATCGAAGGCGTTTCCGGCGAAGTACTCCAACACCTGCTGGTCGCTGATCGAGACCGACGACGGCGTCAAGGTCGGCGCGCAGTACGAGCCGAAGGAAGGCAAGATCGCCTCGGTCGAGGCCTTCATTTCGCAGACGGGCGAGGACGCCGCGCTGCGCAAGGCGACCTACGAGGAATCGATCGGCTGGTACGACGGCATCGTCGCCGACATGTTCAGTTGACGGGAGCGGCCAACCGAGACCGGGCGGCGCGTGCGGCGCCCGGTACGGCCCTCACAATCGCGCGAGCCAGACCGCGATCTGGGGGAAGGCTACGATGATGGCCAGCGCCGTAATCATGGCAAAGACGAAGGGCGTGGCGCCCATGAAGATCTCGCCGACTTTCAGCGTCCGGTCGCCGAGCGCGGACTTGATGGTGTAGACCGATAGCCCGAAGGGCGGCGTCAGGAGGCCAATCTCCACTGCGACGACCGTCAGGACGCCGAACCAGATCAGATCGAAGCCGGCCGCCTTCGCCACCGGCAGCGCGATCGGCAGCAGGATGAGCATGATCGAGATCGAATCGATCAGGAAGCCCATCACGATCACAAGCGCGAGGAAGATCAAGAGGAAGCCGTAAGGGCCGATCGTGCTCTGCAACAGGGCTTCCGCCAGCGCGTTCGGCAGGCCCGACATCGCCAGCATGCGCGAGAAGAAGGTCGCCGCCATGATGAGGAACAGCACGGACACGGTGACCTGTCCGGTTTCCACCAGCAGCGACCAGAAACGCCCCCGCGTCAGCGAGCGGCGCAGGAGCGCGATGGCGAGCGCGCCCAGCGCGCCGACGGCGCCGGCCTCGGTCGGGTTGAGGAAGCCGCCATACAGACCGCCGAGAACCAGCGTCACCAGCACCACGATCGGCACGCCCTTGCCCGCCAGCGCAAGCGCCGACACGGGATCCTGATGGATGAGATCGGGCTCGCGGTCGAAAACGCTCTTCGGCCTCAGATAGGCCATCAGAAGAATGGTGATGGAGAACAGGATGGACAGGAGCAGCCCCGGCCCGATCCCGGCCAGGAACATGCGGCCGACGGATTCCTCGGCCAGCACGGCGTAGACGATCATCAGCAGCGATGGCGGGATCAGCATCCCGAGCACGGAGCTGCCGGCTACCACGCCGGTCGCGAAGCGGCGGCGATAGCCATGACGCACCATCTCTGGCACCGCTATGCGCGAGAACACGCTGGCCGAGGCGATGGAGATGCCAGTGATCGAGGCGAAGACGGCGTTGGCGAAGACGGTGGCGATGCCGAGCCCGGCCCGCACGCGCCGCAACAGCCGCTCGAACACGTCGAAGGTGTCCTTGCCCACCCCGGACGCTGTCACCAGGAGGCCCATCAGCACGAAGAGCGGCACCACCGCATAGAGATATTCACGCAGGCTGTCGTTGGCGACGGCTCCGATCATGCGCATGGCGACGGTTTCGTTGCGGATGAAGCTCACGCCGACGAACGACACGACGATCATGCCAAGGCCGATCGGCATGCCGAGGACGATCAGCACGATGAGCGCGGCAATGGCCAACGCACCGATCTCGATACCGGTCATGCGCGTGGCTCCGGCCGGACGGCCGCGCGGCGGAATGCGAGGGTCGCCTGCACCACGAACTGCAGCGTGGCGACCGCGATGCCCAGCAGGATGAGGGATCGGAAGGGCCAGGTGGGCATCGTCGCCACCCCCGGGATGCCGATGAAGTTGCGGGCGGAAAGGTCGCGCATCAGGATGCCCCAGGTCGACCAGGCGATGCCGGCGCACACCGCGACCCCGGCGAGATGCCAAAGACCGGCGACGAGCGCAGCCAGGCGCGGACGCCGCGCTTCGACCGCGTCGAGGAAGAACTCCGTCCGCGCCAGGCGATCGTTGCGGACGGTCGTGCCGAGCTGGAGAAAGACGATCATCACGAGCGTCAGCGCGCCGAGTTCGGAAATCAGCGGCAGGGAGCCGCCGATGAGGTTGCGGGCGAGCACGTCGGCGAAGATCATCCCCATCAGGACGACGATCATCAGTGTGCCGAGGGCGGCCAGGCCGTCGACGCCATGGTTCCAGAGCCGCAGTGGAAGGGGCTCGCGCGAGGGCGCCGGGGCGCCCACGCCCGGCAGTTCCGCTTCAGGCCGCATCGGCCCCCGCCAAGGTCCGGTCGCCTTCGGGTACAGTCCATGGTCCCAAATGAGGGCCGGCGTCTCGCCGCGTGCCCGCAACCCTTCCATGTAGGCTTTCAGGAACTCCTTGCCCGGCAGACCGCGGGATTCCGCATCGGCGGCCCATTCGCCCGCCAGATCGGGCAGGCCGTCGACCCAGGCCTGCCGGTCCTGCGCCGACATCTCGGAGATGGTCACCGGCGGGTTCTGGCTGGCGCCGGCTTCCACCATTTTCTCGAAGGCGGCTTCATGGCGCTCCAGAAGATCCTTGCCGTGCGACTCGGTGTAGAACTTGCCGGCGGCGACCATCGCCTCCTGCACTTCCTCGGGCAGGCCGTCCCAGCTGTCCTGGTTGACCGCGACGGCGCCGGAGAAGGCCGTGCCGATCCGGACACGGGTGATGTAGGGAGCGACTTCGTAAATCTTGGCCGGGAAGACGCCGAGCGCCAGCGACAGCACGCCGTCGGACACGCCGGTCTGGATGTCGGTGTAGAAGGTCGTCAGCGCGCCGTCGACGGCGTTGGCGCCCGTGCCACGCAGCCAGGAGCCCAGCACGCCCGGCGCCGAAAGCTTCATGCCGTTCAGGTCCGCCAGGCTGTTGATCGGCTGCTTGGTATAGAGGTCGTAGCCGTCAGTGCCGGTCAGGCCGAGCACCTTGATGTTGTGCTGCTCCCACTCGTTGCGGAAGGCGTCGTTCGTCTGGAGCAGGTCCCACATCACCTCGAGCTGGACCGGCGGGTTGGCGGTCGAGAAGGGCGCGTAGCTGGACACCTGGCTCAGCGGCAGCTTGGGCACTTCGAGGAAGGAGAACACCCAGCCGACATCCGTCACGCCTTCCGATACCGACGAGAGCGTGGCATTGGCCTTGTAGAGCGTGCCGCCGAAGGCTTCGTTCCACTCGATCTTGTAGTTGCCCTTTTCCGCCAGAAGACGGTCCGTCTCGGCCATGAAGTGGCTCTTGATCATGCCCACCCACGGTATGGCCAGCGGGTGACTCGACGCCACGGTCAGTTTGATCGTTTCCTGAGAGAGCGCCGCCGTCGGAAAGGCGATGGCGCAGGCAAGCAGCAGTCCGGTAAGCTTCTTCATGTCAGTTCCTCCCTTGAAACCTAAATCATCGAAAAAGTCTGGCTCGACGGATCGGGCCGGACAGTCACAGTTCCCTCGTCGATCATCCACGGCCTGACCGTGAATGCACGTGCTCCGCCGGATGCATCGGCTCGCCCGGCGATGGCGACCGTCTCGCCGCGCCAACCACCCCGGACGACGACGAGGCTCTCAAGTCCCAGCCCTTCCCGGCGTCCAGCCACATGTCCCTCCGACGACCTCAGCCCGCCTTGAGCCTTGACACTTCGGCCCTGATCTCGGCGCCGTGCTCGTCGAGCGTCGGCGGCGGCAGGACGTCGAGGTCCGGCTGTCCGTCGAAACTGTAGGGTGCGCGCACCGTCCTGAAGGAGCCCATCGTCGGATGCTCGGCCTCCACCGCGATGTGGAGATGGCGGGCCTGCGGATCCTCCAGCGCCTCGTTGGAATCATAGGCGGGCGAATGCGGCACCTCGTTCTCGAGCAGGATCGCGCACCATTCGTCGCGGGTCTTGCCGGCGAAGATCGGCGCCATGATGTCGATCAGTTCCTGCTGGTGGCGGATCCGGTCGAGCCGGTCCTCGAAGCGCGGGTCGATGCGCAGTTCCTCGCGGCCGATCGACTTGGTGAGCCCCTCCCAGAACTTCTGCGGCGAGGAGAGATGGATGGCGATCCATTTCCCGTCCGAGCAGGGGAAGGTGTAGGATTGTGACACCATGGGACGGCTGAGCGGCCCCATCACCTCGCCCATCGAGAAGTAGTGGGTGAAGGAATCGAGGTTGAAGTGGCACATGGCCTCGAGCATCGAGATGTCGAGGCGGCGTCCCTTGCCCGTGTTCGCGCGCTCCAGCAACGCCGCGACGATGCCGAGCGCCGCATAGTGGCCGGTCACGGCATCGGCGATCGCCGGGCCGATAACGCGCGGATTGGTGGGCGGGGTCAGGAGCCGCAGATAGCCGCTGGCCGCCTGCGCCACCGTGTCGAAGGCCGGCCGATCGCGGGCCGGGCCGGTCTGGCCGAAGCCGGTGATGGCGCAGTAGACGAGGCGCGGGTTGATCCGCTGCAACTCCTCGGCCCCCGCGCCCAGCCGGTCGGCGACGCCCGGCCGAAAGTTCTGGATGAACACGTCGGCACCGGCGATCAGGTCGTGGAAGACCGCCCGGTCGCCGCTTTTGCCGGTGTCGAGCGCGATCGAGCGCTTGTTGCGGTTGTAGGTCTGGAAGTGCGGCGAATAGAGCCCGCCCTTGAAGGCGCGGAACGGATCGCCGCCGTCCGGCCGCTCGACCTTGATGACGTCGGCCCCGAGATCGGCCAGATGCATGCCGGCCGCGGGACCCGTGATGTAGGTCCCCATCTCGACGACGCGGACGTCCTTGAGGATCTTGGTCATCGGTCGGACCTCACGCGCTCTTCCGGTCGTCGCCGTGCGCGGCGGAAGGACCGTCGTAGCTGATCGCCTGATCGGCCTTGTGGGACATGATGAAGCCGATGGAGCGCTGCGACTCCTCGTAGAGATGCGCGACGAGTCCGGCCGCGCGGGCGAGCAGCGGAATGCCCTTCATCGCCTCGATCGGCCAGCCGGCATCGAGCATCAGCGCGGGAATCGCGCCGGAAACGTTGATCGGCAGCGGCCGGTTCATGATGCCCGGGGCCTCCTCGCCCAGCGCGCGCAGGCAGGCGACATGATCGCCCGAGACGCCGCGTTCGTCGGCGAAGGCGAGCAGGACGTTGGCGCGCGGGTCGCCGGCGCTGTGCTGCGGGTGGCCGAGCCCCGGCACCTTGGCGCGCTTCGCCTTCAATCCTTCCAGGCTGCGGCGTGCGGCGGTCCTCAGGTCGACGCCGTCGCGGCGGGCGTCCTCGACCACCTCCACGAGATAGCGGCCGGCGATCTCGGAGCTGCCGGCCACGACGCTGCCCATGCCGAGCAGACCGGCGGCCATGGCCCCCTGCCAGGCCTCGGGGGCGGCCGCTAGCGTCATCCGCGACGCCTGGACGCTCGGCACGAGGCCATGCTCGGCGATCGCCACCATGCAGGCATTGGCGATGTCGCGCTGCGTCTCGGTCGGCTTTTGCCCGAGCACGAGCAGCCAGAAGTAGTCGGTGAAATCGATCTTGCCGATCAGGTCGGAGCAGAGGTCATGCCCCCTGACCGTGATCGAGTGCGCGTCGGAGGTCGCGATTGCCGTGAAGGCGCCCTCCTGCTTTCCGATGCGCATCGTGCCTCCCTGCGTATAATTTTCGCATTCCGAAAATTTTTTCTCTTGTCGGAAATTACGGTCGGCCTTAGGCTTCTGTCAAGTACCGGCTTCGACAACCGCGAGGCCGGGCGCCAGCCGACAACGAGGGGAGGACCACCGCCGATGGCCGACATCAACCAGTTCACGATCACCGAAGCCGTGAAGAAGAGCTTCCGCACCGAGGAAGGTTCGCGCTTCGAGTTCCTGCTGCGGTCGCTGATCGACCATGTCCACGACTTCACCCGCGAGACCAACCTCACGCACGAGGAATGGATGCGGATGCTGACCTTCCTGTACGACTGCGGGAAGATTTCCACCCCCGAGCGGCACGAGTTCATCCTCCTGTCCGACGTGCTGGGTCTGTCGGCGCTGGTCGACATGATCAACACGCGCGGCGGCGCCACGGAAGGCAGCAATCTCGGCCCCTTCTACCTCGAGAACGCGCCGCGCAAGCCGCTGGGCGCGGATCTGGCCGGACCGCGCGAAGGCGTCTCGGTGCTGTGCCACGGCATCGTGCGCGATTCGCTCGGCCATCCGCTGCCGGGCGCCATCGTCGACACCTGGCAGGCAGACGGTTCGGGCACCTACCCGATCCAGGAGGCCGGACAGGACAAGTACGATCTGCGCGGCATCTTCGAGGCCGACAAGCAGGGGCGCTACTACTACACGACCGTCCTGCCCAAGCCCTACACCGTGCCCTATGACGGCCCCGTGGGCGAACTGCTCCGGGCCGGCGACCGCCACGCCTGGCGGCCGGCGCACCTGCACTACATGATCCGCTCGCCGGGCATGCGGTCGATCACGACGGAAATCTTCTTCGAGAACACGGAATACGTCGACAACGACGCCGTCTTCGGGGTTCGAAAGTCGCTGCTGGCCAAGATCACGCCCTACAAGGCGGACAAGGCCGGCGACCTGCCTCTGGAGCGCAAGCCTGACGCAATGCTAAAGTTCGACTTCGTTCTGGCCCCCGGGGACTGAGAAGACATTCGATGCTGGAAGACAATCTGGACGCGGCGCGCCCGGCGGAGTTCGTCGAGGCGCTGGCCAAGGGTCTTTCGATCCTCGAAAGCTTCGATTCCGAGCATCCGGAAATGACGCTGAGCGATGTCGCGCGGCGCGTGGGGCTGAGCCCCGCCGCCGCCCGGCGCAGCCTGATCACGCTACAGGCGCTCGGCTATGTCGGGCAGACCAACAAGCGCTTCCACCTGCGGCCGAAGGTGATGAGCCTCGGCTCGGCCTTCTACTTTTCCGCCCGCGTCGACGAGATCCTGCAGCCCGAACTGCGGCATCTGGTGGGGACCTTCGGCGATGCCTCCTCGGTCGCGACGCTCGAAGGCCACGACGTGCTCTACATCGCGCACTACTCCGAGCAGCGGGCGCGGCGGCCGACCGCGGTGGTGGGCGCCCGCTATCCCGCGCATGCCACCTCGCTCGGCCGCGTCCTCCTGGCCGGGCTCCCGGACGCCGCCTTCGACCGCTACCTGCGCGAGGTGGAACCGGTGGCGCTGACCAAGAAGACCATCGTCGACAAGGCCGCGCTGAAGGACATCATCCTCGACGTGCGCGATAAGAACTATTCGACGACCACGGACCAGCTCGATTACGGCATCACCGCGCTTGCCGTGCCGATCCGCGGCGCGTCGGGCCGGCCGATCGCGGCGCTGAACACGTCGGGCTACACCGGCCTCGTCACCGCCGAGGAACTCGTCGAGAAGCGCCTGCAGCCGCTCAGGGCGTCCGCCGCCCGCCTCGCGCACACGCTGTCGCGCTATCCCGTGCTGGAATCGATCATCGGCACGCGCTGAGCGGCCGTCGAGGTCCGCTGGCGGGAATCACGCTGGGCACGAAACTATCGTTGACAGCGGTTCACGCTGCGGCATACACTTTCCGAAAATAATTTCGCATAGCGAAAACTTGTGAAACAGGTCCGCGCGCAGTGGTTCGTGCCGCCTGTCTTTGAAACGGTTTGTCTCGGGAGGAGAGAACATGTGCAGATTGTGTGACCAGGGACGTCCGCCGGTCGACTGCGAGTCGAGGCGCGACTTTCTCAAGGCCTCGCTGGTGGCGGGCGCCGCGGCGGCGGGCGTCTTCGCCGCCACGAGCGTGGCTTCGGCGCAGGAGGCGCCGTCCGGCACGGGCGAGGACGGGCGCCGCATCCTGATCAAGGGCGGGCACGTGCTCAGCATGGACCCGGAGGTCGGCGACTTCGCCGAGGCCGACGTTCTCGTCGTCGGACGCCATATCGAGGCGATCGGGCCGAATCTCGAAGCGGGCGGCGCGGAGATCATCGACGCCGCCGGCATGATCGTCATGCCCGGCTTCATCGACACCCATCACCACCAGTTCGAGACGGCGCTGCGCAGCTTCCTCGCCGACGGCATCCTGGTCAACGACGGCAAGCCCGAGAACGCGATCAACTACTACGAGTACATCCTGCAGAAGTTCTCGATGGTCTACCGGCCGGAGGACGTCTACATCAACGAGCTGTTCGGGTCGCTGGCCCAGCTCGACGCAGGCGTGACGACCGTCATGGACGTGTCGCAGATCCACCACTCGCCGGAACACTCCGACGCCGCGGTGAAGGCGCTCCAGGACGCCGGCCGTCGCTCCGTCTTCGGCTATTTCGAGGGCTGGGGCGACCGGGCGAAGTATCCGGCCGACGCGCGTCGACTGAAGGAGCAGTACTTTTCCTCCGACGACCAGCTGCTCACCATGGTGATGGGCGGCGAGATCTACATTCCGGGCTACGAGGAGGCCTGGAAGATCGGTCGCGAACTCGACATCCCCATCGCGTTGCACGTGGTCGGCACCTTCGGCATGCGCCCGACCTTCGACCAGTTGGCGGAAGCCGGAATGTTCGGGGCCGACAACATCTTCATCCACATGACCGGCATGTCGGACATGGCCTGGCAGAAGGCGGCGGATGCCGGCAGCCACGTCTCGCTCGCCGTGCCGATCGAGATGGCGATGCGCCACGGCATGCCGCCGATCCAGAAGGCGATCGACATGGGCATGCAGCCTTCGCTGTCGTCCGACGTCGAATGCACCATGACGGCCGACCCGTTCACGCAGATGCGCTCCACCTTCACCCTGCAACGCGCCTTCGCCAACGAGAAGGCGCTGGCCGGCGACGCCAACGTACCGCGCCTCATCACGTCGCACGACGTCATCCGCTATGCCACGCTGGAGGGCGCCAAGGGCCTCAAGCTCAGCTCCCGGACCGGGTCGCTGACGCCGGGCAAGGAAGCCGACATCGTTCTGCTCGACGCCACCGCCATCAACGTGACGCCGCTGAACCACGTGCCGGGCGCCGTCGTCACCCTGATGGAACGGTCGAACGTCGACAGCGTCATGGTGGCGGGCAAGCTGCGCAAGTGGAAGGGCAAGCTGCTCGACGTCGACCTGCCGAAGCTCCGGCGCGAACTGGAAGCCAGCCGCGACCATCTCTTCGCGGCGGCGGGCGTCGAGCGCGACCTGTTCCGCGGCTGATCGCAAACCGGCGGCGGCGCGTCGGCTCGCCGCCGGTCCACCTTTCCCTGGGAGAACATCGATGGCCCGGCCCTTGCCGCTTCTGCCGACCTCGCTCGTCGGATCCTATGCCCAGCCCGAATGGCTGATCGACCGCGCCAAGCTGGCGGGGCGGTTCCCGCCACGCGTTCGCGCGCGCGAATTGTGGCGTGTCGCGCCCGAGTTTCTCGAGGAGGCGCAGAACGACGCGACGCTTCTCGCCATCCGCGAGCAGGAGCGCGCGGGCCTCGACATCATCACCGACGGCGAGATGCGGCGCGAGAGCTATTCGAACCGTTTCGCCACAGCGCTCGACGGCGTCGACATCGACAATCCGGGCTCGGCGCTCGACCGTTCGGGGCATCCCAACCCGGTGCCGCGCGTCGTCGGCAGGATCTCACGCAGGCACGCCGTTGAAGCGGGCGACGTCCGCTTCCTGCGGGCCAACACCGACCGCACGATCAAGATCACCGTGCCCGGCCCCTTCACCATGTCGCAGCAGGCGCAGAACGACTACTACGACGATCCGGCCGAGATGGCGCTCGACTACGCGGCCGCGGTGAACGAGGAAATCCGCGACCTGTTTTCCGCCGGCGCCGACATCGTCCAGATCGACGAGCCCTACATGCAGGCGCGCCCCGAGCCGGCGCGTCAATACGGCCTGGCCGCGCTCAACCGGGCGCTGGAGGGGATCGAGGGCGAGACGGCCGTGCACATCTGCTTCGGCTATGCCGCCATCATCCACCACCGCCCGGAAGGCTATTCCTTCCTGCCGGAATTCGCCGGCTGCTCGTGCAAGGCGGTGTCGATCGAGACGGCGCAGTCGAACCTCGACACCTCGGTGCTGGAGACGTTGCCAGACAAGAAGATCATCCTCGGCGTGCTCGACCTTTCGACCCACGAGATCGAGTCGCCGGAGACGGTGGCCATGCGGATCCGTCGGGCGCTGCCGCATGTCGATGCCGCGCGGCTGGTGATCGCACCGGATTGCGGGCTGAAGTACCTGCCGCGCGAGGTCGCCTTCGGCAAGATGAAGGCAATGGCCGACGGCGCCGCGATCGTCAGGCGCGAATTGCAGTAGGGCGGCGTCCAAGGGAACGATCGCTAGGGGAGGATGATCATCCTCCCCTCGTTCGATTCCCGCCGCGCGCCGCCCGCGCTTGATCGAGCCGACTACCTTCGCGATCTCCGGACAGTCCGCGCCAAACGCAGGTTGCACTCCGTTCGAATGGAAGGCCAATAAATTTCCTTAATCACTCCGATCTTGCGTTTGAATTGGACCGAACGGCGGATTTCTGCTCCTCTTGGTGTAGTAACAGGGAGTATGGACCCATGTCCGAGCGCAAGCTCTATATCAAGTTTCTCGAAGCCGACGTCACCGGCATCATCTCTCTTTATGAGGACGTCGCCCCCAAGACCTGCGACGCGATCTGGGGCGCGCTGCACCAGCCCATCCAGTGGCCGGCGCTGCACGCCTCCTTCACCGGACCCGAGATCATGATGGGCCTGCCCGAGAGCGCCCAGACCTTCGATCCGCGCTCGCTCGGCCCCGAGAACATCACCAGCTTCCCGGCGCCGGGCGAACTGCTGTGGTTCTACCAGCCCAAGAACTATTTCAAGATGGATCCGGACGAGTTCTGGGAAATCGGCCTCGTCTACGGCGAAGGCGCCCGCACCGCCGGTCCCACCGGATGGACCGCTCCCAATTTCTGGGGCAAGGTTACCGAGAACTTCGATGCCGTCGTCCAGCAGTGCCGTGTGATCCGCCGCAAGGGCGAGCGCATGGTGGAACTCGGCAGGGTGAAGTAAGGCGGCGGGCGCGCGCTGCTGCGCGCCGCCATCGGATCGCCAGGCGCGAGCGCCTGTTTCGCAAACAGAAGAAAAGGGAACCGTGATGACCGCCACCGCACGTATCGCAATGACCGCCACGCTCTGCGCATTCGCCGCTCCGGCGCTGGCGCAGGAGATCACCATCAACTCCTTCGGCGGCGCCTACGAGGAGGCCCACCGCAAGTGCGTCATCGACCCGTTCACGGCCGAGACGGGCGCGAAGGTGAACATCGTGACCGCCTATTCGGCGGATGCCTTCGCCCAGCTGCGCGCCCAGAAGGACGCGCCGCAGTATGACGTGATCCACTTCTCGGGCGGGCAGGAGATCGTCGCCGCCTCCGAGGGACTGCTGGTCCCGGTGACCGAGGAACTCGTCCCGGCGCTGGCCGACCTCTACGACTTCGCCAAGGCGGGTGTCGCCAATGGCGAGGGACCGGCCTACCAGATCGCGGCCGTCGGCCTTGTCTACGCCACGGACAAGGTGCCGAGCGCGCCCACCGCCTGGGCCGACCTGATGAAGCCGGAATATGCCGAGCACCTGGTGCTGACCGACATCAGCAACGGCTATGGCATGATCGGGCTCCTGATGCTGAACCAGGTCTCCGGCGGCACGCTCGACAACATCCAGCCCGGCCTGGACGCCGTCTCCAAGCTGCTCGAAGCCGGCGCGATCGTCGTCTCGAAGTCGCCCGAGATCCAGGCCGAGTTCGCCCAGAACGACGCATGGATCGCGCCCTACGCATCCGACTATGCGTTCACGCTGAAGAAGGCCGGGCTGAACGTCGCCTTCGTGCAGGGCGAGGAAGGCACGCCCGCGAGCTTCATCACCGCGAACCTCGTGGCGGGCCGCGACAATGTCGAACTCGCGTCGAAGTTCATCGCCAAGGAGCTGTCGCCGGAAGCCCAGTCCTGCTTCTCGGAAGCGCTGCGCTACACGCCGACCAACTCCAAGACCGTTCTGACGGACGAAGTCGCCGCCGACGTGGTCTACGGCGCCGACGCCACCAAGGGCCTGATGCGCTTCGACCCACGCGTGATCGAGGCCAATCGCTCCGCCTGGACCGAGGCCTTCGCCAAGACGATCGCCCGCTGATCAACGGCGATCCGGCCCGCATCTAGGTGCGGGCCGGGTTCCGGCGCGATTGCACCGCATGACAGACCGCCGCGAAACCTGGCTCTTCCTGCTCCCCGGACTGGCGCTGCTCGTCCTGGGCTTCGTCCTCCCGATCGCCCGGATGCTGATACTGTCCGTGCAGGGGCCGGACGGCTACACCACCGACCAGTTCGCGCGCTTCTTCCAGGACTCGTTCTACCCGTCGATCCTGTGGCGGACCGTCTACCTCTCCCTGGTCATCACCGCCATCTGCGCTCTGATCGGCTTTCCGCTTTCCTACATCATGGCGCGCAGCACCCCGCGCATCCGCCTCTGGCTCGTCATCATGGTGATCCTGCCGTTGATGACCTCCGTCGTCGTGCGGACCTTCGGCTGGATGGTTCTCCTCGGGCGGAACGGGCTGATCGCCTCCACGCTGCGCGATTTCGGCTTCGTGGGCCGCAGCTTCCAGCTCATGCACACCGAGACCGCCATCATGCTCGGCATGGTCCAGGTGCTGCTGCCGTTCATGGTGCTCTCGCTGCTCGGCGTCATCGTCCGCCTCGACCCGAGGCTGGAGGAGGCCGCGCGCACGATGGGCTGTTCGTTCCTCCAGACCATGCGCATGGTCGTGCTGCCGCTGGCGGCGCCGGGGCTTCTCGCGGGATCGATCCTCGTCTTCACCCTCTCGGCATCGTCCTTCGTGACGCCCGCGCTGCTCGGCGGACCGCGCATCGAGGTTCTGGCCGGCTCGATCTACAAGGGCGTCACCCAGACGCTGGACTGGAACTTCGCGGCCGCGCAGGCGGTGATCCTGTTCGCCGGCATCGCGCTTCTCCTGATCCCCTATCTGCGGCTCGGGAGGCGGGCGCATGGTTAGGGCGGTCCCCGGCTGGCTGCGCGTCGCCGCCTTCGCCTTCGTGCTGCTGGCCGCCGTGTTCATGCTGGCGCCGCTGGTCGTGGTGATGGGCGTCTCGGTCTCGGAGAGCCAGTTCGTCGTCTTTCCACCCGAGGGTTTCACGTTCCAGTGGTACGAGAAGGCCCTGGGGTCGCCGGCCTATCTCGACGCGTTCTGGCTGTCGCTGAAACTGGCCGTCCTCGTCACCGTTTCGGCCAGCATCATCGGCGGGGCGGCGGCGATCGGACTCTCGCGCGGCAAGCGCGCCGGCGGACCCGCCGAGACCTTCTTCCTGTCGCCGCTCGTCCTGCCGTCGATCATCTTCGCCATCGGCCTGTTGATGCTGTGGAGCGCCCTGTTCGGCCCCACCTCCTTCCACGCCCTGTGGCTCGCCCACACGGTCGTCGCGATCCCCTACGTGATCCGCACCACGCTGGCCGTGCTGGCCGAGCGCGATCCCTTCATCGAGGAGGCGGCCCGGACGATGGGCGCTACGCGGCTGAAGCGGCTCTGGTTCGTCACCCTGCCGCAATGCCGCCCGGGCCTGCTCGCGGGCGCCTTCTTCGCGTTCAACATCTCCTTCGACGAGGCGGTCCTGTCGCTATTCCTGCGCAATCCCAACCTCACCACCCTGCCCGTGCAGATCTACGGCCAGCTCGAATTCTCCCCCGACCCGACGGTCGCCGCGGTCTCGACGCTGATGATCCTGATCACGATCGCGCTTATGCTGATCCTCGAGCGTATGCTGGGCCTTACCCGTTTCGCGAGTGGCTGAATGTCCGATCTGACGCTGACCAACATCACCAAGTCGTTCGGCAAGGTGGAGGTGCTTCGCGGTATCGACCTGACCATCCGGTCGGGCGAATTCGTTTCGCTGCTCGGCGCGTCGGGCTGCGGCAAGACGACCTTGCTGCGGATCGTCGCCGGACTGGAAGGCGTCAGTTCCGGCAAGGTCGAGATCGGCGGCGTCGACGTCACCGACCTGCCGCCCGAGAAGCGCGACATCGCGATGATGTTCCAGAGCTACGCGCTGCTCCCGCACATGAGCGTGGCGGAGAACGTGCGCTTTCCGCTGCGGATGCGGCGCGTCGGCACGCGCGAGGAGCAGGACGCCAAGGTGAAGGCGGCGCTGGAGACGGTACAGCTGACGCATCTGGCCGACCGCGCGCCCAGGCAGCTCTCCGGCGGGCAGCAGCAGCGCGTGGCGCTGGCCCGCGCCATCGTCTCCGATCCGCAGGTGCTCCTCCTCGACGAGCCGCTGTCAAACCTCGACGCCCGCCTGCGCGAGGAGATGCAGGTCGAGCTGATCGAGATTCACCGCCGCATCGGCCTGACCACGCTCTTCGTCACCCACGACCAGGACGAGGCGCTGTCGCTGTCGGACCGCGTGGTGCTGATGAACGCCGGCCGGATCGAGCAGGAAGCGCCGCCGCGCGAAATCTACGACGCGCCCGCGACGGCCTATGCCTCGTCGTTCCTGGGTGCCGCGAACCTGGTGCCCGCCCGGATCGAGGGCGGAGTGGCAAGACTGTCGGATGGACAGTCGCTTGCGATCCCACCCGGCACGGCCGATGGGCCCGCCACCCTCGCCTTGCGGCAGGAGAACGTCGATTTCCTCGACGCTGGCGGCCTGATGGCGACCGTGGTCACGCGGGTCTACCTGGGCTCGCGCCACCGCTACATCCTCGATCTCGCCGGCCAGAAGATCAGCGTCCTGGCCCCCGCCTCCGTCATGCTGGAGCCAGGCGAACAGGCCCGCATCGGCATTGCGCCCGATCGCGTCCGGATCCTGCCCGCGTGAGCGAGGACCGGCCGCCCGCCCGAGCCGGCCGCGGCCTGCAGGTCCGCAGCGTCGACCTGCGCAGTTTCGTCGTCCTTTCCCGAACCCGCCATTTCCGCCGTGCGGCCGAGGAACTAGCCACCAGTCAACCCGCCATCTCGGCCCGCATCGCCGCGCTCGAGGACGAACTGGGCTGCCGGCTCATCGAGCGCGGCGACGGCGCGTTCCGGTTGACGGAGGCCGGCGAACAGGCGCTGGAGACCTTCGAGACGGTGCTGGCCGAACTCGACCGCCTCGCCGCGAGGCTGCGGCAGGAGCCCGAGCCGGTCGCCGCCACCCTGCGCATCGGCGCGATCGACACCGTCGCCGCGACCTGGCTGCCCGGCCTGATCGAAACCCTCCATGCGCGCTATCCGCACCTGCGCGTCGAACTGACGGTCGACGGCACCAAGGCGCTGGCGCAGGGGCTCAAGAAGGGGTTCTTCGACATCATCTTCGCCATCCAGCCGGTGGTCGACGAAGGGTTTCGCAGTTTCACGGCCTGCGTGCTGCAGATCGTCTGGGTCGGGTCGCCGCGGCTGATCAATCCCGATCGCACCTACACGCCGCAGGATCTGGCGGCGATGCCGATCATCTCCTTCCCGAAAGACACGCCGCCGTTCCAGATGGTGGCGCCCTATTTCCATGACGAGCAGGTGCTCGCCTCCAAGCTGACCTCCTGCAACTCGCTCTACGCGATCGTCAGCCTGATCCTCGACGGTTTCGGCGTCGCGGCGCTGCCCTCGGTGGCGATCCGTCGCGAACTGACCAACGGTCGGCTGGTCTCGATGAAGGTGACGAAGCACTTCCCGTCGATGCCGGTGGTCGCGAGCTACCAGGCGCTGACCCACCAGCCGTTCATTCGCGCGGTCGCCGACGAGAGCCGTCGCGCAGCCGCGTTGTTCTGCGCGGCGGCCAAGCCGGGGACCGCCTGGGTCGAATGACCCTCCCCGATTCCGGTTCGCGTCATCCTCCGTTCGCGCCGTGATCCGAAACCGCGGCGATCAACGTTTCACCCACCTGCTCGGGAGAAACACCCGCCCCGTAGATGCGCGAGAACACCTCGTGCCCGACCAGGATCGTCCGCAGGGCCGCCTCGGACTGGCACATGGCGACGATGCTGTCCGTCTCGCGCACGCTCCACCCCATCAGTTCCCGCAGGGCGCCGCCCTTCAAAATGGACTGCGTGCCCGCGAAATAGTCGCTCGTGACCGGAAAACCCTTCTTGCGCGCCAGGATGTTTTCGCGCGGGAGGTATTTCGACGCCACCTCCTTCAGCAGCCACTTCCCTTGCCGTTTCCGATACTTGAAGTCCGGATGGAGGCTCAGCGCGAAGTCGATGACGCCGCTTTCCAGGAACGGCACCCGCAACTCGACCGACGACGCCATCGATATGCGGTCGTGGCGGTGGATGATGCACTGCATGTGACCGTATAGGTCGAAGATCCCGTTGCCGGCGAACACCCGCGAGAAGACCGGCCACACCGGCGTCAGCGCCTCGAGGATGTATTCCTGCGACAGCATGTGTCGGGCGAACAGCGACGTCGACAGAACCCGGCGTTCACCCGGCCCCAAACCAGCGAATGCGTTCGCAAACGCATTCGTCCGCAGGCGCGTCAGGCGGCGCTCCCGAATATGCCGGGTCGGCCCCAGCGCCGCCAGCAGCGACCTTCGGCGTGCACGCCTCGCCGACGTCGCATGCCAGGGGTAGCCGCCGAAGAGTTCGTCCGACCCCTCGCCCGTCAGCAGGACCTTGACCCCGTCGTCCCGGCATCGCCGCGTCATCGCCAGCAGCGCGGCGTTCGAGTTGTTCAGATTGCCGTTTTCGATGTGGTAGACGGCGATCGCGAGATTGCGCAGGTAGGCGTCGCGATCGAACTCGACGCGTCGCAGCGGAACGCCGAGCCGGTCGCAGGTGCGCTGCGCGCCCTCGACCTCGCTGACGCCGGTATCGGGAGCGACGACATAGGCGTGGAAAGGATCCACGAACTCGCGGCTCAGGGCGGTGACCAGGCCCGAATCCACGCCGCTGGAGCAGGCGGTCGCCAGCTTCACATCGGACAGGCAGTGCAGCCCGACGCTTCGGCGCAGCAGCGATTCGAGTTCCTCCTTCGCCTGCTCGACGTCCCGGCCGCGATCCGCGAGCCGGTCGACGTCGATGGCGGAGAGCGCGTCCCAGAAGCTGCCTTCATGGAGTCCGTCATCATCCAGGCGCCAGCAGGCGCCGGGCGGCGGCCGCCGGATGCCCGCGAAGGACGAGAGGTGCGAATCGATGCACTGGAGCGCCAGGGACAGCGTCAGGGAGCGCGCGTCGATCCGCGTCTCGACGCCGGACGCGCGAAGCAGCGCCTTGTCCTCCGATGCGAAGAGCAGCCGATCGCCGGTTTGGGCGACGGACAGTGCCTTGATGCCGAGCCGGTCGCGGCACAGCCAGAGCGCGTTCCGGCGCTGGTCGAAATAGGCGAAGGCGAACATCCCGGTGAAGCGTCGGACCGCTTCCTCCACGCCCCATTGGTGCAGCGCCCACAACACCACTTCCGTGTCGGTCTCGCTGAGGAAGCGGATGCCGCTGGCCTCGAGTTCGCGCCGCAGCTCGCGGAAATTGTAGACCTCGCCATTGTAGACGATGACGCCCGAATGATCGGGCGTAAGCGCCGGTTGCAGTCCGCGATCCGACGTGTCGATGATGGCCAGGCGGCAATGCCCGAGGGTCAGTTGGTCCTTCGCCCAGTAGCCTTCCCCGTCCGGGCCCCGGTGGGCAATGGCGGCGATCATGGCGCGCACGTCCGATCCATCGGCATCGCCCGCCATTCCCGCCAGTCGCCAGATCCCGGCTATTCCGCACATCTATCCCCGTCCCCCACGCGTCAGATCATTCTCAGTTCGGAAAGGATGGCGCGCTTGGCCTCCGTGTCGAGAAGCGGGGTCGCGCTTTGAACCGCATCGAGCCCGGGCAAGGTGTTGATCTCGACGATTGTGATCCCGTCCTCGCGGATCGCGACGTCCCAGCCGGCGACGCCGGGGCTGGGCAGGATGGCTGCCAGCCGGGAAATGGTTTCGCGCAGCAGGACCCAGTGCGGCAGCGTCTCGCCCGCGACCTTGATCC
Source organism: Mesorhizobium sp. (assembly GCA_046292285.1). Classification (GTDB taxonomy): domain Bacteria; phylum Pseudomonadota; class Alphaproteobacteria; order Rhizobiales; family Rhizobiaceae; genus Aquibium. Next base: position 48,318 of record JBKBRJ010000002.1, on the reverse strand, counting down.
CCGTTTCGGGATGATTGTCGGAGAGTGATCGCTCAAACCGCGCCTCATCGAAGGACACGCAGGGACCTAGTTCTCCTGTCTCGAGATCGATCGACGAGACGGTTCCCCCGCGACCACTCTGGAAATTGTCGGTCGGCGCCGACCGGCTCGTGGCGCATTTCAGCGCCGCGCCGAGAACGACCGCCCGGTAGTCGACGAAGGAAGTCGCGGTCATGACGCGCACCGTGCTGACCGCGCCGGGAAAGATCCGGCGGGTCCAGGCCGACTGGTCGATGACATCGGAGATCGTGAAGGCACGCGGCTGGCCGGCGATCCATCGCTCGAAACCCGGCCGGTCGAGGACCTCGTCATTGATGCGCACGCTGTCACCGTCGGCGGTCAGGCGGAAAGCGCCGACCCCCTTCCCGGCATCGGCCGGCTTGATGAAGATCGGCTTTCCGTCCCGCAGGAACTCCGGGATGTCGGCACGCGTCCGAAACGGAAGGTCCGGCCCGCCGATCCGGACCAGCCGATCCCCGGCGACATAGTGGGTCATGGGCGGCGAAGCCTCGGGGCACACCCGGTCCAGCCACAGCTTCTGCGAAATCTTGTTGTGGAGCGCCGCGTAGAGCATCCGGTTGTAGTAGGCGCGCCTACGGAAAAAGAGCGCCAGGTGGACATACGCTCCGGACGCGCGGACATCGGGCGGAAGCAAGGCGATCGACCGCGACGGATGCCCCGCGGCCATCGCGCGCAGCCGCCATGAAGGATTGGGCACGGCCTGTCCGAACTCCTCCGCAAGCAGACTGGAAAACGAACGAAGCCGTGACGTGATCCCCATGGCGTCATATGACCATAAGCCTAGGAGCCGTTCAATCGCGGGTCTGGCCGAGGTCGGAACCAGCGGGATGGCGTTTGGCGGATCGCTGGCGTCATAGTATGAGGAACGCCCACCATCGATATCCGGCCCTTCCGAACCCGATGACACCGAGCGCATGACGAGCAACGACCGCCTTATCGTTTCCTTCCTGATGCCCGAAGCCGGGGCGACTGGAGGGGACGGCGACCTGGCGGTGCGATTTTCTTGCGGCGGATACGACGAGATCGTGCATTTCGAGGCCAGGGGCGCGGCTCTTCACGCCAATGGCGACGCGCTGCTGTGCCTGGGACTCATTCCGGCGATGGAACTGGGGATCGGCCTGCGCATCGAGGCCGATGTCGACCAGGACCTGCTCGACCACGCCCGCGAGATCCAGGCGCTGCTGTGCGACTGGTATCCCGGCTATCGGGCTATTTCCGTCGAAGCCAGGCCGATCCGCCGGACCTATCCCGAAGGCCGCGGAACCGGGCTGTTCTTCTCGGGCGGCGTCGATTCCAGCTATTCGCTGGCGACGGAACGGCAGCGGATCGGCAAGCTCGTCACGCTCATCGGCGCGGACGTCGACCCCGGTGACGCGAAACGCGTCGCGCGTCTCGAGACGATCGCGCGGGACGCCGCCACGCAATTCGGCATCGAACCCATTCTCGTCAGGACGGATATCCGGGCGGTTTCCGATCGGCTGGTCGGCTGGGTCGAATACCACGGCGCGGTGCTGGCGGCGGTGCGCCACATGCTGGCGCACGAGATCGAAAATCAGCTCATCGCCTCTTCGGGAGACGAAGCCTCCTGGACGCGCCGATGGGGATCGCACCCCGCGCTCGACATCCTGTGGGGCACCTCGGGCGCGCGCGTCGAACATCACGGGCTGGTGGATCGGTTCGCCAAGGTGAAGCGGATCAGTTGCGAACCGGTCTTTATGAAGCATCTGCGCGTCTGCAACCGGGCATTCGAGCATTGCGGGGTCTGCCATAGCTGCCAGTTCATGCTGGCCGCGCTCGACCTGCTCGACATGCGCGCCGAGGCCCCGACCTATCGGCACCTGACGTCCAGGAAGCGAGCCTTGAAGGTGACGGGCGAAGGCTCCTTGTCGGACATGCGCAAGATGCGGGCGGAGGCGGTGAACCGGGGGCACCGGGACATCGTGGCCTCCATCGACCGGGCCATCGCGCGCTACAATCTGAAGAAGTCGTTCAACCGGCTTCTCCCCGTCGACGAGATCGCGCGACGGTTCAAGCGGTTCAAGCGGCAGCGGCGGTTCGCGCGGCGGGCGGCGAGGACGGGTCGATGACCCTGCCGACCCTCGACGCGATCTATCCGCCGGGGATCTTCCTCGCGCCACGCCGGGAGGACGATGGTCCGGCATGGGCGCCGACCGACCGCCAGATGGCCGAATTCATGACCGCGAATCTGGCCGCCTGCGCCGGACGCCTTCCGATGCTCGTCCAGAAGGGCGCCATGTCGCCGCTCGGTCTGGCGACGATGGATCGCTGCGGCGTGGAGATCGGCTCCGCGATCGAAGTCTACGAAACGCCGCAAGACTACGAGCTTGCGATCGACCGAAGGCTGCGAGACGGCGAAAGGATCGCTTACGTGCATCCCCCCGCGAGCGGGCAATCCGACCGGGAGCCGGCTCTGGTCGGGTCGGAAGCGCTGCGGTTCCTGAACAACAAGCGGCATACCGCCCGCCTGGCGGGGCCGGAAAACGTGCCGGCGCGCAGGCTGGTCGACCTGGACAATCGATACGATCGCGGTGCGTTGTCGCCCCCCATCGTCGTGAAGGTCGCCACGAACGAGATGAGTTCCGGCGGGCTTGGCGTTGCCATCTGCCGCCGGCCGCGACATCTCAGGCGTGCCATGGCGCGTTTCGCCGGCGCGGGAACGGCGATTGCCGAGAGCCTCGTCGACGCGGCCCAGAACTGGTGCATCCAGTACGCCGTCTTGCCGGACGGCGAGGTTCGCGAGATGGGAGCGTCCGAGCAGGTCTGCCTTCGAAACGGAGTGCATGCCGGAAACCTGCTAGACGTCGACAGGCCGCCTCCAGCGGAGGCGGTGTCGCTCGGACGCGCGATCGCGATGGAAGGAAGCCGGCTCGGCTTCCGGGGCGTGTGCGGCTTCGACATTCTGGTCGACCGGATGGAAAAGCCCTTCGCGATCGACCTCAATTTCCGCCCGGTGTCCAGCACAGCTTTCGTCTACGAGATCAGGCGTCGCCAGTCCCGTTCGGGCGCATCGCGGCTCGCGCGCCTCGCCTTCCTGTCCTCAGGCGAATCGCTGGCGCGGATGCTCCAGCGCTGCGAAGATGGCCTCGACGAAGGCTGGCTCGTGCCGCTCGCGACCTTCGATCCCGACTATGGCGGGCTCGGGCCGGGGCCTGCCCGCTTGCGGGTGGCCATCCTGGCGGATGACCGTGGGACCCTCCACCGCCGCGAGGCGCTGGTCGCCTCGCGCGGCATGGATTTCCATCGCACGCCCACCCGCCTGGACGAGATTCGGGCGCGGTTTCGCGCGCTGATCTGACAGGGGAACCGGGTGACGGACGACCACGGCATCACCTTCGAAATCGTCCGCGACGAAGCCGGCCTCGACAGGCTCGCCTCCGAATGGGCGACGCTCAACGCCAGGTGCGGCCCGGAAGGCTTCTTCACGCGGATGGAGATCGTCAGGGCGAACTGGGATCGACACAAGGACGACCCTCGGACGTCGCTGCACGTGCTGGCGATCCGCAGCGGCGGCCAGCTGGTCCTGGGAGCGCCGATGATCGAGCGCCGCGACGCCCTGGGCACGCATGTCCTGTGCTGGCTGGATTCGAAGACGCCGTTCTACGACGACATCCTTCTGGACCCGGACATGGACCCGTCCTTCGCGGCGGATCTGTTCAAGAAGCATCTGTTCGCCTCGTGGACCCGGCGGGTGCTGAAGGTCGGATATGTGCTTGAAGGAACACCGCTCCATCGGGTGCTCGTCGCGGGGGGATTCCCGCTCGCCATCCGAACGGTCGCTCCCACGCTCGACATTTCGGCGTATGGCAGTTGGGAGGCGTATCGGGCGACAATGCCGGCGAAACGTCGCCAGCAATACGGCAACTACAGCCGCCGGCTGCAAAAGGGAGGCGCGAAGCCGGTCCATCTCGTCACCGACCCGGACCAACGGCGACTGGAAATCGCCCGGCTGTTCTCGCGAAAACGGGAATGGGTGAAGGAACACGACCTGTCGGACTGGATCGTGCCGCCCGAAACGGAAGCGTGGTTCCAGCGCATCGCGGCCTTGGAGGACGACCGGAACAGGACGCATGTCCTTCGGCTCAGCGCCGGAGACGACTGGATCGCGAGTTGCCTCTTCTTCGAGCGTGACGGGACGGTATACTCCTCCAAAATGGCGTTCAATCCCGCTTGGGAGCGATGCTCGCCGGGCTGGATCCTGGTCCTGGAAAAGGTTCGCTTCGCCATCGGGCGCAGGCTGTCCACCGTGGATTTCATGATCGGACGAAACCCGTGGAAGGAACGGATCACGGACGGGCAGCGATCGATTTTCACCTGCCGGGCCGGCCTGTTGCCATGGCAGCGCGGCCACTGGGGGGAGAGCGGCTAGAGCGACGCGAACTTGCTCCGGCCGAGACCGGCGGGGATCAGATACTGGTCGGGAGCGCGGCGGAACTGCGTGAACAGATTGTCGCGCGCGATCATCGCGAGCCTCGCCATGCGCATGTAGTCCCGCTTCGCGGCCCGGCCCTCCGTGTGCACGAGGCCGGAATCATCGATCGGTTCGATCACGGCCTCCATCCGCTCGAACGGCGCGGTCTCCAGGATCGACATCGAAAAGAACGGGGTTGCGCGCCGGGCGACGATGGACAGCGGTGCGGTGGGCATGCTGATCGTGCCACGCTCGCCGAAGGGCAGTTCCGCAAACATCGATCCGGCGTGAAGATTGTTCATCAGGAGGATCAGTTCGCCCTGGTCGAGCAGGCTGATGATCTTGCGGGTGACGGTCGCGCCGTTCTCGCGGTCGAAAACGACGCGGTCCTTCAGATACCGTTCCTCCGCATGCCTCTGCCACGGATTGATGGTGACGTTTCCGAAGGCCGTGTTGGAGAAGCCGTGATACGGATCGCTGATCTGGATGGGCTTGAAGCCCTGTTCCCAGAGAGCGCGCTTTCCGTCGAGTGTCTGGAATGCGAACTGGGACGTCCAGACGATGGCGCCCCTCCCCTGGTCGAGCGCCGCGCGCAGCGGTTCGGCGCCGCTCACCTCGATCCGCGGCTTCCGGCTCGGCGACAATTGGTCGATCGCGAACATGAACCGGCGGCGCGCGACCATTTCCAGATGTTTACGGAACAGCGCCTCGCAAGCGGTATCATCATCGATTCCGAGCACCAGTCGCATGGCTTCCGCGAATCCTGCGTAGCCTTTCCTGTGCATGCGGCCGAAACGGAGCCTCGACGCAAGGCGGCCAAGGGACGGCCATGACCGCGAAGGAAGGAGCATTGCCGCCGCGGCTCCACCCAGACCCATCAGTTCCCTGACGTCCTTCTCGGAAAAGGAGCGGACCGCAACACGATCGCTACGTTTTCTTTTGTAGAAGACGATCGCCTTTCCATACGGATCGGGGTGGACTTCCGCCATCATTTCATAGGAGAAAAACCCGTCGGTCATGTTCCGGATCAAGAAAGAACTGTTTTCAGCTACTGTGTATCGACATGCATCTTACGAACGAAGCCGCAATCCGTGATTGTTTCTCCTAGCAGCGAGAACCGATGAACTCCCTCCATTGCGCGTTCCTGCCGCAGGCCTCCGAGCATATTGGCCATAAAACGGCGCTACTTTCGCCCGGTCGTCAAGCATGCTCGCACGAACAACTCGCATCCTCGGTCGTGGCGACGGCGGCGCGGCTGGTCGAGGCGGGCATGAAGCCCGGCGACGTCGTCGCCATCGTGATGCCCAACGGACCCGAGATGGCGATCCTCTTCCTCGCGGTCACGACGGTTGCGGTCGCGGCGCCACTCAACCCGTCCTATCGCGAAGCGGAACTGGCCTTCTACCTCGACGATCTGGGTGCGAAGTTGCTGATCTGCCCGAAGGACGGGTACGAGGCCGCCAAGTCCCTGGCGCGTGCGCGCGGCATGATCGTGGCGGAAGTGGATCTCAGCGGCAGCGGCGCCTGCGACGACCTTTGCATCGACCTGCCCGCGGCGTTGTCGAATACGGTGGCCGACATACGACAGAACCGGTCCGGCGACATCGTCCTGATGCTCCACACTTCCGGGACCACGGCAAGGCCAAAGCTGGTCGGCCTGACCCGCGCCAACATCGAGGCGTCGATCGCCAACATCGTCGCCACGCTTCCTCTCGGGCAGGACGATGTCGGCCTGTCGATCCTGCCGCTGTTCCACATCCACGGACTGATCGCCACGCTGTGCGCGCCGCTTTCGGCGGGAGGCGCCGTCGTCTGCACCGAAGGCTTCGACGCCCTGAAGGTCTTCCGCTGGATCGAAGCGTTCTCGCCAAGCTGGTACTCCGCCGTACCCTCCATGCACCAGGCCATCCTCCAGCGCGCGAAGCGCAATCCGGAGATCGTCGGGAAAGCGCGGCTGCGGTTCGTCCGATCCTCGTCCGCAGCGCTGGCGCCGGCCACGCTGGAAGGGCTGGAAAAGACCTTCCGCTGCCCTGTCGTCGAGGCCTACGGGATGACGGAAGCCGCGCACCAGATCACCAGCAACGGCATGGAGCAACGGCTGCCGGGTTCGGTCGGCCAGGCCACCGGAACGCAGGTGCGCGTCGTCGACGGCGGCTGGAACGACCTGCCGGCGGGCAGCGTCGGCGCCATCGTCATCAGGGGCGACAACGTCCACGGGGGCTACCTGAACGCGCCATCCGCCAACGCGGAGGCCTTCCGCGACGGCTGGTTCGATACCGGAGACCAGGGATACCTCGACGAGCGCGGGCGCCTGACGATCACGGGGCGGACCAAGGAAATCATCAACCGAGGCGGCGAGAAGATCGCGCCGCTGGAACTCGACGCCGTGCTGGCGCGCGACGACCGGATCGCCGAGGCGATCGCCTTTGCCATCCCTCACACGTCGCTCGGCGAGGACGTCGCCGTCGCGGTCGTTCCCGCGGAGGGGCACGTGCTCGCGGCGGAGGACATCCGTGCCGCCTTGGCCGACGTGCTGGCGCCGCACAAGGTGCCGCGAACCGTGGTCTTCCTCGACGCCATTCCGAAAGGGCCGACCGGCAAGATCCAGCGCCTCAGCCTTGCGCGGTTGCTGGGACTGGCGGGCGAGCCCTCGCCGGGCACCGGATGAGCGGCGACCCGCGATCCCGCGGCAGGGCCGGTCGCCTGCTTGCGGCCCTCAATCCGCGCGACGGCGTCGTGCGGAAAGCCGTTCGCGCGGTGCGCCTCAACTGGAAGACCCCGTTTGCGAACCTGAAGCGCCGAACGGCGCGATTCGAAACCGTCATCGGCGTCACCGGCAGCGCCGGCAAATCGACGACGAGCCGCCTGATCGCGGCGGTTCTGGCGGCCGAAAGCGTCGTTCATCTGGGAGCGGGCATCAACACGACCAACGGCATACGCAAGACTTTGCTGAGGCCCGCCCGCAAGGCTCGAATCTGGGTCCAGGAGATCAGCGGCCACGAAAGGGACGCCATGAAGGCTTCCGTCGACTTCGTACGTCCGACGGTCGGCGTGGTCACCACCATCGGGATGGACCATCTGGGCCACTACAAATCGCCGGAGGCCATCGCGGACGGAAAAGCCCAACTCGTCGAGGCTCTTCCGGCCAGCGGCCTTGCCATCCTCAATGCCGACGACCCCCTGGTGATGGCGATGGCAAGCCGGACGCCGGCGAGGATCGTCACCTATGGCCGCCACTCCGAGGCGAACGTCCGGCTGCTGTCATGTGCCGTCGGCTATCCGGAACGCCTCTCGATGCGCGTGGGCATCGGAGGCGAGGAATTCGAGGTGAAGACGCGGTTCATCGGCGAGCGATGGGTGACGAGCATCCTGGCCGCCGTCGCCACGGCGCACGCACTTGGCGTGAAACCGGATCGTATCGCCGAACTGATCGGCCGGGTGGAGCCGGAACTGTTCAAGGACGACGTTCACATCCATTCGGGCGTGACGTTCATCGTCGATACCCACAAGGCGCCGTACTGGACGATCCAGTCCAGCATCGACATCCTCGCGGCGGCCGACGCGCCGCGAAAACTCATGCTGATCGGCACGATCTCCGACTATCGCGGCACGGCGCGACGGAAGTACGTCGCCGTTGCCAAGGCCGCGCTCGCCGAGGCCCAGATCGTGATCTTCTACGGCCCGCAGGCCGAACGCGTGCGACGCCTCAAACCGGAATACCAGGACAGGCTCTTCACCTTCGAGACTTTCGACATGCTGATGCCCTTCCTGAAGGCAACGCTGAGACAAGATGATATGATCTACATAAAGGGTTCGAGAATTGACCATCTCGAGCGTGCCATGCTCGACTACGAGAGCCCGATATCCTGTCACGTCACGAGTTGTGAAAAGTTCTACACGTGCAACCAGTGCAAGTATCTTCATCGCCAGCCGCATCGCGCCGCGAGCCGATGAGCAACGACTTCGGGATCCGGCGCGAAGCGCGACCATCGCCTCGGCCGTCGCATAGGCGGGTGTTCGATCGGGTTCCCTGGCGGGCGGCTGGAACAAGCAAGGATATTCCCGGTAGGTCAGGCAGGCTTCCGTGACGGATTTTTCCTTTCCTGCCTACTTCATCAACCTGGATCGCCATCCGGAACGGTGCGACGCGACGGTTCGGGAACTGGAGGCGTTAGCGATCGGTTTCACGCGCGTCGCCGGCATCGATTACCGCGAACTGGACCAGGAGACGATCCGTTCGACCGTCGATCCCTCGCCGAAGGTCCGGTTCAAGCGCGTGCTCAGTCCGGGCGAGATCGCATGCTTCCTGTCGCACCTGAAGGTCTGGCGCACGATCGCGGAGGGGCCGGACGAGATCGCCTGGGTCTTCGAGGACGATGTGTCGTTCGTCGCGGGGGCCCGGGGCGCGATGCTGGCGATCGAGGCCGGGGAGCTCGACTGGGACATGGTGCGGCTGTTCTGCCCGAAGCCGATCCCGATGGAAGACGTTCGGCCGCTGCACGGTCGCCATTCGATGGTCTTGTCGCGCAAGTACCCGATGTCGACGATCGCCTATGCCATCACGAAGCCGGCGGCAGAGCACCTGTCGCGCACCATGATGCCGTTCAGCTTCCCGGTCGACATGGCGCTGAAGTTCTGGTGGGTGCATGGCCTGTGCACGCGCATCGTCACGCCATCCGTCTGCGTGCCGAGAACCGACCCGTTCTCCGCCAGTACGCTCGACAGCGACCGCGAATCCCACAACAGCTCGGGATCCGTGCGCCGCTTCGTCACCAATCTGCGCTACCAGTTCGACATGGCGAGGTTACGCATGGTCCACGCCGGGGATTTTCCGCGCCGGAGCCGTTTCCGCTAGGGCGGGTCACGCCTCCCCCGTGCCGAACGTGACATCGGGAAGCATGCCGGACCAGGTCTCGACGTAGGAACCGACCTTGCCGGTCGCGTTCTCCGAGGCGATCACGCGGCGCCCCATGAGGGACGCCAGGATGACGCCATGGAGGCGATCGGTGGCGACGATCCGGCCCTGCCCGAGAAGCCGGCATGCCGCCTCCACCTTCTTTCGCGCCACGAGATCGAAGGCCGCGAGCCGTAGCCGGTGCGAAGGAAAGAGCGGGGCGATCTTGCCGGCCCGGTTGATCCACCTTAGCGATGCGTCGTCCGGCCAGTCGACGACCTGGTCCGAACCAGCCGCGTCGCCGGCCTGCGTCCCCAATGCCTCTCCGTCGCGCCGGAACAGCGCCAGCCTTTCCTGCACCGGGACGACGACGGGCGGCGTGACGGCGTGCGCCGTATCCGGGCAGAGGCTCGCCTCGATCCCGTAGACGTCGCGCAGCGTCGCCTGGCTCCTGCGTTCCCGCGAATAGGCGGTCAGCCGCGCGCAGCCGGCGAGGATCCGGCGCGTTTCGGCTGCCAGCGCCGTCGCATCGGGCTTCCCGGCGTCCTCGGCGACGCTCAGCGGCAGCAGGACGATCCTGGCATCGCCAATCCGCTCCAGAGCGCGCAGGCGCATCCGGTGGTGCTTCTCGTAGAGCGATCCGAAACTACCCCCGCCGAGAAAGAAGACGGTGCCGCCGGGCACCGCGCGGCGACACCTGCCGGGGTCGAAATGCCGAAGCGTCGAGACGTAGGACGGGGTGCATCCCGTGACCGTCTCGAGAACTCTTCGCGCTCCGCACCAGATGGCCGCGTCGCCGGGATTGGCGTAGCCGGGATAGTCGATGATCGCATAGGGCGCGCCGCCGGCATGCGCGGCGAGCGCCTGTTCGAGGATCTGTCGCGCGGAATCGGTCATCTGCTCACCTGGCCAGCGGCCAGAACCGACCATCAGAGCGGCCGAGGAGAAGCGTTGGAGTGCTTCCGGGCATGTCTAGACCCGAATCCATTCCTTCGGGACCAGGTCGCGCGTATCGAACCCGGCGGTATAGCCCGTCTCGCCGAACCAGCGTTCCGGCGCGACGACGATCTTGTCCCGGTTCCGCCCGAGCCAGGCGCCCCACCATGAGAAGGAACTGTTGGCGATGACGTGGTAGCTGCAGAGCGACATCAGGCACATGTCCACGTGATTCGGATTGCCCTCGAGGATCCGCCATCTGTCGCCCTGGAACAATGGCTGGGACCGGCACCATTCGGGATCGTCACTGAAGACAAGGACCGTCGGCGCGCCGGGCAGGCGGCGCAAGGCCTTCTCGTAGTACTCGATCGGACACGGCGGATGATTGTCGCTGTTCTCGACATAGTCGCCGCGCCGGACGTGAAGCGAAATCACCTCGCCTTCGAAACCAGACATCATTTCGCCGCATAGCCGCTCCGTTTCAGGCAGGAAGCGGAACTCGCTCCTGATATCGTCGGCGTAGTCTGCGAAGTACGCCTCCGACTGGAAGAACCCATCCAGATCGGCATCGCCGGGGCATGCGCGACCGAACGCCGGATCGTAGCCGAAAGAGGTTTCCCTGAGTTGTAGGAAGCCGCGTGGCCGGCCGAGGAATTTCAGTCCCGGAAGGCGGAACACCTGAAGGAGTTGATGGTCGGCCCACGGATCCCGCCCATCCGACTTCGGGATGCAGAAATCGGTCCCGAGCCTTCGTGCGAAGGCGAACAGGGCGGCGTACTGGAACATCTGATTGCCCAGCCTGCCGCGGCGACCGAGGAAATTGAAGCTCAGCATCGAATGCCGCCGGACTGGATACTCCTGCCCCGCTTCGGGGACGGCGCCGTGATCGGAACGCCGCCAAGGCAACCATCTAGATTGCCCCCTGCCGGGTGTCCAGCCACGGCGATCGTCGAGGCCCGCGATCGCAGGGGCGCGGCGGCGCCCCGCATCTCGGCCACGTGACAGCGGCGACCAATCGCATCTACTATCGAAACGCGGTGGAGGACATCGCCGCCTGGGCCGCGGGAGCGCCGATCCGGGCGCCCACCGCCCGAGACCAGCCCGCAGGACGCCATCGTGACAGACGTTTCATCCGCCGCCGAGTTCGACTACGTCATCGCGGGAGCCGGCTCGGCGGGCTGCGTCCTGGCCAACCGGCTGTCGGCCGACCCGAAGAACCGGGTGCTTCTGCTCGAGGCCGGGGGCAAGGACGACTGGATCTGGTTCCACATCCCGGTCGGATACCTCTTCGCCATCGGCAATCCGCGCGCCGACTGGCTGTTTTCCACGCAGCCCGAGCAGGGTCTCAACGGTCGTTCGCTGCCCTATCCGCGCGGCAAGGTGCTCGGCGGCTCCTCGGCCATCAACGCCATGATCTACATGCGCGGCCAGGCGCGCGACTATGACGGCTGGCGCCAGATGGGCCTGACCGGCTGGGGCTGGGACGATGTGCTGCCCGTCTTCATGAAACATGAGGACCACGCCAGCCCGCCCAACTCCCTGCACGGCCGGGGCGGAGAGTGGCGGGTCGAGTATCCGCGCCTGCGCTGGGACGTGCTCGACCGCATCCGCGACGCCGCCGAACAGGCCGGTATCGCCAAGATCGACGACTTCAACGCCGGCGACAACACCGGCTCATCCTACTTCCAGGTCAACCAGAAGATGGGGCGACGCTGGTCGGCCGCGCGTGGCTTCCTGAAACCCGCGCTCGGGCGTCCCAACCTGAAGGTCGAGACCGGGGCGCTGGTCGACCGGGTCGAGATCGTCGACGGCCGAGCCGCCGCGCTCGTCTACGTCAAGGACGGCCGGCCGATGAGGGCCAGCGCGCGGGGAGAGATCGTGCTGTCGGCCGGCGCGGTGGCCTCGCCCGCCATCCTGGAGCGCTCGGGCATCGGCGACGGCGTCAGGCTAGGCGCTCACGGCATAGAAACCCTGGTGCACCTCCCCGGCGTGGGCGAAAATCTGCAGGATCATCTGCAGATTCGGCCTATCTACAAGGTCACCGGCATCACCACGCTGAACGACATGTACCGGAACCTCTTCCGCCGCGCGATGATGGGCGTGGACTATGCATTGCGCCGACGCGGGCCGCTGACCATGGCGCCGTCGCAGGTCGGCGCCTTCGTGAAATCCTCGCCGCACTACGAGACGGCCAATCTCGAATTCCACTTCCAGCCGCTGTCGCTCGACAAGTGGGGCGACGGGCTGCATCCGTTCGCGGCCTTCACTGCCAGCGTGTGCAACCTGCGCCCCTCCTCGCGCGGTTCCGTCCACCTGTCCGGCCCCAACGCGACCGACGCGCCCGAGATCCGGCCGAACTATCTCTCCACCGACGAGGATCGGCAGGTGGCGGTGGATTCGCTGAAATGGGCGCGCCGGATCGTGGCCCAGAAGGCGCTCGAACCCTACCGGCCGGAAGAATACAAGCCCGGCGCCCACATCCAGTCGGATGCCGAGATGCTGGTCTCGGCCGGCGATCTCGGCACGACGATCTTCCACCCCGTTGGCACGGCGCGGATGGGGATCGACGGCGACCGCAACGCCGTGCTCGACGAGCGACTCCGCGTGCGCGGCCTCGCCGGCCTGCGCGTCATCGACGCCTCCGCCATGCCCACCATCACGTCGGGCAACACCAACTCGCCGACCATCATGATCGCCGAGAAGGGCGCCGGCATGATGATCGAGGACGCGCGCCGGTAGCCGGTCGCCGTTTGCGCCCTAGGGTGAACCCGCAGTCCGCATCCCGACGCGCGCCATGCCCGTCAACGAACGGCATCCGGCGGCGCGGCCGCGGGATGCAAGGCGCGGTTCTTGCGTGACGCATTGGGCGATGGCGCCAAGCTCGTGGGGCTTGCCCGACGGGGGTGTCTGACCGTTCCGAGGAATTGCGTGGGGGGGCTGCGAGCGACCGGGAAAGGCTTTCAGCTGCCCTATCGGAGGCATGGGCGAAGCGGACCGTCGCGAGATCTGGAAGTTGGTGGAGCCAGGCGGAATCGAACCGCCGACCTCTTGAATGCCATTCAAGCGCTCTCCCAACTGAGCTATGGCCCCACGCTCCGGCTTTCGCCGGGACCCGCCCTTTCGGGGCGGAAGACTGCGCCGGAAGGGACCGGCGCGAAGCATGCTGGCGGCTTCTATATCCGCCCGTTTGCAAGATCAACCCCGAACCCGTCGCTTTTTTTCGCCGGGCTGGGGACAGTCGGTCAGACCTCGTCGTCGTCCTCGCCGCCGACGCCGATGATGTCGGCGACGTCGTCGTCTTCTTCCTCGTCGTCGGCGAGGAACGTGTCGTCGTCGTCGCCGAGATCCACGTCCTCCTCGTCGTCGAGATCGGGAAGGTCGTCGCCCTTGGCTTCCTCGTCGGCATCCTCGAGCGACACGATCTCCGCGCCCTCCTCGGCGTCGAGCTCCTTGGTCTCGACTTCCTCTTCTTCCTCGCGAGCGATCGATCCGCCCTCGAAGTAGGACCGCGCATAGGTCATGCCGGTATAGGGCGACACGATAGGGTCCTTGTTGAGGTCGTAGAATTTCCGCCCGGTCTCGGGGCAGATTCGCTTGGTGCCAAGTTCGGGTTTCGCCACGGCCTAGCCTCGTCGAATGTGGAGCCGTACCGACCGGCGGGCGCGCCGCAAGCCGCCGGGTACGGGCGTTGCTTCCTTGAAAGATCGGTCCCCATAAACACAGATGATCGTCCTGTCAAAGGCAAATCAGGAGACGCTGTCATAAGGCAATTCGCCCCGTTCCGGCCCCGGGGTGGCAGGGATGACCATGCGTGGAAGCCATGGTAGGGAAGCCGCCGACATGGTCGCGCCGGGCATCGGCGATCTGGCCGAAGACACGGAGTCGAGGCATGACCACGAAAGTCGCGATGATCGTCGCCGGCGGATCCGGCATGGGCGCCGCCGCCGCGCGCAAACTCGCCGCCGACGGCCATGCCGTCGCGATCCTGTCGTCGTCCGGAAAGGGCGAGGCGCTGGCGGCCGAACTCGGCGGCCTGGGCTTCACCGGCTCCAACCGCGAACCGGACGACCTGAAGCGGTTCGTCGACCTGACGCTCGAGCGATACGGGCGCATCGACGCGGTGGTGAACGGGGCCGGGCATGGGCCGAAGGGTCCGATCCTCGACATCACCGACGCCGACTGGCACCTCGGGATGGAGTACTATCTGCTCAACGTCATCCGCATGACGCGGCTGGTGACGCCGGTGATGCAGGCGCAGAAGTCCGGCTCGATCGTCAACATCGCGACCTACGCGCTGTTCGAGCCGGAGGCGATGTTTCCGACCTCGGGCGTGTTCCGCGCCGGGTTGGCCGCCTTCACCAAGCTCTTCGCCGACAAGTACGCCGCCGACAATATCCGCATGAACAACGTGCTGCCTGGCTTCATCGATTCCCTGCCGGAAAAGGAAGACCGTCGCGCCCGCATCCCGATGGGCCGCTACGGCACGGTGGACGAGGTCGCGGAACTGATCCTGTTCCTGGCGTCGGACAAGTCGAGCTACATGACCGGCCAGAATCTCAGGATCGACGGAGGAATCACGCGGAGCGTCTGAAGCGCATCACCGGATCCGGGACGGCGACATGCGAGAAGTCGAACTCCCGAAGCGACCTGAAGATTCGCGACGCGCTTTAGGCCGCGCCGTCCGGACCGTCGTCGGGACCGCCTTGCCCAGGCAGATGGAGCCCGCGGTCGCCCGCGAAGCCCCCGCCCGCGGCGGGGGGCGGAAACACCCGCGGCCACGCGCGGCCCACGGGGCACGCCATCAGCGCCCCGGCGGGGAGTTCGAGGTCGAAGTCGGCCTTCTCCTGCGGCTTCCAGATCACGTTGCCGGGCAGCAACTGTTTCAGCCGCGGCGAATCAGCGGCGATCGCACACCAGATCTCGGCTCCCGCCTGCGCGACGGCGGGCATGTCGGTCGCAATTTTCTCCAACCTGGCCAGAAGCGCGGCGAACAGGAACCAGGACCAGCGACGGGAGTCGATGTCGTCGGGACTGTCCGCCATGCGGGCGGCGGCGATCGGAATGAATGTCTCGAGGGCCGGACGGTCTGGCTGCTTGCGGCCTTCCGCCGGCAGCCTGGCGACGGCACCGCTCAGGTTGTGGTGGGCGACGAGGACATGCGCGCGGGCCGAGGAGTCCATGCCGGCGAACAGTTCGCGCATCGCCGCCGCATAGGCCGGATCGGCCAGCCCAAGCATCGCGACGTGCCGGTTTTGCTGCCTACCACGCGAGAACAGTCCGAACATGCCAGTACCC
This sequence comes from Mesorhizobium sp., assembly GCA_046292285.1. Lineage (GTDB taxonomy): Bacteria > Pseudomonadota > Alphaproteobacteria > Rhizobiales > Rhizobiaceae > Aquibium. Next base: position 32,704 of record JBKBRJ010000002.1, on the reverse strand, counting down.
CCGACCGAGCTTTTCAGCGGGGCGCCCCTCCCCGCGGGTTCATCGACCCGGTTTCAGGATAGCACGGAACCGGCCGCGGGCGATGGCGCTCGCATAAAACGTGAAGTCCTGAAGCTATTGCTGTCGAGGCCGGATGTGGATGGCCTCGCCATGCGCCTCTCCGAATCGGCGCAGGCCGGTCGGCGGGTCCTGCGCCTCGGGGTCAGCGGGGTCTGATTCACCATGGCAACAATCGGCAACGAATTCCCACTTCAATCCAGAGGTGCAATGACGTATGGTCAGTTCAATTGATTCTGCCTCGGCCGACGCGCCGCGGACTGGAATCGAGGAGAGTTGTGTTGTGCGTAAACCCTCACTTGCCAAGACCGGCTTTTGAGTGTTCGTGGCTTGGATTTTGTCGGTATTTTTCCTCTATACTGGCGCTCGATTGAATTTTCGTGGTACTCTTGAGTTTCACGGGAATGATTCTCGATCGCCATACTTGTTTTGTATGCTGGTCATGGACCCTTATGATGAAGGCATGTGGACGGAGAAGGTAGGAACAATCACAGGACGCAGGAGCTGAGCTCCATCGCGTCAATCACCATACGGAGCCCGACAGGGCTCCGTGCCAACCTGGGCTCAACCCGCCATCCTCCCCGGCATGAGTTGAGGTGGCCCAACCGGTAGCCGCGATCGATGCCCCCCTTTTCGATCGTGGTCAGGTCGGCGGCGAGCAATGCCCCCCTTCGCTCCCGCCGACCGCCCAGCCCCCACCATCTCGCCGGACCAGGCGGCCACGACTCTCTCGCCGGAAGCGCGAGGTGTCGGCGTTCCCGGCAGGTTCCGCCGCGCTGGGGTCGCGCCCCCTTGCCACCGTCCTCGAAACCGGCTTGAAGGCCGGGCATGGAAAAGCCCATCGTCATCGCCGTCGACGGACCCGCCGCTTCGGGCAAGGGGACGCTGTCGCGCCGGCTTGCCACCCAATACGGGCTGCGCCACCTCGACACCGGGCTCTCCTACCGCGCGGTCGCGCATGCACTGCTCGCCGCCGGCCTGCCGCTCGACGACGAGGCGCTGGCCGTGGAGGCGGCACGGGCCGTCGATTTCGCGGCTTTCGACGCAGGCGTGCTGTCGGCGCACGAGGTGGGCGACGCCGCGTCCCGGGTGAGCGTGTTCCCGCCCGTGCGGCGCATCCTGGTGGACAAGCAGCGCGCCTTCGCTCACCAGCCGCCCGGCGCCGTGCTCGACGGCCGCGACATCGGCACCGTCGTCTGCCCCGACGCCGACGTGAAGTTCTACGTGACCGCGAGCCCCGCCGTGCGCGCGGGTCGCCGGCACCGCGAAATCCTGCGGCTCGGCGGACAGGCCGACTACGAGGCGATCCTGGCCGACATCGAGCGGCGCGACGCGCGCGACATGGGGCGGGCGGATTCGCCGCTGCGGCCGGCGGACGACGCGCACTTGCTCGACACGTCGCAAATGAGTATAGAAGCCGCGTTCCTTGCGGCCCGCGCCATCATCGACGAGGCATTGGCCGGAAGAAACTGACCGGAAGCGGTGGCGGCGGACCTTTCCTTTCGAGTGCGGGAGGGAGTCTTTCCGCCCTTTTGCATTTCGGACGAACGATGCCTGCCCGCATTCAGACTGCACCGGACCGGCCACCGCGGTGGCCACACGCTCGAGACGAGCGGAATGCGGCCCCAGGCGAACCGAAACACGAACCACCGGTGCCGCCCCGACCGTGATGAGGCGCGGGGCATCCAGGAGAACCAATGTCGGAATTCAATCCATCCCGTGACGATTTCGCGAGCCTGCTCGAAGAGTCCTTCTCCGAAAGCCACTCCGCCGAGGGCTCGGTCGTCAAGGGCATCATCACGGCCATCGAAAAGGACATGGCCATCATCGACGTCGGCCTGAAGGTCGAGGGCCGCGTCCCGCTGAAGGAATTCGGCGCCAAGGCCAAGGACGGCCAGATGAAGGTCGGCGACACGGTCGAGGTCTATGTCGAGCGCATCGAGAACGCGCTGGGCGAGGCCATGCTGTCGCGTGAAAAGGCGCGCCGCGAGGAAAGCTGGGTCCGCCTCGAGGAGAAGTTCTCCAAGGGCGAGCGCGTCGAGGGCGTCATCTTCAACCAGGTCAAGGGCGGCTTCACGGTCGATCTCGACGGCGCCGTGGCGTTCCTGCCGCGCAGCCAGGTCGACATCCGTCCGATCCGCGACGTCACGCCGCTGATGCACAACCCGCAGCCCTTCGAGATCCTCAAGATGGATCGCCGCCGCGGCAACATCGTCGTGTCGCGCCGCACGGTTCTCGAGGAGAGCCGCGCCGAGCAGCGTTCGGAGATCGTCCAGAACCTCGAAGAGGGCCAGGTGGTCGAGGGCGTGGTCAAGAACATCACCGACTACGGTGCGTTCGTCGACCTCGGCGGCATCGACGGCCTGCTGCACGTCACCGACATGGCCTGGCGCCGCGTCAACCATCCGACCGAGATCCTCAACATCGGCCAGACGGTCAAGGTGCAGATCATCCGCATCAACCAGGAAACGCACCGCATCTCGCTCGGCATGAAGCAGCTCGAGGCGGATCCGTGGTCGGAAATCGGCACCAAGTTCCCGCTCGGCAAGAAGATTACCGGCACGGTCACCAACATCACCGACTACGGCGCGTTCGTCGAGCTGGAGCCGGGGATCGAGGGCCTCATCCACGTTTCGGAAATGTCGTGGACGAAGAAGAACGTGCATCCGGGCAAGATCCTGTCGACCACCCAGCAGGTGGACGTCGTGGTGCTCGAGGTGGACCCGCAGAAGCGCCGCATCTCGCTCGGCCTCAAGCAGACGCTCGAGAACCCGTGGGAGGCCTTCGCCCGCAACCATCCGACCGGTTCGGTGGTCGAGGGCGAGGTCAAGAACAAGACCGAGTTCGGCCTGTTCATCGGCCTAGAGGGCGACGTCGACGGCATGGTGCACCTCTCCGACCTCGACTGGAACCGTCCGGGCGAGCAGGTCATCGAGGAGTTCAACCGCGGCGACATGGTCAAGGCGCAGGTGCTCGACGTCGACATCGACAAGGAGCGCATCTCGCTCGGCATCAAGCAGCTCGGCCGCGACGCGGTCGGCGAGGCTGCCGCCTCGGGCGACCTGCGCAAGAACGCCGTCGTCACCTGCGAAGTGACGGGCATCAAGGACGGCGGCCTGGAAGTGCGTCTCGTCGACCACGACATGGACACCTTCATCCGCCGCTCGGACCTGTCGCGCGACCGCGACGAGCAGCGCCCCGAGCGCTTCTCGGTCGGCCAGAAGGTCGATGCGCGCGTGACGCAGTTCGACAAGAAGACCCGCCGCATCAACGTTTCCATCAAGGCGCTCGAAATCGCCGAGGAGAAGGAAGCGGTGGCGCAGTTCGGTTCGACCGACTCGGGCGCTTCGCTCGGCGACATTTTGGGCGCCGCGCTGAAGAAGCAGGGCAGCTAAGCCCGCCCGACGTCTGATCGTCGTAACGTCAACACCCCGCCGGAGCGATCCGGCGGGGTTTTTCTTGCCTGGACGTCCGGAGCTTCACCCACCGCGCGGAACCGCCGGCGGGCTTCGACGTTTCTAGAGCATCACCCTTGACGACCGTCGTCGGTGACACGGAAACACAGGAGAACGACATGAACTGGAATCAGATCGAAGGAAATTGGGAGCAGTTCAAGGGCAAGGTCCAGACGCAGTGGGGCAAGCTCACGAACGACGACCTCGACGTGATCAAGGGCAACCGCAAGCAGCTCGCCGGCCGCCTGCAGGAACGCTACGGCAAGGCCGAGGAGGCCGCCGAGCGCGAGATCGACGACTGGCTCGGCCGCCACTGAGCCACGGCGAAGGTCATTCCGAACGGAAAAGAGGGCGCGGCCTGCAAAGGTCGCGCCTTCTGCTTGAGAGCGGGTTGAGAGCGGGCTGCGGGCCGCCGGTCCGGGAATTCTCCGTTCCGGCGGCACGCGTCATATTGACGACGTTCTTGACCCACAAGGTGAGTGCGGGTTTCAGTAGGCGCAACCGGCATTTCCCGCAGGCATTCAACATGGTCACTGGCGCGACGCGACGCATGGCTGACGGCTTGAGGCACTTTACGCTGGTCCTGCTTGCCTTGCTCGTTGCCGCCGGCCATGTCCTGCCCGCCCGATCGGCCGATCCGCTGCTCGGCGTGGCGCTTTCGGAGAAGCTTGGCGGCGGTGATCGCGACGGCGCCATCGCGCTGCTTTCGTCGGCCATCGCCGCCGAGGACGATGACCGCACATTGCGCGACCTGCTGGCGGAAAGGGCGCGCCTCGAAGCCGAGGCGGGCCGAGCGGCTGAATCCGCCGCCAGCTGGCTCGCGCTGGCCGACCTCATCGTTTCCGGGGAAGGCGAGAACGCCCCCGATCTGATCGCCGTGTTCGAAGCCGCCGCTGGCGAGCTTTTGGCGGCGGGCCGGACCGGCGAGGCGATCGACGCGCTGGAGCGCGCGCTCGCCATCATTCGCGCGGCCGGCCTCGCCGGCGCGGCTGGCCCGCTCCTCGAGCGGCTGGCCATGATCGACGATCCCACACTCGCCGACCGGGTTGCCGCGGTCGTCGCCTTGCACGAGGAGGAGACGGACCGGCTGGCCGAGACCGGCCGCGCCTTCGATCTCGATCCGGAAAAGAGCTACACGACGGTCAAGATCTACTACGCCACCGACCGCGCCCGCACCGACAGCAAGCTGCCCGCCAAGGTCTATGGCGGCGAACGCGGCGAGTTCGAACTCGGCACCGCGACCGTCAGCATTCCCGAGACCCACAAGCCCGGCAACATCGAGAAGCCGTCGGTCTGGACCTTCGATTTCCGCGAGGACCCCGAGCGCCACATCGTACTCCTGTCGGTGACGCCGAAGGCGGGCGAGGAGGTCTTCGCCGAGATGCGGGCGCAGATCGCCGAGACCGGCAAGCCGGAGGCCTTCGTCTTCGTGCACGGCTTCAACGTGCCCTTCCACGAGGCCGCGCAGCGCACCGCGCAGATGGCCTACGACATGAATTTCGACGGCCTGCCGATCCTCTATTCCTGGCCGTCGCGCGCCTCGCTCCTGTCCTACATCGCCGACACCGCCGTGGTGAACCTCAGCGGCCGGCGGCTCAGCCGCTTCCTTGAGGACGTGGTCGCGCAATCGGGCGCCGAGCGCATCCACCTGATCGCCCATTCGATGGGCAACCGCGCCCTGACGGATGCGCTGGAACTCTTCGCGCTACGCCATGGCGGCGAGCAGCCCGCCTTCGACCAGGTTCTGTTCACCGCGCCCGACCTCGACGCCGGCCTCTTCTCGGAAATGATGAAGACCATCCGCGTCACCGCGAAGCGCATCACCCTCTATGCGTCCAACAAGGACTGGGCGCTGGCGGTGTCGCGGCGGCTGCACGGGGATTCGCCGCGCGCCGGCCAGGGCGGGCGCAACATCCTGCATGCCGCGGACGTGGACAGCATCGACATGACCGAGATCGGCGAGGACATGCTGAAGCACAGCTACTACGCCAACAACCCCTCGGCCCTGACTGACATCCTGTCGCTGTTCTGGCGCGACGCGCCGCCCGACAAGCGCTGCGGCATGCAGCAAGCGCAAGGCGAGCAGGGGGCCTACTGGCGCTATCTTCCGGCCGAGTGCGACAGCGACGCCCTGCTGTCGACCATCTCGTTCCTGCGGCGCGGCTCGATCACGTCGATCAACGACGCGCGGCTGTTCATGAACCGCTTCATCATGCCGATCACAATCGACAGGGACGAGCGGACGCGCCTCGAAACGGCGCTGGGGAAGCTGTTCGGCGGCGGCTGACGCCTGCGGGACAAGCCGCCCTTGCGACCGTCAGGGTCGCGGCGGGATGTTCAGCGCGGCCTGGCTGGCCGGCCTCGCCATGCAGCGGTCGAGCCAGGCCAGCACGTTCGCCGACGTGTCGAGGCCCGTCAGCTCGCCTGCCTGGTAGAACTCCTTGACGGTGCGGACCCAGGGAAAGATCGCGAGATCGGCGATCGTGTAGTCGTCGCCCATGATCCACGTGCGGCCGTCGAGGCGCCGTTCGAGCACGCCCATCAGGCGCTTGCTCTCGTTGGCGTAGCGCTCGAGCGGCCGCTTGTCCTCGATGGCGGCGCCGGCGAACTTGTAGAAGAAGCCGAGCTGGCCGAACATCGGCCCGACTCCGCCCATCTGGAAGAACACCCACTGCATGGTCTCGTAGCGCCCCGCCGGGTCCTTCGGCATCAGCTTGCCGCTCTTCTCGGCGAGGTAGACCAGGATGGCGCCGGATTCGAAGAGCGGCAGCGGCTTGCCGTCCGGGCCATCGGGATCGATGATCGCCGGGATCTTGCCGTTCGGGTTGAGCGCCAGGAAATCAGGCGTCCAGGTCTCGTTCTTCAGGATGTTGACGAGATGCGGCTCGTAGGGGAGCCCGATTTCCTCCAGCATGGCGGATACCTTGATGCCGTTTGGCGTCGGGAAGGAATAAAGCTGGAGCCGGTCCGGATGCTGCGCGGGAAACATGCGGGCAACCGGGAACGCTGACAGGTCGGACATTCGGGACTCCGGAAGGATCGGGTTGGAACGCGGCTCGGACACCGTGCGTACAGGATCATGCCCGGCGCCGTCCGCCGGGGCAACGGCGCCGTCGGGCGCGGACGTTGAACAGTCCGGCACCGTCCGGCGCAGATCAGGCGTCGAACGCCTTGACGGCAATCACCGCGTTCGTGCCGCCGAAGGCGAAGGAGTTGCTGATCGCGGCGCGCACCGGCCGACGGCGGGCCGCGTTCGGCGTCACGTCCAGGGGACATTCCGGGTCGGGAACGCGGTAGCCCATCGTCGGCGGGATGACGCCCTCGCGGACGGCGTTGACGCAGGCGATCAGTTCCAGCGCGCCCGAGGCGCCGAGGCAATGCGCATGCATCGACTTCGTCGAGGAGACCGAAATCCGCGACAGACCCTCGCCGAAGACGGCCTGGAGCGCCTTGGTTTCGGTCGCGTCGTTCATCTTGGTCGCGGTGCCGTGCGCATTGATGTAGTCGATGTCGGCCGGCGTCAGCCCGGCGTCAGCCAGGCAGGAGTTGATGGCGAAGGCCTGCCCGTCGACCGTCGGGGACACGATGTCCGAGGCATCCGCCGACATACCGCCGCCGGCGAGTTCGGCGAGGATCGTCGCGCCGCGCGCCTGGGCATGTTCCAGCGTCTCGAGGACGGCGATCGCCGCCCCCTCGCCCATCACGAGGCCGTCGCGGTCGGCGGAAAAGGGACGGCAGGCTTCCTTGGCGAGAACGCGCAGCGACTCCCAGGCCTTGATGACGCCGAAGATGATCGGGGCGTCCGACCCGCCGGCCAGCATCACGTCGGCGCGGCCGGAGCGAAGCTGGTCCATCGCGGCGATGAAGGCATGGTTGGACGATGAGCAGGCCGAGGTGACGCCGAACACCGGGCCGCGCATGCCGTGGACCAGGGATACCTGGCCTGCCGCCGCCCCCGGCATGACGCGCGGAACGGTGAAGATGCCGGCGCGCGGCTTGTTCTCGAGCAGGATCGCCCGGTAATTCTCCTCGATCGCCTCCCAGCCGCAGACCGCGGTGCCGACGATCGCGCCGATGCGCGTCGCATTGTCGGGCGTCACCGTGAGGCCGGACTGGCGGATGGCGTCGCCCGCCGCGATCGCCGCGAGCAGGCTGAAGCGATCCATGGTCGTCATCTGCCGGCGGTCGATGCCGTGTTCGGGCAACGCCTTGATCTCGGCGCCGATCCTGATCTTGACGTCGTAGAGCGGGACCGTGGTGATCGGGCCGATGCCGACCACGCCGTTCTTCATGGACGTCCAGATGGACGCTGCGTCGGTTCCCAGCGAGCACAGCCCGCCAAGGCCGGTGACGACGATGCGAGGCTTGGTCATGCTGTCTTTTTGGCCTCGATCAGGCCGCGAACCGCCTCGACGACGTCGCCGACGTTGCGCAGGTTGCTCCAGGCGTCGGCCGTGTTCATCTCGACCTCGATGCCGTACTCGTCCTCGATGTCGAAGATGATCTCGGTCAGCTCGAGCGAGTGGATGCCAAGCGCCGAGAGTTCCGTATCCAGCGTAATCTCGCCCGCGTCCGGCTGCGCATGCGAAGCAATTCGGCCGATGATGTTACTGGAAATGTCGTCGCTCATGGCTTTCCACCCCTTCGTACGCTTCGTTACGCTCTCCCCGACGACTTCTAGCGTCTAGAATCAGCATGCACAACGCCAATGGCTGGCGCGCGTTCGACTCTCCTGCACCGGAGAACATCGCTCGACAGGTCACACCCAATCGCTATCGTGCGGGCCAACGGAGAGGCTGAATGTCGTTCGAAGGCGTGAGCAAGGCCGCACTGGCGGAGCAGAGGGTGGATGCCCGGGGCATGCTTTCGGTGCGCCGGCGCGTCGGCCGGACGCGCATCGAACGGCTTTTCCAGGAGGGCGCGGCCAAGATCCGCCTGCCGCAGGCGGCCGGCGATCCGCTGGAAGCCGTGCTCATCAACACGGCGGGCGGCCTGACCGGCGGCGACCGCCTGTCATGGACGGTCTCCGTGGCGGACGGCGCGCATGCGATGCTGACGACCCAGGCTTGCGAGAAGATCTACCGCTCGTCGGGCGGCGAGGCGACCTCGACGATCGCCCTCGACGTCGGCGCCGGAGCGAGCCTCGCCTGGCTGCCGCAGGAGACGATCCTGTTCAACGGCTCGGCCTTCCGGCGGTCGATCGAGGCGAACTTTCCCGTCGGCGCGCGCGGCATCATCGTGGAGTCGACGCTGTTTGGCCGTCTCACCATGGGCGAAACCGTCGAGCGGGCTCTCTTTCGCGACCGATGGCGCATCCGCGCGGGCGGGCGGCTGGTTCACGCGGAGGATTTCGCCATCGGCCCCGACGTGGCCGGCAACCTCGCTACACGCGCGGCGACCGGCGGCGCGTTCGCCATCGCCACCGTGCTTGCGTTGCGCGAGGACGCCGACGAGGTACTCGCACCGGCCCGCGCCATCATCGGCGAGGCGGGCGGCGCCAGCGCCTGGCGCGTCGGCGAGACTGGCAAGCTTCTTGCGAGACTGATCGCCAAGGACGGATACGGCCTTCGCAAGCGGCTCATACCCTTGCTCCAGATGCTCAACGGAGCGGCAGGGCTGCCCAAAGTATGGTCAATCTAGGGACGGACGCATGATTCTGACGCCGCGTGAAAAAGACAAGCTTCTGGTTTCGATGGCGGCGATGGTCGCCCGCCGACGCCTGGAACGCGGGGTCAAGCTCAATCATCCCGAAGCCATCGCACTGATCACCGACTACGTCGTGGAGGGCGCGCGGGACGGCCGCTCGGTCGCCGACCTGATGGAGGCCGGCGCGCATGTCGTCACCCGCGAGCAGGTGATGGAAGGCGTGGCCGAGATGATCCACGACGTGCAGGTGGAGGCGACCTTCCCCGACGGCACCAAGCTCGTCACCGTGCACGAACCGATCCGCTAGGAGCAATTCCCCCAGGACTGGAGCGCCCCATGCTGGAACTGAGGCCGAACTGCGAATGCTGCGACCGGGATCTGCCGCCGGAGGCGACCGATGCGATGATCTGCAGCTTCGAATGCACCTTCTGCGCCGACTGCGCGGCCGGCCCGCTCGGCGGCGCCTGCCCGAACTGCGGCGGGGGCTTCGTGCCGCGACCGATCCGGCCGGCCCATCTCCTGTCCAGGTTCCCGCCCTCGGCGGTGCGCATCCTCAAGCCCGACGGCTGCGCCGGCCGCGCCGCATGACGAATATCCGAGAACACCGACCGAAGAGGGAATCATGATCAGGAAATCCGCCGCCGCAACGGCCATTCTTGCCGCCAGCACGCTGCCAGCCTTCGCGCATCTCGATCCCGTCGAGCACGGCTCCTTCGCCGCCGGGTTCTCGCACCCCATGTTCGGGACCGACCATATCCTGGCGATGGTGGCCGTGGGCCTGTGGTCGGCGCTGCTGGCGCAGGCGACGGATCGCCGCGCGCTCTGGGCCGTACCGGCGGCCTTCGTTGGCACGATGTTCGTCGGCTTTGCCGCGGCGATGCTGGACCTGCCTCTCCCCTTCGTAGAGCCGGTGATCCTCGCGTCGGTCGTCGTCATCGGCCTCCTCGCGGCGATCGCCCTGAACGTGGCGATCGTCCCGGCGATGGCGATGGTCGGCTTCTTCGCCTTCTTCCACGGGCATGCCCATGGCGGAGAGATCGGCGATGCGGGCGCCTGGCCCTACGCCGCCGGCTTCGCGATGGCGACGGCGCTGCTCCATGCCGCGGGCGTGACCGCCGGATTGCTGCTCGGCAAGGCGCTCGGCGGCCCGAACGGCCGGCTGGCAACGCGCCTCGGCGGCGCGGCCGCCGCGCTCGGCGGCCTGTGGCTGGCCGTGGCCGGCTAGGAGGGCGACATGATACCGGGCGAAGTCATCACCCTCGCGGGCGACATCGAACTCAACGCCGGCCGTCCGACCGTGACGCTCAAGGTCGCGAATGGCGGCGACCGGCCAATCCAGGTCGGCAGCCACTATCATTTCTACGAGACGAACGAGGGCCTGCGGTTCGACCGGGAAAAGGCGCGCGGCATGCGACTCGACATCGCCTCGGGCTCCGCGGTGCGGTTCGAGCCCGGCCAGGAGCGCGACGTCACGCTCGTGCCGCTGTCGGGCGGCAGGGCGGTCTTCGGCTTCCAGCAGAAGGTGATGGGGACGCTCTGAATGCAGGCCGTGCGCACCCACGGCTCCATCTTCGCCCGATCAGCCGGCGGGCTTGGCCGCCGCGTAGACGGTCGCGCCACCGTCGTCGTCGAACTCGATCGCCAGTATGTCCTGGATCAGGATGTTGCGGGAATCGATGGCGTGGAACAGCATGGCGTTCCCGGTCAGTTCCCGCCGAAGCCCGGCGATATCATCGTCGTATTCGGCAAGCTTGTCGGAGATCGCGGCCGGCGGACCGCCTTCGGCGGGCGCGGCATCGATCAGGAAAACGATGTCCAGTCGGTCGAGCTTCGTCACCTTGCGCACGACGCTGGCATTCTCGCCCGACTGCTCGATCGCGGCGATGATCTTTCCGGTGTCGGCGCCGGCCTGCGACTCCTCCTCGCGCACGTCGGACTGAACGATCGAATCGATCGCCTCCGGCGCGTCCAGGCCCTGCGCCACCGCCGGCGTCTCCAGCAGGCCCGCCGCCAGCGGCAGGGTCAAGGCCAGGATCGAAAGGCGTGTCCTTCGGTCGGGATGGTTCAAGCCGGTCTCCTTCGGTCGGAAAAACACATGTCGCCGCGCGCGAGCCGCGCACGTGACATGAAGCCGAACGAAACGACCCGCCGGTTGGTTCCCGGCGCGTCGGAGCCAGTCCCGGCGAAAGCCGTGCTACTGCGCGTCGGGCAACGGCGGCAAGCTTCGAAGATAGAGGACGATCGCGTCCAGGTCCTCGGCCGACATCCTGGCAAGGAAACCATAGGGCATCGGCGGCAGCATGGGCGTCCCGCTAGGCCGCACGCCCTCGGTGATCATCTTCTTCAGCTCGTCGTCGGAATAGCCGGCGAGGCCATCCTGGTGAGACGTGATGTTGGCGGCGACGGAGACGCCCCAGGGCCCGTGGAACTCGAACCCGCCCTGGCCGAGCGCCGTATCGAGAAGCAGGCCCTGCGGCCCCATCGGCGTATGGCACTCCATGCAATGCGCCACCGGACCGGCGAGATACGCGCCATAGGCGACGGAAACGCCACGCTCCGGCGCCGACACGCTCTCGACCGGCGGACCATAGGCCGGCGGAAGCGGAATGCGATAGGTCGAGGCAGGCACCTGGTTGTCGACCGCCGGCAGCGTGCGCAGGAAGGCGACGATGGCGCCCAGATCCTCGTCGCCGAGGCCGCGATACATGGCGAACGGCATCGGCGGGCCGATGAGGCTGCCGTCCGGGCGAATGCCCTCGCGGATCGCCCTGGCAAGTTCCGCGTCCGACCACTGGGCCACGCGTCCGGCCGGCGTGATGTTCGGCGCGTAGGCGGTGAAGGGTTCGATGTCCTCCACCAGCCGCCCGCCCAGTTCCTGCTCCATCACGAAACCGTCCGGTCCCATCGGCGTGTGGCAGTTGCCGCAGCCGGCAATGCCGCGAACCAGGTATTCGCCCCGCTCGACCGGAGTTTCGGCGCGCGCGGCAGTCGCGCCTGCCAGCGCGACCATGACCGCGGTCACAATCCTCGTCTTCATGATTCCCTCCGATGGCCCGACCGCATCGCGAACATTCGCGTCATGCGTATATGCCGAGCCTCTAAACTGCGTAACTATGCCGCACCTTCCCCGCGCGTCAACCCGCGCTGGAGTCATCTCCACCGCTCCCCGCTCTTTCTGGAGGGATAACCCGATGCCCGCACGTATCTCCCGCTCCGCCTACGCCCAGATGTTCGGCCCAACAGTGGGCGACAAGGTGCGGCTTGCCGACACCGAGCTCTTCATCGAGGTCGAAAAGGATCTCACGACCTATGGGGAAGAGGTGAAGTTCGGCGGCGGCAAGGTGATCCGCGACGGCATGGGCCAGAGCCAGGTGACGCGCGCCGCCGGCGCCGTCGACACCGTCATCACCAACGCGCTGATCCTCGACCACACCGGCATCTACAAGGCCGACATCGGCCTGCGCGATGGACGCATCCACGCCATCGGCAAGGCCGGCAACCCCGACACCCAGCCGGGCGTGACCATCATCGTCGGCCCCGGCACGGAGGCGATCGCCGGCGAGGGCAAGATCATCACGGCCGGCGGCTTCGACGCGCACATCCATTTCATCTGCCCGCAGCAGATCGAGGAGGCGCTGATGGCGGGGCTGACGACCATGCTCGGCGGCGGCACCGGCCCCGCGCACGGCACGCTCGCCACCACCTGCACGCCCGGCCCCTGGCACATCGGCCGCATGATCCAGTCCTTCGACGCGTTCCCGATGAACATCGGCCTGTCTGGCAAGGGCAATGCCTCGCTGCCGGCAGCACTTGAGGAGATGGTGCTCGCCGGCGCCTGCGCGCTGAAGCTGCACGAGGACTGGGGCACGACGCCGGCCGCCATCGACTGCTGCCTGTCGATCGCCGACGCCTACGACGTCCAGGTGATGATCCACACCGACACGCTGAACGAAAGCGGCTTCGTGGAGAACACGGTCGCCGCCATCAAGGGCCGCACCATCCACGCCTTCCACACCGAGGGTGCGGGCGGCGGCCACGCGCCCGACATCATCAAGGTCTGCGGGCTGGAGAACGTCATCCCGTCCTCGACCAACCCGACCCGACCCTACACGGTCAACACCATCGCCGAGCACCTCGACATGCTGATGGTGTGCCACCACCTGTCGCCGTCGATCCCCGAGGACATCGCGTTTGCCGAGAGCCGCATCCGCAAGGAGACGATCGCGGCCGAGGACATCCTGCACGACATGGGCGCCTTTTCCATCATCTCGTCGGACAGCCAGGCCATGGGCCGCATCGGCGAGGTGATCATCCGCACCTGGCAGACCGCCGACAAGATGAAGCGCCAGCGCGGGCGGCTGAAGGAGGAGACCGGCGACAACGACAATCTGCGCGCCCGCCGCTACATCGCCAAGTACACGATCAACCCGGCCATCGCGCACGGGCTGTCGCGGGAGATCGGCTCGATCGAGGTCGGCAAGCGCGCCGACCTCGTCATCTGGAACCCCGCCTTCTTCGGCGTGAAGCCCGACATGGTGCTGATTGGCGGCTCGATCGCCGCCGCGCCGATGGGCGATCCGAACGCCTCCATCCCCACGCCGCAGCCCGTCCACATGCGGCCGATGTTCGGCGCCTTCGGCAAGGCGATCACCAATTCCTCCGTCACCTTCGTCTCGAAGGCCGCGCTCGACGCGGGACTGAAGCAGCGGCTCGGCGTCGACAAGGCGATGGTGGCGGTGGAAAACACCCGCGGTGGCATCGGCAAGCGCTCGATGATCCTCAACGACGCCACGCCGCACATCGAGGTCGATTCCGAAACCTACGAAGTGCGCGCCGACGGCGAGCTGCTGACCTGCCCGCCTGCCACCGTGCTGCCCATGGCGCAGCGGTATTTTCTGTTTTGATCGTGTTCGGCAAACATCCAGAGATTGGCGATCATGAAGGGCCATTGGCTCCCCGCCCGTTTCGGCGCATTATCCCGTCCATGAACAGGATCACGCGCATTGGCCGGCTCGCGGCCTATGACGAGGACTTCGCGCTGTGGAGCGCGGAGCAGGCCGCGCTCTTGCGCGCCGGCCGGCTCGACGGACTCGATCGCGAAAACCTCGCCGAGGAGATCGAGAGCTTGGGACGGAGCGAGCGGTACGAGATCGAAAGCAGGCTCAAGGTGCTGCTCGTCCATCTCCTGAAATGGCGCCATCAACCGCAAGCCCGTTCGAGTGGCTGGAAGGGGTCGATTTACGAGCAACGCGTGCGCATCGCCCGCCGCATCAGGAACAGTCCGAGCTTGCGAGGCTATCCTGCCGATATCATGGCGGAGGAGTATTTCTTCGCGGTGCCGCAGGCAGCCGACGAGACCGGCCTGCCGGAAGACGCCTTTCCCGCCGTTTGCCCCTTCACCATCGAGCAGATTCTCGATCCCGACTTCCTTCCCGAGCCGGATTGACCGCGCCTCGCACGTTCTCGCGGGCAAGACTGCCTGATTTGCCCGTGCTCGCCCATTGGCTCCCGGTCCCTTTCGGCGCAATATGGCATCCATGAACAGGATCACGCGCATTGGCCGGCTCGCGGCCTATGACGAGGACTTCGCGCTGTGGAGCGCGGAGCAGGCCGCGCTGCTGCGCGCCGGCCGGCTCGACGGACTCGATCGCGAAAACCTCGCCGAGGAGATCGAGAGCTTGGGACGGAGCGACAGGCGGGAAATCGAGAACAGGCTTCAGGTGCTGCTGGCCCATCTGCTGAAATGGCGCCACCAGCCGAACGGTCAAAGCGGCAGTTGGCGAGCGACCATCCGGGATCAACGGGTGCGGATCGCGAAAGTGATCAAGGAGAGCCCGAGCCTCCGCGGACATCCGGGAAAGGCGCTGTCGGAGGAGTATGGAAATGCCCGCCTCACGGCCGCCGACGAGACCGGCCTGCCCGAAAACGCCTTCCCCGCCGCCTGCCCGTTCACCGTCGAGCAGATCCTCGATCCCGACTTCCTCCCGGACGCCGGCTGATCGCGCCGGGGGTCTGCCGTATCGTTCCGTTGGTTCTCCGATGCTCATCGCACCCCATTGGCTCCCGGTCCCTTTCGGCGCAATATGGCATCCATGAACAGGATCACGCGGATCGGCCGGCTCGCGGCCTATGACGAGGATTTTGCGCTGTGGAGCGCGGAGCAGGCCGCGCTGCTGCGCGCCGGCCGGCTCGACGGACTCGATCGCGAAAACCTCGCCGAGGAGATCGAGAGCTTGGGACGGAGCGAGCGCAAGGAAATCAGAAAGCGGCTGCGGGTCCTGCTTGCTCACCTCCTCAAGTGGCGGCACCAGCCGGCGAAGCAGAAGGGCGGCTGGGCGTCCACGATTCTGGCGCAACGGCGCGAGTTGAGACGAACGCTGGCGGAAAACCCGAGCCTGCGGTCGCATCCAACAGAGGTTCTGGACGAAGCCTACGAGATCGCCCGCCTCAAGGCCGCCGACGAGACCGGCCTGCCCGAAGAGGCCTTCCCCGCCGCCTGCCCCTTCACCGTCGAGCAGATCCTCGATCCCGATTTCCTGCCGGACGCGTCCTGAGCGACGCTCCTCCCCTTCCAGCCAGAGCATCGAAGCAGCCCATGATCTACGTCGTCGCCACGCTCATCATCAAGCCGGGCTCGCTGGAGGCGCTGCGCGCGCCGGCCGCCGCCTGCATCGCCGAAACGCTGAAGGAGAAGGGCTGCGTCGCCTACGAGATGTTCGAAAGCCTGTCGGATCCCAACAAGCTGGTCTTCGTCGAGAAATGGGAGACGCGCGAGGACCTGACCGCGCATTCCAAGCAGCCGCATCTCGCCGCCTGGCGCGAGGCGAGCGGCCCGCACCTCGTGTCGCGCGGCATCGAGATCGTGCATCCGGAGAAGGTGGAGACGTTTTGATCGTGGAGGAAGGAAACCGCATGTACCAAGCCGTCGGATCGCCGGGATCGCGCTTGACGCGCGTCACCTGGATGCTGGAGGAGCTCGGCGAGCCCTACGAGATCGTCCGGGCCAAGCAGCATTCGGAGACGATGCGGCGCTACAATCCGACCGGCAAGATCCCGGCGCTTGTCGACGGCGACTTCGTGCTGACCGACTCGGCCGCGATCTGCGGCTACCTGGCGCGGAAGCATGCCGACAAGGGCATGGGCCCGGAGCCCGGCCTGCGCGGCGAGGCCGAGATGGATGCCTGGATGCAGTTCGCGCAGTCGGAGTTCGAGGCGCCGCTGTGGAACAAGCTGCGCCACAAGTTCATCCTGCCCGAATCCTTCCGCGCGGACGTCGGCGCGGCAACCGCGCATGACTTCGCCAACGAGGTGAAGGCGCTGGAGGCCAAGCTCGGCGGGCGTGCCTATGCGCTCGGCGACCGCTTCTCGGCCGTCGACGTGATCCTCGGCCATTGCGGCCAGTGGGCGCGCGGCGGCAAGTTCGCGATCGAATCCGACCCCGTGAACGCCTATTTCGATCGTGTGCTGTCGCGGCCGGCCCTCGCGCGGGCACGCGAACGGGAAAGGGAGGTCGCCGCCGCATGAAACTCAACCTCACCACCGATTTCACCAGGCTGCCGCGCGCCGGCCGCGTGCTGCGCTTCGCCGATCTCGAGCCAGAGGCGAGCCGGCCGCTGCCGTTCGATCTCGCGGTGCTCGCCCATGACGAACGCCATTTGCGCCGCCGCGTGCTGCAGCTCGCGCATGGCGACAAGGTGCTCGTCGACCTGCCCGACCCGGTCTCGCTCGAACAGGGCGACGTCCTGGTGCTGGACGATGGCCGCCGGGTCGAGATCATCGCTGCGGAGGAAGAGGTCTACGACATCCGCGCGACGAACCCCGTCCACCTGTCGCAGCTCGCCTGGCACATCGGCAACCGGCACCTGGCCGCGCAGATCGAGGCGGATCGCATCCTCATCCTGCGCGATCACGTCATCAAGGCGATGCTGGAAGGGCTCGGCGCGAAGGTCTCGGAGGTCTCCGAGCCGTTCCAGCCGGTGCGCGGCGCCTATTCCGGTCACGCTCATGCGCATGGCCATGGCCACGACCACGGCCATCACCACGACCACGCACATGACGGCGACCGCGACCGCTTCGGGCGCCTGCCGGGCGATCCGCACTACGGCCACAACCATGCATGAGGCCAACGGCCGTTCGGCGCTGCTGCGCCTGATGGCATGGCTGTCGCCCACCTTCCCGGTGGGGTCGTTCACCTACAGCCACGGGCTCGAACGGGCGGTGCATGACGGACTCGTCGATGACCGCGACGGCCTGAAGGCCTGGATCGAGGCGCTGCTCGTTCATGGCTCCGCGTGGAACGACGCGGTGCTGTTCGCCGAGAGCTGGCGGCTCGCCGCCGCCGGCGAAAGCGTCGAACCCGCCGCCGAACTCGCCGAGGCGATGGCCGGCTCGCGCGAGCGGCACATGGAATCGACGCTGCAGGGTGAGGCCTTCATGACGGCGGCCGCCGCCTGGGGGGCGGGCGCCTTCGCCCTGCCCTATTGCGTCGCCGTCGGTTCCACCGCCGGCCGCCATGGCGTGCCGCTGGAGGCCGCGCTCGGCGCCTGGCTCCAGTCCTTCGCCTCCAACCAGCTGCAGGCGGCGATCCGCCTGTCGGTCATCGGCCAGACCGACGCGGTCGGCCTGCTCCGCGCGCTTGAACCGCTGATCCTGGAAACCGCCGCGCGCGCGGCAGGCTCCACGCTCGACGATCTCGGCTCCTGCACCGTCGCCGCCGAGATCGCCGCCATGAAACACGAAACGCAATATTCGAGGCTGTTCAGATCATGACCAAGGGCACCGGACCGCTGCGCGTCGGCATCGGGGGGCCGGTCGGCTCCGGCAAGACGACGCTGACCGAGAAGCTGTGCAAGGCGATGCGCGAGGATTTTTCCATCGCCGTCGTCACCAACGACATCTACACTCAGGAGGACGCCATGATCCTGGCCCGCCTCCAGGCGCTGCCGGAAGAGCGCATCATGGGCGTCGAGACCGGCGGCTGCCCGCACACCGCCATCCGCGAGGATGCCTCGATCAATCTCCAGGCAATCGCCGAGATGAACCGCAGGTTCCCCGATCTCGACATCATCTTCATCGAATCGGGCGGCGACAATCTCGCCGCCACCTTCTCGCCCGACCTCGCCGACCTGACGCTCTACGTCATCTCGGTCTGCCAGGGCGAGGAGATCCCGCGCAAGGGTGGCCCCGGCATCACCCGGTCCGACTTTCTCGTCATCAACAAGAGCGACCTCGCGCCCTACGTCAACGTCAACCTCGACGTGATGGAGCGCGATGCCGCGAAACAGCGCGGCCAGCGCCCCTTCGGCTTCACTGACCTGTCGCGCGGCAAGGGGCTCGACGAAGTGGTGCGCTTCATCGTCGAAATGGGCGGGCTCGAGGTCGAACGCGGGCGCGAACTGGCCTGATCCGACGGCTCTTGCCTCACCGTCGCCCACGCACCACAATGCCGGGGAAGCACGGAGGACAGCATGACCGTCACCGCCCTATCTGACCGCCGCCCCAACCTGCCTTTCTACGAGGAGCGGGTCGATCTCGCCGCCGCCTTCCGCTGGACGGCGCGGCTCAACATGCACGAGGCGGTGGCGAACCATTTCTCGCTCGCGGTCGACGAGGCGGGAACGAAGTTCCTGATCAACCCCAACATGATGCACTTCTCGCGCATCCGGGCGAGCGACCTGCTCCTGATCGACGCCAACGATCCCGAGACGATGAACCGTCCCGACGCGCCCGACCCGACGGCCTGGGGCCTGCACGGCGCGCTGCACCGGCGCGTGCCGCATGCGCGCTGCGCCATGCACGTGCATTCGATCCACGCCACCGTGCTTGCCTCGCTCGCCGATTCCACGCTGCCGCCGATCGACCAGAACTCGGCGATGTTCTTCGAGCGCGTCGTGATCGACGACGGCTATGGCGGGCTCGCCTTCGAGGAGGAAGGAGAACGCTGTGCGGCGCTGTTCTCTGACCCGAAGGTCAAGGTCATGGTGATGGGCAACCATGGCGTGCTGGTGATCGGTCGGACCGTCGCCGAGACCTTCGACAAGCTCTACTACTTCGAGCGAGCCTGCGAGACCTACATCAAGGCGCTGTGGACCGGACAGAAGCTGCGCCGGCTTTCCGACGACGTCGCGCGCACTGTGGCCCGGCAGATCGACGAGTATCCGGTCTCGATGGGCGGACGGCATCTTTCCGAACTGAAGGCGATCCTCGACGAGGAAGGGTCGAGCTACCGGAACTGAGCGGCGCGCCGCCGCGGTTCCGACGCCGATTGCCGGGACGCGCGGAGCGCGATACGGATGGCGCAGGACCGGCCAGGCGGCGCGGGGGCGGCGCGCCCTGCCGGTCGGAACGGCGGCCGGCGTCGCCCCGGGGGCCCTCGATGAGCAGTCTGCGTCAGCGCGCGTATCTTTATCTGGAGCCGACGGCCTGGCCGAGAAAGGGCCTTTCGCCCGTCAATCGGGTGCTGGTCGGCGTCATCCTGGTCGCCGTCGCCTTCGCCGTCCTGGAAACCGAGCCGACCATCGTCCAGCAGCGGTACACGTTCCTGACCGTCATCGAGACGGTCTTCACCGCCATCTTCCTCGTCGAATACGTCGTGCGCGTCTGGATCGCGCCGGAAAACCCGCGCTATGCCGGGCGGTTCGGGCGGCTGCGCTACATGGTCTCCCTGCCGGCGGTGATCGACCTGATCGCGGTCCTTCCAAGCCTGCTCGCCTTCGTCGGCAGCGAGGCTTTCGTGGTGCGGCTGTTCCGGATCCTGCGGATCATGCGGCTGGCGCGGCTCGGGCGCTTTTCCAGGGCCATCCACGCCATCGCGGACGCCGTGAAGTCGCGTCGCTACGAACTGCTGATGAGCCTGACGATCGCCGGCATCCTGCTGCTCGTCTCCTCGACCCTGCTCTACCTGATCGAGGGCGGCATCCAGCCTGACCGGTTCGGCAGCATCCCACGCGCCATGTGGTGGTCGATCGCCACCCTCACGACCGTGGGCTATGGCGACGTCTTCCCCGTAACGCCGCTCGGCCGCATCCTCGCCGGCCTGACCGCGATTACCGGCGTCGGGCTGATCGCCATGCCGACCGGCATCCTCGCCGCCGCGTTCTCGGACGCCATTCAGGCGCATCGCAAGGCCGAGGAGGCCGAGCGCGCGCAGAAGGAAACGGAATAGGTCTCAGATATCCAGGTTCGCTACCGAGAGCGCGTTCTCCTGGATGAACTCGCGGCGCGGCTCGACCTCGTCGCCCATCAGGCGCGAGAACAGCGAGTCGGCGTCGGTAGCGTCGGCCACCCTGACCTGGAGCAGCGAGCGCACGTTCGGGTCCAGCGTCGTTTCCCAGAGCTGCTCGGCGTTCATTTCGCCCAGTCCCTTGTAGCGCTGCATCGACAGGCCCTTGCGGCCGGTGGCGAAGACGCCCTCCAGAAGCTGCATCGGGCCGGCGATCGGTTCGGACCTGTCCTTGCGGCGCAGCAGCGGCGGCTCGCCGTAGATTTCGGCCAGCCTCGGCGCGTAGCGGTCGAGCGCGCGGGCGTCGGCCGAGCCGATCAGTCCGGCGTCGAGCGTCACGCTCTCCTTCACGCCGCGAACGGTGCGCTCGAGCACATAGCCGCCCGGGCCCTCGTTGGAGATCGAGGTGCGGCCGGTCCAGCCGCGCTCGGTTTCCTCGGCGATGATGTCGAGACGCTCCGCGATCCGCTGCGCCATGGCGTTGGCGCGGCCGAGATCATCGAAGGCGTTGGCGGTCAGCGCACCGGCGATCGCCGCCTGCTCCACGACGGACCGGTCGTAGCGCGTGTGCAGGCCGCTGATCAGCGTGCGGACCGCGAGTGCGTCGTCGATGACCGCGCGCAGGTCCTGTCCGGCGCGAACCTCGCCGGAGGCCAGTTGCAGCGATGCCTCGTCGAGGCCCGAATTGATCAGGTACTCCTCGAAGGCCTGCTCGTCCTTGAGGTATTGCGAGCTCTTGCCGCGGCTCACCTTGTAGAGCGGCGGCTGGGCGATGTAGAGGTGCCCGCGCTCGATCAGCTCCGGCATCTGGCGGAAGAAGAAGGTGAGCAGCAGGGTCCGGATATGGGCGCCATCGACATCGGCGTCCGTCATGATGATGATCTTGTGGTAGCGCAGCTTGTCGGCGTTGAACTCGTCCTTGCCGATCGAGGTGCCGAGCGCCGTGATCAGCGTGCCGATCATGTCGGACGACAGCATGCGGTCGAAGCGGGCGCGCTCGACGTTCAGGATCTTGCCGCGCAGGGGCAGGATCGCCTGGTTCTGGCGCGAGCGTCCGCCCTTGGCAGAGCCGCCGGCCGAGTCGCCCTCGACGATGAAGATCTCGGACTTGGCCGGATCGCGCTCCTGGCAGTCGGCGAGCTTGCCGGGCAACGATGAGATGTCGAGCACGCCCTTGCGGCGGGTCAGTTCGCGCGCCTTGCGGGCCGCCTCGCGGGCGGCCGCGGCTTCGACGACCTTGCCGACCAGCACCTTCGCCTCCGTCGGATGCTCCTCGAACCAGGTGCCGAGCGCCTCGTTGACGAGGCCCTCGACGACCGGCCGGACTTCCGAGGAAACCAGCTTGTCCTTGGTCTGGGAGGAGAATTTCGGGTCCGGGACCTTCACCGAGAGCACCGCCGTCAGCCCTTCGCGGCAGTCGTCGCCCGTCAGCGTCACCTTCTCCTTCTTGGTCACGCCCGAGGCTTCGGCGTAGCCCGTCACCTGGCGCGTCAGCGCGCCACGGAAGCCGGCGAGATGCGTGCCGCCGTCGCGCTGCGGAATGTTGTTGGTGAAGGCCAGCACGTTCTCGTGGTAGCTGTCGTTCCACCACATCGCGACCTCGACCGTGATGCCGTCGCGCTCGGCGCTGATGGCGATCGGCTTGTCGATCAGCGGCTTCTTGGCGCGGTCGAGATACTTCACGAACTCCTCGAGCCCGCCCTCGTAGAGCAGCTCCACCTGCTTGACGTCGGCGGGGCGCCGGTCGGTCAGGATGATGCGAACCCCCGAATTCAGGAAGGCGAGTTCGCGCAGCCGGTGCTCCAGCGTGCCGTAGTCGAAATTGACCATGGTGAAGGTGTCGGACGACGGCAGGAAGGTCACCTCCGTGCCGGTTTCCGGGCCGGCATCGCCCGTCTCCACCAGCGGCCCGTCGGCGACGCCGTGGGTGAAGGACATCTCGTGGATGCGGCCCTTGCGGCGGATCTTCAGCTTCAGCCAGACCGACAGCGCGTTGACGACCGAAACGCCGACGCCGTGCAGGCCGCCCGAAACCTTGTAGGAATTCTGGTCGAACTTGCCGCCCGCGTGCAGCTGGGTCATGATGACCTCGGCCGCCGACACGCCCTCGCCCTTGTGGATGTCGGTCGGAATGCCGCGGCCGTTGTCGGTCACCGTACAGGACCCGTCGGCGTTGAGCGTCACCGTCACCTTCGTCGCGTGGCCGGCCAGCGCCTCGTCGATCGCGTTGTCGACGACCTCGTAGACCATGTGGTGCAGGCCCGAGCCGTCATCCGTGTCGCCGATGTACATGCCGGGCCGCTTGCGGACGGCGTCCAGCCCCTTCAGGACCCGGATGGACTCGGCCCCGTACTCGGCCTGCTCGCCGGGGATCGGTTCGGGCGTTTCGGTCATGAAAATCCGTTCTTTCGACTTGTCTTGCGGCGGCCCGCCGGGAGGCGGCGAATCGCACCGGCCATAGGCTTCCTTCATATAGGTTTTCAAGCCGCCATTCCAAAGGAATGGACCGAATTATCCACGTTTGACGCGTCGAATCGGGAGCGTGAGCCTGGTGATTCGCGGCCCTGTCGTCGCATGACGGCCAATCGGCTCAGGCGGCTCGCCGGATCATGTCCGCCGCCTTCTCCGCGATCATGATCGTCGGCGCGTTGGTGTTGCCGCCGATCAGGGTCGGCATCACCGAGGCGTCGACCACGCGCAGCCCCTCGATTCCGCGCACCCGCAGCCGAGGATCGGTCACCGCCTCGTCGTCGACGCCCATCCGGCAGGTGCCGACCGGGTGGTAGATCGTGTCGGCGCGGGCGCGGATGTGGTCCATCAACGCGGCATCCGAGACCGGTCCGTCGATGTAGAGCTCCTTGTAGCGGTACGCCTCCAGCGGCTCCGCGGCGAGGATGTCGCGCATCAGCTTCGCGCCCTTGAGCAGCAGGTCGGCGTCGCGCTGGTCGGACAGGAACGCCGGATCGATGCGCGGCGGAGACAGCGGGTTGCCGTCGGTCAGCCCGACTGACCCGCGCGAAAAAGGCCGCAGCACGCAGACATGGCTGGAGAAGCCGAAACCCAGGTGGATCTTGCGCGTGTGGTCGTCGACGATGCCGACGCAGAAATGCAGCTGCAGGTCGGGACGGTCGAGATCCGGTCGCGATCTGATGAAGGCGCCCGCCTCGGCGATGGGCGAGGAGAGATGGCCCGAGCCTTCCCTGCGCCAGGCGCCGACCTGGCCGGCGAGCGCCAGGCCACCGCGAAGCCCGATGCCGAAGAGATCGGTCCGGCGCGATTTCCACGACAGCACGAAGTCGAGATGGTCCTGGAGGTTGCGGCCGACGCCGGGCAGTTCGTGGACGACCGGCAGGCCGTGGCGCTTCAGTTCGTCCGCAGGGCCGATGCCGGACAGGAGCAGCAGTTGCGGCGAGCCGAAGGCGCCGGCCGAAACGATCACCTCGCGCCGCGCCGCCACAAACTCATTCCGCCCACCGCGCCGGTAGTGCAGGCCGGTGGCGCGCTTGCCGTCGAGCGCGATCCGCGTGACGTGTGCGCCGGTGATCACCGTCAGGTTCGTCCGATCCATCACCGGATGAAGGTAGGCGGCCGCCGCCGAACAGCGTTCGCCACGGTGCGGCCCCTCGAAGAACTGGGTGACCTGGTAGAGCCCGGCGCCCTCCTGCTCGGCGCCGTTGAAGTCGTCGTTGCGGCGGATCTGGAGCCGCCCGCAGGCCTCCACGAAGGCGCGGCTGATCTCGCGCGGGCTCGCCTGGTCGCGCACCTTCAGCGGCCCGTCGGCGCCGTGATGCTCGTCGGCGCCCCGGCTGTTGCCTTCCGCCTTGCGGAACCACGGCAGGACGTCGTTCCAGCTCCAGCCTTCGCAGCCGAGGTTCGCCCAGTCGTCATAGTCGGACGGGTGGCCGCGCACGTAGAGCATGGCGTTGATGGCGCTCGACCCGCCGAGCGTCTTGCCGCGCGGCTGGTAGCCTCTGCGGCCGCCGAGACCGGGCTGCGGCACGGTCTCGAAGCCCCAGTTGTTGATCTTCGCGGGCCGGCCGGGAAGCATCGCGGCAACCCCGACGGGCACGCGCACCAGCAGGTCGCGCCCATCGCCGCCGGCCTCGATCAGGCAGACGCTGACCGAGGGATCCTCCGAAAGCCGCGCGGCGAGCGTCGAACCGGCCGACCCGCCGCCTGCGATCACGTAGTCGTATTCCATCGTCGTCCCCCCACCGCGAGTTTCTTACGACGCAACGAAGACAAGCGCCCCGCGAGGCGCTTGTCCAGAGGCGGCGCCATATCCTCCCCCGCGTGCGGGGGAGGTGGACCGCCGAAGGCGGTGGAGGGGCGTTGGCAGACGATCTACGCCTGTCCCAAGCTGCGTCAGGCCATGCCGAAGACGCGCGACGGCCCGCCCGTCCCGCCGCGCACCTTGGGCGCGCCGACGATGATCGTGCCGCCCGCCGCCGGCATGGCCTCCAGGTTGGCGATGCACTCGAGCCCCCAGCGCCCGGACGGCAGCCAGGCATAGTGCACGGCGAAGTCGGGCGACTGGCCGAAATCGAGCGACAGCGTGTCGACGGCGATGCCCTTCACGCCCGAGGCCGATTCCATCAGCATCTGCGCCGCCTCGATGTGGAAGCCCGGAAAATGCATCGTCTTGCCGTCGGCGCCGACATTGCGGAACTTGTCGGTGGCGACATGCTGGCCCCAGCCCGACAGCATGGCCACGCAGGCGCCCGCCGGCAGGTCGCCATTGGCGTCGGTCCAGGCCTTGATGTCGTCGGGCGTCACCTGCGCGTCGGCATTGTCCTGCGCCTTGGCGCGAATGTCGATGACCACCAGCGGGCAGACGAGATCCCCCACGGGAATCTCGGCCACCGACTTGCCGTCCGCGGAGAAGTGCAGCGGCGCGTCGAGGTGCGTGCCGGTGTGCTCGTTCACGCGCAGTTCGAACAGGTTGAACTTGTGCTCCGCGTAGTTGAACTTCTGGTCGTAGAACACCTGTTGGTCGCCGAAGTAGGTCGGGAACTTGTCGTAGAGCTCGTGGGTCAGGTCCGCGGCCTTGGTCGGCATCACCGCCTGGGCGAACAGCGGCTGCGGCGCGGCCGCCACTCCGATGGCCGCGGCGCCCGCGGCCACGGCCGTCCCCTTGAAGAAGTCACGCCGCGAAAGCATGCTCTTCTTCACCCCGTCGATCACGCAATGATGGCACATATCGAATACTCCGCAGGTTATCGGTTAGCCGCATCGCGAGCAGAATGACTCCGCCGCTTCCTTGCACGCAAGGGTCAGTTTCGGCCCTGGAAGGCGTTCTCGACATGCACCGGCCAGCGTCGCGGCAACACCGCGACGATGTCGAAACGGACAGACAGGCGGGATGCATCGCGCTGCCTCGACAGCCACAGGTCGGCCGCGCCCTCGATGCGGCGCTGCGCCTCGAAGCCGACGGCATCCATGGCCTGGATCAGGCTCGGCCGCGCCTTGACCTCGACGATGGCCACGAGGTCGCCGCGCCTTGCGATCAGGTCGATTTCGCCGAGTTTCGTGCGGTGGCGGCGGGCGACGATGCGATAGCCCTTCAGCATCAGGGCGAGCGCGGCCAGCCACTCGCCGCGGTGGCCCTTTCGGTAGGCGCGAAAGCGCTGGTCGCGCCCGTCAGCCGCCACCGCCCTCCTCCCTCAGTTCCAGGAGACGCCGGTAGAGTTCCTGCTTGGGTCGTCCGGTCATCCGCGCCACCTCGCCGGCCGCCTTCGAAGCCGGCATTTCGGCGGCGAGCGAGAGCAGCAGCCGGTCGACGTCTTCCGGCGCATCCGCCGCCGCCGCGCCCGGCGGCGCGACGCAGACGACGATCTCGCCCTTCGGCGTCGGCGCGTCGGCATAGTGCCCCGCGAGCGCGTCGAGGCTGCCGCGCCGGATCTCCTCGAAGGTCTTGGTCAGTTCGCGGCAGACCGCCGCCTCGCGTTCGCCGCCCAGCACGTCGCGCATGGCGACGAGGCTGTCGGCCACCCGGTTCGGCGATTCGTAGAAGACCAGCGTCCCGGGCACAGCCTTCACCGCTTCCAGCCGCGACCGGCGCTGGCCGTCCTTCGCCGGCAGGAAGCCGGCGAAGAAGAAGGCGTCGGACGGCAGGCCGCTCGCCGTCAGCGCGGCGAGCACCGCCGAGGCGCCGGGGATCGGCACGACGCGGAATCCGGCCGCGATCGCCTCGCCGACCAGGCGGTAGCCCGGATCCGAGACGAGCGGCGTGCCGGCGTCGGAGATCAGCGCCACCGCCTTGCCCTCAGCCAGATCGGCCAGCAGCCGCGGCCCGGCCGCCTGCGCGTTGTGCTCGTGATAGGCCGTCAGCTTCTGCCGGATGCCGTAGCGGTCGAGGAGAACGCGGCTCACGCGCGTGTCCTCGCAGGCGACGATGTCGACCGCCGCCAGCGTCTCCAGCGCCCGCAGCGTCACGTCGCCAAGGTTCCCGATCGGCGTCGCCACCAGATAAAGCGCCGGCTCCAGCGGGCGAGCCGGGATGACGGTCTGGTGGACCAGGAAGGTGCGGGATTCGGGCGTGGTCACTCGGTCCCCCACGGGTTCATGACACGGTCACCCAGAAAGGCGAAGTCCCTGACGTTCCTCGTCACGACCGTCAGTCCGCGCACGAGGGCGGTCGCGGCGATGAACCCATCCATGACGCCGAGCCCGCGGCCTTCCGCGCGGCTGGCGGCCATGACGTCGGACCAGCGGTCGGCTATGTCGACATCCACCGGCACGATCCGGCTGGAGAACCGGTCGCGTAGCTCCAGATCGATCCAGGACAGGAGTGTTTCGCGGCGACGTCCCGGTGCCACGATCAGCGCTCCACGCCTAAGCTCGGCGATCGTGATGACGCTGACGAACCCGCGGTCCTCGTCCAGTTCTGCGAGCCAGTGCAGAACGTCGGGCGACGGTTGCGGCCGAGACGTCTCGGACAAGACGTTCGTATCCAGCAGATAGTTCAAAGGTCGAGTTCGCGAGGTTGTTCGTCCAGGCGCTCGACGTCGAGATCAAGCCCCCGGAGCGGCGAGGCGAGAAGAAATTCGGCGAGGTTGCCCTTCCTTTCCGTCTTCCGCTTCCACTCTTCCGCAGAAACGATGACCACCGCCGGCCTGCCGTTTCGGGTGACCATCTGGGGTGCGTCCTGCGCGCGTTCCACGACTTCCGACAGGCGGGCCTTCGCATTGGCCAGCGTCCAGATGTCCGAGTCGTTCTCCGCAGCCTTGCTCACCTGATCCCTCCGGACCAACAACCGACGCCCGCCAGTATGACCATGTTGACCATAGTGACTATTCCGCCAGGCCGCAACCTCGCCCTCACCGCGCCAGGTCGGCCACCACGGCGTCGAGCACGATCATCCCGGCCGGGGTTGCGCGCAGGCGGGAATTGCCGATCGGCGCGACGAGCCCCTCGCTCTGGAGGATGGCGATGCGATCGGCCGGCAGCGGGCGTCCTGCGAGTTCGGCGAAGCGCACGAGGTCGATCCCCTCGACGAGCCTCAGCCCCATCAGCAGGAACTCGTCGGCCTCCTCGTCGCGCGTCAGTTCCTCTCCGTCGGCCACGCCGTGCCCCTGCTGCTCCACCAGCGCCAGCCAGCGCTCGGGATGGCGTTCGGCCATGGTAACCGTGCGCGTGCCGTCGGCGATGAAGCGGCCATGCGCGCCGGGACCGACACCGACATATTCGCCATAGCGCCAGTAGGTCAGGTTGTGGCGGCTCTCCGCGCCCGGCCGCGCATGGTTGGAAATCTCGTAGGCCGGAAGCCCGTGCGCGGCGGTCACCTCCTGCGTCAGCTGGTAGAGGTCGGCCGCGAGGTCGGCATCGGGCACCGTGAATTTCTTCGCGGCGTGCAGCGCGAAGAAGGGCGTGCCCTCCTCGATGGTCAGCTGGTAGAGGGACAGGTGGTCGGCGGCATGCCCGATCGCCTGCCCGAGCTCGGCTTCCCAGCCCTCCAGCGTCTGGCCGGGACGGGCATAGATCAGGTCGAAGGACAGCCGCGGAAAAATCTCGCGGGCGAGCTCGATCGCCTTCAGCGCCTCCTCGACATTGTGCAGTCGGCCGAGGAACTTCAGGTCGCGGTCGTTCAGCGCCTGGACGCCGAGCGAAACGCGGTTGACGCCGGCCGCCCTGTATCCGCGAAAGCGCTCCGCCTCGACCGACGACGGGTTGGCCTCCAGCGTCACCTCGATGCCTGACGGAACCGTCCAGTTCGCGGCGATGGCGTCGAGGATCGCGCCGACCGTCCTCGGTTCCATCAGCGAGGGCGTGCCGCCGCCGATGAACACGCTGGTGACGGTACGCGGGCCGGACTGCGCCCGCATCGACGCCAGTTCGGTCTCGAAGGCGCGGGCGAAGCGCGCCTGGTCCGGCGGCTGGTGGCGGACATGCGAATTGAAGTCGCAATAGGGGCACTTGGCCGCGCAGAAGGGCCAGTGCACGTAGACGCCGAAGCCCGGCTTCCTGTCGTCGTCCAGGAGACCGTCGTCGTCCGGCCTCGCGCGAAAACCCATGACCGTCATGCCGACCCCAGCTTCGCCCGGGCGAACTTCTGGAAGGCGCGGGCGCGGTGGGAGAGCGCGGTCGCCTGACCCGGCTTCCAGCCATGCTTCTGCTGCGCCGTCATCTCGCCGAAGGTGACGTCGAAGCCCTTTGGCTGGAACACGGGATCGTAGCCGAACCCATCCGTCCCACGCGGCGGCCAGACGAGCGTTCCCTCCGCCTCGCCGCGAAAATACTCGGCCGTCCCGTCCGGCTCGCACAGGCACAGCACGGCGACGAAGCGGCCGGTGCGCCGCGCCGGGTCCGTCGCGCCCTTCTCCGCCAGGAGCCTTTCGGTCTTTTCCATCGCCATCATGAAATCGCGGGTGCCGTCGGGTCTCGTCGCCCAGTCGGCTGTGTAGACGCCCGGCGCGCCGTCCAGCGCGTCGACGCAGAGCCCGGAATCGTCCGACATCGCCGGCAGGCCGGTCGCCCTGGCCGCGGCGAAGGCCTTGATGTAGGCGTTCTCCTCGAACGTCGTGCCGGTCTCCTCGGGCTCGGGCAGGCCGAACTCCTTCGCCGACCTCGCCTCGACGCCGAACGGCGCCATCAGGTCGGCGAATTCGCGCAGTTTGCCGGCGTTGTGGCTGGCGACGACGATCCTGCGGCCGGCGAGAGAATTCATTCGATGCCCCAGATGCGTGGTTCGGCGAACTCCAGCGAATTGCCGGACGGATCGCGAAAATAGATGGACCGGCCGCCTTGCGGCCATTCGAAATCGGCCTCGACGGCGACGCCCCGCGCCTCAAGCCGGGCCGTCCAGCGCTCGATCTCCTCGGCTGAGGCCGCAAAGCAGAGATGGCCCTCGCCGCGCGCGCCATGCGGCGGCACCGGCAGCCTCGCGTCGGGCGCGGGCGCAACCACCGTCGCGTCCGGCTGGAAGAGAAGCAGCACGCCTTTCCCGCAGCGGAAGAAGACGTGACGACCATCCACCTTGGCGATCCGCTCCAGCCCGAGGACCTCGCCATAGAACGCCTCGGCCGCGTCGAGATCGGCGACGTAGAGCGCGGATTCGAGGATCGCCGTCGGCGTCATCTCCGGTCCCTGTCCCTTCGCGGCCCGTCGTCCGCCTCAGCCCACCGCCATCTTCTGCAGGTCGACCAGCCGCGCGATGCCCTTCCTGGCCAGCGCCATCAGTTCGGCGAACTGGGCCTCGGAGAAGGCGTCGCCCTCGGCCGTGCCCTGGATCTCGACGATGCCGCCCTTGCCGGTCATCACGAAGTTGGCGTCCGCGCCGGCCGAGGAATCCTCGACATAGTCGAGATCGATGACGCAGGTGCCGCCGTGAATGCCGCAGGAGATCGCGGCGACGTGGTCCTTGAGCACCTTGCTCACGGTCAGCATCTTGCGCGCCTCCATCCAGGCGAGGCAGTCGTACAGCGCGACGAAGCCGCCGGTGATCGAGGCCGTGCGGGTGCCGCCGTCGGCCTGGATCACGTCGCAGTCGACGGTGATCTGCACCTCGCCCAGCGCCTCGAGATCGACCACGGCGCGCAGCGAGCGGCCGATCAGGCGCTGGATCTCCAGCGTGCGGCCGCCCTGCTTGCCGGCGGCGGCTTCGCGGCGCATCCGGTCGCCGGTCGCGCGCGGCAGCATGCCGTATTCGGCCGTCACCCAGCCCTTGCCGCTGTTGCGCAGCCATGGCGGCACGCGCTCCTCGAGGCTTGCGGTGCACAGCACGTGGGTGTCGCCGAACTTCACCAGGCAGGAGCCCTCGGCATGCTTGGAGACGCCGCGTTCGAAGCTGATGGCGCGCATCTCGTCGGGCTGGCGCTTGGATGGACGCATGAAAGGTTTCCTCGGTGTCGGTAAAGCGCGGCTTTTAACCTCATGACGCCAGCGACGCAAAGGGAAACGACCCGTCGTCGCCGTTGTGTTCGCCTCGATGCGGATTATATGCTCTTTCCCGGAGGCTTGATGCCATGACGAAGCCGATCACCGACCCGACCCTTCAATCTCTCGACACGCGATCGCGCGAGATCTTCAGGCTGATCGCCGATTCGTACATGCGTGACGGCGAGCCGGTCGGCTCGCGCAACCTCGCGCGGCTCCTGCCCTCCTCGCTGTCGCCGGCCACCGTGCGCAACGTGATGAGCGACCTCGAGCATCTCGGCCTGATCTATTCGCCGCATGTCTCGGCCGGCCGGCTTCCCACGCAGAAGGGCCTGCGCTTCTTCGTCGATGCCTTCATGGAGATCGGCGACCTGTCGGAGGAGGAGCGCCGCGCGATCGACGCGCAGGTCAAGGCCTCGGGCCGCGGCGCCTCGCTGGAGCACATGCTGACCGAGGCGAGCACCATGCTGTCGGGCATGTCGCGCGGCGCGGGCGTCGTGCTCGCCGGCAAGACCGAGACGGCGCTGAAGCACATCGAGTTCATCCAGCTCGATCCCGACAAGGCGCTGGCCGTGCTCGTCTCGCACACCGGCGACGTCGAGAACCGCGTCATCGACCTCCCGGCCGGCGTCACCGTCTCGCAGCTGCACGAGGCCTCCAACTACCTCAACGCCCACATCCGCGGCCGGACGCTGGCCGAGGCGCGCGCCGAGATCGCGCGGCTGCGCGAGGAGACGCGCACCGCGCTCGATTCGCTGTCGCAGGAACTCGTCGAGAAGGGGCTGGCGGTGTGGGGCGGCGCCGAGAGCGGGACGCCCTCGCGCCTCATCGTGCGCGGCCGGGCGAACCTGCTCGAAAACGTCACGGCGCAGGCCGACATCGAGCTCCTCAAGCACCTGTTCGAGGACCTGGAGACCAAGGAGGGGCTGGTGCAGCTGCTCGAGCTGGCCGAGCAGGGCTCGGGCGTGCGCATCTTCATCGGCTCGGAAAACAAGCTCTTCTCGCTCTCCGGCTCGTCGCTGGTGGTGGCGCCCTACCGCGACAAGGACGCCCGCGTCATCGGCGCGCTCGGCGTCATCGGGCCGACGCGGCTCAACTACGCCCGCATCGTGCCGATGGTCGACTACACCGCGCAGATGATCTCGCGCATGCTCGGCTGAGCGCGGATGCCCTTGATTTTTGCCCCCCGAGCCTCGATATCGGGCGCAACTCTCTGACCAGAATTCGAGCACACGGGATCAAGCGATGAGCGACCATCCGAACCAGGAACGCGCCCCCGACACGGAAGCCGCCCGCGGCGGCTATGCCGAGCACGCCGCCGCCGAGCCCTCGGCCGAGGGACAGGCAGGCGAGACGCCCCAGGCCGATTTCGAGGCGTTCATGCGGCTTGCGAAGGAAAACGAGGAGCTGAAGGACAAGGCGCTCAGGCTCGCCGCCGAGATGGAGAACCTGCGCCGCCGCACGGCGCGCGACGTGCACGACGCCCGCGCCTACGCCATCGCCGCCTTCGCGCGCGACATGCTGACCGTCTCCGACAATCTCCAGCGCGCGCTGGCCGCGGTGCCCGCCGAAGCGAGGGAAAAGGGCGAGGCCGGCCTCGCCGCGCTGCTCGAAGGCGTCGAGATGACCGAGCGCGGCATGCTGGCGACGCTGGAGCGCCACGGCGTGAAGAAGCTCGAGCCCGAGGGCGAGCGCTTCGACCCCAACTTCCACCAGGCAATGTTCGAGGTGCCGAACCCCGACCTGCCCGCCAACACCGTGGTCCAGGTCGTCCAGACCGGCTACGTCATCGGCGAGCGCATGCTGCGCCCCGCCATGGTCGGCGTCTCCAAGGGCGGCCCCAAACCCGCGCCGGCCGAGAGCGCGGCCGAAGGCGACGCCAAGGGCTGAGCGGGCTGCGGGCGCCATCGCCTAAGGCCCCCGCCGTCATCACCTGTCGCCACGGCCGTGG
>JBKBRJ010000001.1:0-165159 GCA_046292285.1 Mesorhizobium sp. | reverse complement strand
TCGATGATGGCTCATACTGTCGCTCACAGGATTCTCCGCATGATTCATGCTGAAAATGAGCGATCAACCGCCTGCACGCTACGTGGGGATGCCTACGCGCTTACGGTCGAGTGATGCCAGCGTGAAATCGATCAGGTCGGAGCCGAGCGTCGCGAAACCTGCATAGGACTCGTCTCCGGCGACCCCGCCCGCCCAGTTGCGGTGCAGTTGAAGAAACACGACGCCAAGCTTGAACATCGCGAGGATGCGCCAGGCCGGAAGATCATGAATCGCGCGGCCGGTCGCATCGGCATAGGCTTCCGCCACCTCCGCGCGACTGAGGAACCCCGGCCTCGCCGTGGGCATCTGCGCGAGCCGGTGCATGCAGTCGGGATCATCCGGTTCGGTCCAGTAGCTGAGCAAAGTGGCAAGGTCCATCAGCGGGTCGCCGCGCGTACTCATGTCCCAGTCGAGTACCGTCGTGACGCGGAACTCGTCGTCGAGCATGCAGTTGTCGAGCTTGAAGTCCGAATGCAGCAGGGTCGGAGCCAGTGCGCCGGGTTGACGGCGCGACAGCCAGTCACCGATGCGGTCCATGGCCGCTTGCGCGCGCGCGTCCTGCGCGACCTGGCTACCGCGTCTGTGCCAACCGGCCACGGTCCGGGCAAAAAAACCATCGGGGCGGCCGAAGTCGCCAAGCCCGACCTGCGCGGGATCGACGGCATGGAGGGCGGCGAGAGTCTCGACGAGCTTCAGCGACAGCGTCCTGCATTGCACCGCGCCGAATGCTCCAGGAAGACGGTCGCCGCGTATCGAAAGGCCGGTCCGGTATTCCAGCAGCTGGAACGGCACGCCGATGACGGTGACGTCCTCGCAGAGATGGAAGCTTCGCGGCGCCTGTGGAAAGGCGTCGCCAAGCCTGGACAGCACGCGGTGCTCCCGCCGCATGTCGTGCGCGCCCGGCGGAAGCGGACCGCCGGGAGGTCGGCGCAGCACGGCCGGCGCGCCGTCCACCCGCACCAGATAGTTCAGGTTGGACAGCCCGCCCGAAAGGCGTAGCGCCCCAGCATCGACGTCGAGCGCCATGCCATGCCCGGCGAGATGCGTCGCCACCGCCTGAACATTCAGATCGGACGGCCTCCCGGCTTCGGTCGCCTGCGTCTCGTCCACGCGAGATGAGGACACACACTCCTCCATTTTTGTCAGACAGAAGCTCGATGAGCTGACGGCCGTTGTCAATCGGGCTCGACACAGTTTTTCAATTTCGATAGGCTTTTTTCGGCTTTCGCGCTTGTCGGCGCTCACAGGCACGGATAGGCTTCGTGGCGAATTCTGTCAGACATATTCAGGCTATTGGGAGGTGGAAATGGATGAGTTCCTGGTCGAGCCGCAGTGTCTGGAGGAAAGGCTCGGCGATTCCGGCACGGTGATACTGGACTGCTCCTGGTACATTCCGGAAGCCGGAAAGAACGCCCTTGCCGAGTTCGAACAGGGCCACATCCCAGGCGCGCGCTTCTTCGATCTGGACCGTGCCTCGGATGCCGGCTCTCCCTACGTGAACATGCTGCCTTCAGCCGACGCCTTCTCCCAAGTGGCGCGCGAACTCGGCATCGGCGCCGACAGCCTGGTGGTGATCTATGACTCGAGCTACGTTTCAGCGCGGGTCTGGTGGATGTTTCGCATCTTCGGGCACGACAGGGTGCGCGTCCTGAACGGCGGCTGGAAGCGCTGGAAGGCCGAGGGGCGTCCCGTCGAAAGCGGCCCGGCGGCCGCGGCCGCGATCTCGAACTTCACGGCGCGCGAGCCTGCCGGAGCCGTCGCGACTTGGCGCGAGGTTCTCCATGCCCTCGAGAACGACGCCGCCGTCGTGGCCGATGCGCGCACCAGAGAACGCTTCACCGGGGAACTGCCGTCGGGCTACCCGGGGGTCGCTGGCGGCCATATGCCCGGGGCGATCAATGTGCCGTGGGGACGCATGATCCCGCAGAGCGGAGACTTCACCTTCGTGTCGCCGGAACAGGCCGAGGGCATCTTCCGCGAGGCGGGCGTCGACATCGACCGGCCCGTGATCGCGACCTGCGGCTCGGGCGTCACCGCTGCCATCCTCGCATTCCAACTCGCCCGTATCGGCAAGTCCGATTGGATGATCTACGACGGCTCCTGGCACGAGTGGGGCCAGCGCGACGACCTTCCCAAGGAGACGATCTGACCATGACCGAAACGCCCGGACGGCACTCCGTCGACAGCCTGCTTGTCAAGGCCGGCCGGGAGCACCACCGCAGCGCGGTGTCCGTGAACCCGCCGGTTCACCGCGCTTCGACCTATCTGTTCGAAACACTCGCCGACTTCGAAACTGCGTCGAGGACGCCCTTCGACGGCCCCTTTTACGGGCGCGTGGGAACGCCGACGACGTTCGCCTTCGAGAAAGCCGTCTGCGAACTGGAGGGCGGCCATCGCACGATCGCGACCTCCTCGGGCGTGGCGGCTATCGCGGCCGCGTTTCTGGCGTTCCTCGATCGGGGCGACCACGTCCTCGTGGTCGATACGGTCTACGAGCCGGTGCGCCGCTTCTGCACCAGGATGCTCTCGCGCCTCGGGATCGAGACGACGTTCTACGATCCAGCGATGGGAGCGGACATCTTGGGCCTCGTCAGGCCCGAGACGCCCGCCATCTATCTGGAGTCGCCCGGTTCGGGCACGTTCGATATTCAGGACATCCGTTCCATCGTGGCTGTCGCGCGGGAGCGGGGGCTGCGCACCATCATGGACAATACCTGGGCGACGCCGGTCCTGCTGCAACCGCTCTCGCTCGGCATCGACGTGTCGGTGCAGTCGGCGACGAAATACATCGTCGGCCATTCGGACGCCATGCTCGGAACGGTAACGACCACGGCCGAGACCTATGACGCCGTGCGACGCTCCACGCAGGATCTCGGCGCCTGCGCCGGCTCCGAGGAGTGCAATTTGGGCCTACGCGGGCTTCGCACCCTCGGTGTGCGCCTGCGCCGGCACGAGGCCTCCGCGCTTTCGCTCGCTGCCTGGCTGGAAGGGCGGCCGCAGGTGGCGCGGGTGCTCCATCCCGCCCTGCCCTCATTCCCGGGCCACGCGCTGTGGAAGCGCGACTTCGCGGGATCATGCGGCCTCTTCTCCATCGAGCTAATGCCCTGCGAACCCGCATCGCTGCGGGACATGGTGGACGGGCTGCGCCATTTCGGCA
Source organism: Mesorhizobium sp. (assembly GCA_046292285.1). Taxonomy (GTDB): domain Bacteria; phylum Pseudomonadota; class Alphaproteobacteria; order Rhizobiales; family Rhizobiaceae; genus Aquibium. Next base: position 161,963 of record JBKBRJ010000001.1, on the reverse strand, counting down.
TCGGCTTCAGCTGGGGCGGCTACGAGAGCCTCGTGCTGCCGGTCCATACCGAGACGAGGCAGGTTGCCCGATGGAAGGGAAAGGGGCCGGTGCTACGGCTGCATGTCGGCCTGGAGGCCGTCGAGGATCTGCGCGACGATCTGGAGCAGGGCCTCGGACGTCTTTGCTCCGACTGAACCGCCCACGAACCGTCCGGCGTACCGGACGGCAATGGTCGACTGGCGAAATGCTCTAGAAGCCGATCGGCCAGTGCACGATCGGCGAGCCATCGATAAAGCGGCTGTGCCGGAACGGCTTCGGATCGACGTGCGGCGTTTCGCCGGTAACCAGTTCGGCCATCAACTGACCCGCTGCCGGCGCGATGCCGAAGCCGTGACCCGAGTAACCGGTGGAGACGAAGAAGCCCGGGATCGCTTCCACCGATGAAATCGTCGGGATTGCATCCGGCGTGACATCGATCCAGGCGCTCATCCGCTCGTTGACGATCATGTCCCGGAACTGCGGAAACAGCTTCTTCACGTTGATGGTCGCCTGGTCGAGGATGGCATGGCCAGGCTCGGGTCGCATGATCCGGTAGGTCTCGAAGGGGGTTCGCTGGTCCAGCTTCCATCCGCCGAGCATCATGGTCTCCTGCCACGTGCGCTTGCCGATGCGGAATTTCATCGCGCGCCATTCGTTCTTCATGGCGGGAATGTAGTCCTTCAGGTAACGGAAGCTGTCCGGCACGATGTCCACGGGATGCGCCGAGCGCATGCCGACGTTGTAACCGCCGTCGTTGCGTTTCCTGAAACCGAAGCCGTTGCCCGATCCGCAACCCTCGGGTCCGCCGACGATCGGGCGCGTGCGCATTACCTGCGACAGCATCTTCAGTTGCGGCACCTTCACGTTCTGATTGCGGGCGAACAGGCTCGACCAGATGCCGCCAGCCAGTATAACGGTCTTGCAGCGGATACGACCCTTCTCAGTCACGACCTCCGACACTCGCCCGCCCGCAGTCTCGAATCCCCGGACTGCACAGCCCTCCACGATGGTGGCGCCGTGCTTGCGTGCGCCTTCGGCGATCAGGCGACTGGCCAGATGCGGTTCGGCAAAGCCGTCCGATGGCGTGTGGAGTCCTCCCGCGAAGTTTCGGGTGTTGCCTGTCGCCAGTTCGTTTGCGCGTTCGCGACCGACGAAGTGCGTGTCGAGACCGAAAGGCTCCATCGCCTTCATCCATGGCTCGTACTTCGCCATGTCCTTCTCCTGGTCGCAGAAATAGGTGATGCCGCGACGACGGAACCCGGGGTCGGAACCGATGACGTTGGGCAGATCGTCCCAAAGCTTCATCGACTGGATCATCAGTGGCATCTCGCGGATGTCGCGTCCCATCTTGCGGACCCATCCCCAGTTGCGGCTGGATTGCTCTTCGCCGATCGTCCCCTTCTCGCAGAGCACAGTGGGAATGCCACGCTGCGCGAGTTGGAGCGCGGTGCACACGCCGATGATACCGCCGCCGACGATGACAACTTCCGTCTCGATCGGGACCACGTTGAAGAGCTGGGAGCTGGCAGTCTGGATGTTCATCTCTCGGTCCGGTCCATCAGAGGTTGCGTTCGGGTGTCCTGGCCCTTGTTCGAGGCCTGTGACGCGGCGCGGCGGGCTTCGATTTCGGCCACGTAGTCGATGACGAAGTCGTGGAATTTTCTTGCCGCGACCGACATCTCATCGGGATCGCCGATGAGGCCGAGGACGATCGGAATCGCGGGCGCAAACGGACGAAATGCCAGGCGCGGATTGCGCCGCAAATGCGGCGAATAGGGGCTGACGATCGAGACACCGAGGCCCGCCGCGACGAGATTGCACACCGCTTCGTGGGTGGTCGCCTCCATCATCATCACGCGATCGATGCCCGCCCGGTCGAACAGCGTGTCGACCTCGAAGCGGAACGAGGTGCCGCGGGGAAAGCTGACGAAGGGCATGTCGGCGAGATCGCTCGCCAGAACCTCCTCGCGGGCCGCGAAGGCGTGATCGGCGGGAAAGACGCACATGGCGGGCCTGCTGAGCAGTTCCCGAACCGGGAAGGTCAGGTTCGCGAGCGGCAGGGATGCGACGCCGAGATCGGAACGTCGAGACGAGACCCACTCCACGATCCGATCCTGCGGCTGGCTGTCCAGCCGGATGGCGATGTCGGGAAACTGCTTGCTGAAGTGGGCGATGATGTCGGGTAGCAGGCCGTTGGCGTATAGCCCCATCGCAGCGATCGAGATGGTACCCATGGTGAGGTTGCGGATCGCATGAACCTGATGGTTCAGGTCCTCCAGCCCGACGAAGAGCTTGTCAACCTGCTCGAACAGGCGCCGCGCATCCTCTGTCGGCTCGGCACCGTTTCGCTGGCGGCGAAACAGCTTGAAGCCGACCGCCTCCTGGAAATCGACCATCAAACGGCTGACGGCGGGCTGCGAAATGCCGAGCAATTCCGCAGCCTTGGTCATGCTGCCCAGCGTGACCACGGCACGGAACGCCTCCACCTGGCGAATGTTGAACCGCTTCACCTGAATCTCCCGCGAACCCCTGTCTCGGCATCCGTCAAGGCAAGCTCCTCCCTTTCATTGGCCGAAATTGACATAACATTCGAACTCAAAATGCACAACTTGACGGTATGAATATTATGTCTTAGCGTTGCCCACAAGATAGGCGGGTACCGGATATGCCCACGAAATTCGCCATGCCGCTCAGGGAAAGGATCCGCTGATGTCCCGCCGCCGGTCCGTCGCGCACTGGGGCGCCTTCAGCGCCATCGTGGACGACGGCAAGCTGGTCTCCATCGCGCCGTTCGAGCACGATCCGCGTCCCTCTCCCCTCAACGATGCGTGGCCGGAAATGCTGACATCGCCGATGCGGGTCGGACGACCCGCCGTCCGCAAGGGCTGGCTCGAGGGAGACGGCGGCACGGCGCGGGGCGAGGACGAGTTCGTCCTGGTGCCCTGGGACGAGGCGCTGGACATCGCCGCGTACGAGATCGGTCGCGTGCGTGCGGAGCATGGCAACCAGGCGCTCTTCGCCGGTTCCTATGGCTGGTCGAGCGCGGGCCGCGTCCACCACGCGCGCACGCTGATCCGCCGCTTCTACAACACGCTCGGCGGCTTCACGGACCAGACGACGAACTATAGCTACGGCGCGGCGATGGCGTTCCTCCCCCACGTCGTCGGGGTGAAGAACGCGGTGGGCGCCTCACTCACCTCGTTCGCGACGATCCGGGACCATTGCGACGTCATGCTCGCTTTCGGCGGGATTCCGGCGAAGAACTGGGAGGTCAACTCCGGCGGCTTCGGCCAGCATCGCTACGACAGTTTCGTGGAAGGCGTGACGGGGAGCACCCGCGTCGTCAACGTCAGCCCCTATCGCGACGACGTCGAGGAGCGGTTCGGCTGCGAATGGCTCCCGATCCGGCCGAACACGGACACAGCCCTGGTGCTCGCCATGATGCACGTGCTCGTGTCGGACGGCCTGCACGACGCCGCGTTCCTGGCGCGCTACTGCAGCGGCGCGGAAACCCTGATCGCCTACCTCAAGGGCGAGAGCGACGGACAACCCAAATCGGCCGCCTGGGCGAGCGACATCACCGGCATCGAGGCGGAGGCGATCGTCGCCCTCGCCCATGGCCTGACTGGAAGGCGGGTGCTGGTAGCCGCCAACTGGAGCCTGCAGCGTGCGCGGCACGGCGAGCAGCCCTACTGGGCGATCGTGGCGCTGGCCGCGATGCTCGGGCAGATCGGACTACCCGGCGGCGGTTTCGCCTTCGGTTACGGCTCTTCAAACGGGATGGGCAATCCGCGCTACGACACACCGCTGTTCGGATTGCCGACGGGCGAGAACGACGCCGGGTTCTCCATCCCCTGCGCACGGGTCGGCGACCTGCTATTGGGTGCGGGGCGGTCGTTCCGTTTCAACGGCCAGACCCATACCTATCCGCGGATCGAACTGGTCCACTGGGCCGGCGGAAATCCGTTTCACCACCACCAGGATCTGAACCGGCTGCGGCAAGCCTTCCGCCAACCGCGGACCGTCATCGTCAACGAATGCTACTGGACCGCGACCGCCCGCCACGCCGACATCGTCTTCCCGGCCACGACGGCGCTGGAGCGCGACGACATCGGCGGCGCGTCCCGCGATCCCTTCATTCTGGCAATGCAACAAGTCGTGCCGCCTGTCGGCGAGGCGCGCGACGACTATGACATCTTCACCGGGCTCGCCGAGCGGTTGGGCGTCGCGGAATCGTTCACGGAGGGCCGTACGTCGGGGGAGTGGGTGCGTCATGCCTGGCGGCAGATCGCCGCACGCTTGTCCGAGCGCGGCCTCGAGCCGCCGAGCTTCGACGAGTTCTGGCAGGCGGGGTACTTCCGGATGCCGGAGCCGCGCGACAACTACGTGATGTTCGCCGACTTCCGCGACGATCCCGAAGCGAACCGGCTACCGACGCCGTCCGGACGGATCGAACTGGCGAGCGCGGAAATCGCCGCGATGACGGGCGGGACACAGCCCGGCCACGCGGCCTGGCTCGATCCGGAGGAGTGGCTGGGCGCGGCACTCGCCGAGACCTACCCGCTCCATCTCCTGACGCCGCAGCCGGCGCGCAGACTGCACGGGCAGATGGACTGGAGTGCGCACAGCCGAGCGGGGAAAGTGCGCGACCGCGAGGTCTTGCGCATTCACCCGGCGGATGCCGCCGCCCGGGGCATCGCCGACGGTGACGCCGTCCGCCTCTACAACGGTCGCGGCGCATGCTTCGCGATCGCGGGACTGGACGCGGGCGTGATGCGGGGCGTGGTGCTCCTGCCGACCGGGGCCACCTACGATCCCGACGGAACGTCCGACCGGAACAGCAATCCCAACGTTCTGACCCGCGACGTCGGCACTTCCGACCTGGGCCAGGGCTGCGCGGCGCAATCCTGCCTCGTCGAGGTCGAGAGGTTCGACGGTGAACTGCCGATGCTGAGGGTCAACCACCCGCCCGTCCAGCGCGAGCGCGTCGGCCAGCGGTGAAGGACATGAAAAGAGGACAAAGAGCTTGAACTTGCGTTTCGACCACGTGGTGCTGCTGGTGCACGATCTGGAAAGGGCGGCCGCCGACTTCGCCGCGCTTGGCTTCTCCATCCTGGAGCGTGCTGACCTGAACGCCAGCCATGGCTCGACGGTATTCCGGTTCGTGTCGCTCGGCGACGGCTCCTACATACTGCTCACCGCCTTCACCGGACCGGATGCCATGGCGAAGCACCGCCTCGGCACGTGTCTCGCGGCAGGCGAAGGCCATGCCGACTGGTCGTTCACCGTTCCGGATGCCTCGGCGTTGGGCCGGAGATTGAAGGACGCCGGCTTTCCAGCGAACGGGCCGGTCGTGGTGTCGAACGTCGTCGAAGGAGGCCACAAGTGGAGCCTCGACCTCCTGATGCTCGGCCGGGGCGCGGACGGCGATGTCGCCCTGCCCTTCGTCGTGTCGGACAATGAAGGTCGCAATCACCGGATTCCCGGCCCCTCCATGCATGCGAACGGCGCGACGGCCATGCTCGGCATCCGCTTGTCCACGACTTCGGTCGATGGTGTCGTGAACACCCTGATCGCGCTCGGCGGTACAGAGGCCGGCGAATCGCCCAATACCGCGGGCGACCGAAGGATCGATTTCGGCGAAACCTGGATCGACGTCGCACCCGGCGACGTGGCTGGCGGGCGGCCTGGCGGAGGCATCGTGGAGGTGGTCCTCGCTTCGACCGACCCGCAATTGCCGCCAGGCGGGCGGGTGCTCGACATGGCGCTGGCGCACGGCGCGCCGATCCGTCTCTTGAAGGCGTGAGGATCGACGCATGATCACATCCGACAAGACCATGCGGCAGATATTCGAGGACTATCGTCGCACCCCGCGACTGCCGGCGTTCGGAATGGGTCGGCGCGTGGCGCTCCTCAATGTCGACTTGCAGCGCCGCTACACGGACACCGCTGCCTTCACGACGGCCTATGAGGCGGATCCCGAGCAGCTGTCGCTGGTCAATGAGCTCGCACGCGCCGTGCGGGGGCGGGGCATGCCGGTCGTCTGGACCTACGTGGCCTACCTCCCCGGCGGCGCGGACTGCGGCTGGTGGGGCGTGCGCAGCACGTCGCCGCTCGCTTTGCAGAACGTTGGCCACGGCTCGCCGCAGGCCGAGATCGACGCGCGCCTCGAAGTCGACCGCGACCGGGACCTGTTGCTGCACAAGCGCATGGGGTCGGCCTTCTTCGAGACCCACCTGCCATCCTATCTCACCTTCAATCGCGTCGACACGGTCATCGTCACGGGGGGAGCAACGTCGGGCTGCGTCCGAGCGACTGTCGTCGACGCCATGTCGCACGGCTACCGCGTGATCGTACCGGAGGAGTGCGTGGCCGACCGCGAGGACTGGGCCCACTACGCCTCGCTCTATGACATTGCGGTCAAGTATGGCGACGTCGTGCCCGCGCGCAAACTCATCGCCGATCTCGGCACCCTCGTCGAAGGGGAGGTTTCCGGTGCCCGCTGAACCATTCAACTACGACTACGCGCCCTATCTGAACCGCCCGCGGATCGTCTGGCCCGAGGGCAAGCGCCTCGCGTTTTGGGTGGCGCCGAACATCGAGTTCTACGAATACGCGCCACCGCCCAGTGCGGCTCGCAGCGTATGGTACCGCCCGGAACCGGACATCCTGAACTACTCGATGCGCGACTATGGAAATCGCGTCGGGTTCGACCGGATGGCGGACGTGATGGCCCGATACGGTGTGCGCGGATCCGTCTCGCTCAACGTGGCGGTGTGCGATCACTACCCCGAGATCATCGAGCGCTGCTGCGAACTGGACTGGGAACTGTTCAGCCACGGCGTCTACAACACCCGCTACCTCTACGGCATGACCGAGGACCAGCAGCGGGAAATCATCCGCGACAGCCGCGACACGATCAAGCGCGTCTCCGGCCAGAACCTCGACGGCTGGCTGTCGCCCGCCATCTCCAACGAAGCGACCACGCAGGATCTGCTTGCCGAGGAAGGCCTGCTCTACACGCTCGACCTCTTCCACGACGACCAGCCGATGCCGGTGAACACCCGGTCTGGCAGGCGTTTCGTCAGCGTTCCCTACATGATGGACGTCAACGACGTCCCGGTGCTGAACTTCCGCAACATCTCGCCGCAGGACTATCTGCGACTGATCAAGGACCATTTCGACCAGCTTTACGAGGAGGGCGCGGAAAGCGGCACGGTTATGTGCCTGCCGCTGCATCCCTACCTGATCGGCCAGCCGCACCGGCTTTGGCTGCTCGACGAGGCGCTGAAATACGTGACCTCCCATGACGGCGTCTGGCTGGCGACAGGGCGGGAGATTGCACGGTGGTATCTCGACAACCACTACGACGATACCCGGGCCTTCATCGCCGGCGTGAACGGGAGAACGGCATGACCATCGCGGCCAGCTATTTCGACTATCCCCGTCGCGGCCCCGGTATGGACCATGACCGCTACCCCTACAGGCGATTGGCGCGGACGGCGCCGGTGCGCTGGCCCGATGGCGCCAAGCTGCTGGTCTGGGTGACGCTGCATCTCGAGCATTTCCCGATGGACATGCCCACGAAGCCATTCCTGCCTGCGGGCGGAATGAACCGGCCCGGGGTCAGCGTTTGGGACTACACCCAGCGCGACTACGGCAACCGTGTCGGGTTCTATCGCCTGATGAAGCTGTTCGATCGCCACGGCATCCGGCCCACGGTGGCGATGAACTCGCAGGTCGCCGTCCGCTACCCGTTCCTCCTGGAGCGGATCGTCGAACGGGAATGGGAAATCGCCGCGAGCGGAGTCGACATGGGGGCAGCTTCACCACGGGGGCGTCGACGAGGCGGCGGAGCGGGTACAGGTGGAGCAGTCGTTCGCCGACCTGCGGCGCCTCTCGGGCCAGGCGGTGACGGGATGGCATTCGCCCGCGCATTCGCAATCGCAGAACACGGCGGACCTCGTGGCCGAAGCGGGCGGACTCTACATCGCCGACTGGATCAACGACGACATGCCCTACGCCTTCGCCACGCGCAGCGGGGCGCTGACGCAGATGCCGCTGTCCTACGACCTGTCGGACCGCAAGATCCTCTATCAGCAGTCGCTGCCTTCCAGCGTCTACGCCCAACAGGTGGAGATGGCGTGCCGATGCCTGCGCGACGAGGCGGAGACGCGCGGAGGCCGCATCCTGTCGCTCTCGCTCAGCCCATGGGTGGCGGGGCTGCCGGCACAGATTCGCGCGATCGACATGCTGCTCGGCCGCATCATGGCGACTTCCGACACCCGCTCGGCGAGCGGCGAGGAGATCCGCTCCGCCTGGGCAAGCGCCACGGCGGGCTAGCCGGCGCGACGATGGCTGCGGGTGCGATGAAGGGTCCCGCCAAGAGGAAAGGACGGGCATGACGCGGACGGCGACGATGGGGAGGCAGGGCATCACGGAGACCGGACGCGTGTCGTCCGTGCCGCCGGCCGCGCGCCTCACCGCCGCCGAGGCGGCCGCGCGTATCGCGAGTGGCGACCTGACGGCGGTGTCGCTCGCCGAAGCCTGCATCGAGCGGACCTTGGCGCGCGACGACGACGTACACGCGTGGACGGTTTTCGATCCGGAGATGGTGCGCCGCCAGGCCGCCGCGCGCGATGCTGAATTGCCGCGCGGACCGCTGCACGGCGTGCCGGTGGGCATCAAGGACGTCCTGTTCACGCGCGACCTGCCGACGACCTACAATTCTCCGCACTTCCAGGCGCACCACCCCGATTCGGACGCCGCGGTGGTGGCGCTGCTGCGAAGTGCCGGCGCGATCATCTTCGGCAAGAACGACACGGTGGAGTTCGCCGTGAACGGCCGGAGGGCGCGCACCCGCAACCCGCTCGACCTCAGCCGGACTCCCGGTGGCTCGTCCAGCGGTTCGGCCGCGGCCGTCGCCGACTACCAGGTACCCGTCTCGATCGGCACGCAGACAGGCGGCTCGGTCATCCGGCCCGCCTCCTATTGCGGCGTCTACGCGATGAAGCCGACGTGGAACGCGGTGTCGGCCGAAGGGATGAAGACATGCGCCCCGTCGATCGACACGATCGGCTGGTATGCAAGATCCGCCGGGGACCTCACCCTGCTGTGCGACGTCTTCGCCGTCGCCGACGACGGGCGGACCGCGCCAATCGCGCTTGAGGGCGCATCGATCGCCATCTGCCGTTCGCCGGTCTGGGACAAGGCGGAACCGGCGGCGCGCGATGCTCTGGACCGGTGCACCGACCTCCTCCGGTCGTCTGGCGCACGGGTTGAGACCCTCGAACTGCCGGAACGCTTCGATGGGCTCACCGACGCGCACAAGGTGGTGATGCAGTGCGAGATGCGCTCGACCTTCCTTCCGGAGTTCGCGGCGCTCGGCGAGTCCCTCTACCCCGAACTGGTGGCGACGATGCGTAACGAAGCCGGCTACAGCCGCGCCGACCTGCGCGCCGCCTACGATCTGGCCGCGGAATGCCGGGCGCGTTTCGATGAACTAGCCGAAGGCTTCGACGCGGTCGTGACGCCGAGCACATCCGGCATTGCCCCCAAGGGACTGGAGGACACCGGCGCCGCCACGTTCAACCGCATCTGGACCTTGCTGCACACACCCTGCGTGAATGTACCGGGCTCGCTCGGACCGGACGCCATGCCCGTGGGGCTGACCGTCACCGGCCCGCGCTTTTCGGATCGCCGGCTGGTCGCCATGGCCGGACTGCTGGGCGCGAGGTTGAGCGAGGCAGGCGACGAAAAAGGGGGGATGGAGAATTGATCGGCGGCGATCCAATGAAATTTCTGTCTGACAAAAGTTAAATTTTTCTCAATCGTCTTCTGCCCACTCGGTGCGCAGAACGTGGATGAATTCTAAGCAATAGAATAGGGAAATTGCTGTTAATGCGTGCATTTACCTGAATCCAGCTCGAAGTTCGAGGCCAAATGACGCTTGACGTCGTAGATAAAAAGTGAGAATTTTCTGTCAGACAAAAGTAGCCAATGACCCGACGGGTCCATTCGAAGAGCTGCGTCGGCGACCAAGGTCGCCCGGGTGAACTCAGATCGAATTGCGAAATCGCAATTCCCAAAAGGAGGTATGTGCCTTGAAGAGAGATGTCTTCCAGCTTGACCGCCGCACGTTCATGGCGGGTCTGGCATCCACCGTCGCATTGCCGGCGGCAATCGGCCTGCCCGCTGGTTCGGCCTTCGCGCAGACGCAGTCCCCGAAGAGGGGTGGCACGCTCACCACGGTCGCGTGGCCGGGCACGACCTACATGAACGCCGCGATCACCACGTCCGGCCCCGAGTCCTTCCTTTCGCCGAAGTTCTTCGACGGCCTGCTCGGATATGACTTCGGCATGAAGGAAAAGCCGGCGCTGGCGACGGAATGGTCGATCTCCGAGGACGGCAAGCGCGTTACCTTCAAGCTGCGTCCGGGCGTGAAGTGGCATGACGGCGAGGCATTCACGTCCAAGGACGTCGCGTTCACCTTCATGGAAGTGCTGAAGGTTCACCACGGTCGCGGTCGTTCGCTTTTTGCCGATCTCCAGACCGTGGAGACCCCCGACGACCTGACGGCCGTCTTCGTCCTGGCAAAGCCCGCGCCCGCGATGATGAAGGCGCTGGACGGTCGCGAATCGCCGATCCTACCCGCCCACATCTACGAGGGCACGAACATCATGGAGAACCCAGCCAACACCAACCCGATCGGTACGGGCGCCTACCGTCTCGCGAGCTACGAGCGCGGGGCCTCGGTGGTGATGGAGCGCAATCCGGACTATTGGGACGAGGGCAAGCCCTATCTGGATCGCATCATCCTGCAGTACATCCCCGACGCGTCCACCCGCACGGCCATGCTGGAGTCGGGTCAGGCCGACATCGTGTTCCTCAACTTCCTGCCTGCGCTCGACACCCTGCGCCTCGCCGAATCGCAGGATTTCGAGATGGTTCAGGAAGGCTACGAGACATCGGCCAGCAACCAGCAGATGGACTTCAATCTCGAGCGCGAGATCTTCAAGGACGTGCGCGTCCGTCACGCCATTGCGCATGCGATCGACCGGCAGTGGATCGTCGACAACGTGTGGCACGGCTTCGGTGTCGCCGGCGGCTCGCCGCTACACCATGACCAGCGCGCATTCTACACCACGGATGGCGTGCCGCAGTATGCCTACGACCTGGCCAAGGCCGAGGCCCTGCTGGACGAAGCCGGGCACCCGCGCGGAGCGAACGGCGTCCGCTTCGAGCTGACCATCGACCCGACGCCCTACGGCGACGAGTCGCTCACGGCGGCCGAATACATACGCGAGCAGTTCCGGCAGATCGGAATCCGGCTCAACATCCGCACGCAGGACTACGCGGTGTTCATCAAGCGCTGCTGGACGGACCGCGATTTCGACCTGTGCCTCTACACCGCCGCGATGGGAGCGGACCCGACCATCGGCGTCCAGCGCTTCTACTGGTCGAAGAACTTCAAGCCCGGCGTCGCCTTCTCCAACACGTCGAGCTATTCCAATCCGGATGTCGATGCGCTGCTGGAGGCCTCGCAGGTCGAACTCGATCCGGCCAAGCGCAAGGAGCAGTTCACGAAGTTCCAGCAGATCGCGATGACGGACCTCCCGACGCTTCCGGTCGTGCACACCACGCGGGCGACGATCGGTTGGCGCAAGGTGAAGGACCACACCGTCGACGCCCTCGGCTCGCTCGGCAATCTCGCCAACTGCTGGATCGACGAGTAGGCCGGTGAGCGCGAGCCCCATGACAGCGGCGAAGGGGACCTCGGGTCCCCTTCGCTTCCTGAGCGGACCCATGCCGCGCTACGTCCTGCGCCGGCTCAGCCAGGCCATTCTGGTCATGCTGCTGGTGGTCGTCGGCAGCTTCTTTCTCGTCAAGATGGCGCCTGGCGACCTCGTCGACGTGCTGGCGGGGAATTCGGACATGACCGCCGAGCAGATGGCGTCGCTGCGCGTTCGCTACGGGCTCGACCAACCGGTCCTGATCCAGCTCTTCCTCTACATGTCGCGGCTCGTGACGCTCGATTTCGGGTATTCTCCGCTCAACGCCGCTCCGGTGCTCGACGTCATCATGGGCCGTTGGCCGGTGACGGCCATCCTCGTCGTCTCGTCCGTCGTCATCTCGATGGCGGTCGGCACGGTCCTCGGCGTCGTCTCGGCGCGCAACGCCGGCAACCCGATCGATCTGGTGATCTCGATCCTGATGCTCCTCTTCTACGCCACGCCGTCCTTCGTCATCGCCATCTGCTTCATCCTCTTCTTCTCGGTCTTCCTCGGCGCGATGCCGATCGCGGGCTTCGCGACCGTCGGCACGCAGGCCACCGGGCTCGCCTACGCCTGGGACGTGGCGAAGCACCTCGCCATGCCGGTCGCCGCGCTATGCACCTTCTACGTCGCGATCTACGGCCGGATCGGGCGGGCCTCGATGCTGGAGGTCCTGAAGCTCGACTACGTGCGCACGGCGCGGGCGAAGGGTCTGCCGGAACGTCGTGTGATCTATGTCCACGCGTTGCGCAACGCCCTGCTGCCGCTGGTGACGATGGCCGGCCTCCAGGTCAGCGCGCTGGTCGGAGGCGCAGTCCTGATCGAGACCATCTTCGGGCTCCCGGGCATGGGGCGGACAGCCTTCGACGCCGTCTTCGAGCGCGACACCAACCTTCTGCTCGGCGTGCTGTTCATCAGTTCGCTCAGCGTCGTGGTCGTCAATTTCGTCATCGACCTTCTCTACATGGTCCTCGATCCGCGGGTGGAACTGGCATGAACGGCCGTAACCAGCCCCTCCTCATCCGGCTCCTTCGGCATCCGAGCGGCCTTGTCGGCCTGCTGCTGGTCGGTCTGGCCATCGGAATGGCACTGGCCGCGGACTACTTCTTTCCGGCCGGCCCCTGGAGCATGGCCGGCCCGCCGCGCCAGTGGCCGGGACAGGCCCCCGGCTTCCTGCTCGGAACGGATTCCCTCGGGCGCGACCTCGCGGCCGGCCTGTTCCATGGGGCTCGCGTTTCGCTGGCCGTAGGCGCCTCCGCCGCCGTCGTCTCCATCGTCATCGGGACCGTCGTCGGTAGCCTCAGCGGTTACTACGGAGGCTGGCTCGACGACGTGCTGATGCGGTTGACCGACGCCATGCAGACCATTCCGTCCTTCCTGTCAGCGATCGCCATCGTCGGCATCGTCGGCCCGTCGCTACCGACCATCATCTTCGCGATCGCAATCGTTTCGTGGCCGATGATCGCGCGCCTGGTGCGGGCCGAATTCCTTCGGCTGCGCACCTACGACTTCGTCCAATCCTGCCGAATCGTCGGCATGTCGGACATTCGCATCATCTTCACGCAGATCCTGCCGAACTGCCTGGCGCCGATCATTGTCGCCTCCTCTGTGCTGGTTGCGACCGCGATCATCGTCGAGGCGAGCCTGTCCTTCCTCGGCTTGGGCGATCCCAATGCCATGAGTTGGGGCACGATCCTCGGCAACGGACGCGCGGCCTTGCGTACGGCGTGGTACATGACCGCCATCCCCGCCACCGCGCTGGTACTAACGGTGCTGGCGCTCAACCTGGTCGGCGACGCCCTCAATGACGTGCTGAACCCCCGCCTGAAGGAGAGATCATGACCTCTGCTCCCGCGGCGTCCCTTCTCGACGTCGACGACCTGTCGATCCAGTACGGCAAGGGCGTAACGCTCGTCGAGCACCTGAACTTCACCGTCCGTCGGGGCGAGACCGTCGGGCTGGTGGGCGAATCCGGTTGCGGCAAGTCCCTCACGGCCCTCGCCGTGATGGGGCTCCTGTCGGAGAACCTGCGCACGGCGGGCGGCTCGATCCATCTGGAAGGAACCGATCTCACCGGGCTCGACCAGGACACGCTTCGCCGCTATCGCGGCAACCGCATGGCCATGATCTTCCAGGAGCCGCTGACGGCGCTCAACCCGGTCATGACGGTCGGCGCACAAGTGGTCGAGGTGCTTCGCGCGCACCGACGGATGGGCCGGGCGGAAGCGCAGAGGCGCGCCATCGAACTGCTGGAGCAGGTGCGCATTCCCGACGCGGCGGAGCGTTTCCACGACTATCCGCACCGGCTGTCCGGCGGCATGCGCCAGCGCGTCGTCATCGCCATCGCCATCGCGTGCAATCCGGCGCTGCTGATCGCCGACGAGCCGACGACGGCGCTGGACGTCACCGTGCAGGCGCAGATCCTTCAACTCCTGAAGACGCTGCAGCGCGAAGCCGATCTCGGCCTCCTGCTGATCACGCATGATCTCGGCGTGGTGCGGCAGGTGGCGGACCGCATCGTGGTCATGTACGCCGGATCGGTGGTGGAAGAAGGGCCGGTTGACGCCGTGCTCGACAATCCCCGCCATCCCTACACGGCCGGCCTGCTGGCGGCGCGACCGCATGGAAGCTTCTCCACCCAGGGGCATCGGCTCGCCGACATCCGCGGCGCCGTGCCCCCGCCAGGGGCGCGACCCGATGGCTGTCTCTTCGAGCCGCGCTGCGCCCATGCCCAGGGTGACTGCAAGGCCACCCGTCCGCTCCGTACCCCCTTCGGGGTGGATCGCGCGGTGCGCTGCCATCACCCCGTGGGCAGGCCGAACTGAATGGCGAAGACAGTCCTCCAGACGCTGGACCTCAAGGTTCATCACAAGACCCCGCGCGGGATGCTGCGCGCCGTCGACGGCATCAGTATCCATGTCGACGCCGGAGAAACCCTCGGACTGGTCGGCGAATCCGGCTGCGGCAAGTCCACGCTGGCGCGTTGCATCGTCGGGATCTCGCGTCCCACCGAAGGCTCGATGGTGCTGGGCGGCTTCAAGGATGAAGGCGGCCGCGCGGAACGCTTCAGGCGCGCCCGGGCCGTGCAGATGGTGTTCCAGGACCCCAGCGGTTCCCTCAACCCGCGCCTGCGCGTCGGGCGCATCATCGAGGAGCCGCTGATGGTCCACCGCGTCGGCACGAGGGCGGAGCGACGCAGGCGGGTGGAGGAGATCGCCCGGCAGGTGGGGCTCGCGCCATACCATCTCGAGCGTTTCCCCCACGAACTCTCCGGCGGGCAGCGCCAGCGGGTCAGCATCGCACGCGCGTTGACGCTCGAACCCGGCCTCCTGGTCTGCGACGAAGCCGTGTCGGCGCTGGACGTGTCCGTACAGGCGCAGGTGCTGAACCTCTTCCTCGACCTGCAGCAGCGCCTCGGCCTCGCATACCTTTTCATCTCGCACGATCTCGCCGTCGTCCGCTACATCTCGCACCGCATCGCCGTCATGTATCTCGGCCGGATCGTGGAGATCGGCCCCGCCGAAACGGTCTGGTCGAGGCGCAATCATCCCTATACGCGCGCTCTCGTCAACGCGATCCCGGACGAGATGACCCGCCGCGACCAGGCGAGCCTGCTCGAGGGCGACGTGCCGAGCCCCGTCAATCCGCCTTCGGGCTGCAGCTTCCGGACCCGCTGCCCGCATGCGCAGGCGCGCTGCGCGGCGGAGGTGCCGCTCCTGCGCGACAGGGGCGACGGGCTGTCGGTGGCCTGCCACTTCGCCGAGGAAATCGAGGCGGGCCAGCAGGGCGGGGAACGAGCCCGTGTCGGGCTTCGTATCGTCTCCGGCGCCTCGTGATGCATCCGCCCGGCGAAGGCGAACCCGATCCAGTCGAGGACGCGATCAGCTTCTGGTGGGGCATATCGCCGCCGCACCGGGCGGCGTTGGCCTTCGCCCGGGAGGTCCGCGCCATTCCGGCCGCCTTCGCGCGGCTGGAGCCAAGCGCCTTCGAAGCCGAGCCGGCCGATTTCTCCGCGGCCCTGGAGCGTTTCGCCGATCCGGTCGACCCGACGTGACCGGTTCGCCCGCAGACATGAGCCTCGCGGAGGCCTCGGCTGCGATGCAGCGCCGGGATTTCGGCGCGGAACAACTCGTCGAGTCATGCCTCGCCCGCATGGAACGGGACGATCCGGCGGTGAACGCATTCATCTGGAGAGACGGCGCCGCGGCGCTCGAAGCCGCGCGTGATCTCGACCGGCGCCGCGCACAAGGCGCCGCCCTATCTCCGCTGCACGGCATTCCACTGGCGCACAAGGATATGTTCGCCAACGCCGGCAGGCTCGCCACCTGCGGATCCGCGATCCGGCGCGACCACCGGCCCAAAGGCCGGGCGACCGCCGTCGCACGCCTCGAAGAGGCCGGGGCGATCACGCTCGGCGGGCTCAACATGGCCGAGTTCGCGCAGGGACCGACCGGCCACAATCCGCATTTCGGCGACTGCCGCAACCCATGGGACGGCCGCTACGTCAGCGGCGGATCGTCGTCGGGCTCGGGCGCGGCCGTGGCGGCGCGAATGGTGTTCGGCTCGCTGGGATCCGACACGGGCGGATCGGTGCGCATCCCCGCCGCCTGCTGCGGCGTGACCGGTTTGAAGCCGACCTGGTCGCGAGTGAGCCGGCACGGGGCGATGCCGCTTTCGTTCTCCATGGACTGCATCGGTCCGCTCGCGCGCAGCGCCGAGGACTGCGCCATCCTGCTCCAGGCGATCGCGGGGGCGGATGCCGCCGATCCCACCGCCAGCGCGCGGCCCGTACCGGATTTTCGTGCAGCGCTGACCGGTGACTTGCGATCGATGCGCATCGGTCTGCCTCGAAACGGATTCGCGCGGGACGTCGATGTCACGGTGCGGGCGGCGGTCGACGCCGCGCTCGACGTGCTGGTCGCCCGCGGTGCGACGCTTCACCCGATCGATCTGCCCGCCATGGACGCGGTGGCGGCCTGTTCGGCCGTGGTCAGCCGCGTGGAACTCGCGGCCTGCCATGCGCGGTGGATGCAAGAACGGCCGGCCGACTACGCGGCCAGCGTCAGCGGCCGCATCTGGCCCAACTACGCGATACCGGGCGCGCTCTACGTCGAGGCGCTGCGGCGGCGCGCCGCCCTACTGGCGGACTTCGCCGGTCCAGTGTTCGCGGCAGTCGACGCAATCGCGACGCCGACGATCCCCAAGATGATCCCAACGCGCGCGGAGACTGATGTTCGGAGCGGCGCGGAAGGCGTCGTGCAGCGATTCCTGTCGCCCTCAGCCAACACGCGGCCCTTCAGCTATCTCGGCCTGCCGGCGATCAGCGTGCCGTGCGGCTTCGACCAGCATGGCCTGCCGATCGGCCTGCAACTCGCCGGCCGCCCCTTCGGCGAGGCCCGATTGCTGCGCGCCGCCGACGCGCTGCAGCGCGACACCGACTGGCATCGGCGGGCGCCGGCGCCGAGAGGTCGAAACGATGGAGGGTAGCGGAATGGACGATGCCATCGAACGGGAGTTCGTCGAAGGTTTTCGTCGGACGGGATTGCCGTTGCCTGAGGAGCGCTACGATCTCATGGTGAAGGCCTATGCCGGCTATCGCGCGTTGGCGGCGCTGCTACATCGGGAAGAGACTCCGCTTGCCGCCGAGCCGGCGGGTCTCGAAATTCCTCGCGCGCCGGGACAGCCGGAATGAACGCTCCGGTGGCATCGCTGGCCGAGTCCGCGCGGATGATCGCCGACGGTTCGGCCCGTGCGACCGATCTTGTCGAGGCGTCGCTCCGGCGCATCGATGCCCTGGATGGTTCGCTGCACGCCTTCATCACGGTCATGCATGACCGCGCCCGCGCCGCCGCGCGCAAAGCGGACGACGAGCTTCGAGAAGGCCGCCGCCGGGGACCGCTGCATGGCGTTCCCGTCGCGCTCAAGGACATTATCGACCTCAAGGACGTTCCAACGACCGCGCATTCCAAGATCCTCGCCGACAACGTCGCGGCCGCCAACGCCGCCGTCACGGACCTGTTGGAAGATGCCGGCATGATCGTCGTCGGCAAGCTGTCTCTGCACGAATTCGCGCGCGGCGCGCCGACTGACAGACTACCATGGCCGAACGCGCTCAACCCCTGGAACCGCGACCATGCCTGCGGTGGCTCCAGCTTAGGGTCGGCCGTGGCTGTCGCAGCCGGCATGGTTCCGCTCGGGTTGGGTACCGATACAGGCGGTTCCATCCGGTTCCCGGCCGCATGCAACGGCGTGGTCGGCCTGAAGCCAACCTACGGGGCCGTCAGCCGCCGAGGCATCCTGCCGCTCAGCTTCAGCCTGGACCATGCCGGACCGATAACTCGTACCGTCGAGGACTGCGCGCTCGCCTTGCAGGTGCTGGCCGGCCATGACGCGCTCGATCCCGGCTCGGCCCGTTTCGAGCCTGGCGACTATTCCGCCGAACTCGGCCTCACGATGAAGGGACGGCGGATCGGCATCGCGCGCGGTTACAACGTCGAGTCCGGCATCGACGCGGAAACGACGACCGCCGTGGAAGAGGCCGCCCGTGCTTTTGCCCAACTCGGCGCGACGGTCGAAGAGGTGGAACTGCCCCGGCGCGCGCTGTTCGACGCCGCGACATGGACGATCATCCTCGCGGAAGGTTTCGCCATTCATCGCGACATGCTCGCGTCGAGACCGCTTGACTACGGTCGCACCGCGCGCGAGAGGCTGAGCATCGGAGCGCTTGTGACGGGCGGCGACTTCGTGCAGGCGATGCGCGTTCGTCGCCGGCTGACATCCGAGCTCGATGGCGTTATCCGCCGATACGACGCGATCCTGTGCGGCACGGCCGCGTCGGCGGCGCCCGCGCTTGCATCCGTGGACGATGGTCCGTGGCGCCGCAGCCATCCGATCACCGCGCCGTTCAACCTCACCGGCCACCCGGCGATCGCCGTGCCGGCCGGGTTCGGCGCCAACGGCCTGCCACTTTCGATCCAATTGGTCGGTCACTACTTCGGGGAAGCGCGACTTTTCGGCATTGCGGATGCCTACGAGCAAGCGCACGACTGGCGCGGGTGCCGGCCATTTCTGCCAAAGGCGGCCACGGTTTCTTAAATTTGAAAAGCCTGAAACGAGTGCCTGCCAACGTATCCAGATCGCGTCGATCACACTGTGAATCGGCGTGCAAAATTGGCTCTGACTCAAATCTGATGATTTCGCATCGCGGACTGACGCTGTTTCACGAAGGGAATCAGCGTCATGGCGAACATCATGCGTTTGTCGTTCCTGATCCCGGCCGGATTGGTTGTCGAGAGTGCCGCCGAGGATCAAGGGATGATGGTCGCTTCTGCACGGTCGGCTGCCGAGCGTCGGCGGTGCCCGTTCTTCGGTCGCTTCTCCGGCCGCGTCCACCGCCGATACGTCAGGACCATCGCCGATCTTCCGTGTGCCAGCAGGAAAGTCCGACTTCGGCTTTCGGCCCGCCGTTTCGTCTGCGAGGCGACGTCCTGTCGGCGACGCATCTTCGCGGAGCGGTTTGAAGATGGGGTCGTTTCAGAGCGTTCCCGGCGGACGTCGCGTCTCGAATGTCTCGTTCATCATCTTGGGCTGGCGCTGGGTGGAAGACCGACCGCCGGCTTTGCCGGGAGGCTGATGGTGCCGGTCAGCAATGACACGCTCCAGCGCGTCATCCGCCGACGGGCGAAGCTGCCTGAGGCGCCTCTGAGTGTCATCGGCATCGACGACTGGGCGTGGCGCCGAAACCATCGCTGCGGCACAAGAGCGGCGATCGGTCGAAATTCCGGTGGCGCGCGATGCCTCGCTACAATGCCCTGCAAGGGAGCGGGCGCACATCACGCAGCCTCCCTTACGGTCCGGCCGCGAGCGAGCGCTGCGTGCGCTTCCGCGGTCATGCGACGCACGATCTCTCTTGCCGGGAGAATGGCGTCGATGTTGCCGGCGCTCTGGCCAGCGGTAAGGCAAGTCTGTTCGATGTCGCCCTCGAAGCTGCGCATGGGCAAGATGGCGCTGTAGCGCGGCAGCGGCACCCGGGATCCCCCGATGTCGACCGTGCCCGCCATTTCGCCTTCCGCCGCCGCGATTGCTTCCGCCTCGCGGCCGAGAGCGGCCCGCAGGCCATCGTTCAGGATGGCGCGCATCGGCTGGTCCGGCCATTCCGGCCCGTAGATGCTGGTGAGGACCGTGTCTCCGACGTCCGCCTGTTCGACTTTCTTCTTGTAGGCGGGGTGCGCATTCGCTTCGACCGATGCCAGAAAGCGGCTGCCGCACCAGACGGCGTCGGCGCCGAGCATGAGGGCCGCCGCCATCGTAATGCCGTCGACAACGCCCCCGGCGAGCAGCATGGGCAGGTCTGGATAGCGCCGGCGCAGCCGCGGAAACAATGTCATCGACGACGCCTCGGACCGGGTGTGGCCACCCGCTTCCGCGCCCTGGACGATGAGGCCGTCGATCCCGAGCGCGACGGCCTCTTCGGCCTCCGCGACACGCCCGACCTGGATCCACACCCGGGCTCCACCCGCCCTGATTCGCTGCACCTGGGACACGGTCGGCAAGGTCCAGAAGAAGATCACGAGCGGCACCCGCTCCTCGACCAGCACGTCGATGTGGCCTTCCGTGACGAAGTCACCGATCAGGTCGACGCCGAACGGACGATCGGTCAGGCCGCGGGTCTGGCGGACGAGATCGCGCAAGACCTCCGGCGGGCTGATGTCGCAGCCGATCGTGCCCAGTCCTCCGGCATTGCTGACGGCAGCGGCGAGTTCGGGGCGGGCGATCATGGCCATGCCCGCGTTGACGATGGGGGTTGCGAGCCCGAAGGCGCGCGTGATGGATGTCTCGAGCATCGTTTTTCCTTTCAGGGAGTGAATCGAGGGCCGCCCCGGTCTCCGGCCGGCCCTTGATGGGGGATCAGGCCGCGAGAGCCGGGATCGCGCCGATCTGCGACAGCAACATCGTCTCGTTGATGTGCAGCCAGGTCTCGGCGATGAGGCCGCCCTCCATGCGATAGAGAACCATGCCGTCGAAGCGGATGCGGCGGCCGTCGGCCCTTCCGCCGGCAAAGTCGCCGCTGAAGGTGGCTTCGATCTCCCAGCGCGCCGAGACATGGAACTCGTCCGCGACCAAGGATGGACCGTCCAGTCCATGTCGGTGAAGGACGGCCGGAAGACCCGGAAGAAGGTCCTGTAGCTCTCGTGATCTTCGATCGCGAAACCGGGAAACCCATGGCACGCGATCTTCTCGGCGACCGTGCGGTCGATGATCGCCACGTCCGCGATGTCATGCGAATGGGTGCCGGCCAGGAAACGCTCCACGGTACGGCGGTTGATGTCGATGAGGCTCTGGTTGCTCATTTCTGGTCCTTTCGTGGGGTTTGTCGAGCTTGGGGATGCATCGCGGCCGGGCTGCACCGGCCGCCGCGGACGCGCACGGTCGTTAGCCGTCCGGGAGGGACGGCCGGCAAGAGTTCGCGATGGTGAAGTGAACGTCTTCGTCGCCGAACGGGGCAGCGGCTATAGCCAGATCAGTCCGGTATCCCTTGGACACGGGAGTGGATTGCACCGCGCGAGATGCCGATGTCCTTCAAGAGGTGATCCGGCATCGCGTGGAGCGCATGCTCCACGCGGCGCTGTTCGGCCTTGCTCGCCAGCTTGCCAAACCCCTTTCGCGCCGCGCCGACCACAACCGTGAGGGTTGCCGAGAGCAGTGTCGTCGCGCGCGAAGCCGGACTTCGATGGCGAAGCCGGGCGAATTCCATCGTGGTCATAGGATATGCTCCTTCGTTTCTGTTGCTGGACCATGAAGCCGTGAAGCCGGAACTTTGCACGGCACCATCTCCATCAGCTTGATTTCACGCCCTTCGGTCCCGCCGGGGCGCTTCCACCCCGGCCGCGCCGCTCCAGGCGAAGGCGGCTTCGACATGTTCGATGGCGAGCGGATCGATCGCGGTATCGCGTCCGCGGCAATAGGCACGCTCGACGTGGCCGGTCAGGCGGCGCACGCCGCCGCGCGCAAGCGGGAGATGACCCGACAGGACGACGGCGGGATCAAGCCGCTCGATGCTGCGGAGCGTACGGCCGAGCGTGTCACGGTCGACGGTCGTCAGCCACGGCGCGTCGATCGAAGACCAGCCGACAAGGCCGTCCCGCAACATGTCGCCCGCGACGGAATCGATCTCGTCGACTGCTTCCGGCAACAGCGCGCCGAAGCTGTCAGCGGCAAACAAGACGCGATCCCTGGCATCGAAGAAGCCGATGGTCTCCGGGGCGTCGTAGTAGGGCGGGCGCAGCGGCACGAGATCGCGGTCGGACAGTTCGAGCCTCGCGCCCGGTTCGAGTAGATGGACGCGCGAGACATCCATTCCCGCGAGGTTCATTTTGCCCATTCCGAGGAAATTGGTGACGACCTTCGCATTCGGCGCCCGCTCCATCATCTGGCGGACATTGCCGACATGGTCGGCATCCATGTGCGAGAGCCATATCCATCTGAGATCTTCCGGATCGATCTCCCGCTCCAGCGCAGCGATGAACGCCTCGCCCAGGGCAGCCAGACCGGTATCCACGAGGACGGGTTCCGGGCCTTTGAAAAGGAAGCTGTTGACCGGCAGGGCGCCCATGCCCGGCACGGGCAGCCAGGACGGCAGCACCGTCCATTGAGAGGTAACCGGCCGCGCGGCGGTCATGGTGGGAATGTCAGGGACAGTCATGGGCAATTCCTTTTCAGTGAACGGTGCTGTTTACTGATTTTTCCGATACGCCGCGACGAACCGCTTGTCAACAGTTCATTGAACACGTATGTTCACTCAATGGAAAAAAAGCGAAGCTATCGGATGTCGGAGCGGGCGCGGTCGCAGGAAGAGACGCGGCAGCGGATCGTCGAGGCTACCATGCATCTTCACGAGGAACTCGGGCCGCGGGCGACGAGCATCAGCGCCATCGCGGAGCGGGCCGGGGTTCAGCGGCTTACCGTCTATCGCCATTTCCCCGATGAAACCGCCGTCTTTCAGGCCTGCACCTCGCACTGGCTGAGCCTGAACCCTCCGCCCGATCCCTCGTCCTGGAAGTCGATCGAGGATCCCTTGCTGCGGCTTCGGACCGCCGTGGCAGCCTTCTACTCCTATTTCTCCCGCACCCGCCGCATGTGGTCCGTCTCGCATCGCGACGTCGCGGACGTCCCGGCCCTGCGGGGGCCGATGGCGGAATTTCTGGGCTTCCTGGACATGGTCGCGACCGACCTGACGGAGCAGTTCCAGAATGTGGGGGGGCGCCGGCCGCTTCTGGCGGCTACAATCGGACACCTCCTTTCCTTCCCAACCTGGGAAGACCTGGAGGGTCGACACCTCGACGATCAGGCCAAGATCGCAGTCGCCGAACACTGGGTGCGCGGGGTCTTGCGCGATGGGCCTCAGGAAGACCCCGCCTGAGAATGGAGGATTCCAACCGCCCTTACAGGCCGCACGGGTCCCCGCCGCCGAAATGGGCGAGAAGCATCATCCGCAACGATCGAAACTACGTCTCTCGCCGCGATCCACGCCGATCCGGCCTTGCCGCGGCCCTGCTGAGTATCGGAAGTTCGAGGTCCCCATTCCCCATGGGTTGCGCCAGCGGAGCCGCACGGAGCCGTCCACGACCGCGACATCCTCGTCACCGCATGCGGCCGCATCTGCATGCACCGCAAAAAGATCAATGTCTCGACCGTACTCGCCGGTCAGCGGTTGGGAATCAAGGAAGTCGACGACGGCATTTGGCTCGTAGGCTTCATGGACTACGATCTCGGATACTTCGACGATGAAACATGCCGACTCGAACCCCTTCAAAACCCCTTCGGGCCTAAAATGTTACCCATGTCGTCGGAATGAAATGTAACCCATGTCTCCGGGTCGTACCAGGGGCAGGTGGCGGAGAGAGAGGGATTCGAACCCTCGATACGGTTTCCCGTATACACGCGTTCCAGGCGTGCGCCTTCAACCGCTCGGCCACCTCTCCGCATGCGTCGAACCGCCGGAGCGACAGGGACGCGGGGCTCATCTAGTCGATCTGGCCTCCGATGCCAAGCCGTCTTTCATGTTTCCGTCATCGATCGTCCCGCCGACAGCGCGCCATCCGTCTCTGCAACGGCTGCGGCGATCGATCCCGCCGTCGCACGCCCCAGCGAGAGGCGGCGCGCCAACGACCCGGCCACGAGGCCTCGGCCGAGGTGGAACCGGCGCAGTCACCGAAACCGTCCGAATGCCGCCGCTGGACCTTTCAGCCGAGGCTCCGGCGGTCCAGTCCTTGCCTGTGGCGCCGGAGCGTTACCGGTTCGCGCGCTCGGGCGAGGGACTCCGCGCGCCGAAGCGCCCCGGCGCCCTCTCGCGCGTCGACACGCCGGCGACGACCATGGTCCGCCTCAGCGGTGGCGGAAGTTCGGGCTGCGCTTCTCGGCGAAGGCGGCCATGCCCTCCTTCTGGTCGTCGAAGGCGAAGAGCGAGTGGAACATGCGCCGCTCGTAGAGCAGGCCCTCGGCGAGCGTCGTCTCGTAGGAGCGGTTGACCGCGTCCTTGACCATCATGACGGCCGGCAGCGAAAAGGAGGCGATCTTGGTGGCCGCCTTCAAGGCCTCCTCCATCAGGTCGGCAACCGGCACGACGCGGGAGACGAGGCCGCAGCGCTCGGCTTCGGCGGCATCCATCATGCGCCCGGTCAGGCACATGTCCATGGCCTTGGACTTGCCGACGAAGCGGGTGAGCCGCTGCGAACCGCCCATGCCGGGCATGACGCCGAGCGTGATCTCGGGCTGGCCGAACTTGGCGTTGTCGGCGGCGATGATGAAGTCGCACATCATGGCAAGCTCGCAGCCCCCGCCCAGCGCATAGCCCGCCACCGCGGCGATGATGGGCTTGCGCACGCGCGTCATCTCCTCCCAGCCGCCGAAGAAGTCGGTCATGAAGGTGTCGATGTAGTTCATCGGCTGCATCTGCTTGATGTCGGCGCCCGCCGCGAAGGCCTTCTCGCTGCCGGTGACGACGATCGCGCCGATCCCCGCATCCTGCTGGAACACCTTCAGCGCGGCGACCATCTCGGCCATCACGGTCGTGTTCAGCGCGTTCAGCGCCTGCGGGCGGTTGAGCGTGATCAGCCCGACGCGCGAGCGGGTTTCGACAATGATGGTTTCGTAGGCCATGGACGTCCTCCGGAGCTTCGTTTGCCCCGGATTAGCTAACGCTGGCAGGCGGGGCAATAGAAAGTGGATCGGCCCGACTGCACCATGCGGTGAACGACGCCGTCGCAGCCCGGCTTGCGGCAGGCCTCGCCCTCGCGGTCATAGACGGCGAATACGTGCTGGAAATAGCCGAGCGAGCCGTCGGCCTGGACGTAGTCGCGCAAGGACGAGCCGCCGGCGGCTATCGCATCGGCGATGACGTCGCGGATCGCGCTCGCCAGCACAGCGGCGGCCGCCGTGGGGCGTCCGGTGGCGGTGGCGAGCGTGCCGGCGGCGCGGCGCGGCGACAGGCCGGCGCGCCACAACGCCTCGCAGACGTAGATGTTGCCGAGCCCGGCGATCAGCCGCTGGTCGAGCAGCGCCGCCTTCAGCGGCGTGCGCCTGTCGCGAAAGAGGGTCGCCAGCAGGTCTCCGGAGAGTTCGTTGCCCGTCGGCTCGATGCCCAGTCCCGACAGGAAGGGATGGTCGGAAAGCGTGCCGGGCTCCGCGAACAGCATGAAGCCGAAGCGGCGCGGGTCGTTGTAGACGACGCGGCTCCGGGCGCCGTCGCGGCCCTCGAGGTGGAAGACGACGTGGTCGTGCGCCGCGAGCTTGGAGCGCTCGTGATGGAAATCGCCAGGCACATGCTCCTCGCCGCCCGCCTCGATGCGCCAGGATCCGGACATGCCGAGATGGCTGATCAGTGCGAGGCCGTCGTCGAGATGGGCGATCAGGTACTTCGCACGCCGGGACAATGCGTCGATACGCCGGCCGGTCAGCCGCGCCCGGAAATCGATGGGAAAGGGCAAGCGCAGATCCGGCCGGCGCTGGTCGACCGCGCTGATGCGCGCCCCTTCCAGCGTGCCGGAAAGTCCCCGCCGGACCGTCTCGACCTCCGGCAGCTCAGGCATGGGCGGCGCGATCCGCCAGGAAGGAGCGGCCATGCGGACCGGGCGCAAGTCCCAGATGCGCGGCGACCGCCTCGCCGATGTCGGCGAAGGTTGAACGCACGCCGGCCGAGCCCGGGCGCAGGCCCGGACTGGCCGCCAGCACCGGAACGCGCTCGCGGGTGTGCTCGGTGCCGCGCCAGGTGGGATCGCAACCATGGTCGGCCGTCAGGATCAGCAGGTCGCCCGGCTTCAACCGCGCCAGCGCCTCCGGCAGGCGGCGGTCGAAGGCCTCCAGCGCGGCGGCGTAGCCGGCGACGTCGCGGCGGTGGCCGAAGTTCGAATCGAAGTCGACGAAGTTGGCGAAGACGAGGTCGCCGTCCTCCGCGTCCGCCATGGCGCCGAGGGCGGCGTCGAACATCGCCATATTGTCGGGCGCCTTGCGCACCTCGCTCACGCCCTGGTGGGCGAAGATGTCGCCGATCTTGCCGACCGCGATAACCTTGCGGCCGGCGGCCTGGGCACGATCGAGCAGCGTGGGCTCTGCCGGCGGCACGGCATAGTCCTTGCGATTGGCGGTGCGCGCGAAGTCGGCCGCGCTCTCGCCCACGAAGGGCCGCGCAATCACCCGGCCGATGTTGAGCGGGTCGACGAACCGTCGCACGACCTTGCAGAGGTCGTACAGCCGCTCCAGTCCGAAATGCGTCTCGTGCGCGGCGATCTGGAAGACGGAGTCCGCCGAGGTGTAGCAGATCGGCTTGCCGGTGCGGATGTGCTCCTCGCCCAGCCGCGCGATGATCTCCGTGCCCGACGCATGGCAGTCGCCGAGGATGCCGGGGAGCCCGGCCTCGCGGATGATGGCCTCGGTCAGGTCCGGCGGGAACGTCGGCACCGTGTCGGGAAAATAGCCCCAGTCGAAAGGCACCGGCACGCCGGCGATCTCCCAGTGGCCCGACGGGGTGTCCTTGCCGCTCGAAACCTCCTGCGCCGCCGCGAAGACGCCCATGGGCCGCGGCCGTTCCATGCCGGCCGGCCATGCACCGACGGCAAGTTCGGCCGCATCGCCCAGGCCCAGCGCCATCATGTTCGGCAGTTGCAGCGGACCTGCCCGCAGCCCCTCGCGGTCAGCCTCTCCACGGGCGGCGGCGGCGGCGATGTGGCCGAAGGTGTCGGAGCCTTCGTCGCCGAACCGCGCCGCATCGGGCGCCCCTCCGATGCCGAAGGAATCGAGGACGAAGATGAAGGCGCGCGCCATGTGAAGGGTCCATCCCGTGAGAGGCAATGCGCAGAAATAGGAAGGTTGCGGCGCGTTGGCAATTCGGAAACCAAACCGCAAGGTTGGCGCGGCATGATGGGACGGTGAACGCAGGTTGGACGATGACGATGAAAAAGACCGTCGGCTGGCTGGCCGGCGCCGCCATGACGGCGCTACCCTGGTCGCTGCCCGCGATTGCCGAGGCCGACGGCGCTCTCGCGGTGCTGCGGATCGGCATGGTGGCGCATCCGGCCTCCGGAGATCGGATCGACGGCGCCGCGCTGATCGAAGAGGCCTTCGCCGAGGCGACCGGCCTGCCGACGCAGATCTTCGTCGCCCGCGACTATCCGGCGTTGATCGACGCGCAGTCGCGCGGCCGCATCGACTACGGAGTCTACTCCGCCGCCGCCTATTCCGCCGCACGGCTTGCCTGCGATTGCCTCGAACCCATCGCCGCGCCGACTGACGCGGACGGCGCGGCCGGCATTCGCGCCGTCCGGATCGAACGAAGGGACCGGTCGGGGGCAAGCGGCGCCGTCGCGGCCGTGCCCGGCGACGTCACTACCTGGCTGGCGGCGACGCCCGCGGCCGGCGGCTCCGCCAGCGAGCGTTTCGTCGATGCCGCGACGGCTTTCGAGGCTGAGTCGATGTTCCTGTCCGGCCGGGCGAGCGGAACCATCGGGTGGATCCCATACCGGCCCGACGGCGCGGCGCAGGAAGGCGGCACCCTGTCGCGCCTGTTGGAAGCCGGGGCGTCGCCCGATGACCTCCAGATTGTCTGGCAGTCGGAGCCGCTCCGCTTCGGACCGCATGCCGTTCGCTCCGACATGCCCGACGCGCTCCGCGACGCGCTGAAGCGCTTCCTGGCCAGCCTCCACGACGCGCAGCCTGACGTTTTCCAGCATCTCGAACCGATGCGGCAGGGCGGTTTCGTGCCGGTTTCCGACGCCGACTATGCAACCGCCAAGGCGATGGTGATCCGCATCGGGGAGACTGCCGGGGTCCGCTGAGCGCGGTTCAGCAGTCGTTGCAGGCGACCTTCTGGCTCATGCGCGGTCGCAGGTAGTAGCGGTCGTTCATGTCCAGCTTGTCGAAGGCGGAACTCAGGCCGAAGGACGCACCTTCGCCCGCGCTCCAGACCACGACCGGCGTGTATTCCAGGCTCGACTCGGCGCGTATCAGGAACGAACCCTTGATCATCAGCTTGGCGGGCACCGAGGTGACGATGGTGCCGACGGGCAGGTATGTACTGGCCGCGCCATTCACCAGCTTTCGCGACCAGGCGACCTTGGCCTTCGGCGCGTCCTCGTTGGTGATCTCGATCGCGGTGACATAGACCGACGGCTTGCTGCGGTTGTAGGGCTGCATCACGGCTTCCCCGATCCGCATGATCGCATCGAGGTCCGCCTTGTTGAGAGACTGCTGCTGGGTCACGAGATCTCCGACGATGATCGCGATGCGCCCGGTCTTCTTGCTGACCTCGAGCCCCTGCGACACCTCCATCGTCATGAAGTAGGTGACCAGGAGAACGGGAGCGACGAAGGCGAACTCGATCGCGGCGACGCCCTTGCGGTCGCGGCAGAGCCGGGCCAGATGCGAGCGGATCCTCGATAGGACGCCTCGCGGGCGTGTCGGCGTCGCGTCGGCTCGAGACATGCTGTCGTTCTCGATGGTCATGGGTGCCGCCTCAGTCGTCGAAAGGTTCGTTCTGCCAGGTGACGGTCGCGAACTGCAGGGTGTAGCCATCGCCGATGTTCGACATCGACTTGCGCATCAGATCGGTCATCACCGGCCAGCGATAGAAGATGCGCAGGGTGTTCTTGCTGAGGGACGGGCCGGGATCGACCTTGAAGTCCGTGGTATCGATGTCGCCGCCGGCGGTGTACTTGATCCGCAGCTTGGCGGCCTCCTCGAAGCTCGCGAACTGGCGCAGATCGATCTCCAGCCCCGGGCAGCCGGACGCGACGATGATCTTGAGGTCCGCGCAGATCATGTTCCTAAGCTCGGTCTCGTCGATGTCGGCGGCCTTGATCTGGCCGGTCCGGAATTGCCGGGCAATGTTGTCGGCGGTGTTGACGAGAACCTGCTGGCCGGCGAACGAGACGCTGGTCTCGAGGATCGCGAAGACGAGCATGGAAAACGGAAGCGCCAGCGCGACGAACTCGATCGCGACAGCTCCGTTCTCGTCGCGCACGAAGCGCACCAGACGCCGCTCGCGACTCTTGCCGTCAGGTTTTGCCCTGCGAATGGAAACCCACTTGCCCATGACCGAATCCTGCTGCCCCTTTGCAGTCGGTCATGACGATACCGCACGGCCGTTGACTTCCGGTTTTGGGGAAGCCTCGATTTGCACCGGCGACGTTAGGACAATGTTCACGATTGCCGGAATGCCGTCCGATTTCCGACCCGTCGGGAAGTCGGTCAGCGGCTGACGTTCATCTCGGCTTCCGAGGTGCGCTCGGCGTCGCTCTTGTAGGCCCCCTCGCAGAAGGGGGTGCAGGAGAGCGTCTGGACCTCCGACCGGCGATAGATGCGCACCGAGCGGGCATCCTGGCGGCTAACGAAGATCTGCTCGTCGACGATCGGGGCGCCGGTCTGGTCCATCACGACGAGATTGGTCACGCCGAACCCCTTGCCGGTGAGGATGATGGTGGTCGCGTCCTGCACCGAGGCATCGGCGATGTCGGGATTTCCGACGACGATCGTATCGGCCGGGCGGGCCAGCTTCACGATCTTGGCCTCGTTCATCAGGATCCGGATGCCGCTCTCGGCATGGGCCGGCGCGCCGACGGTCGCAACCGCGGCGAGGCAGGCGGCCGCGACGCTCAGCGAGACAGGGGTTTTCCGCGCCATGGGAGGACTCCGACCCGTGGGATGTTTAGCGGATCATGAAGCGGATTGGTGAATGCGAGGTTAAGGCGAACGCCGGCCAGAAACGCCGAAGTCTCGGCCTCGCGCGCGCGACTCGATTTTAAGGCGGAGATCCCGAACCGGGCTCTGCGGCGCCGGCCCATTCGCTGGATGTTAACTATTCCGATCGGTCGATGGCGTTAGGAAACCGGTAATTCTGTTTCTTAAGCCGATCGAAATGCCTCCCCAGTAGTGTTGGGACATCCGATCAACACGCCAAGAACGTTGACGGGCTCGCTGTAAACACGTGGATAGGAGTTTCCAAATGTCCAAGCTTTTCGCTCGCTTCCTGAAGAACGAATCCGGCGCGACCGCCATCGAATACGGTCTGATCGCCGCCCTCATCGCGGTGGCCATCATGGCCGGCGCCGGCGCCCTCGGCACCAGCCTGAACGACAAGTTCGACGCGATCGCGAGCGACGTCTCGGGATCGTAATCGACCGGCCGTCGAACGGCCCCGCGCAAAGCGGTTTCGCATGAAGGGCCGCTCCCCAAGGAGTGGCCCTTTTGCTTGGCGCGCGCGTTGGCGAAATCTTCATCCGCGGGTCCTTACGTTGACCACGGGGACCCGGCCGTAAAAAAGGGGATCAGGGGACATGCTCGAGGCTGCCATCTTCGTCGTCTTTCCGCTCTGCCTCGCCTTCGCGGCGGTGTCGGATCTCCTGTCGATGACCATCGCCAACCGCGTGTCGCTCATCCTCGTCGCGTCCTTCGCCATCATCGCGCCATTGACCGGCATGGACTGGCAGACCTACGGCCTGCACTTCGCTGCGATGACGCTTGTGCTCGCCGTCACCTTCGGGCTGTTCGCCATCGGCGGCATGGGCGGCGGCGATGCCAAGCTGCTGGCCGCCACCGCGCTCTGGATGGGTTTCGGCATGCCGCTCGCGACCTACCTCGTGGTGTCGGCCGCGTTCGGCGGGCTGCTCACGATCGCCATCCTCGTGTTCCGAAACTCGCCGCTCCGCTACTACGCCGGACACAGTCCGCTGTTGCGCAACATCGCCGACACGTCGGTCGGCATTCCCTATGGAATCGCGTTGGCGATGGGCGGCTTCGTGGCCTTCCCCGCATCCCCCCTGGCCGTCTGGGCATTCGCCCGCATGGCCGGCGCCTGATGTGCTGGCCGCCGCAAATTCCCGCCGACGGTGCTTCCTAACTCAAAATTAAGCACGACCGTAAGCATTCCATTAACCGTAATTTGACGATTGCCCCGCCATTGTCGCGACCGGTGAACACATTCGCCGGGTAAAGGTGCGGGTCGATGAACACATCACGCTTGATCGTATTGGGCGTCGCGGCGGTCGCCGCGGGCGGCGCCGGATACATCGCCAAGAACATGGCCACCAAGCCACCGGCGGAAATCGTCGCGGCGGCTCCGGCGAAGCCTTCGATCCCCCTGACGGAAGTTCTGGTCCTGTCCGAGGACGTTCCGGCCGGACAGCCGCTCGAAACCCAGATGCGATGGCAGTCCTGGCCGGAGGCGGCCGTGACCGACGGCTTCATCCTCCGCAACCAGGAGGCCGACGCGATGGAACTCCTCAAGGGTTCGGTCGCGCGGCTCACGATGTACAAGGGCGAGCCCGTGCGCAGATCCAAGCTGATCGGCCAGGGGCAGAGCTTCATGTCGGCGATCCTGCCGTCGGGCAAACGCGCGGTCGCGACCCAGATCTCCGCCGACACGTCGGCTGGCGGCTTCATCCTGCCCAATGATTTCGTCGACGTGATCATGACCCGGCGCGCCGAGAACGGATCCTCGCAGGGCTTCGTGACCGAGACGATCCTGAAGAACATCCGCGTGCTGGCGATCGACCAGATGATTCAGGAGAACGAGGAGGGCAAGCGGGTCAAGGTGGGCGAGACCGCGACGCTCGAACTGACACCACAGCAATCCGAGATCATTACCGTCGCGCAGCAGATGGCCGATCGCCTGACGCTCGCGCTGCGGTCGATCACCGACGCGCAGGAGCCACCGGCCGAGGATGCCGACTACCTGGTGTCCGGCAATGGCCGCCGGGGCACCGTTCGGTTGATCCGCTCGGGAGAAGTCACCGAAGTTGGAGCGCGCAAATGACGTCGCTTGAAGGAAAGACAAGCCGCATCGCAGGCTGGGGCCGCGCGCTGGGACGGTTGTCCGCGACGATCCTGGCCGCGACCGCCCTGTCGAGCATGGTGCTCGCGACGGGCGCAATCACGCCGGCGGAGGCCAGCAACACGAAGGTCCGCTCGACCGCGGGCGCCCAGCGCATCAAGCTCGGCCTGAACAAGTCCCTGGTGATCGACCTGCCGCAGGACGCTTACGACATCCTCGTCGCGAACCCGTCGGTCGCCGACGCGGTGACCCGCACGGCGCGCCGCATCTATCTCTTCGGCAAGCAGGTCGGCGAGACCAACATCTTCGTCTTCGGCGCCAATGGCGAACAGATCGCCAACCTCGACCTCGCCATCGAGCGCGACGTGGCCGGCCTGGAGGACTATCTCGAACGCTTCGTTCCCAATTCCGATATCAAGGTCGAGCTTCTCAACGACAACGTGGTGTTGTCCGGAACGGTCGAGACGCCGCTCGACGCCGCGCGCGCGGTGCAGCTCGCCAAGGCCTTCGTGACGGGCGGCGAGGCGACCACCGGACAGTATTCCCAAACCGCGGCCGCGCCCACCGATGGCGGCGGCGTCGACATCAACAACCCGGATACCGAGCGCCAGAAGAGCGCCATCATCAACCTGCTCAAGATCGTGGGCGAGGACCAGGTGACGCTCAAGGTCACCGTGGCCGAGGTCAGCCGGATCGTGATGAAGCAGCTCGGCGTCAACATGATCAGCGCGGGCTCCTCCGACGGCATCTCGTGGAACACCTTCACCGACGGCGTGTCGGGCCTCGGCAAGCAGCTGTCGAACTACCAGCTCAACGTCGGCGCCGCGCTCGGCTCCACCACCCTCGACTCCTACCTCAACGCCATGGAACAGGCCGGCGTCATGAAGACGCTCGCCGAGCCGACGCTAACCGCGATCTCTGGCGAGAAGGCCGTCTTCAAGGCCGGCGGAGAGTTCAATCTGGTCACCGGCCAATCCGTCGACGACGATAATGGCGCGATCACCTATGACATCGAGAAGGTCGAATATGGGATCGGGCTCGAGTTCCAGCCGACGGTGCTGTCGCCGGGCCGCATCAGCCTGAAGATCCGCACCTCGGTCTCGGAACCCACGACGGAAGGCTCCGTTGCGCTCAGCTCCGGCGGCAAGAACAACGGCACCAACATGATTTCGATCCGCAAGCGGCTCGCCGACACGACCGTCGAGCTGCCGTCCGGCGGCTCGATGATGATCGCGGGCCTCGTGCGCGACGACGTCCGCCAGGTGTCCACCGGCATTCCGGGGCTGACCAAGCTTCCGGTGCTCGGCACGCTGTTTCGGAGCCGTGACTTCGTCCGCAACGAATCCGAGCTGGTGATCATCGTGACGCCCTATCTCTCGCGGCCGGTGGCCCGCCAGCAGCTGGCCCGCCCGGACGACAATTTCAACGCGGCGAGCGACGGCGCGGGAATCTTCCTCGGCCGCGTCAACCGCGTCTACGGCACGATGCAAACGGACAAGCCGAACGGCCGCTATCACGGCGTCGTCGGCTTCATCTACAAGTGATCCGGGGGATGGACCTCATGCGCAGCGCTCAGAACCATGACCAGGCGGGCCGCGCGCGGCTTCGCGCCGTCGGCAAGGCGGTTCTCCTGACCGTCGCCGCCACCGCAGTGCTGGCCGGCTGCGCCCGGCGCGATTCCATCAAGGTCGGCTCCGTGCCGGACGACTACCGCACCAACCACCCGATCGTCGTCGCCGAGCAGGAAGAGAAGATCGACCTGCCGGTGGGCGTCGGCGACCACGCGATGTCGCAGGTCCAGCGCGTCGCCCTCAACGGCTACATGGCCCATTACGATGCCAGCGCCGGGGCGCCTGTGACGATCCTCTACCCGGCCGGGAGCGCGAATGCCGCCGCCGCCAGCCTCGTCGCCGCCGACGTCGCCCGTCACATCAACCGTTCGGGCGTGCCCGGCGGGCGGGTCCTGTCGATGCCCTATGAAGTCGGCACGCCGGAAGCGAGCCCACCGATCCGCGTCTCCTACAGGCGCATGAAGGCCAGCACGGGTCCATGCGGCCGCTGGCCGGAAGACCTGCTGCAGACGACCGAGAACAAGCACTACGCGAATTTCGGCTGCGCCTACCAGAACAACCTCGCGGCTCAGTTGGCGAACCCCGCCGACCTGCTCGGACCGCGCGCGCCCGGCGACATCGACGCCGAAAACCGCGGCAATGCGCTCGATGAGTACAAGAACCGGGAAGTCTCCGGAATCTTCAGGGCGCGCTCGGAAGTCGACTACTGATCCGCCGAACGGGGACCACACGCGATGAGCAACCTTGCCTACGACGCCGATCCGATGGCCGCCGACGGAGCCTCAGCCGAGGAGATCGCGCGGCTCAACGCGATGCGCCCGATCCCGCGGATCTCGATCCACGCCTTCTGTGAAACCGAGAGCGTCGCCAGGCCGATCGAGCGCGCGGCGGAAGACCGGCGCATGTCGAAGGCGCATGTGCGCGTGGCCATGGGCGGTCTGGACGGCGCGCTCGCCTACTATGCCACGTCGCCGACGCCGAACCTGATCATCCTGGAATCGCGCGCCGAGCCGAAGGAACTGCTGCATTCGCTGGAACAGCTCGCCGAGGTCTGCGATCCGTCGACGAAGGTCATCATCGTCGGTCACTACAACGACGTCTGGCTGTATCGCGAACTTCTCCGCTTCGGCATTTCCGAATACATCGTCGCGCCGGTCTCGCTCGCCGACATCATCGGCAATATCTCGCAGATCTTCGTCAATCCGGAATCGGAGCCGCTCGGCAAGACGATCGCCTTCGTCGGGGCGAAGGGCGGCGTCGGCTCCTCGACGATTGCCCACAACGTCGCCTGGACCATGTCCACGACGTTCAGCTCGGAAGTCGTGGTGGCGGACCTCGACCTGCCGTTCGGAACCGCCAACATGAATTTCGACCAGGATCCCGCCCAGGGCATCGCCGAGGCCGTGTTTTCGCCCGAACGCATCGACGAGGTCTATCTCGACCGCCTGCTGGCGCAGTGCGCCGAGCACCTGTCCCTGCTCGCGGCGCCGTCGACGCTCGACCGGGTCTACGATTTCGATGCCGACGCCTTCGCGCAGATCATCGACACCGCACAACGCAGCGCGCCGCTTCTGGTGCTCGATGTCCCGCATGTCTGGAACGGCTGGACGCGCAACACGCTGGTCGAGGCGGACGAGGTCGTCATCACCGCGACGCCGGAACTCGCGAACCTGCGCAACACCAAGAACCTCGTCGACACGCTGCGGAAGCTGCGCCCGAACGACCGGCCGCCGCACCTGATCATCAACCAGGCCGGCGTGCCGAAGCGCCCGGAGATTTCACCGAGCGACTTCACGGAGCCGCTCGGCCTGACGCCACTGGCGATCATTCCGTTCGAACCGCAGTTCTTCGGAAACGCCGCCAACAACGGCAGGATGCTCGGCGAGATGGACGCACAGCACGCCGTCGTGAGATCGATCTCCGAGATCGCGCACATCATCACCGGCCGCAGCGAGATCAAGGCGAAGGCGAAGCCTGGCCTCACCAGCATCCTGGAAAAGCTCAGACCCAAGAAGAAGTAGTCCGTAACCGAAACTGGTACCCTGGTCATGTTTGGAAAAAGAGGCAGCGACGGCGGCAACAGGACCGTGCCGGAGTTTCGCGGCGTCGCGCCGGCGCCGACATCGTCCGTCGCCGAACGCACCGCGCCGTCCTTGCCTCCGGCTGGCGGCCTGAGGCAGGGCGAGCCCGTTCGGCGCAACATCGAGGCGCCGCCGCTGGTCGCGGAGGAGAAGAAGCCGGCCGCGCAGCGCGAGCGCGGCGAAAGTTACTACGATACCAAGAGCCAGGTCTTCTCGGCGCTCATCGACACGATCGACCTGTCGCAGCTCGCCAAGCTGGAGCCGGACAACGCCCGCGAGGAAATTCGCGACATCGTCAACGACATCATCGCGATCAAGAACTTCGCGATGTCGATCTCCGAGCAGGAAGAACTGCTGGAGGACATCTGCAACGACGTCCTGGGCTACGGTCCGCTCGAGCCCCTGCTGGCGCGCGACGACATCGCCGACATCATGGTGAACGGGTCGAAGAACGTCTACATCGAAGTCGGCGGCAAGGTGGAGCAGACCGGCATCCGCTTCCGCGACAACCAGCAGCTCCTCAACATCTGCCAGCGTATCGTGAGCCAGGTCGGCCGCCGCGTCGACGAATCGAGCCCGATCTGCGACGCGCGCCTGCCGGACGGCTCGCGCGTCAACGTCATCGCGCCGCCGCTCGCCATCGACGGCGCGGCGCTCACCATCCGCAAGTTCAAGAAGGACAAGCTGACCCTCGACCAGCTCGTCCGCTTCGGCGCCATCTCGCCGGAAGGGGCGGAGGTCTTGAAGATCATCGGCCGGGTCCGCTGCAACGTCGTCATTTCCGGCGGCACCGGTTCCGGAAAGACGACGCTGCTCAACTGCCTTACCAACTACATCGATCGCGACGAGCGCATCATCACCTGCGAGGACTCCGCGGAGCTGCAACTGCAGCAGCCGCACGTGGTGCGCCTGGAAACCCGCCCCCCCAACCTGGAAGGCGAGGGGCAGATCACCATGACCGACCTCGTCAAGAACTGCCTGCGCATGCGTCCGGAGCGGATCATCGTCGGCGAGGTGCGCGGACCGGAAGTATTCGACCTCCTCCAGGCGATGAACACCGGTCACGACGGATCGATGGGCACGATTCACTCGAACTCGCCACGCGAGTGCCTGAACCGTATCGAATCGATGATCGCCATGGGCGGCTTCACGCTGCCGCAGAAGACCGTCCGCGAAATCATCGTCGGCTCCATCGACGTCATCATCCAGGCCGCGCGCCTGCGCGACGGCTCGCGCCGCATCACCCACGTGACGGAGGTGCTCGGCATGGAAGGCGACGTGATCATCACGCAGGACATCGTGCTCTACAACATCATGGGCGAGGATGCGCATGGCAAGTTGATCGGCAAGCACGTGTCGACGGGCGTCGGCCGGCCACGCTTCTGGGACAGGGCTCGCTACTACAACGAGGAAGCCCGGCTCGCCGCAGCACTCGAATCGATGGAAAAGCAGGCGGGCTGATGATCGGGACGGGAGCGTAACGTCATGTTCGGGCTCGATGTCACCGTCATTGCCATGATCCTGCTGGCGGGCCTGTCCGCGGGCGCGGTGGCTTACGTGTTCATGTTCAACACGATCGCCAACGAGGCCAAGGCGGGCAAGCGGCTCGAGACCATCAAGAAGGCGGAGACTGACCGGGCGGTGGTCAAGGCGTCGCGCGACCGCATCGCGGAGGCCGCCAAGCGCCGCAAGTCCGTTCAGGATTCGCTGAAGGATCTGGACGAGAAGCAGAAGGTGAAGGACCGCAATATGCGGAAGCCTCCTCTCAAGCTCCAGATCAAGCAGGCGGGGCTGACGATACCGATCGAGCGCTTCTATCTGTTCTCGGCCATCTCCGGCGTGGCTTTCGCCGCGCTTGCGTTGCTTGGCGGGGCTCCCCTGTGGGCGGTACCCGCCGCGGCGCTCGCCGGCGGTGTCGGCCTGCCGCGCTGGGTGATCGCCTTCATCAAGGCCCGCCGCATCGCGGCCTTTCTCGACGAACTGCCGAATGCCCTCGACATCATCGTCCGGGCGGTCAAATCGGGTCTTCCCATCAACGACGGCATCCGCCTCATCGCCAACGAATCGCGCGAGCCGGTGCGCAGCGAGTTCCGCCGCATGGTCGAGGCCCAGCAGATTGGCATGTCCACGCCCGAGGCGGCGCTGCGCATGACCGACACCATGCCCTGCCCCGAGGCCGCCTTCTTCGGCATCGTCATCCAGATCCAGGCGCAGGCGGGCGGCAACCTGTCGGAGGCGCTGGGCAACCTCTCGCGGGTGCTGCGCGACCGCAAGCGCATGAAGGCCAAGGTCCAGGCGCTGTCCATGGAGGCGAAGGCCTCCGCCGCCATCATCGGCGCGCTGCCCTTCATCGTCGCCTTCCTCGTCTATCTCTCCAGCCCGAACTACATCATGCCGCTCTTCGTCACGAGTACCGGCCACCTGATCCTCGGCGTTTCGCTGATCTGGATGGCGATCGGAATCTTCGTGATGAAGAAGATGATGAACTTCGACGTCTGACCGCCGGGAGGCCGAACATGTCCGAGCAGGTTGCCAAGGCGATCTTCGACCCGACTTTCCTGATCGCGCTGCTGGTGGCGATCGCGGTCTTTGCGACCGTCTTCACGGTGATGCCGGCCCTGGGCGGCAACGAACTCAAGACCCGCATGAAGACGGTGGCTCTGGAGCGCGACGAACTCCGGGCCAAGCAGCGGGCCCGCCTGGCGGCCGACGCCGAACGTCGACGCAAGGGGCTTCGCGAAGAGCAGTCGCACGGGATGCGAAGCATCGTCGAGCGGTTGGACCTGAAGCGTGCGCTGGTTGACGAAGCCACCCTGGCGAAGCTCAAGATGGCAGGTTTCCGCGGCCAGAATCCGCTCACGAAGTTCCTGTTCTTCCGGCTGGTCCTGCCGTTCGTCGGCCTGTTCCTCGGCGTGATCTACGTCTTCGTGCTCGACCGTCTGCCGGAGCAGCCGCTGTTCATCAAGGGCTTCGTGGTGGTCGTCTGCGCCTATGCGGGCTTCTACGCCCCGGTGGTCTACGTCAACAACCAGGCCACCAAGCGCAAGCAGAACATCCAGAAGGCCTGGCCCGACGCGCTCGACCTGATGCTGATCTGTGTGGAATCGGGCATGGCGATCGAAGCCGCCTTCCGGCGCGTGGCCGAGGAGATCGGCGCGCAGTCCGTGGAGCTGGCAGAGGAACTGGTCCTCACCAACGCCGAACTGTCGTTCCTGCAGGAGCGGCGCATGGCCTATGAAAACCTGTCGAGCCGCACCGGCCTCGATACGGTCAAGAGCGTCACCCAGGCGCTCATCCAGGCGGAACGCTACGGCACGCCGCTGGCGCACGCTTTGCGGGTGCTGGCGCAGGAAAGCCGCGAAATGCGCATGAACGAGGCCGAGAAGAAGGCCGCCGCGCTGCCGCCGAAGCTGACCGTGCCGATGATCCTGTTCTTCCTGCCGGTGCTCTTCGCCGTCATCCTCGGCCCCGCGATCATGCAGTTCAGCGAGGGCGGCGTGTTCGGCGACAAGAAGGAAACGAGTTCGTCCGAATAGGCCGGGTCGCCTGTCGGAGACGTACGCCGCCGTAGACGCCGACTTCCGCCACGGGGCGACCGCCATCGCTCATTCCACGTGAAACACCGCTTGAACGACATAGGCCGGCGCTGACGCCGGCCCCGATACGCCTTCGACGGCGAGGATGGTCGCCGCGTCAGTTCGTTTTCTTCTTCTCGTCCCGCTTCAGATCGTTCCAGGCGTTCTGCTGGGCAAGCATCGAGCGGAGATAGGCGACGTTGGCTTCGGCCTGTTCCGGAGAAAGCTCCTGGCGGGCGAGCTTTTCGGCTTCGTCGAACCGGCCCTGCAGGCCGACCACCAGCGCGAGGTTCTGGCGCACGCGGCTGTCGGCGCCGGGCGCCCCCGCCGCCGAGCGCATGTAGGTCTCGGCGCTGCGCAGGTCCCCCTCTAGCAGGTAGGACATGCCGAGGTTGGACAGGATCGACGGCTCGTTCGGCTTCATGTCGAGGGCGCGCCGGTAGAGCGCGCGCGCATCGCCCGGCTTGCCGAGCTGGTCGAGGATCGCGGCCTCGGCCGACAACAGTTTCCAGTCGGGATATTCGGGCGTCTGGGCGCGGCGCACGGCATCGAGCGCCGGCTCGAGCTGACCCGCCGCGGCGAGCGCCTTGCCGTAGGCCGCCAGAACCTGCCGGTCGGCCGGATGGGCGATCGCCAGCTTGCGCATGACCGCAAGCGACTGGTCCGTGCGGCCGCCCATCTGCAGGACCTCCGCGTAGCGCAGGCCGATCGCCTTGTCGGACGGGTTGCGCGTATAGGACTTGCCCAGCTGGTCGGCGGCACTCGCAAGTTCGTCTGCCGACATCGCGGCAACCGGCTTGCCCGAGGAGCGCTCGACGGACCCGGTGGTCATGCGCGAATTGGCGCAGCCGCTCAGCGCCACCGCGAGGACCAATCCGAGCGCGGCCGTGCGCCAAAGCCCGACGGTTGCGTTCCGATCGCCATTGGTCATCATGCCGCCTTCTCCGCTTCGCGCCGCGCGCGGCGCCATATCGGGGAAAGAAATATTCCGTTAACCCTAACGGATGGTTAAGCGCGGCGCGTGCGTCCGCGCCAGCAGC
Source organism: Mesorhizobium sp. (assembly GCA_046292285.1). GTDB lineage: Bacteria > Pseudomonadota > Alphaproteobacteria > Rhizobiales > Rhizobiaceae > Aquibium. The sequence goes on along the minus strand of JBKBRJ010000001.1, from coordinate 121,581 downwards.
GCAGGAGACCGCCCGATGCCCGTTGAACTCGTCGATGCCGGAAGCCCCACGTCTAAGCCCATCCACCCGGTGGCAAAGGGGCGGCTGGAGGAGGCGGGCCTGTCGGCGCTCGCCCTGGCCTGGGCGAAGGCCAACGACTTCTCGGGCCAGCCGGGGCGCGTCCTCGTCGTTCCCGGCCTGGACGGCTCGATCGCCGGCGCCCTCTTCGGCCTCCCCGACAGGGATGGCGGGTTCGCGCGGCTCGCCACGGGCGCCCTGGCGCGCGACCTGCCCGATGGCGACTGGCATTTCGCCGCGCCGCTCGCCAGCCCGACGCAAGGAGCGGTCGGCCTGATGCTCGGCGGCTATCGCTTCACGCGCTATGCCGGCAAGCCCGGCAACACGCTGCGGGTCGCCGTTCCGGAGGGTGCGGATGCCGCCCGTGCTCGCCGCATCGCCAAGGCCGTCTTCCTGACGCGCGATCTCGTCAACACGCCGACCAGCGATCTCGGCCCCGCCGCCCTGGAGCAGGCCGCGCGGACGCTGGCGCAAAGGCATGGCGCATCGATCGACACGATCGTGGGAGACGACCTCCTGGCCCGGAATTTCCCGATGATCCACGCCGTCGGACGTGCCTCGACGGACGCGCCGCGGCTGATCGACATGGTCTGGGGGCGGCAGGACGCTCCGAAGGTGACGCTGGTGGGCAAGGGCGTCTGTTTCGACACCGGCGGCCTCGACATCAAGCCGTCGAGCAGCATGCTGCTGATGAAGAAGGACATGGGCGGAGCGGCCAACGTGCTCGGCCTCGCCGACATGGTCATGGCGGCGGGCCTTGGCGTGCGGCTTCGCGTGCTGATCCCGGCGGTCGAGAACGCGATCGCCGGAAACGCCTTCCGGCCGGGCGACATTCTCAAAAGCCGCAAGGGCCCGACGGTCGAGATCGGCAACACCGACGCGGAAGGTCGGCTGGTGCTGGCGGACGCGCTTTCGCTCGCCGACGAGGAGGCGCCCGACCTGATGATCGACATGGCGACGCTGACGGGTGCTGCCCGCGTCGCGGTCGGTCCCGACATCGCTCCGTTCTACACCGGCGACGATGCCCTGGCGGCGGAGATCGCCGCGGCGGCCGCGGAGGCCGGCGATCCGGTCTGGCGCATGCCGCTCTGGGCGCCCTACGACGAGAAGCTCGCCTCCAAGGTCGCGGACCTCAACAACGTGACCAGCGACGGCTTCGCCGGCTCGATCACGGCGGCCCTTTTCCTGCAGCGCTTTGTCGAGAAGGCGAAGGCCTGGAGCCATTTCGACATCTTTGCCTGGAACCCGGCGGCCCGCCCGCACGGCCCCGCCGGCGGCGAGGCGCAGGCGATCCGCGCGCTGGAGCAGCTGCTGGCCACACGCTACGGGACCTGAGCGGAGACCCGACTGGAAATGCTCCCGCCCGGAATGATACGGTTCCGGAGCGGAGAGGAGCGAGCGGGATGGCGGTTCATCTGAGACCAGGCGAAGCCCTTCGCCTTTGGCAGGACGTCGCCCTGGCGGAGGTCCGGGCGGGGCAGCCTGACCTGTCCATGCGGCAGGCAGCCATCTTGCTCACCATCTATCTCGATCCGCCGCCGCACACCGTGCGCGGGCTGGCCGCCCGGCTGAACGTGTCCAAGCCGGTGATTACCCGTGCTCTCGACATGATGGGCGCGCTCAAGCTCGTCTCGCGCCATCGCGATGACGAGGACAAGCGCAACGTGCTGGTGAAGCGGACCGTTGACGGTGCACTCTTCGTCGAACGATTCGGCGACGTGATCATTGCCTGCGCCAGGGAACCCGCGACCCCATGACCATTCTCGACAAACGCCTCCATGCCTTCCGAAACGACCTCGCCGACGAGCGGCTGAAAGGCCGCGTCGAGGCCGAGCGTTTCGTCGTCGGCGAGCCGATGCGCGCGAAACGGCCCGTCCTCGACGTGCTGGCCGGTCCCTCCCGCGACTCCGGCCTGAACACGCAGCTTCTCCGGGGCGCGCCCGTGACGGTCTTCGACCAGCGCGACGGTCTCGCCTGGGTGCAGGCGCGGGAAGACGGCTATGTCGGCTACGTCGAGGTTGACGGGCTCGACGAGCCCGGGCGTGCGCCGACGCATTTCGTCTCCGCGCCGCGCACCTTCCTTTACCGCGAGCCGGACATGAAGAAGCAGCGCGTCGAGGCGCTGTCGATGGGATCGGCCGTCACGGTCGTCGGGGAGGCCGAGACGCGGGGCACCCGCTACGCGCTGCTGTCGTCCGGGGAGGCGGCCGTCGCCGCGCATCTGCGTCCGCTGGCCGACCCCGCGGGCGACTGGGTCGCGGTCGCCGAGACGCTGGAGCATACGCCCTATCTCTGGGGCGGCGCCTCGGCCTTCGGCGTCGACTGTTCCGGTCTTGTCCAGCTCGCGATGCGGATGGCCGGGCTGGCCGCCCCGCGCGATTCCGACATGCAGGCGGGCGGGCTCGGAACGACGCTCGATCTCGGGCAGGACCTCGCGGCACTGGTGCGCGGCGACCTCGTCTTCTGGAAGGGCCATGTGGCGATCGTCACCGGACCGGACTCGATCATCCATGCGAACGGCCATACGATGTCGGTCGCCCGCGAGAGCCTGAGCGGAGCCGTCGCCCGCATCGGCTATCTCTATGGCCAGCCGACCGGGTTCCGCCGGCCGTAGATCGGGGCGTCGGTCAATAACCGGCGGCGCGATCGACCAGGTTCCTGAGCGGCTCGCCCCGATCGCAGGCGTCCATCTGGTCGAGCATCGGCCCGGCGAGGTGGGCGGGATCGGACGTCGCTGCGGCATGCGGCGTCACGAACACCCTCTCGTGCGACCACAACGGGCTCGTCCTCGGCAGCGGTTCGGTCTCGAAGACGTCGAGGCTCGCTTCCTTGAGGATCCCCTCGTCGAGCGCGCGGGCAATGTCGGCGTCCTTCTGGAGCCGACCGCGCCCGGCATTGATCAGCACCGCGCCGCTGAGTTCGTTGTCGCGCCGCAGCTTCGACAGCAGATCGTAATTGACCATGCCCGCCGTGGCGGGCGTCAGCGGCAGGAGCACCACCAGCACGTCGGTTGTGCGCAGGAACGGTTCGAGCCCGTCCCTGCCGCCGAAGCAGGTCACGCCCTCCATCGTCGTGCCTGTCCGGCTCCAGCCGTTCACCTTGAATCCGAGCGCCGACAGCGCGCTCGCCGCGGCGCGTCCCAGGTTGCCGAGGCCCATGATGCCGACCGAAACAGCATTCGCCGCCGGCTGGGCCGGCTCGCGCCACAGCCGCCGCTTCTGCTGCGACCTGTAGAGCATTCCCTGCCGGTGATGGTCGAGTACGCGCCAGCAGACGTATTCCGTCATGTGCTGGGTCAGGTTCTCGGCCACGACGCGCACGATCGGCACGTCGGGCAGGCCGGGATCGGAGAACAGGTGGTCGACGCCCGCCCCGATCGAGAACACCGCCTTGAGGTTCGGCAGGTTCGAGAGCACGTTCGGCTTCTGCTTCCAGACCACGGCATAGTGGATCGACGGGTCGCCCGGCGCCTTCGGCTCGAGCACCACCTCGCGCCGGGTGGACAGGAGTTCGTGCCAGCGTTGCGGATTGAATCCGGTCACCGAAAGGAGAACCCGTCCCTTGGCTGCCTGCGTCATCATCTCCCCGTCGATCTTGCCGGTCATTCGCTGACCACGCCGCGTGGCGCCGTTGCGAGGTCGAAGGCCGCCGCGATCAGCGCCCTGGTGTAGTCGGTCCTGGGCCGTTCGAAAATCTCGTCCGACGGACCTGCTTCCACGACCTTTCCGTTGCGCATCACGATCACCTCGTTGGCGAGCGCGCGGACGACTCGCAGGTCGTGGCTGATGAAGAGGTAGGCGAGGTCGTGCTTCTTCTGGAGATCGCGCAGCAGATCGACCACCTGCGCCTGCACGCTCATGTCGAGCGCCGAGGTCGGCTCGTCCAGCATCACGAATTTCGGCTTCAGCACCATGGCGCGGGCGATCGCGATGCGCTGCCGCTGCCCGCCGGAAAACTCGTGCGGATAGCGGAAGCGTGTCTCGGGATCGAGCCCGACCTCGTTCAGCACCTCGACCACGAGGTCGTCGCGTTCGTCGGCGGAAAGCTGCGGCTGGTGGATTCGCAGGCCTTCCTCGATGATTTCGGAAACCGACATGCGCGGGCTGAGCGAGCCGAAGGGGTCCTGGAAGACGATCTGAATCTCGCTGCGCAGCGGACGCATGTCGTTGAAGGAGAGCCGGTCGATCTCGCGCCCGGCGAACCGGATCGCGCCGCGCGACGAGATCATGCGGCACAGAGCCAGGCCCAGCGTCGTCTTGCCCGATCCGGATTCTCCCACGACGCCGACCGTCTGCCCGGCCCGCACGGTGACGTCGATCCCGTCGACCGCCTTCACGTGATCGACCGTACGGCGGAGGAACCCCTTCTTGATCGGGAACCAGACCTTCATGTCCTTCCCGGTCATCACCGCCCGCGCGGCGGGATCGTTGACGGGTGGACGCCCCTTCGGCTCGGCGGCGAGCAAGTGACGGGTGTAGTCGTGCTGCGGATCGGCGAAGATGCGCTCGGTCGGGCCGGACTCGACGATCCTGCCCCTGTTCATGACGCAGACCCGATCGGCGATCCGGCGCACGATGCCGAGATCGTGCGTGATGAACAGCATCGACATGCCGTTCCTGGCCTTCAGCCCGTCGAGCAGTTCGAGAATCTGCGCCTGTACCGTCACGTCGAGCGCCGTGGTCGGTTCGTCGGCGATCAGCAGCTTCGGTTCGTTGGCGAGCGCCATGGCGATCATGACCCGCTGTCGCTGGCCACCGGAAAGCTGGTGCGGATAGGCGTCGAGACGCTTCTCGGGCTCGCGGATGCCGACCTCCAGCAACAGCGCGATCGCGCGGTCGCGCGCCTGGCGGTCGTTCATGCCCTGGTGCAGCTTCAGCACCTCGCCTATCTGCCGCTCGACCGTGTGCAGCGGGTTGAGCGAGGTCATCGGCTCCTGGAAGATCATGGTGATCTCGCGCCCGCGGACCTTGCGCAGATCGGCATCGTCCTTGGCCAGCAGGTCCTGTCCGTTGAACAGGATCGATCCGGACGGATGGCTGGCCGAGGGGTAGGGCAGCAGCTTGAGGACGGAGAGGGCCGAAACCGACTTGCCCGAACCGGATTCGCCGACGAGCGCGATCGTCTCGCCCTGCGCGATGTCGAACGAGATATGGTCGACGGCGATCTGCTCGCGTCCGCCCTGCGTGAACGCGACGGACAGATCGCGGACGGAGAGAAGGGTTTGGCTCAAAGCGCGGCCTCGACGTCGGTCAGGCGGAAGTCGTCGCCCTTGAAGAGAAGCGGTTCCCCGCGCGCCTTCGCCAGCGCATAGGCGAAGCAGTCGCCGAGATTGAGGCGGGCGGGGTGGTTGCCCTTGCCGTAGCGCTGGTAGGCCTCACGGGCGAGATAGGCTTGGCGCGCATCAACGACAGAAATCGTGATGCCAAAAGCTTTCAGCAGTGAGTCCAGCTCCGCCCCCTTTTTCGGATGACGTTTGTCGTCGGCCCGGACGGCAGCCTCGAGATAGTTGACCGGGGACATCGCCAGCTCGGTGCGCATGAGCATCAGATCCCTGAAGCCGTCCTTCTCCGGTTCCTCGAAAAGGACGGCCAGGATAGCGGAAGCATCGACGATCATTTCGGCAATCCGATCTCGTCGTAGAGGTCGGAATGGTCGCTTGTGATGCCCGGTGCGGTCGGACCGGAACGGCGGACGATTTCGTCGATCAAGGCCCGGCGCTTTTCGATACCCGCCTGCCGCTCCAATCTCTCCAGCCGCTCCCGTAAGGCCACCACGACCGCCGCCGTAAGCGTTTCGCCCGTGAAGTCCGCGATCGTCCTGGCGAGCCGATGGGCTTCCTGATCCTTGATGTTCATGCCCATGCTCGCCTCCACGGTAGAAGTTCGCGCAGTGTATACCACGACATCCTTGTCACCGGAACGTCTTCCTCGGATCGAAGGCGTCGCGCGTCGCCTCGCCGATGAAGATCAGCAGCGAAAGCATCAGCGAAATCACGAAGAAACCGGACATGGCGAGCCATGGGGCATTGAGGTTGTTCTGGCCCTGCTTGAGGAGTTCGCCCAGCGACGCCGAGCCCGGCGGCAGGCCGAAGCCCAGGAAGTCGAGCGAGGTCAGCGTCGTGATCGAGCCGTTCAGGATGAAGGGCAGGAAGGTCAGCGTCGCCACCATCGCGTTCGGCAGCAGGTGCCTGAACATGATGGTGCGGTTCGGCACGCCGAGCGCCCTCGCCGCGTTGACATATTCGAAGTTGCGCGCGCGCAGGAATTCCGCACGGACGATGCCCACGAACCCGACCCACGAAAACAGGAGCATGATCCCGAGCAGGATGAAGAAGCCCGGCGGCAGCACGGCGGCGATGATCAGGAGCAGATAGAGCACCGGGATCGACGACCAGATCTCGATGAAGCGCTGGAAGATCAGGTCGGTCCAGCCGCCGAAATAGCCCTGGATCGCGCCTGCGGACACCCCGATCACCGCCGAACAGAGCGTCAGCGCCAGGCCGAACAGCACCGAAATGCGGAAGCCGTAGATCACGCGGGCCAGCACGTCGCGCGTCTGATCGTCGGTGCCGAGCCAGTTCCAGTTGCCGAGCGTGCAGCCCGGGTCGTCCACGCCGAGCGGATAGCGCTGGCAGCGGGTCTCGCGGTCGTACATCCAGGAGGGCTTGGCCGGCGCGGCCTGCGGGATCTCGTTGTTGACGGTGCGGTAGGAGTAGCGCACCGGCGGCCAGAGGATCCAGCCGTTCGCCTCGATCTCCTCGTATATCAGCGGGTCGCGATAGTCGGTGACGGCGTAGAAGCCGCCGAACTTCTCCTCCGGATAGTCGATCACGACCGGAAACAGCAGTTCGCCCTTGTAGGAGACCATGATCGGCTTGTCGTTGGCGATGACATTGGCAAGCATCGACAGGACGAACAGGACGAGGAAGATCCAGAGCGACCAGTAGCCGCGCCGGTTCGCCTTGAAGTTCTGCCAGCGGCGCTGGTTGAGCGGCGACAGCCAGGGCCGCCGGGCCCGATGGCGGACTTTCTCGACCTCGGCCTTCAGGATGACCTCCGACACCTCAGACCTCCCGGCGCTCGAAGTCGATCCGCGGATCGATCCAGGTGTAGGTCAGGTCGGAGATCAGCGCGACGACGAGGCCGATCAGCGAGAAGATGTAGAGGTTGGCGAAGACCACCGGATAGTCGCGATCGAGCACCGACCGGAACCCAAGCAGCCCCAGGCCGTCGAGCGAGAAGATGTTCTCGATCAGCAGCGAGCCGGTGAAGAAGGCCGAGATGAAGGCGCCGGGGAATCCGGCGATGATGATCAGCATGGCGTTGCGGAAGACGTGACGGTAGAGCACCTGCCGCTCCGACAGGCCCTTGGCCCGCGCGGTGATCACGTATTGCTTGCGGATTTCCTCGAGGAAGGAGTTCTTCGTCAGGAGCGTCGTCGTGGCGAAGGCCGACAGCACCATCGCCGTCAACGGTAATGTGAGGTGCCAGAAATAGTCGACGATCTTGCCACCGAGCGACAGCTGGTCCCAATTGTCCGAGGTCAGGCCGCGCAACGGGAAGAAGTCCCAGAACGAACCGCCGGCAAACAGCACCAAGAGAAGGATCGCGAACAGGAAGCTCGGGATCGCATAGGCGACGATGATGACGCCGCTCGTCCAGACGTCGAAGGTCGACCCGTCCTTCACCGCCTTGCGGATGCCGAGCGGGATCGAGATCGCGTAGGAGATCAGCGTCAGCCACAGCCCGAGCGAGATCGAGACCGGCATCTTCTCGAGGATCAGTTCCAGGACGGAGATGTCGCGGAAGAAGCTCTCGCCGAAATCGAAGCGGGCATAATCCCACAGCATGTTGAAGAAGCGCTCGAGCGGCGGCTTGTCGAAGCCGAACTGCACCTCGAGCTGCTTGATGAACTCCGGATCGAGCCCCTGCGCGCCGCGATACTTCGAACTCATTTCGCCGTTGGTGTCGAAATTCTGCCCGGCCGAATCGCCGCCGCCGCCGGAGATTCGGTCGGTTGCGTCGCCGGCCTGGCCCGATATGCGGGCGATGACCTGCTCGACCGGTCCGCCCGGCGCGAACTGGATGACCGTGAAGGATATCGCCATGATTCCGAACAGCGTCGGAATCATGAGAAGCAGGCGTCGGAGAATGTAGGCGCCCATCAGGTCGATCCGGATTTCGATTCGCGCGAAGGTCGAGTGTGATTCATTCTGCCATGCGAAGCTTGCGTCAGCCGGTCATGCCGGTCGCCTGGATGCGGTCGGGCCGCGTCCACCAGGTGTCGAGTACGCCGATACCGAACCGTTGCGCAACCTTCGGCCGGTCGTAGTGGTCCCAGAAGGCGAGCCACCGCGTCGGCTTGTACCACTGGAAGACGTAATAATGCTGGGCACGCAGGATCCGGTCCAGCGCGCGGTTGGCCGTCCTGAACTCCTCCCAGCTCTTCGCGGCGACGATCCTGTCGAGGATGGCGTCCACCGCCGGGTGCGCGACGCCAGCCATGTTCATGGAGCCGGGCGCGTTGGCGCTCTCGGATCCGAAGGACTGGCGGATGCCGCGGCTCGGGTAGGGCGACATGGAATGGCGGGCAACGATCATGTCGAAGTCGAATTGCTGCGTTCGCAAGGAGTACTGCGAGGCATCGACGAGCCGATAGGTCGCCTCGATGCCGATCTGCTGGAGGTTGCGGATGTAGGCGTTGTGATGCGGCTCGAAGGTCTGGCTGTTGTTGAGGAACTCGACCGTCAGCCGTTCGCCCGAGGGCAGGACCACTCGTCCGCCCTGCCGCGTGCATCCCGCGCTCTCCAGGAGGGCGACCGCCTCGCGCTGGCGCTCCCGTATGCGTCCCGACGCATCGCTGACCGGCGGCACGAAGGGTTCGGCGAAGACGGCCTCCGGCAAGTCGTTCCGGAACGGCTCCAGCAGCGCCAACTCGCCCTCGTCCGGAAGGCCGGTGGCCTTGTGCTCGGTCATCTCGAAAAATGACATCGAGCGCTCGTAGGAACCGAACATGATGTTCTTGTTCGTCCATTCGAAGTCGAACAGCAGGGCGATGGCCTGGCGGACCTTCGGATCGGAAAACTTCGCCCGCCGCGTGTTGAAGAACCACGCCTGGCCGGCCGAGGGCGTCTCGTCGGGCACCTCGTCGGTCTTGACCCGCCCGTCCTGGATGGCCGGGAAATTGTAGTCGTTGGCCCAGTTGCGCGAGGTGAACTCCTCGCGAAACAGGATGATGCCCGCCTTGAAGGCCTCGAAGGAGGCATTGCGGTCCCGGAAGTAATCATAACGGATGCGGTCGAAGTTGAAGCGCCCGCGCATCACCGGCAGGTCGGTAGCCCAGTGATCCCCGACCCGGTCGAACTCGATGAAGGACCCGAAGCTGAACCGCCCCACCCGGTAGGGACCCGAGCCGAGCGGACCTTCCGAGAGCGTGGCATCGAAGGTTCGCCCCTCCCACCAGGCGCGCGACATGATCGGGCAGCCGGCCGCGATGGTGAACACGGTCGAGATGCCGGCGAGCGGCTGAAGCCGCACCGAGATCGTGCGGTCGTCGAGCGCCTCGATCCGCTCGATCTGGCGCAGCGTGCTCGCCAGGTTCTCGTGCCCCTCGTCCCTCAACTTCTCGATCGAGAACACCACGTCGTGGGCCGTGATCGGCGCGCCGTCATGGAAGGCCGCTTCCGGGCGAAGCCGGAAGCGCCAGGTCAGCCGGTCCTCGCCGAGCGTCACCGATTCGGCGGCATAGGCGTAGTAGGCGCCCATCTCGTCGGCCGATCCGGCCAGCAGCGTCGCGAATGTCAGCGCCATGCCGGCGGCGCCATTGCCGCGCAGCACATAGGCGTTCAACGTGTCGAACGTGTCTGGCGCCTGGTTGAAGGACCACTGGGAGAGCTGCGTGGTGATCCGCCCGCCCTTCGGCGCCGCCGGGTCGACATAGTCGAAATGCGCGAAATCTGGTCCGTACTTCAGGTCGCCGAAAGGCGAGATGCCATGCAGGGGTATGTCCGTCGCCATCTGGGCGAAGGCGTCGCGGGCGAGCAGCGGCATGCCGGCGACACCGGCGAAAGCGGACACGCGCGCCAGCGGCGCGAGCGCGGCCAGGCCGGCGTATCCGAGGAAATCGCGGCGCGGCAGTCCTGGCATGGGCGTCCTCCGGTGCGAATCGGCTTCAGTTCTGGCTTCGGTACTTGGCGGCAAGCGCCGCTTCCTTCTCGGGGTCGACCCACCAGGAATCGATGTCGACGCCGGCATAGGCCGGCTGCGTTTCCGGCATGCCGAACTTGTTCCAGTAGGCGAGCCAGATCACCGGCCGGTGCCACTGCGGCACGACATAGTAGCTCCACAGAAGCACGCGATCGAGAGCCCGGGTCGCGGCGACCAGATCCTCGCGGTCCTTCGCGAAGATGATCCTGTCCACCAGCGCGTCGATCACCGGATCCTTGATGCCGATGAGATTGCGGGAGCCCGGCTGGTCGGCCGCTTCCGAGCCCCAGAACTCGCGCTGCTCGTTGCCGGGCGAGAGCGACTGCGCGAACTGGCCGGTGAGCGAATCGAAGTCGAACGCGCGATAGCGGTTGACGTATTGCGCCGGGTCGATGATCCGCAGCGACGCATCGACGCCGATCTTGCGCAGGTTGGCGATGTAGGAGCCGGAGATGATTTCGTCCGTCGGGCCGCGCCCGAGAAACTCGATCCGGAACTGTTCGCCCCTGTCGTTCAGAAGCTTGCCGCCCTTGATCGTCCAGCCGGCCTCGGCGAAGAGCTGCACCGCCTTGCGCAAGTTCTGCCGCTCGGCCTGCGGCGAATCATAGACCGGGAGCTTGAACTCCTTCTCAAACAACTCCGGCGGCAACCGGTCCCGGAATTCCTCGAGAATCTCCAGTTCGCGTCCCTGCGGGAGCCCGGAAGACGCAAGCTCGCCGCCTTCGAAGTAGGAATCCGTGCGGGTGTTCGAGTTGTAGAACAGGTTGCGGTTCATGCTTTCGAAGTCGAGCGCCCAGGTCAGCGCCTCGCGGACGCGACGATCCTGGAATTGCGGCCGTCGAAGGTTGAGCACGAAAGCCTGCATCGCCTCCCCATGTTCGGTCGGAAACTCGGCCTTGACCACGTCGCCCGCCTGCAAGGCGGGGAAGTTGTACTCCGTGTGCCAGCGGCGCGAGCTGTTTTCCGGGCGCATATCCTCGAGGCCGCCCTTGATGAACGCCTGCCATTCGGCGTTCTCGTCCTGGATGTAGACGTAACGGCGGCGATCGAAGTTCTTGCGACCGACATTGACCGGAAGATCCTTTGCCCAGTAATCGTCGACTCGTTCCCACACGATCTCGTTGCCCGGCCTGAAGCTCGCGATGCGATAGGCGCCGGAGCCAAGCGGCAATTCCAGGGTCGGCCGGGTGATGTCGCGCACAGCGCCCTTCGCATCCGCGCCTTCCCACCAGTGCCTGGGCAGCACCGGCATGTCGCCGAGAATCAACGGCAGTTCGCGGTTGCCTGTCTGGTCGAAGGTGAACAGCACCTCGCGTTCGCCCACCGCCTCCGCGCCAGTCACGTTGGCGAAGTAGCGATTGAAGAAGGGGCTGACCTCCTTCAGCTTGCCAAAGGTCCAGACCACGTCCTCGGCGGTGATCGGCGCGCCGTCATGCCAGCGCGCGGCCGGGTTGAGGCGATAGGTCGCCGAGGAAAAGTCGTCGGGATAGCGGAAGGCCTCGGCGACCAGCGGATGGCTGGTGCTCGGTTCGTCGACGGACTGATCCATCAACGTGTCCCACAACAGGCCGCCGGCCTGCGTGAAACCCGCCGCCGCCGTCCCCCGCACGACGAAGGGATTGAAGGAATCGAAAGTACCGGACGTGACGGTGTTCAGCGTCCCACCCTTCGGCGCATCCGGATTGACGTGCTCGTAGCGCTCGAAGCCGCCGGCATATTTCGATTCGCCGATCAGCGACCCGGTCGTGCGCCATTCGCCTTCGTTCTGTGCATGTGCGGCGGGCAGGCCAACCAGGAAGAGGGAGAAGAGGGCGGCGGCGAAGGGCTTCGTCTGCGGCATTCCGGTTCTCACGTTGATTGGCTTCCTTCATCGAAAGGTAGATTTCCGGACGCGGACGGAAACCCCGCCCGCGCGACTTGCTCGGACGTTAACAAAAAAAGCCGGGCGGAACCCGGCTTTTTCATGGTGATGGGGATTACGATTTCGTCAGGTTACTGCGCGACGGGCCGCTCGATGACCGGCGTCTCGGTGGTCGGCTCGGCCGGCGCCGTCGTGTCGGTCGCGGGCGTCTCCGTCGCAGGAGCAGCCTCCTCGGCGGCGGGAGCAGCGTTCTCCGTCGCCGGTTCCTCGGCCGCAGGCTCGGTGGCGGCCGGTTCCTCGGCAGCCGGAGCAGCCGGCTCCTCGGTCGCGGGAGCCTCGGCGGCGGGCGCTTCCGGCGCGGCTTCCTCGGCGGCCGGCGCCTCGGCCGCATCCGTTTCGACTTCCGGAAGCGGAGCGGGATTGTCGGACAGCGTGTGCAGGTAGGCGATGATGTCGGCGCGGTCCTGCGGGTTCTTCAGGCCGGCGAAGCCCATGGCGGTACCGCGGACGAGGCCCTTCGGCGCGGCGATGAAGTGGTCGAGGTGGTCGTAGTCCCAGACCACCGTGCCGTCTTCAGAGAACTCCTTCATCGCGCCGGAATAGGCGAAGCCCTCATGGCTGGCGACCGGACGGTTGACGATGTCCCAGAGGTTCGGGCCGACCTTGTTGGCGCCGCCCTTCTCGACCGTGTGGCAGGCCGCGCACCGTCCATACAGCGTCTGACCCTTGGCGATGTCCACCGACGCGAGGCGCACCGCGATCGGCTCGACCTCCGGAGCCGCGGGACCGCCGCCGGCCGCGCCCTCTTCCTCGGCGACCTCGATGGCGTAGCCGGGCGTCTGCGGCGCCGGGCTCGCGAAGATCGCGTCCGAGGCGAGCGAGACCGAGAACATGACGAAGACAGCGCCGAGCAGGCCGCCGAGAAGTTTGTTGATTTCGAAGGAATCCATAGACCAGAAGCTCCCGAAGGCGGTGGCGGGCGCCGGCCACGCGCCATTTTTCCGACCGGGCGGAGCCGGTCAAATTCGCGCGGAAACTAGGTCTTTTGCTCCGGCGATGCAACTCCTATAAGGGCCGCTCCACGTGAGACTTTTTGACACCCGCCGCGCCTTCGGTCCAAGCATGTCCGTCCTCATCCTCATTCCCGCGCGGCTGGCCGCGACGCGCCTTCCCGGCAAGCCGCTGGCCGACATTCACGGCCGGCCGATGATCGTGCATGTCGCGGAACGGGCCGCGGCCAGCGGGCTCGGCCGTACGGCGGTCGCGACCGACAGCGACGAGGTTTTTCGGGCCGTCCGGGCCCACGGCTTCGAGGCCGTGATGACCAGCGCCGACCACCAGTCGGGCTCCGACCGCATCCACGAGGCGCTGTCGATGCTCGATCCGGGCCGTACCGTCGAGTTCGTGGTGAACGTTCAGGGCGACCTGCCGACCATCGAACCCGCCATCATCGGCGCGGCGCTCGAACCGCTGGCCGAGCCGGAGGTCCAGATCGCAACGCTCGGCGTCGAGATCGTGCGCGAGGAGGAGAAGACCAACCCGAACGTGGTGAAGATCGTCGGATCGCCGCTGGGCAAGGACCGGCTGCGCGCGCTCTACTTCACGCGCGCCACCGCGCCCTGGGGCGAGGGACCGCTCTACCATCACGTCGGGCTCTACGCCTATCGCCGCGAAGCGCTCGAACGCTTCGTCTCGCTGCCGCCATCGCCGCTGGAACGGCGGGAGAAGCTGGAACAGCTCAGGGCGCTCGAAGCGGGAATGCGGATCGACGCCAGGATCGTCGACACGGTGCCGCTCGGCGTCGACACGCCGGATGAACTCGAGCGGGCGCGTCGCCTGCTCGCCCAGGGACAATGAAGATGCCGAACGCCGCCAAGACCAACAGGATCTCCTTCCAGGGCGAGCCGGGCGCCAATTCCGACACCGCCTGCCGCAACATGTTCCCGAACATGGAGCCGCTGCCCTGCGCCACCTTCGAGGACGCCTTCAACGCGGTGGAGACCGGCAAGGCCGACCTGGCGATGATCCCGATCGAGAACACGATCGCCGGCCGCGTCGCCGACATCCATCATCTCCTGCCGGATTCGAAGCTGCACATCGTCGGCGAGTACTTCCTGCCGATCCATTTCCAGCTGATGGTGCTGCCCGGCGTCAGGATCGATGAGATCAAGGCCGTCTACAGCCACATCCACGCGCTCGGCCAGTGCCGCAAGGTGATCCGCAAGCACAAGTGGAAGCCGGTCGTGGCGGGCGATACCGCCGGGGCGGCGCGGCTCGTCGCCCAGGAAGGGGAGCGCGCCAACGCGGCGCTGGCGCCGCGGCTCGCCTCGCAGCTCTATGGGCTCGATATCGTGGCCGAGAACGTCGAGGATTCCGAGAACAACGTCACCCGCTTCGTCGTGCTTTCGAAGACGAAGCGCTGGACCGAGCGCACCGGCGCCGGCCAGCGCATGATGACGACCTTCATCTTCCGCGTCCGCAACGTGCCGGCCGCGCTCTACAAGGCGATGGGCGGCTTCGCCACCAACGGCGTCAACATGACCAAGCTGGAAAGCTACCAGCTCGGCGGCAAGTTCTTTTCGACGCTGTTCTATGCCGACATCGAGGGGCACCCGGACGATCGCAACGTCAAGCTGGCGCTGGAGGAGTTGCAGTTCTTCTCGCGCGAGGTGCGCATCCTCGGCGTCTACGAGGCGCATCCGTTCCGCGCGACCCAGTCCGAGGACGAGGAATAGCGGCCGGATCGGCGCGGCTCAGCCCTCGCTTTCGGCCCAGGCCCTGACGAGGTGGTGCGCGATCGCCATCGGCGGCGGGGCGGTGATGCCCTCGGGGTGCGTTCGCGACAGGATCGCCCTCGTCTCGGCGCGGCTGAACCAGCGGCAGTCCTCCAGTTCGGTGCGGTCGGCGTCGATGTCGTGCGAGATCGCCTCGCCGAAGCAGCCGATCATCAGCGAATAGGGGAACGGCCAGGGCTGGCTGGCATGGTAGACGACGCGCCCGACCCGGATGCCCGATTCCTCGAAGGTCTCGCGCCGCACCGCCGCCTCGATCGTCTCGCCGGGCTCGATGAAGCCCGCCAGGCAGGAATACATGCCCGGCGCGAAATGCGGACTGCGGCCCATCAGGCAGTGATCCTTGGTGACGGCCAGCATAATGGCGACCGGGTCGGTGCGCGGGAAATGCTCGGCCCCGCAGGCCTCGCACTTGCGCTTGTAGCCGCCCGCGCGCATCTGCGTTGCGCCGCCGCAGCGGCCGCAGAAGCGATGGCTCTGGTGCCAGGCGAGCAGGGCCGCGCCCTGCGCCAGCGCGCCGAGCGTGTCGTCGCCGAGAAGGCCCTGCGCGTAGATGGAGCGATAGTCGATCGCCTTCATTCCCGCCGGCAGCTCCTCCGGCTCCAGCGCAGCCGGCGCGGCGAGGACGGGACCGACCTCGTCCCAGCCGAGCAGGACCGCATGCTCGACTTTCGCCGACAGCGCCTCGGCCGCGGCGCGGTCCACGTAGCCTTCGAAGCCTTCGCTGTTCAGCCGCAGGTGCATGCGTCCGCCGCGCAAGAGCATCAGCCGGCAGGACGGATCGGCGAGCGCGGTCTCGACGCAGTCGTCCCTCCGGTTCTCCGACAGACGATCGATGCGGTTGCCGGCGAAGCCGACGAAGTGGCTCGGCTCGCGGTCGGGCGCGTCGAACAGCGGGAAGCTCATGGGTGAATGCCTTCTGGGTGTGCGGGTCAGAGCGCGGCGCGGATCTGCTCGGCGAAGCGGTAGAGGTCCTCGCGCGGCCACGGCTCACGGGCGCCATGGCCCCACACCGGGCCGGGCCAGTTCGGGTCGCCCTCGCTGCGCGCGATCACATGGACATGGAGCTGGCGCACGATGTTGCCGAGCGCGCCGGTGTTGATCTTGGTGCAGCCGGTCGTTTTCTTGAGCGCCTCGCCGACGAGGTTGATCTCGAAGGTGAGCATGGCCTGGTCGAGCGGCGTCAGGTCGTGCAGTTCCACCATTTCGGGACGTTGCGGAACGAGGATGAGCCACGGCCAGCGCCGGTCGTTCATGATCCGCAGTTCGCACAGGCCAAGCCACGTCACGGGCCCGGTGTCGTTGTCGAGCCGTCGATCGAGGACGACGCCCTTCCCATGGTTCTTCAGCACGCATTTCCCCTGGATTTCGCGGAAAGGCTAGAGCGCGCGTCCCGCGCTCGCAAGGGCCAAACGACGGCCATCGCCGGTACAGCGCCGATCCGGGCGAAACAGCCTGGACTGGCGGCCGCGGCTCACATCACCGCGCCGATCTGCCAGGGCACGAACTCGGAATCGCCGTAGCCGAGTTCCTCCGACTTCGTGCGCTTGCCGGAGGCCACGGCGAGGATTTCGGCGAAGATCGCCTCGCCCTTCTCCCGGACCGAAACGCCATCGAGGATGTCGCCGCAGTTGATGTCCATGTCGTCCCTCATGCGCTCGTACATCGGCGTGTTGGTGGCGAGCTTGATCGAGGGCACCGGCTTGCAGCCATAGGCCGAGCCGCGGCCGGTGGTGAAGCAGAGCACGTTGGCGCCGCCCGCCACCTGTCCCGTCGCCGAAACCGGGTCGTAGCCCGGCGTGTCCATGAAGACGAAGCCCTTCTCGGTCACCGGTTCGGCATACTCGTAGACGGCGTTGAGCGTCGTCGATCCACCCTTGGCGGCCGCGCCGAGCGACTTCTCGAGAATCGTGGTGAGCCCGCCCGCCTTGTTGCCCGGCGAAGGGTTGTTGTTCATCTCGCCGCCATTGCGGGCCGTATAGTCCTCCCACCATCGGATGCGCTCGACCAGCTTCTCGCCGACCGCCCGGTTCTTCGCCCGGCGCGTCAGCAGATGCTCGGCGCCGTATATTTCCGGCGTCTCCGACAGGATCGCCGTGCCGCCGTTGCGGACCAGGATGTCGGCGGCGACGCCCAGCGCCGGGTTCGCCGTGATGCCGGAATAGCCGTCGGAGCCGCCGCATTGCAGCGCCAGCGTCAGCTCCGAGGCGGGGATCGTCTCGCGCCTTACCTTGTCGGCGACGACCAGCATCTCGCGGATCCGCTCGAGGCCCTGCTCGATCGTCTTCCTGGTCCCGCCGGAGTCCTGGATGGTCATGGTGCGGAAGGTTTCGCTCTCCTCGATGCCGTAGAGCTGCTTCATGCGGCTAATCTGGAACACCTCGCAGCCGAGCCCGACGAGCAGGACGCCGCCGAGGTTGGGATTGGCCGCATAGCCCCATTGCGTCCGTTTCAGGAGCTCGAACCCCTCGCCGGAAGCCGCCATGCCGCAGCCGGTGCCGTGGGTGAAGGAGACCACGCCGTCGACATTGCCGAAGCCGTCCAGCATGCCCGAGCGCATCGCCGCCTCGGCCATGAAGCGGGCGACGGAGGCCGAGCAGTTCACCGAGGTGAGGATGCCGACATAGTTGCGCGTGCCGGCCCGGCCATTGGCGCGGCGGAAGCCCTGGAAGGTCGCCTGCTCCCCGACCGGCAGGACGTTCTCGGGCCACGCGGCCTCGGCGAAGCGATAGTCGCGGGCGAAGTCGTGCATTTCGACATTGTGCTCGTGCACCCAGTCGCCGGGTTCGATCGGCTTCGAGGCGAAGCCGATGATCTGGCCGAACTTCAGGATCGGCTCCCCCGTCGCGATGGCGCGCGTCGCGATCTTGTGGCCGAAAGGGATCCGGTCGCGCACCGCGACGCCCGGCGCGATTTCGGCGCCCGGTTCGATCCGTTCCGCCGCGACGACGATGTTGTCCTCGTCGGCGAGGCGCAGCGTCCGCGCGGCCGTTCGGGTGGCGTCCATGGCTTCCCTCTCCTTGTCGCACCGGCGGGCTCGTCTTGCCGGCCGGGAAATCCATGGTTTCCGGTCTACAGAAAAGCGGATCGCCGCGCCATACGACCGACGCTCCCGCCAATGTTCGTGTCGCAGGCCCGGCTTTGAGAGCGGAGCCGGGGCGTGTACACAGCGGGTGGGATTCGCATGGAGAGATCGGGTGACGCGCCGCTATTCGGCCTGGACGCTGGCGAAGGAAGGTCTGCGCGGCCACTCGGGCTGGCGGCAGGCCTGGCGTTCGCCCGAGCCTAAACCGTCCTATGGCGCGGTCATCATCGGCGGCGGCGGCCATGGGCTCGCCACGGCCTACTATCTCGCGAAGAACCATGGCATCCGCGACGTCGCTGTGATCGAGAAGGCGTGGCTCGGCGGCGGCAATACCGGCCGCAATACCACCACCATCCGCTCGAACTATTTCTACCCCGAGAGCGTGGCGCTCTACGATTTCGCGCTCAAGCTCTACGAGGGGCTGGGGCGCGAACTGAACTACAACATCATGTTCTCGCAGCGTGGCGTGCTCACTGTCGCGCATTCCGAAGGCGAGATGGAGATCGCCGCCCGCACCGTCAACGCCATGCAGATCAACGGCACCGACGCCGAGCTCCTGACGCCGGAGCAGGCCTTCGACAAGGCGCCGCTGCTCAACCGCGACGCGGGCGCGCGCTATCCGGTGTTCGGGGCCGTCTGGCAGGGGCGGGCCGGCGTCGCCCGCCACGACGCGGTCGCCTGGGGCTACGCCCGCGCCGCCGACGGGCTTGGCGTCGACATCATCCAGGATTGCGAGGTGACGGACTTCCTCGTCGAGAATGGCCGCTGCGCGGGCGTCGAGACTTCGCGCGGCACGATCCGGGCCGGTTCCGTCGGCCTCGCGGTCGCGGGCCATTCCAGCGTGCTCGCCGCGAAGGCGGGCTTCCGGCTGCCGATCCAGTCCTATTCGCTGCAGGCCATGGTGTCGGAACCGGTGAAGCCCTGCCTCGACACGGTGGTGCTCTACATGGGCACCGGCACCTACCTGTTCCAGTCCGACAAGGGCGAGATCGTGGTCGGCGGTGGGCTCGACCGCATCCCCTCCTACGCGCAACGCGGCAATCCGCCCATGCAGCGCACGGTGCTGTCGGGCATGCTGGAGATGTTCCCCTCCTTCGGCCAGTTGAAGATGCTGCGGCAATGGGCCGGAAACGTCGACGTCGTGCCGGATTCGTCACCGCTGATCGGCCCCTCGCCCCTGCCGGGGCTCTATCTCAACTGCGGCTGGGGCACGGGCGGCTTCAAGTCGATCCCCGCCGGCGGCTGGCTGCTGGCGCACCTGATGGCGACGGGAAGCCACCACGCCATCAGCCGTCCCTTCGATCTCGACCGCTTCGCCGCCGGGCGCCTGGTGGACGAGGCGGCCGGCTCCGGCATCGCGCATTGAGGCCCCGACGATGCAGCTCTTCCCCTGCCCCTTCTGCGGCCCGCGCGACGAGACCGAGTTCCAGTTCGCAACCGAGGCCGGCAAAACCCGGCCCGAGCCGGCCGGCGAGGTGAGCGCCGAGCGCTGGGCGTCCTACCTCTACCTCAAGGACAATCCGAAGGGCGCGACGCGCGAGGTCAGGCTGCATTCGACCTGCGGCGAGTTCTTCGTCATGGAACGCGACACCGTCACGCATGCGGTCGCGGGCTCCCCAGTGGCCGGGGAGACGGCATGACCGCCCGCCGTCTCGCACAGCCGGGCGCCGGCCGCCCCATCGCCTTCAGCTTCGACGGCAAGGCGCTGACCGGCCTGGAGGGCGACACGATCGCCTCGGCGCTGCTCGCCGCCGGTGTCCGCGTCGTCGGCCGCAGCTTCAAGTACCATCGCCCGCGCGGCATCGTCGGAGCGGGCGCGGAGGAACCGAACGCCATCGTCGACGTCACGCTCGGCGGGAAGACGACGCCCAACGTCCGCGCCACAACCGAGCCGCTCATAGACGGGATGACGGTTCGCTCGGTGAACGCGGCCCCGACCGCCGAGCGCGACCGCGCGGGCTTCCTCGACCGCTTCTCCGCCTTTATCCCCGCCGGCTTCTACTACAAGACCTTCCTGTGGCCGGACTGGCACCTGTTCGAGCCGCGCATCCGCGCCATGGCCGGGCTCGGGCGGCTCGACCCCGCGCATCGGCCCGCCGCCGACAGCCCCTCGATCAACGCGCGCTGCGACGTGCTGGTGATCGGAGCCGGGCCGGCCGGACTGGCCGCCGCACGCGCGGCCGCCGCGACGGGCGCCAGCGTCGTGCTCGTCGACGACCAGGACGCGCCCGGCGGCTCGCTGCGGCACCTCCAGGCCGAGATCGACGGCGCGCCCGGAACCGACTGGGCCGAGGCCACGGTCGCCGGGTTGCGCGCGGCCGGACAGACCGTCCTGCAACGCGCGACGGCCTTCGGTCTCTACGACCACGGCCTCGTATCGATCTGGCAGCGCCGTTCCGGATTGCCCGATGCGCTCTGGCAGGTCCGGGCGAAACGCGTCGTCGTTTGCGCCGGCGCCATCGAGCGGCCGCTGGTGTTCCCCGACAACGACCGGCCAGGCGTGATGTCGGCGGAGGCCGCGCTCGTCTATCTCGGGCGCCATGGCGTGCTCGTCGGGACGAAAATCGTCGTCGCCACCAACAACGACAAGGGCTGCGGCGTCGCCGCCGCGCTCGCCGGAGCCGGCGCGCGCGTGACCATCGCCGACATCCGGCCAGGCGGGGCGCATGCACCGGGTGACGGTCTCGAAATCCTTCGGGGCGCCACCATCGACGGCGTTGCCGGAACGAACGGGATCGAGGCCGTCACCATCTCGGGACGCTCCATCGACGCCGACTGCCTGCTGACATCCGGCGGCTTCACGCCGACGGTGCACCTGCATTGTCAGGCGAGGGGAAAACTCCGGTTCGACGAGGCGATCGCCGCTTTCGTCCCGGGTGATCCGGTCGCCGGTCTGGCGGTCGCCGGCGCGGCCAATGGCGCCTTTGCCCTGTCGCGCGTGCTGGCCGAGGGCCATGCGGCCGGTGGCGGCGCAGGCGCGCCGCCGCGCGCGACCTCGGGCGACGAATCCTACGGCATCGTCGCGGCCTGGCCATCGCCGCGCGGCAAGACGCGCCAGTGGATCGACCTGCAGAACGACGTCACCGTGAAGGACGTGCAACTGGCGGCGCGGGAGAACTTCCGGTCGGTCGAGCACCTCAAGCGCTACACGACGCTCGGCATGGCGACCGACCAGGGCAAGACGTCGAACATGAACGGGCTGGCCGCGATGGCGGCGATCACCGCGCGAACCATCGAGCAGACGGGCACCACCACCTATCGGCCGCCCTATGTGCCTGTGCCCTTCACGGTGCTGGCGGGACGTCGGCGCGGCGAGTTCATGAATCCGGTGAAGCGCCTGGCCCTTGAAAACGAGCATCGCGCCGCCGGGGCCGTGTTCCGCGAATATGGCGGCTGGCTGCGGCCAGCCTGGTACGGCGCGGGCAAGCCGGCCGACGAAATCGCGCGCGAGGCGAGGCAGGCCCGCGCCACGGTCGGCATCCTCGACGGTTCGCCGCTCGGCAAGATCGAGGTGATCGGGCCGCAGGCCGGCGCCGTCGTCGACTACAATTCCTACCAGACGCTGTCGACGCTGAAGCCGGGCCGGATCCGCTACGGCTTCATGCTGACCGAGAGCGGGGTGATCTATGACGACGGTGTCGTCGCCAAGGTCGCCGAGGATCACTACGTCGTCTCCTGCTCTTCGGGCCATGTCGGGGGCGTGGTGCTCCGCCTCGAGGAATGGCGGCAGGACCGGTTCGACCGCGGCCAGGTCTTCGTCCACAATTCGACGCCGCAATGGGCGACGCTGACGGCGACCGGCCCCCGCTCGCGCGATCTCGTCGCCATGCTGGCGCTGGGGGTCGATCTGTCCGACGCCGCCCTGCCGCACATGGGTTTCGCTGATGGTGCGTTCGAGGGGGGTCCGGCCCGCGTGGCCCGCGTCTCCTTCACCGGCGACCGATCCTACGAAATCTCGGTGCCGACGCGAGCGGCGAGAGCGCTCCATCTCGCCATGACGGAAGCCGGGCGAACCCTCGACGCGGTGCTGCTGGGTTCGGAGGCGCTTCTCCTGCTGCGCGCCGAGAAGGGCTACATCATCGCCGGCAAGGACACGGACGGAACCACCATGCCGCACGATCTCGGGATCGCGGGCCCCCGCGACAGGCGCAAGGACGAGTTCGTCGGCAAACGATCCCTCTTCACAGACAACGCCCTTCGCGAGGACCGGCAGCAGGGTGTGGGGCTCATCGTCGCCGATGGCGAACAGCCACTCCCCACCGGAGCGCACGCGGTGGAGATGCGCAGCGGCGCCCGGCGCTCGATCGGCTTCGTCACGTCGAGTTACGCGAGTCCCACGCTCGGACGGCCGGTGGCGCTGGCCCTGATCGAACGAGGGCTCTCGCGCCTGGGCGAGACCATCGATCTCGTGCATCTCGGCGCCACGCGCCGGGCGACCATCGCGCCCGTCTGCGCCTTCGACCCCGAGGGAGCGCGCATCAATGGCTAGCAACCCCTCGCCTGTCCACGATTCCGCGACCAAATGGCCGGCCTTCCCCGACTGGCGGCATGCCATGATCGAGCGCGAGGGCTGGTCCGCCCGACCGGTCGTCGGCCTGTCGCAGGTGCTGGTCAGCGGCGACTTCCGCGCCGCGCTCGTCGCGCATGCGCCTAAGGCGGCCGAGGTCGGCCTTTGGGGAATCGCGAGCACCGATCCCGTCGCGGTGCGCATCGCGCGGGACCGCGTGCTTCTCGTCGGCCTCGATTCGCTCGACCTGCCGTTCGGGTGGAACGGCGGCTGGGTCGCGAGCCCCGCCAGCGACGCCTGGTTCGTCGTCGACCTCGACGGTCCGGCGGTGGAGGAGGTGATTCGCGAGGGCACGGCCGCCGACATCGGCGCGTCGAGCCCGTCGGCCGCGATTCTCTTCGCCGGCGTGCAGGCGATCCTCTATCGTCGCGGCGAACGCCATGCACGGCTCCACGTGGAGGCGCCGTTCGGCCCGTATCTATGGCGCTGGCTGGAAAAGCGGTCGGGTTGAGCCAGGCGCGCCGCTCCACACGGCCAAAGGCTTGACCTGCCAATGTGAAAACGCCAATCGCAGTTCACCAGAAGGCATAACGCGGGCCAGGCGCCCGCTCGCATCCGGGAGGTGCGTCGATGAAGCTGAAGCGTATCGTCATCGCGGGAGCCGGCCAGGGCGGGTTCCAGGTCGCGGCCAGCCTGCGTCAGGATGGATTCGACGGCGAGGTCCTGCTCGTCGGCGACGAACCGGGCCTGCCCTACCAGCGGCCGCCGCTGTCGAAGGAATATATCAAGACGGGAAATGCCGACCGCCTTCTGTTCCGCAACGCCGACTTCTACGAGAAGAATGCCATCCGCTATCTCGACGGCCGCCGCCTGACGGCGATCCACCGCGCCGACCGGACCGTCGAGCTGGACGACGGCCAGACGCATGGTTTCGACCATCTGGTGCTGGCGCTCGGCGCTCGCAACCGCCGCCTGCCGATCCCCGGCATGGACCTCGACGGCGTGATGCAGCTGCGCACGCTGGCGGACGCCGAACGCATCCGCGCCGCCATTAGGCCGGGGATTTCGCTCGTCGTGATCGGCGGCGGCTTCATCGGTCTCGAAATCGCCGCCACGGCGGCGGCCGCCGGCGCGCGCGTGACCGTGCTCGAGGCGACCGACCGGTTGATGTCGCGCGTCGTCTCCCCCGCCATCTCGGCGCATTTCCTCGCCATGCACCAGGCCGCGGGCGTCGACGTCCGCCTCGGAACCATGGCGCGCGGGATCCGGGGCGACGAGCGCGGCCGGGCGATCGCCGTCGAGACCGGCGAGGATGCGGCGATCGACGCCGACATCGTGCTCGTCTCGGCCGGCATCGTGCCCAACGTCGAGATCGCGGAGGCCGCGGGGCTCTTCGTGCAGGACGGCATCCGGGTGAACGACCTGATGGAGACCTCCGCGCCCGAGATCTCGGCGATCGGCGATTGCGCGTCGTTCCCGTTCGGACGCGACGGCGTCATGATCCGCCTCGAATCGGTGCAGAACGCCATCGACCAGGCGAAGTGCGTCGTGCAGCGCCTGCTCGGCCGGCCCGAGCCCTACGACAAGGTGCCTTGGTTCTGGAGCGACCAGGCGGCCTACAAGCTCCAGATCGCCGGGCTGACGGCGGGCGCCGACCAGCAGGTGGCGCGCGCGTCCGACGACGGGACCAAGCTCACGGTGCATTGCTTCCGCAACGGCGCGATGATCGGCGTCGAGACCGTCAACGCCCCGGCGGATCACATGATGGCCCGCAAGCTTCTGGCGCTGCCGGAAGCGCCGACGCTGGAGGCGGTCGAGGCGAAGGGCTTCGACCTCAAGGCGGTCTTCGTGGCTGCCGCGGCCTGAGCCCCGACCGACGCTACCGATCGCGCCGGCCGCGCCGACCCGGCGGCAGCACCTCGTAGCCCGGCTCCTCCGGCTCGTCGTCGACCAGTTCCAGCGGGAATCCGTCCGCCAGGATCGACAGGCCGGTGGCCTCCTCCAGCCTGCGGATGATGTCGTCGGAATTGGCGCGCTGGCCATAGCGGCGCTGGCCGTCGCGGAAGATGTCGATCATCAGCGGCGAGATCTCCAGCGGCACGCCGTGCGTCTCGGCGATCTTCTGGAACAGGCCGATGTCCTTCATCACCAGGTCCATCGAAAAGTCCACGTCGCGCGAGCCCGACAGGATCAGCTGGCTCTCGGTCTCGTGAACGAAGGAGGTGCCCGACGAGATCCTGATCGCCTCGTAGGTGGTGGCGAGGTCCATGCCGGCGGCCTTCATCGTCACCAGCGCCTCGCACAGGGTGAGAAGGTTCGCGGTGGCGAGATAGTTTGTCATCACCTTCAGCGTGGACGCCGTGCCGACCGCGCCGGTGTGCAGGATGCGACGCCCGAGAACCTTGAGCACCGGCAACACACGCTCGAAGACGGCGCGATCGCAGCCCGCGAAGATCGAGATGTTGCCGGTCGCGGCGCGATGGACGCCACCCGAGACCGGACAGTCGATGGCGGAGGCGCCCAGCGCTTCGACCCTGGCGGCGAGACGCGTGATCTCGGCCGCATCCGTCGTCGACATTTCAGACCAGATCTTTCCGGGCGCCAGGCCGGCCAGGATGCCATCCTCGGCTTCGAGGACAGCCGCGGAGGCCGCGGGCGACGGAAGGCAGGTGATGACCATGTCGCAGCGCTCGGCCATCGCGCGCGGGCTGTCGCCCCATTTCGCGCCGGCCGAAAGGAAGCGCTCGCCGGCCTTCGGGTCGAGGTCGCGGACGGTCAGGTCGAAGCCGTTGCGCAACAGCGAGCCGGCAAGCTTGCCGCCGACGTTGCCAAGGCCGATGAAGCCCAGTTTCATGTCATTCCCCTTGCGCGATCTCAACTTTGGCGACGAGGTCTGGCTCCCGCCAGGCCTACGCCTCGAGCTTCCATTCCACATCGGCGGGGCGACGGCGCGCCAGAACGCGACGCGCATTCGGGATATCGTTGGAAAAGGCGCGCTCCAGCGCCTCGTCGGCGGAATGGCCATGCTGGAGCCAGCGCTCCACAAGCCTCCGCTCGAGAACGGACTGCGCGACGTCGAGGAAGACGGTGAAATCGAACATCGGCGCAAGGCTTGCCCATGGCTCCTCGTCCGACAGGAGATAATTGCCCTCGACCAGCACGAAGCGGACGTCGCGGGAAATCACCGCCGCCCCGGCCCGGGCGAGATCGGCCGCGCGATCGAACAGCGGCACGGCGACGTCCTCGTCGCCCGCCCGGATGCGCGTCAGCGTCGCGGCGAGCCCGCCCACGTCGAAGGTCTCGGGCGCGCCCTTGCGCGGCAGCAATCCCCGCCGTTCCAGGACGACGTTGTCATAGTGGAACCCGTCCATCGGCACGATCGCGGCCGACCCTTCGGGAAAGAGCGGCAGCAACGCCTCGACCAGGCTCGACTTGCCGGCGCCGGGCGGTCCGGCGATCGCGACGACGAAGCGGGCGCGGCCCGCCGCCTTGCGGAAAACGGTCGCCACCAGATGCGCGAGTTCGGACATGGCCTCGGTCTCCTCCTCCGGCGCCAGGCAGGATACCGCGCCGGCGCGCAGGCTTGAAGGCCCCCGGAAGCGAAACGGCCGCGGTTTCCCGCGGCCGTTCGATGTACAGGATCACTTTGCGGCCGATCACATGCCGGTCGAGTACTTCTCGACGAGCGCGCGCGCCTCCTCGACGAGCGCCTTGCCGTCCTTGCCCTTGGCCGTCATCTCGGCTTCCCAGGCCTCGACGAGCGGCGCGGCGGTGTCCTTCCAGCGCTGCGTCTCGGCCTCGTCCAGGACGATGATGTTGTTGCCGAGCTTCTCGGCGATCGCCTTGCCGGCGACGTCGCCGTCATCCATGGCGCGGCCGAAATAGGCGGCGGTCTCGATGCCGGAATTGTCGTCGATCACCTTCTTCAGGTCGTCGGGCAGCGCATCATAGGCCGACTTGTTCATCGCCACCACGAAGGTTTGCGTATAGAGGCCGTTCTTGCCGGAGAAGGTCGTGTGGTTCTTCACCAGTTCGGAGACCTTCAGCGAGGGTGTGACTTCCCACGGGATCGTCGTCGCGTCGATGACGCCCTTCGACAAGGCTTCCGAAACCGCCGGGACCGGCATGCCGACCGGGGTCGAGCCGAGCTTCTCGAGCATCAGGTTGATGGTGCGCGAGCCGCCGCGAATCTTCAGGCCCCTCATGTCCTCGAGCGAGTTGACCGGGTTCTTCGAATGGATGAGCCCCGGACCATGCGCATGCCAGGCGATCACCTTCACTTCGGCGAACTCTTCCATGCAGTGCTTCTCGCAATATTCCTGCAGGGCCTTCGAGGTCGCCTCGCCCGTGGTCATCAGGAAGGGAAGCTCGAACGCTTCGGTGGTGGGGAAACGGCCCGGCGTATAGCCGATGACGGTCCAGATGATGTCGACCGCACCGTCCTTGGCCTGGTCGTAGAGCGAGGGCGGAGTGCCGCCGAGCGCCATGGCGTCGAACTGGTCGATCTTGATGCGGCCACCCGACTCGGCCATCACCTTCTCGATCCAGGGCTTGATCGCCTTCGACGGAATGGTCGCCTGCGGTGGAAGCATCTGGTGGAAACGCAGCGAGACGTCCTGCGCGAAGCTGGAGACCGTCATGGCGCCGAGCGCGACCACGGCGGCGATGGAGCATTTCAGCATGTTCATTGAAGCACCTCCCTTTGGTATTGCTTTGTTATAAGGTAAAACCTTTTCGATGAAAAGTGGCCGCTTGACGGGAAGCGTCCGCCATTGCCCGCCATGGTAAAGGATCCCGCGGCATCGCTTTCGACGAAGGCCTCGACAGCCGCGCGCGAAGTGGCGTAAGCCGCGCGGCAGAGCAACCCTGAAGGGAGATCGACCGTGTCGTCCAGCAAAGCCGCCAAGCCCCCCTACCGCGCCGACCATGTCGGCAGCCTGCTCAGGCCGGACTCGGTCAAGGCGGCGCGCCGCAAGTTCCATGACGAAAAGTCGATCGACGCGGCCGAACTGAAGGCCGTCGAGGACGAGGCCATCCGCGACGTCATCAGGCTGCAGGAGGAGGTGGGCATCCCGGCGATCACCGACGGCGAGATTCGGCGCTCCTTCTGGCACTACGACTTCATGGGCGAGCTGACCGGGCTCGACCTTGAGCAGCGCGACGAGGGCGTGCAGTTCCACGGCGTCAAGCTGCGCCCGATCTTCCCCACGATCACCGGCAAGCTCGACTTTCCCGCCGACCACCCGATGATCGAGCACTTCAAGTTCGTCGCCGCCAACACGAAGGCGATGCCGAAGATCTCCATTCCGGGGCCGAGCTGCTGCCACTTCCGCACCGCGAAGGCGGACATCAAGCCGAAGGAATACCGGGACGACCCGCAGGCGCTGTTTTCCGATCTCGCCGCGACCTATGCCAAGGCCGTGCAGGCCTTCTACGACGCCGGCTGCCGCTACCTGCAGATGGACGACATCTTCTTCGCCTACCTGTGCGACCCCAAGCACCGTGCCGCCAAGCAGGCCGAGGGCCTCGATCCCGACTGGCTGATCGACCGCTACGCCTGGATGATGCACGAGGCGATCAAGGACCGCCCGGCCGACATGGTGATCGGCATGCATATGTGCCGGGGCAACTTCGTCTCGACCTATGCGGCCGAAGGCGCCTACGATCCGGCGGCCGACGCGATCTTCAACAAGACCGGCGTCGACATCTACTTCATGGAGTACGACAGCGAGCGCGCGGGCGGCCTCGAGCCCTTGCGGCTCCTGCCGAAGGGCAAGAAGCGCGTCCTGCCGGGCTTCATCACCACCAAGACCGGCGAGATGGAAGACATCGAGGACCTGAAGCGCAAGTTCGAGGCGGCGTCGCAATATGCCGACCTCGACCAGCTCGGCATCGCGCCGCAATGCGGCTTCGCCTCGACCGAGGAAGGCAACAAGATCACCTTCGACGACCAGCGGCGCAAGCTGGAGCTGGTGGTCAAGACCGCCGAGACGATCTGGGGCGGCGTCGACAAGTAAGCCGGCTTCGCCAAGGGCCTGCGCCGCTCCCTCTTTGCGGCACAGGCCCGTTTCCCGGGCCGGCTTGTCGGGTCCGGATGGATTTTCGGGTTGCCTCTTCGGCGACCGGCACCACATCTCCCTCCTGATCGAACCTGGAGGCGAAGCGGCCCGCATGACCGTCCTGCCGCGCGGCGTGAAGCACATCCCGGGCTATCTCGACGTCGCGGCGCAGCGCGCGCTGGTCGAGGACATCCGCGCGGTGGTGGCGGCCGCGCCGCTCTATCGACCGGAAATGCCGCGCACCGGCAAGCCGATGAGCGTTCGCATGACCAATTGCGGTTCGCTCGGCTGGGTCACGGATCGCGAGCGCGGTTACCGCTACCAGGACACGCATCCCGTCACCGGCGCGCCCTGGCCGCCGATCCCGAAAGCGCTGCTCGACCTCTGGGACGCCGTCGCCAACCATCCCGCGCCGCCTCAGGCCTGCCTCGTCAACTTCTACGACGACAGCGCCAGGATGGGCCTGCACCAGGATCGCGACGAGCAGGATCTATCCGCGCCCGTCGTCTCGGTTTCGCTTGGCGATTCCTGCCTGTTTCGCGTCGGCGAGACGACACGCGGCGGACGCACCACGTCGATCCGGCTCGAAAGCGGCGACGTCGTCATCCTCGGCGGCGAGGGCCGCCTGTGCTTCCACGGCGTCGACCGCATCTATCCCGCCACCTCCGCGCTGCTCAGGAACGGCGGCCGCATCAACCTCACGCTCCGCCGCGTCACGCGTTCATGACGTGGGGACAGTGCACTTAATTCGGGGTCATCGCAGGTGCGGATTGGTGCGCCAGACATCCGAATTAAGCAAACTGTCCCCGGTCCCCTCCAAACTTTTTATCCACGCTCCGCGCGCGTCTCCCATACTGCGTCCAATCGAACCGGAGGACGTGACGCATGGACTGGAGAAGGGAGGGCGATGTTCTGGAGCACATCCTGGCGCTGCTCGTCTCCTTCGCCGGTCTCGCCGACCGCGCCGCCGGCCTGCCGCTGTGTCTCCAGCTGCCCGTCTTCGTCTTCCTGACGCAGGGCGAAGCCATCGCACGATCCTTCGTCATCGGCCTGCCGGCCGGCGCGCCGGCGGCCATCGCGGGGTCGCACGCGGGAGATCGCGCCGAGCGGCTCGCCGCCGATTTCCGCGCGCTGGCGCGGATGCTCCGCGCCCTCCTGGCGCTGGCCCGGCGTCGGGCTCGTTTCGCCAGCCTCGAACCCCGTCCGGAGGCGCTGCCGCGCGGCCTCTCCTGCTCGGGACGCGCGGTGCCGGCCCTTCCCGCGCCCGACACGTCGTGACGGCCCGAAACCTTGACCTCGACGAAACAGCATCCGGATCGCCCGCCTCCCCGCATTCTCATGCGGACGGAGGTCGCAGGCGCAGGAATCGAACAAGGAGGTCTCCGGAGACGGCTCGCCGTCCGTCCCGAATCACCGTCGAGTTGGCCGAAAAGAGGCAAAGCCCCGCCCGGCGCGTTCCGCCCGGCGCCGCTTCACAGCTTGCGCAGCGCCACTTCCTCGACGCGGTGGTTCGCGCCCTTGCGCAGGATCAGGTCGGCGCGCGGACGCGTCGGCAGGATGTTCTCGCGCAGGTTCTTCAGGTTGATGTTGGCCCAGAGCCCCTCGGCGATGGCGCGCGCCGAATCCTCCGACAGCGTCGAGTAGCGGTGGAAGAAGGAGTCCGGATTGCGGAAGGCCGTTTCGCGCAGCCGCATGAAGCGGTTGATGTACCATTTGTGGATCAGCGCCTCGTCGGCGTCGATGTAGATGGAGAAGTCGAAGAAGTCGGACACGACCGGGACCGCCCGCCCGTCCTTCGGCAGGTCCCGCGTCTGCAGGACGTTGATGCCCTCGAAGATCAGGATGTCCGGCCTGTCGATCGCCGCATACTGGCCGGGCAGGACGTCGTAGGTGAAATGCGAATAGAGCGGCGCGGGCACGTTCGGCTCGCCCGACTTGATCGCCGACAGGAAGCGCAGCAGGGCGCCGACGTCGTAGCTGTCGGGAAATCCCTTGCGTTCCATCAGGTTCTCGCGGCGCAGCACCTCGTTGGGATAGAGGAATCCGTCGGTCGTCACGAGATCGACCTTCGGGCTCGACGGCCAGCGGGCCAGCAGCTCCTTGAGGATTCGGGCGGTGGCCGACTTGCCGACAGCGACCGATCCCGCGATGCCGATGATGAACGGCGTCTTCTTGGTCTCCGAGGCGTTGAAGAAAGCCTGGCGCTGGCGAAACAGCAGTTGCGTCGCTTCGACATGGGCGGACAGCAGTCGCGACAGCGACAGGTAGATGCGCCGCACCTCGTCGAGGTCGATGGGATCGTTGAGCGAACTGAGCCGCTGGACCTCGTCTTCGGTCAGTGTGAGCGGGGTATCGGCGCGAAACTCGGCCCATCGTTCCGCGGAAAAGACGCGATAGGGCGAGTACTTCACTTCGGGTGCAAGCTGGTCCATCGCCGTATTCGTCCCGGAAGACACCATCCGTTCCCGTCAGCGTCCCGGCCGGGACGCCTTCTCCGCAACGCCCGATTGCGCCGTGCGGCGCTCGAGCTCCGCCATCACCCGCGACAGCGGGATTCCGGCGATGGCGAGCACCACCAGCCAATGGTACAGGAGATCGGCGCTTTCCGAAACGAGCTCGGCCTCATCCTTTCGCACGGCGGCGATGACGGTCTCGACCGCCTCCTCGCCCAGCTTCTTGGCCGCCCGCTCGACGCCCGAGGCAAACAGTTTCGCCGTCCAGGAGTCCGGATCGCCGGACCGGGCCCGCGCGGCCACGATCCGCTCGAGGTCTTCAAGGGTGAAATCGCTCATGCGCCGCGTTTAGTGCGCCTGCACGCCGGAGTCGAGTCGCATCGCGAGCCCTGCGGCCGCCATGTGCGCCTTGGCCTCGGCAATGGTGAAGGTGCCGAAATGGAAGATCGAGGCCGCCAGCACCGCCGTCGCGTGGCCATCGCGGATGCCTTCGACCAGGTGATCGAGCGTCCCGACGCCGCCCGAGGCGATCACGGGAACCCGCACCGCATCGGCGATGGCGCGGGTGAGCGGCAGGTCGTATCCGGCCTTCGTCCCGTCGCGATCCATCGAGGTGAGCAGGATTTCGCCGGCGCCCTTGTCGACGACGAGGCGGGCGAACTCGATCGCGTCGATGCCGGTCGGCTTGCGGCCGCCATGGGTGAAGATTTCCCAGCGATCCGTCTCGCCGGGCTTCGAGACCTTCTTGGCGTCGATGGCTACGACGATGCACTGGTTGCCGAACTTGTCGGCGGCCTCGGCAACGAAATCGGGATTGTTCACCGCCGCCGTGTTGATCGACACCTTGTCGGCGCCGGCCAGCAGGAGCTTGCGGATGTCGGCGACGGTCCTGACCCCTCCCCCCACGGTGAGCGGCATGAAACACTGCTCGGCCGTGCGGGCGACGACGTCGAAGATCGTCTCCCGATTGTCCGACGAGGCGGTGATGTCGAGGAAACAGAGTTCGTCGGCGCCGGCCGCGTCATAGGCCTTGGCGGCCTCGACCGGATCGCCGGCATCGATCAGGTCGACGAAATTGACGCCTTTGACGACACGCCCGTCCTTGACGTCGAGACAGGGGATGACGCGGGATTTGAGGGTCATGGATAGCTTTCTTCGGGCCAGAGGACGCCTAGGTAGACTCCGCCGTCATAGATCTCGTTCGCGAGGATCAGGCCAGCGGATGCATATTCGCGCAGCGTGTGACCGGTGAGTGTATGAAGCTCGAACGGGCCCAAACTATAAAGCGCGGCATGAAGTGCGCTGAAACAGATTTCGGCCTCCGCCTTGGTGAGAGCTTCGACGGACTCTGTGTCAAATGCCTGCCACAACCTCGTGAGTTCACCCACCGCTTCCGGTTTCGGTTGGTGGAGGAACGCCTCCACACCCAGGGCGGAGCGCAACACCGAAACGAACAGGTCGCGCCTGGCCCTTGCGAGTTCGGAAAGCTGAAGCGTCATTTCACCACGCCTGACGAAGTCGAGAACACGATGCTATTCCCGCAAGACACCGCGCCGAATGCACTCGCGCGCTACGAGATTGCCGGCCCCATGACATCAGGCATCCCGCGGTCGAAGGCCGAGATAGAGTTCCGCCAAAGGGATCTCGGTTTCGAGGCCGGTGAGGGGGAGAACCGCCTCTTCGCCAGCGATCTCCACCGGCGCGTTCCACTCCGCCGCATGCGGTTGTCGCGACCACAGCCAGACTCGCGGCTCGTCCTGGGAGAGGATGATGTAGTGGACGAGCGACGGCAGGGACGTATAGTCCGCCACCTTATCGATGAAATCCCGCCCATAGGACGAGGGCGAAAGGATTTCCGCCACGCAAACCGGGGCCCGGGCTACGAGGTCGCTGCCTCGCGCGTCGGACCCGGGCCGATCCACGTAGACGTCGGGAAACCGCACGCCGTCCGGCGTCTTCACGCCGAAATCGGCCGAGCCGACGTCATACTCACCGAGGTCCAGTCTCCTACCGAGCGCACTGAGCAGATTGAAGGCGATGCGCGCATGGTTCCTGGACGTGTTGATCATCATCTCGATCACCCTGCCACGCACGAATTCTCGCTTGCCTTCCCGCCCTTCGTTCCAGAGCAGGAAGTCTTCCGCCGTTGTCGGGTATCTCGACTGGATGTTCATCCTGTCAGTCTAGCATTCCCCTGGGCGGCTTTGAAGTTCCGCGCAGGATCGCCAGCGCCTCGGAGGCGTCGATCCTCCCATCATACAGCGCGCGGCCGGAGATCGCGCCTTCCAGCTTTTTCGCATCGGGCATGGTCATGCGCACGATATCGGCGATAGAGGCGAGGCCGCCCGAGGCGATGACGGGAATGGAGACGGCATCCGTCAGTTCGATGGTCGAATCCCAGTTGATGCCGGCCAGCACACCGTCGCGGTCGATGTCGGTGTATATGATGGCGGCGACCCCCGCGCCCTCGAATTTTTTCGCCAGCTCGATCACCCCGAGCGTGGAGGCCTCGGCCCAGCCCTCGACCGCGACCTTGCCGCCCTTGGCGTCGATGCCGACGGCGACCTTGCCGGGGAACAGCCGGCAAGCCTCCCTCACCAGATCGGGGTCGCGCACCGCGACCGTGCCGAGGATGACGCGGGCGAGGCCCTTGTCTAGCCAGCTTTCGATGTGGGCCAATGTACGGATGCCGCCGCCGAGCTGCACCGGGTTGGTCGTCGCCCTCAGGATCGCTTCGACCGCGGCGCCGTTGACGCTGCCGCCCTCGAAGGCGCCGTTGAGATCGACCACGTGCAGCCACTCGAAGCCCTGGTCCTGGAAGGCTTTCGCCTGCGCGGCGGGATCATCGTTGTAGACGGTGGCGGTGGCCATGTCGCCGAGCTTGAGGCGCACGCACTGGCCGTCCTTCAGGTCGATCGCTGGGAACAGGATCATTGGAAGCAGTTATCCCCGGGTATGGAACGTAAAAAGAACTCTTCCGGTCTCGACTCCGGTAGCAGAATGCATATGAATCCGAATCGCCCAACACAAAAGGCCGGGTTCGCGGCCCGGCCTTTTGGCCCTCAACGCGTCGCCGAGGGAAATAGGAAGTGTCCTACAGTCGGCAAAAAAGCATAACGCCGAATCCCCGTCAACTTCCTTGTTTTGGCCGGCGACGCATTTTTCCTCCCAAGGAGAAGAACGATGCCGCGTGGAAGTTTGAATTCAACTGACGCCCTGAAAACATGGATTCTGAGAGAGTGTCGTTGGAAGGTGAGGGACATAGGAAAACGATTCGACGTGGATCCTCGCCGGCTCTACGAAGTGTGGGAAGAGGTAGAACACCGCGGCAGTCGTTTCGCAGCAATGCGAGTTTTTCTCCGACTCTTTCCGTTGGAACAGCTCAGCGGAAAATTTTCTGTTCACAGGCCGCGGTACCGGAGAACGCTTGCACAGGAAAACGAGCCCCGACTTCCGGGGATCTAAGGCCGCCATTTGAGGAAATTGGCAATAAGAGCCAGGCCCAGCGCCTGGCTCTTCTCGGGATGGAACTGGGTGCCGACCATGTTGTCGCGTCCCACGGCCGCGGTGACCGGTCCGCCATAGTCGGTCACGGCCAGCACCTGGTCGGGATCTTTCGCCGCGAGATGATAGGAATGCACGAAATAGGCGTGCAGACCGTCGTCGCCGGTGGGAATGCCTGCGAAGATCGGGTGCGGATGTTTCACGTGAATCGTGTTCCAGCCGATCTGCGGGATCTTGAGCGAGGGGTCGGACGGCTCGATCTCCTTCACGTCGCCGGCAATCCAGCCGAAGCCGCGCGTCGTCGTCTTTTCCAGCCCGCGCTCCGACATCAGCTGCATGCCGACGCAGATACCGAGGAAGGGTCGCCCCATCTTCAGTGTGGATTCATCGATCGCTTCCCACATTCCCGCAACGGCGTGCAGGCCAGCCGCGCAGTCGGCATAGGCTCCGACGCCCGGAAGGACGATCCGGTCGGCCGTACGGACGCGGTCCGCATCCGCCGTCAGGTCGATTTCAGCGTCCGTCCCGCTTTCGCGCGCGGCCCGCTCGAAGGCCTTGGTGGCCGAGCGGAGATTGCCGGAACCGTAGTCGATGATCGCCACGCGCATGCGTCAGGTCCTTCCGGGGTAACCGAACAGGCCGAGTTCCGGCTCGTTTCCGGCTGCCGACGACGAGCTTGTCGCAAGCCCCTGGCGGATCGGCGGCAATGGACGCTGTTCCGGCGGGGAGCCATCGGGTTGCGCCGACAGATAGCGAACCTCGGCATCATCGCGGTTGTCCGCCTCGACAACGCCCCACTCCAAATAGCCGCGGCGGCGGAGCGCCCAGATCCGCAAGGCCGAGCCCTCCAGGCCGACGTAGATCGAGACCAGCAGGGTGAAGCCGCCGACGATTGCTTCGGCGGAACCGGAGGTCTCGCCGAGCAGCCCAAGTCCGAGCATGACCGCGAGCAGCACCAGCGTTTCGATCCAGAGCCGGTTCCAAAGCAGCCACACAAGCGGCAGCAGGAAGCCAATCCAGTGAAACCCGTCGCGGACGTAGACTTCGTCGGCAACCGCGCGGTCGCGCGGCGGCTCCATCACGACATAGATCGCCATCGTCCGCTCCTATCCGTTCAGCGTGCCCTTGGTGGAGGGAACGGCGCCGGCCTGGCGCGCATCCGGCTCGATCGCCGTGCGCAATGCCCTGGCAACTGCCTTGAAGCAGGTTTCTGCAATATGATGGTTATTGGCGCCATAGTGGTTCGTCACGTGCAGCGTGATGCCGGCGTGCTGCGCCAGCGCCTGAAAGAACTCGCGCACCAGTTCGGTGTCGAACGTGCCGATCTTCGGCGCCGAGAAGACGACCTGCCAGACGAGGAACGGCCGGCCCGACACGTCGATCGCGGCCCGCGTCAGGGTCTCGTCCATGGCGAGATCGATCGAGGCATAGCGGGTGATGCCGCGCCGGTCACCCAGCGCCTTGGCGATCGCCTGGCCGATGGCGATGCCGGCGTCCTCGACCGTGTGGTGGTCGTCGATGTGCAGGTCGCCCTTGGCCTCGAGCGTCAGGTCGATCAGCGAGTGCCGAGAGAGCTGCTCCAGCATGTGATCGAAAAAGCCGACGCCGGTGGACACGGCGTACTTGCCCGAGCCGTCGAGATCGACCGAGGCGGAAATCGCGGTCTCGTTCGTCTTCCGGCTGACCGAAGCCTTGCGGCCGTTGGCGGGAACGTTCATCCCTGTGTCCTCTCGATGGCGTTGGAGGCTGCTTTAGCAGTGCCCTCCGGCGAATTCCAGTTGCCGACTTCCGCCGCGGGGAGGTTCGATGATTTGCATTCGACGCAGCGACACATAGATAACGTCGGAAAGACCGAACGGGCCTTCCGTCCCGGCCGAATCCCAGCCCGTCTCCCGGAGCGCCCCATGTCCAGCGAAATCACAATGCACGCAACGACCATCGTCACCGTCCGAAAGGGTGACAAGGTCGTGATCGCCGGCGACGGCCAGGTCAGCCTCGGCCAGACCATCATGAAGGGCAACGCCCGGAAGGTGCGACGGCTCGGCAAGGGCAACGTGATCGCGGGCTTCGCCGGCGCTACGGCTGACGCCTTCACGCTGCTGGAAAGACTGGAGACCAAGCTCGAGCAGTATCCGGACCAGCTCACCCGGGCTTGCGTCGAACTCGCGAAGGACTGGCGCACTGACCGCTACCTGCGGCGGCTGGAAGCGATGATGCTGGTCGCCGACAAGAGCGTGACGCTGGCGTTGACCGGAAACGGCGACGTGCTGGAGCCCGAGCATGGCGTCATGGCCATCGGCTCCGGCGGCAACTACGCATTGGCGGCCGCCCGCGCGCTGATGGACACCGACAAGGACGCAGAAGAAATCGCGCGCAAGGCCATGCAGATCGCGGCGGAGATCTGCGTCTACACCAATGGCAACTTCGTCGTCGAAACGCTCGATGCCGCCTGAGCCGCCGGCCATCGGGTTCCGGCCGGTCGGCCCGGCCG
This sequence comes from Mesorhizobium sp., assembly GCA_046292285.1. Lineage (GTDB taxonomy): Bacteria > Pseudomonadota > Alphaproteobacteria > Rhizobiales > Rhizobiaceae > Aquibium. The sequence continues at coordinate 84,567 of JBKBRJ010000001.1, read as the reverse complement.
ACCTGCCGATGCTCGATCGCTGGATGCGCCAGCCTCACTGGCGCGAATGGTGGGGTGATTCCGACGAGGAGATCCGGTTCGTCCACGACATGATCGAGGGACGCGATACCACGCGCCCCTTCATCTTCACCGCCGATGGCGAGGATGTCGGCTACATCCAGTACTGGTTCATCGGCCATCACCAAAACGAATCCTGGCTCGCGGACAATCCGTGGCTCGGCGTCCTGCCGCCGGAGACGATCGGCGTCGATCTCTCGATCGGTCCCGCCGACCGGCTCTCGAAAGGGCTCGGCACGGCGGCGTTGATCGCGTTCGTGGCAAAGCTCCGCGAAACCGGATTTTCGCAAATCATCATCGATCCGAACCCGAAGAACAGGAGAGCTGTGCGCGCCTACGAGAAGGCGGGCTTTCGGGTAATCCCCGAACTCCTGGGCCGCAGCGGCGACAGCCTCATCATGCGGCACATCGATCGGGACGGCGGGCCCTAAGCCGCGCCAGGAAGCGGCCAAGGCACGTTCCCCCGGCCTTGCCGCGATCGGCCGAATGGTGTTCTGCTCTCGCGGCAACGAAAACGCGCCGAAAAGCCTTTCCCCGAATGGTCGAGAACCTGCACCTGCCCGCGCACCTCGCGGTCGAGCGCGTCGCCGACAGCGATCGTGCGATGTTGTTCGCCGTGGCCGAGGCGATCGACGAAGCCGTCGCAGGCTGGCTTGCCCGCACCGGCGGCGACCATCTGATCGTGACCCTCGCGAGCGCCGATTTCGAGGCCGGGCTTCTCGTGATGATCCGCTCGCTGCGCGCGGTGTCCGACGTCCCCGTCCTGGTCCTCAAACTCGGTTCGTGGCGATTCGAGCACGAGGCGTCGGGCGTCGCTTCCATCGAGGTTCCGCCGCTGTTTCGGCCGGGCAGCGCGGTGCGCCCCGACCTGCCCCACCTGGCGGCCACGCTCAGCAAGCTCTGGGCGTTTTCGATCACCACGCCACGACGCGTCGCTCACATCGATGCCGATTGCCTCATCCTGCGCGCCATAGACGGGCTCCTGGAAGGCGAGGGATTCGCGGCGGCGCCGGACCTGCTCATTCACTACAAGCTGCGAGCGTTCAATGCCGGCGTCTTTTCGTTCACGCCGTCGGCGGCGCTCAGGGAGCGCCTCCTCGCGCGCCTGCCGGAGCTTTCGATCGCGGATGGAGACCAGAGTGTTCTCAACGAATTCTTCGACGAATGGCGGCAGCTCCCGCTCGCGCTGAACTTCCTGCGCAGTCAGGCGCTGGTGCGTGCCTTGGCGCAGGACCGGAACCTGCGCATCCTCCATTTCACGCCGAGAAAGCCCTGGGCAAGCGGGCCCATGGACCCGAGCGACCACGCGCTGGCGCCGCTGGAAGACCTCTGGGCAGCGCGACTGAGCGATGCCGAGTACCGAGAGGTGAAACGCCGCTGGCAGGAGGATGTCGATGCGGTGGAGCGAAACCTCACCGCGTGGGCCAGCCGCTCCGCCGCACTCTATCGCGACCAGATCTCGGAGGGTCTCACGCAGACGCGCCGTCGATTGAGGCTTGGGCTCGTCGGTCTCGGCCTCCTTTCCGCGGTACAGACACTCGTGTTGAGCTGGCTCATCCTGCGCGGATGAGCCGTCGACGGGATTGTGCTGGCGACGACGATCCCTATCTAGTGTCGGTGCCGCCGGTGCCCCACACGGGCGGCACGCTTCACGGAGTAGGACATGACCAATTTCTCCCCGCGCGAGATCGTCTCCGAGCTCGACCGCTACATCATCGGCCAGAAGGACGCAAAGCGGGCCGTGGCGATCGCGCTGCGCAATCGCTGGCGTCGTCAGCAGCTCGAAGGCGAGATGCGCGAGGAGGTGATGCCCAAGAACATCCTGATGATCGGACCGACCGGCGTCGGCAAGACCGAGATCTCGCGACGCCTCGCCAAGCTCGCCGGCGCGCCCTTCACGAAGGTTGAGGCAACGAAGTTCACCGAGGTGGGCTATGTCGGCCGTGACGTAGAGCAGATCATCCGCGACCTTGTGGAAGTGGCCATCGGGCTCGTGAAGGACAAGATGCGCGAAGACGTCAAGGCACGCGCGCACATCAACGCCGAAGAGCGCGTGCTGGACGCGCTGGTGGGCAAGACGGCGAGCCCGGCCACCCGCGACAGTTTCCGCAAGAAGCTGCGGGCGGGCGATCTGGACGACAAGGAAATCGAGGTCGAGGTCGCCGACACGTCGCCGGCCGGCTTCGAGCTTCCCGGCATGCCAGGCGCCAACATCGGCGTCCTCAACATCAACGAGATGCTGTCGAAGGCAATGGGCGGGCGCACCAAGATGCGCAAGACGACCGTGAAGGAATCCTACGGCCATCTCATCAACGACGAATCCGACAAGCTGCTCGACCAGGACGAGGTCGTGCAGCGCGCGCTGTCGTCGACCGAGAACGACGGCATCGTCTTCATCGACGAGATTGACAAGATCGCCACCCGCGAGGGTGGCGTCGGGGCCGGCGTCAGCCGCGAAGGCGTGCAGCGCGACCTGCTTCCGCTCGTCGAGGGCACCACGGTGGCGACCAAGTACGGGCCGGTGAAGACCGATCACATCCTGTTCATCGCTTCCGGTGCGTTCCACGTGGCCAAGCCATCGGACCTGCTGCCGGAACTGCAAGGCCGCCTGCCGATCCGGGTTGAACTGCGGGCGCTCGGCAAGGAGGACTTCGTGCGGATCCTCACCGAGACGGAGGCGAGCCTGATCAAGCAGTACATCGCGCTGATGCGGACCGAGGGCGTCGAACTCGATTTCACCGACGAGGCGATCGACGCGCTGGCCGGCGTGGCCGTCGACCTGAACGCCTCGGTCGAGAACATCGGCGCGCGTCGTCTCCAGACCGTCATGGAGCGCGTGCTGGACGAGATTTCGTTCAATGCACCCGATCGATCGGGAACGAGCGTTACGATCGACGCGGATTACGTCGCCAAGAACGTCGGGGATCTGGCGAAGAACACGGATTTGTCCAGATTCATCCTGTAAGCAGACTTTCGACGGCCTCGAAAATCTCGGACCTTTGCCGGATCGACTCGACGGGCAGGCTCGAATAATGAGGGGCGGGGCGGGTCACAACAGGCAACCATTCATGACAAGATGGATCGTCGTCGCAGCGGCTCTCCTCCTGGGCTCGGCCCTCCTTCCCGCCCGGGCCGGCGTCATCGTACCTCCCGGCAATCGCCACGCGGAGCAGCCCGACGTTCCGTTCGGTTCGGCGTCACGCACCCGCGCGCTGAAGACGACCTACGAAGCGAAGTACCGGAAGGTCTACGGTCTCCTGCAGCGCGATCAGGCCCTTCGCGACAAGATCCGGCTCGCGGCCGACCAGTTCGGTATCGATCCGATCCATGTCGCCGGAGCGATCGTAGGCGAGCACACGTACAATGTCGACGCCTATGACCGGCTTCAATCCTATTATGTGAAGGCGATCGCCTACCTCAACTCGAGCTTTGCCTTTGCGCATGACGGGGAGCGTGTCGACGACTTCATCCAGCGCCCGCAATTCGCAAAATGCGCAGAATTCACCGGCAGTTACGATCAGTGGATCTGCCGCGAGAAAGTATGGGATACGAGTTTTCGCGGCAAGACCGTCGACGGCAAGGCCTTCCCGAACAATCGCTTCAGCGCGGTGTTCTTCCAGCCCTTCTACGCTGGGCAGACCTTCGGCATCGGCCAGCTCAATCCGCTGACGGCGCTCACGATGAGCGACTTCGTGCGCGCAAAGACCGGACTTCCCGCCCTTGACCACAAGGATGCCCAGGAGGTGTACCGGACGATCATGGATCCGGACCGGACATTGACCTATGTGGCGGCGACGCTGCGCAAGTCGATCGATGCCTACGAGGCGATTGCCGGCTTCGACATCTCCGGCAACCCGGGCATCACCGCGACTCTCTACAATGTCGGCGATCCGGAGGGCCGTGCGAGGGCGCTCAAGACGGAAAACATCCTGCGCGCGCGACGTGGGGAACCTCGGAAGCTGCCCGAGGAGAACTACTATGGCTGGCTCGTCAACGACAAGCTGTCTGAACTGCGCGAGCTGTTTCCGTCCAGCTGACGTTCGCCGGCCCGATTACTTCCAGTACGCGGCGCGAAGACGCTCGGTGATTGCGGCCAAGTCCTCCTCCGAAAGGCTCGCGATTCGCGACGCCAGAAGATTGGCGAGTTCGGTGGCGGCTGGCGAGAGGCCGCCTGTGTCGATGACCACTCTCGGATGCGAACGCTCGGCAAGCCGGATCAGATCCTCCGCGTCGTCCCAGATGATGTTGAAGTAACCGATGATCTTCTGGATCAGCGCCCATGTCGGCCGGCCGCGACGACCGCCTTCCAAAGCCGAGAGATAGGCCGCGCTGACACCGATGGCGCGTGCCATCTCCTTCTGCGTCACATTCCTCGCTCGCCGCATGTCGCGCATGCGCTGGCCGAAGGGGGTCACCGCGCCTTCACCTCGGTTTGCCGGCGGAGGCGGACGTAAAGGGCGCCGCCGCCGCCATGATGGCGGGCGGCCGATTCGTAGCTGCCGACAAGCGGCTTGAAGGACGGCGTGGCGAACCATGCCGGCACCGCCTTGCGCAGGACGCCGTCGCTGCCAAGCGAGGACCCCTTGCCGGTGATGACCAGGACATGCCGGATGCCCAGCGCATAGGCCCGGTGCAGAAAGCCGAGCAGCAGCGCATGCGCCTCGCTTTGCGTCATGCCGTGAAGATCGACGCGGGCTTCGATCTGGAGCCGTCCCTTGGCGAGCTTGTCGCGTGTCGGCCGATCGAGCGCGCGCGGACCATGCGCCTGCCTTTGACCGTCACGGGGCCTCAGCGAGGACGGCGCGGCATCGGCGGCGATCGCGACGTCCTGTTGTGGATGCGGCAAGGGATCGGGGACGTCGAAAAAATCCTCCGGAAGTGCCTTGCCCTTCAGCGGCGTCGCGCTTCTGGCGACCTGGTTCCAGAGGATGCGGTCCTCGTCGGTCAGGCCAAGGGCAGGGCGCTTCTTCACGATCGTGCACCCAGGGCCGCGCGCGGCGCCAGCGCGAAAAAGTCGGCATCGTGCCTGACGACGCCAGCGATTTCCCCGGCCGCTTCGCCGGAGCCCGCAAAGAGGTCGCCGCGCGCAGCCCCGACGATGGCCGACCCGGTATCCTGCGCGATCATCAGCCGGGCGAACGGCGCCGAACCGAAAGCCGCGAGCCTTGGCGAATGCACGAAGAAAGGCGTGCCGAAGGTGTGGAGAAGCCGGTCGACGGCGATCGAGCGACCGGGGGTCAGCGGCACCTTCGCCGCCGCGATCGGTCCCAGCGTCGCATCCTCCACCGCTGCTTCGCGAAAGAAAATGAAGGACTGGTTCCGCCACAGGATTTCATCGACCCTATCCGGATGGTCCCGAAACCAGGCGCGGATCGACTGCATCGTCACCTGTTCGCGGGGAATCTCGCCCAGGTCGGCGAGCACATGGCCGGGACCCGTGAAGCGCTGTCCCGACTTCGCCGCATAGGTGATCCGCCGCATGCCACCGGGCATGCGCAGCCGGGCGGCGCCCTGGACGTGGATGAAGAACACGTCGACCGGGTCCTCGAGCCAGGCGATCTCAAGCCCGCGGCCCGAAAGGGCGCCTCGCTCGATCGCCGGTCGGTCGAAAAATTCCACGATTCCGTCGTCCGTCTCCTTTCCGAAGGCGAGATACGGGTCCATGCCGTCCGGCCGGTTGAGATCGTCGACGTCCACCAGGTCGTGCGGACGGGACAGGATCGGAAAGCGATGCCGCGCCGTGCGGACCGGCGAGGCATCGGCCTCGGGTTCGTAAAATCCGGTCACGAATCCGGCCGGTCGATCGTCGGGGAGGACATGAAAAGGCGCGAACCAGGTTTCGAAGAACCGGCGAGAGCCCGCGTCATCGAGGGAAAGCGTCGCTCGCGCCGCTTCGAAGGCGGGCTCGAAGTCGGCGGCCTCAAGCCCGAGCGATCCGGTCCGGTAGCGCTTGCTCGCGGAATGAAGGGCGCTGCGCCGGAAGGCAGCGAAGGCTTCCGCCATCGGATCCGACCGCCAGCCCGGGAGATCGTCGAACGAAACCGGCCGAAGGAGCGGAGAGATCGCCACCACGATCCGCCGGGATCAGTCTTCGGCTTCGGTGGCGACCAGCTTCCAGTTGGGATCGCGCGAGCGGGTGTCACGGGCGAACGTCCAGACGTCCTTGACCTCGGCCACCGTCTCGGGGTCGCCGTCGATCACCGTGCCGGCGCCGTCGCGCGTGGCGGAGATCAGTTCGCTGACGATCCGGAGCGTCACATGCGCTTCCGAACCCTTCATCTCGGCGCCGACGATGTCGGCCTTGTCGATGCCGACGAAGGAGGACTGGATCTTCTCCGAGCGGGTCTCACGCTCTGAGATTGCCGACACAAAACCGTCGTAGACATCGCGCGACAGGAGGTTCTTGAGCGTCTTCCGGTCACCGTCGGCATAGGCCATGACGATCATCTCGTAAGCCATCTTCGCGCCCTCGACGAAGCCCTTCGGGTCGAAGCTCGGATCGGCGTCGCGGATCGCGCGAAGCCCCTTGTTGAGGTCGGTGCCGGGCGCCGCCATCTTGTCGATCGCTGCATAGCTGGCATCGGTTTCCGGTGCGCCCTTGCGCCGGGGCAACGAAACGACGTTGTCCTGGGCGGCGGCCGATTCCTTATCCCGCGAACGCGCCGCGGTGTAAGGATCGAAAGGAGGCTTTTCGCTGCCTGTCCTGCGGCCAAGCACATTTCGCAACTGCATGAAGATCACAACAGCCGCGACAATGAAGAACAGGGTTCCGAAATCGAAAAATTCCATATGGTCCGCCGAGTGATCGTTTTAGAGCCGCGGCTGCGCTGCCGGGCCTGTCGCAGGCACGCACCCATCGAATGCATATAGAACGGGTGTCTCAATCATTCAAATCCCGCGTGGAGACACCTATGTACATGGCATATCATATGGGGCGGCACTGGCCGTCCTTCCACCAGGGATGACAGCGACGTGCGATTTCCCTTCCTGTTCCTGATGTTCCTGGCAGTCCCACTGCTCGAGATCGCCGCCTTCGTGGTCGTTGGCAGCCGCATCGGCGTGATTGCCGCGCTTGGCATGGTGCTCATCACCGCCATTGTCGGGTCGGTGCTGCTACGCGTCCAGGGCTTTGGCCTGTTGCGCCGCATCCAGGTGGAGACGGATAGCGGACGGGTTCCAGGCCGCGAACTCGTCCATGGGGCCATGATCCTGCTTGCCGGATTTCTCCTGCTTCTGCCCGGATTCGTGACGGACGCTGTCGGATTTCTTCTCTTCGTACCAGCTTTTCGTGACTGGATGTGGCGCGTCCTCGCGCGGCGCGTGCTGGTTCGGGTCGACCTCTCGGGCATGCGGACAGGAGGCGGCTACCGGCGCGACGCGCACACCATTGATCTTGACGAGGAAGACTACTCCCGCACGACGCATAGGGCGACTGACGAGACCGATGCTTCTCCATGGCGCCGGATCGACCACAATCGGTGACGAAGGCGTCCGTAAGGGGCCGGCTGTCCGCTGCGTCCAGCCCGGCTGCGCGCTTGTAACGCCCGGCGGCTCATGTTAGCCAACCGCCCGAACCGGCCGCGCTGGCGCGGCAACTCCACGAGGATCGAGTGACATGGCCGAATCGCAAGACAACAACGCCGGCGGCGCAGCGAGCAATGGAAACGGCGCCCAGCCGACGCTGAACATCATGGCGCAGTACGTCAAGGATCTCTCCTTCGAAAGCCCGGGCGCGCCGAACTCCCTGCGCGGGCGCGACAAGGCCCCGAGCATCAACATCAACGTCAACGTCAACGCCAACCCGATGTCGGAGACCGACTTCGACGTCAACCTGACGCTGACGGCGAAGGCCAATGTCGACAAGGAAGTGCTCTTCAACGTCGAGCTGGTCTATGGAGGCGTCTTCCGGATCGCCGGCTTCCCCAAGGAGCATGTCCTGCCGGTGCTCTTCATCGAGTGCCCGCGCCTGCTGTTTCCGTTCGCCCGCCAGATCGTGGCCGAGGCGACCCGCAATGGCGGATTCCCGCCGCTGATGCTCGATCCGATCGACTTCGCGCAGATGTTCCAGCGCAAACTGGCCGAGGACCAGGCGAAGGCCAAGGTCCAGGTGAGCTGACGTTTTCCTGCCGGAGCGCCAGACAAATAGCGGGCGGCGCGCCGAGCGCCGCCTGTACTTTATTCTGCAGGGGCCGCGTCGGCTTGCCGCGCCAGGACTTTTCTCCAGATCGCGGCATCGCCAATGGTTTCGATCATCGCGGCGTGAGCCGCGCGCTCCGCATCGACAAGGCGTGGCGCCAGCGGGCGAGGCCGTTTCGATAGCGTGACGGTGACGTCGACTTCCGTCGTCGTTTCGACAATGGTTTCAACGATTTCCAGGCCGAGCGCAGCCTGCTTGCCTCCCACCAGCTCAATGTAGACCTCGGCGAGAAGTTCGGAGTCGAGCAGGGCGCCGTGTTTGGTTCGCCGGGAGTTGTCGATACCGTAGCGCTTGCAGAGCGCGTCGAGCGAGTTCGGTCCCATCGGATGCTTGCGACGGGCGATTGCTAGGGTGTCGATCACGCGTTCCGGCGAAATGGCCTCCATGCCGAGGCGCGCGAGTTCCTGGTTGACGAAACCCATATCGAAGCCAGCATTGTGCGCGATCAGTTTCGCGCCATCGACAAAGGCAAGAAACTCCTCGGCGATTTCGGCAAACCGCGGCTTGCCCTCGAGATCGGCCATGCTGATGCCGTGGACAGCCTGCGCCTCGGGATGGATCGGGCGGCCACCGGGATGAATGTAGAAGTGAATGAACCGTCCCGACGGAAAGCGGTTCACCAGTTCCACCCCGCCGATCTCGATGATGCGGTCCTCGCGGGAATCGAGGCCGGTCGTTTCGGTATCGAAGATGATCTCGCGCATGGTGGTCTCCGAATCGCTTGTTGGATTGTATCGCATCGGAGCGGCGCGGAACTGGCTCAGGCGGGCAATTCGCCCGTCAATTCACCGATAATCCGTGCCACCGCCTGGTGAGCCGCTTCCAGGCCCTGCCCCGTATCGATGACGAAATCCGCGCGCATGCGTTTTTCCGCGTCCGGCATCTGTTTCGCGAGAATGGCCTCGAACTTCTGCTCGGTCATGCCCGGACGTGCCAGCACGCGGGCGCGCTGGACTTCTGGCGGTGCCGTGACCACGGCGATCCTGTCGACACGTCCTTCGGCGCCGACTTCGAACAGGAGCGGGATGTCGAGCACGACCAGCGGCGTTCCGGCCGCTCGGTGCCGGGCCAGAAACGACATTTCCGCCTCTCGAACGAGCGGGTGAACGATCGATTCCAACCGCTTCAACGCCGCCGGATTGCCGAGGACAGCCTCCGACAGGCGGTTGCGGTCGACGACGCCATCGACGACCGTGTCCGGAAAGGCCGCGCCGACGAGTGGAACGGCCTTTCCGCGATAGAGATCATGCACGACCGCGTCCGCGTCGTTGACCGGAACGCCCTGCGCCTCAAACATGGCAGCCGTGGTGGATTTGCCCATGCCGATCGAGCCGGTAAGGCCTAGGATGATCATCGATGGCGCTCCATGTCGGCGACGACGAGGGCGCGCAATTCGGCCGTCACCCGTGGGGTCTGGCCAAACCATCGCGTGAAGCCGGGTACCGCTTGGTGCAGGAGCATCCCCAGGCCATCGACGGTCGTTACGCCGCGATCCCGAGCCGCGGCAAGAAGCGGCGTTTGCAGCGGCACATAGACGATGTCGGTGACGATGGCCGATGTCGGCAGCGGCGCAAGATCATAGGGTGGCGTATCGTCACGGCCCGCCATGCCCAGAGAGGTCGTGTTGACGAGGAGATCGCAGTCAGCAAGCAGCTCCGGAACAGCGTCCCATCCGTGGGCCGAAACCCTTTCGCCGAACCGGTCGGCGAGTTCGCCCGCGCGGTCGAGCGTTCGGTTGACCACGCGGACCTCGCGATAGCCCTTTTGAAGCAAAGCAAAGAGGATTGCGCGGGCGCTGCCGCCGGCACCCAGCACGACCGCTCGGCGACCATCCGCCCATTCGGGCGCGCCCTCGTCCAGATTGGCCGAGAAGCCGGACCAGTCGGTGTTGGTCGCCAGGAGCCGCCCCTCCTCGACCCAGACCGTGTTGATGGCGCCGATCAGCTCCGAAGCCTCGTCATACTCGTCGACGGTCGCAAAGGCAGCCTCCTTGTGGGGGATCGTGACATTGCCCCCCCGGAAGCCGGCGGATTCAATGCCGCGAAGGAAGTTCGCGAAGGCGTCCGGCATGACGTCGATGGGTTCGTAGCTTCCGGCGATGCCAAGCGTGCGGAGCCAATAGCCATGGATCAGGGGCGACCTGGAATGCGAGATGGGATGGCCGCAGACGAAAGCTCTGGGAAAGCGCTCAGCCATCGATTGCCCCGCGTTCGCGAAGCGCCGCCAGGAGCGGCAACAAGGGAAGGCCGACGATGGTGAAATAGTCGCCGTCGATCGTCTCGAACAGCTGGATGCCACGCCCTTCCACCTGGTAGGCGCCGACGCTGGTGAGCGCCGCGGCTCCGACATCGGCGAGATGCCGGCCGATGAATCCGGGATCGAGCTCGCGCATCGTCATGCGCGCGACCGAGACGTGATGCCAGACGATCTCGCCGCCTCGCGCCAAGGCGACGGCGCTGTTGAGATGATGGGTCCGGCCCGACAGCTTGAGAAGATGGCGCCGCGCGCCCTCCATGTCAGCCGGCTTGTGAAACAGTTCGTCGTCGAGAGACAGCGTCTGGTCAGAGCCGATCACCAGAGCGTCGGGTCGCGCTTCGCTGACCGCCGTCGCCTTGGCTTCGGCAAGGATCAGCGCCACTTCCGCCGGCGTCACACCGGTTCCGGCGAGCGGGGCCTCGACGGCGCGCTCGTCGAGTTCCGGCTTCACGACGGTGAACTTTATGCCCGCGTTTTCGAGGAGCTTTCGGCGATGCGGACTCCCGGAGGCGAGAATGATGGGCGTGGTCATGACGGATGCTCCTCCTGACGCGGCCAGTGGCTATCTGCTGCGCGAACGCAGCGCAAGGATCGCGGCGGCCGTTTCCTCGATGGACCGCCGCGAGACGTCGATCATCGGCCAGCCGTGGCGGGTGCAGATCTTGCGGGCATGGGCCAGCTCCTCCGCGATGATCGAACGGTCGGCGTAGCTTTCGGCCTGGTAGCCCGCGCCGCTGCCGAGGATGCGGTTCTGCCTGACATGCGAAATGCGCTCCGCCGTGGCGATCAGCCCGACGATGAGCGGCCTTTTCGCGGTCTTCAGGCTCTCGGGAATGTCCAGGCCAAAGACGATCGGAACATTTGCCGTCTTGATGCCGCGGTTGGCCAGATAGATGCTGGTGGGCGTCTTTGACGTGCGGGAAATGCCGACGAGAATGATGTCTGCCTCCTCGACATCGGCCGGAAGCTGGCCGTCGTCATGCTCCATCGTGAAGTTCAGCGCGTCGATGCGACGAAAATATTCCGCGTCGAGCACATGCTGCGCACCGACACGGCGACCTGCCGGCGCGCCGAGATAGGATTGAAAGACGGTCAGGACCGGCTCGAGCACCGAAACACAGGGCAGGCCCATTGTCGCGCAGCGCTCATCGACCAGACGCGCCAGGCTCTGGTCGACGATCGTGTAGAGCACGATGCCTGGCAGCGCATCAATCTCCTCGAGAACGGAGGCCAGCTGCCGCTCCGTGCGGATCAGCGGATAGATGTGCTCGATCGCACGAGCATCCTTGTACTGCGCCGAGGCGGCGCGGCCGGCAGCCAGCAGCGTCTCGCCCGTCGCATCGGAGATGAGATGGAGATGAAAATAGCTTTGGGATTTGTTCACAGCCTGGCCGGCTTCCTGTGGGAATCGCGGGATGGGCAAATGGCGGACGCCTGCCTGATGGCGACGACTGTATCAGAAGGCGTTTCATCCACAATCCAGGGACCTTTGGAACCAGCTATCGGGGTTGGGAAAACAATGCGGATTCCGGAAACCGTTCAACTGGTCGGAAATCGCCCGTCGTAAAAGCTGGGTGGCGAGGCCCTTGATTTTGAAGCGCCAGGCGCGATCTTCCCCATTCTTCACAGGAGGTCCGGGCAATTGTGCCAGGTTCGCGGAAGCCACGTAGCGGCTGGTCCGATCGGGGAAAAGCCGATATCCCCTGTACCAACAGAGTCATAGTAGAATCAGATTCGTTAAAAAAAGATTCTCTTCTTTAAGATGGGCGAGGGGGCGGTGCAGATGGCGAGCGACCAGCGGATGATGAGGGCCCTGAAGGGCGAGACGCTGTCCCCTCCTCCGATCTGGATGATGCGCCAAGCGGGCCGATACCTGCCGGAGTATCGAGCAACCCGGAACAAGGCGGGCAGTTTCCTCGATCTGTGCTACTCGCCCGACTTTGCCGTCGAGGTGACGCTTCAGCCGATCCGCCGTTTTGGTTTCGACGCATCGATCCTTTTCTCCGACATCCTCGTCGTACCGCATGCGCTTGGTCGCGATCTCCGCTTTGAGGAAGGTCGTGGACCTCTGATGACACCGATCCGGGACGATGAAATCGCCGGGCTGACGACGGAAGGCTTTCATGACAGGCTCGCGCCCGTCTACGAGACCGTCAGGCGGCTTCGGAAGGAGTTGCCGGCCGAGACGACCCTGCTCGGCTTCTGCGGTGCCCCCTGGACCGTTGCGACCTACATGATCGCCGGCAAGGGAACGCCGGACCAGGCCCCTGCGCGCCTGTTCTCCTATCGTCACCCCGATGTTTTCGCGAAGCTGATCGACCTGCTGGCGGATGTATCCGCCGACTATCTCATTCGACAGCTGGACGAGGGGGCCGATGCGGTGCAGATCTTCGACAGCTGGTCGGGCGTCCTGGATGAGGCATCCTTTGCGGCCTATTGCGAGAAGCCGGTGCGCAGGATCGTCGAACGCATCAAGGCGCGGCATCCGGAGGCTCCCGTCATCGGCTTTCCGAAGGGAGCCGGGTCGCGATACGAAGGCTATCGGGAGAACACGCGCGTCGACGCATTGGCGCTCGACTGGTCTGTACCGCTGACGACCGCGGCGAAACTGCAGAAGGAGGGCGTCGTTCAGGGCAATCTCGACCCGATGCGGCTGGTGGCGGGCGGAGAAGCGCTCGACGAGGGCATCGATCGCATCCTGCAGGCCTTGGGCGGCGGACCGCTCGTCTTCAATTTGGGCCATGGAGTGACGCCGGAAACGCCCGTAGAGCATGTCGCGGCGATGGTTGCTCGCGTTCGGGCCGGCTGACGATGGCGGCGCCCGAACAATCGAGTGGCGCCAGAGCGGCCCGGCGCGCTGCCGTCGCGATCGCGGTCTTCCTCGCGCTGACGGTCGTGCTTTTCCTGATCGATCCGGAAAACTTCTATCTCTGGGCGAAGGCAATTCACGTCATCGCCGTCATTTCCTGGATGGCGGGCATGCTCTACCTGCCAAGGCTCTTCATCTATCATTGCGAGGCCGAACCGGGCTCGGCGCAATCCGAGACATTCAAGGTGATGGAGCAGCGTCTGCTCAGGGTGATCATAAACCCGGCAATGACGGTCACTTGGGCCGTCGGTCTCTGGCTTGCCTGGGAAGGCTTCTCGTTCCAGCCTGGTTGGCTTCATGCCAAGATTGCATTGGTTTTGATTCTGTCCGGGTTTCATGGTTATTTCTCGGCGGCCGTTCGACGGTTTTCCGAGGACCGGAACACGAAACCGGCGCGTCACTGGCGGTTGATGAACGAGGGGCCTACGATCTTGATGATCCTGATCGTCGTTCTCGTGATCGTGAAACCGTTTTGAAGCGACGGAAAAGCCACCTTGCACTAAGGCCCGGTCGAGTTTAAAAGACCGACTTCCTTCCTCTACAGCGCAGCAGAATTTTTCCCTCCGCCGCCGGCTCTCGCCGCATCCGCTGTACCTTGCCTCCTACCTTCAGAGCTGTTCTCCATGCAGGAAATGAAACTCCAGGACTTCAAGAACAAGAAGCCGACCGACCTTATCGCGTTCGCCGAATCGCTGGAGGTTGAGAACGCGAGTGTCATGCGCAAGCAGGAGCTCATGTTCGCCATCCTGAAGAAGCTCGCGGCGCAGGACATCGAGATCATCGGCGACGGTGTGGTCGAAGTCCTGCAGGACGGGTTCGGCTTCCTGCGTTCGGCAAACGCGAACTACTTGCCCGGGCCGGACGACATCTACATTTCTCCGTCCCAGATCCGGCGCTTCTCGCTGAAGACGGGCGATACCGTCGAAGGCCCGATCCGGAGCCCGAAGGAAGGCGAACGCTACTTCGCGTTGCTGAAGGTCAATACCATCAACTTCGACGACCCCGAGAAGATCCGCCACAAGATCCATTTCGATAACCTCACGCCGCTCTATCCGAACGAGCGACTGCGGATGGAGGTCGAGAATCCGACGACGAAGGATATCTCGCCACGTGTCATCGATCTTGTCGCACCACTCGGAAAAGGCCAGCGTGGCCTGATCGTCGCGCCGCCCCGTACGGGCAAGACGGTGTTGTTGCAGAACATCGCCCACTCCATCACCTCCAATCATCCGGAATGTTTTTTGATCGTGCTGCTGATCGATGAACGCCCGGAGGAAGTGACCGACATGCAGCGCTCGGTGAAGGGGGAGGTCGTGTCATCGACCTTCGACGAACCGGCGGTCCGCCATGTGCAGGTCGCGGAGATCGTCATCGAGAAGGCCAAGCGCCTCGTCGAACACGGCCGAGACGTCGTGATCCTGCTCGACTCGATTACCCGCCTCGGTCGCGCCTACAACACCGTGGTTCCGTCGTCCGGCAAGGTTCTGACGGGTGGTGTCGATGCGAACGCCTTGCAGCGGCCGAAGCGGTTTTTCGGCGCCGCTCGCAATATCGAGGAAGGCGGTTCGCTGACGATCATCGCGACCGCGTTGATCGATACCGGAAGCCGCATGGATGAAGTGATCTTCGAGGAATTCAAGGGAACGGGCAATTCCGAAATCGTCCTCGATCGCAAGGTCGCAGACAAGCGCATCTTCCCTGCGATGGACATCCTCAAGTCCGGAACGCGCAAGGAGGATCTGCTCGTACCGCGCCAGGATCTTCAGAAGATATTCGTCCTTCGGCGCATCCTGTCTCCGATGGGAACGACCGACGCGATCGAATTCCTCATCGACAAGCTGAAACAGACGAAGAGCAATTCGGAGTTTTTCGATTCGATGAACACCTGATCGGCTATATCGATTCGTCTCCGGGACAATGTGAAGGTTCAGTGGTTCGATTCGGCACCGAAACGAAACCTGATCGCTATTTGACCAACAATGACCAGCAGACCAGATCCTGTAGGGCAGTCACCTGGGAACGGAGACGCCGAAACGATTTTCGCTCTATCCAGCGGACGGCTCCCTGCTGGCGTGGCGGTTCTTCGGGTGTCGGGGCCAGCCACGTTTCGTGTCGTGAAGATTCTCGCGGGAAGCCTTCCCGAATTCAGGCAGATGGAAGTCAGGACGATAAGGTCGCGATCCGGCGAGATTCTCGACCGCGGACTGGTCGTCGTTTTTCCTGGGCCCCAGAGCTTTACTGGCGAGGATAGTGCGGAACTCCATCTTCATGGCAGCCGAGCAGTTGTCGCGGCCGTTTCGCGGGAACTCGCGAGCCATGCCGGGGTGCGACTGGCTAGCGCCGGCGAGTTCACCCTGCGCGCCTTCGCAAATGGCAAGCTCGACCTCACGAAGGCCGAAGCGCTTGCCGATCTCGTCGAGGCGGAGACGGACGCCCAGAGGCGCTTCGCACTGGGGAACTCTAGCGGCCGAAATGCGACCCTGTATGAAGGATGGCGATCCACGCTGACCGACTGTCGCGCGATGATCGAAGCCGAGTTGGATTTCCCCGAGGAAGAGGACATCCCGCCATTAGTCTCGACCGGGGTCTGGACAACCGTCACCCGGCTCGCTGCCGCGATCGACAGTCACCTCAAAGCCTTTCATCGCAGCGAAATTATCCGCGAAGGCTATCGCGTCGCGATCATCGGCGCGCCGAATGCGGGAAAGTCCAGCCTTCTCAACGCGTTGGCTGGCCGCGACGCGGCTATCGTCTCGAATGAACCGGGAACCACGCGAGACCTGATTGAAGTTGCACTCGACCTCGATGGTCTGAAGGTAATCCTGACCGATACAGCGGGTCTCAGGTCCAATGCCGGCGCGGTGGAGCGGGAAGGCATTGCGCGCGCGATGGAGGCGGCTCGCAAGGCGGATCTCGTATTGGTGCTGTCGGAAGACGGTAGCGCAAGCGCGATCGACGGGATTCAGATCGACGCGCGTACCCTGCTTGTGCATTCCAAGATCGATCTGGTCGAGGAGCGCGACTCACGTGAAACAGCAAGACTGTCCGACCGGCTTGCGATTTCGACAAGGACCGGCGAGGGCGTATCCGGCCTGATCGAAGAAATTGCACGGCGTGCGGCGGAAGCGGCCGGCGGCACAACGGATGTCCTACCGTTCCGGGAGCGGCATTTCGCCGAGTTGACGGCTGCGCACCAGGCGCTGTTGGTCTTTCAGCATATGCAGTCAGCGCCGCTCGAACTCGCCGCCGAACAGTTGCGCCTGGCCTCGAATCACCTCGCTCGAATCGTCGGTGCGATTGATGTCGAGGATATCCTCGATGCGGTATTCTCTCGCTTCTGTATTGGCAAGTGACATCGCCCCGAGGGGGTATAGGTCCGCTTTGGCGTGACTCACGTGAAACAATGCGCTAGCACCGAGGCCTCTTCGAGGAGATGTTTTGCATGACAACGTATGACGTCGTCGTCGTCGGCGGGGGCCACGCCGGATGCGAGGCCGCATCAGCTTCGGCGCGCGCAGGCGCCCGCACCGCACTGGTTACGCTTTCAAAGGACACGATTGGCGTTATGTCCTGCAATCCCGCGATCGGCGGATTGGGGAAAGGACATCTTGTCCGGGAGATTGATGCCCTCGACGGTCTTATGGGACGCGTAGCAGACGCCGCTGGCATTCAGTTCCGCCTCTTGAACCGGCGAAAGGGTCCCGCGGTGCAAGGCCCGCGAACGCAGGCCGACCGGAAGCTCTACCGCCGCGCGATGCAGAACGAGATCTTCGCCCAGGAGAATCTCGACGTGATCGAAGCCGAGATCGAGGCGATCATCGCGCACGACGATCGCGTTGTTGCAGTCGAGCTCGGCGACGGCCATGCGATCAAATGTTCCGCGGTCGTGATAACGACCGGCACGTTCCTCGGGGGACTGATCCATATCGGAGACAGGCGTTTCCCCGCGGGACGAATGAATGAGAAGGCCAGCCTGGGGCTCGGCGCCTGGTTCCGGGGGCAGGGCTTTCCTGTTGGACGCCTCAAGACGGGCACTCCACCCAGACTGGCGGGCAAGACCATCGACTGGAGTCGTGTTGGAAGGCAAGCAGCGGATTCTGATCCGGTACCCTTCTCGTTCCTGACGAGTTCGATTGCAAACCGCCAGATCGAGTGCGGCGTGACGCGCACCACCACCGACACGCATGCCGTGATTCAAGCCAATCTCGGACGCTCGGCGATGTATTCCGGAAGAATCGAAGGGATTGGACCGCGATATTGCCCGTCCATCGAGGACAAGGTCGTGAAATTCGCCGATCGTGGCGAGCACCAGATCTTCCTGGAGCCGGAAGGCCTCGATGATGACACGATCTATCCGAATGGGATCTCGACGTCGATGCCTGAAGACGTACAGCGTGCCATGATCGACACCATTCCCGGACTAGCCGGCGCCCAGATTCTTCAGCCGGGTTATGCAATCGAGTACGACTTCCTCGATCCGCGCGAGCTTCGACCAACCCTTGAGACGCGACGCGTCGGCGGACTGTTCCTTGCGGGACAGATCAATGGAACGACGGGCTATGAAGAGGCGGCGGCGCAGGGACTTGTCGCCGGTCTGAATGCGGCGCGCGCGGCGGGCGGCCTGGACCCGGTGACTTTCAGCCGCGGCAGTTCCTATATCGGTGTCCTTATAGACGATCTCGTCACACGAGGGGTGTCCGAGCCTTACCGCATGTTCACGTCTCGGGCGGAGTTCCGTCTGAGTCTTCGCGCCGACAATGCCGATTTTCGGCTGACTCCGCTCGCGATGGACCTCGGAATCGCCAGCCCGAAAAGGGTGGCGGCCTATCGTTCCAAGGCAGATGCGCTTTCACGAGCCAGAAGCATGCTGGAAGCTTGCACGCTTACTCCTACCCAAGCCAGGAGCCACGGTCTTTCGGTCAATGCCGATGGGGTGCGCCGAAGCGCCTATGAGTTGCTGTCTCGGCCGGACGTCACGCTGTCGCAGTTGCAGGAGATCTGGAGCGAGTTGCGTGCGATTGACGCGAGCGTTGTCGCACCCCTGGAGACCGAGGCGAAATATGCTGTCTATCTCGTTCGTCAGAACACCGACATCGCAAGGGTTCGGCGCGAGGAGGGTACGAAAATACCGGCCGGACTCGATTTCTCGTCCATGGCGGGGCTATCAATCGAATTGCGGCAGAAACTGGCCGTCCGTCGACCCGCGACGATCGCGGAGGCGCAGCGAATTGATGGAATGACGCCGGCGGCCCTGGCCTTTCTTGCGGCTCAGGTGCGGCAGGCAGGTGCGGTTCGAGGCGCGTCGTCGGGATGAGCCGCTTCGACGACCTTTGCAGGGTTGCCGGCCCTGTTTCACGTGAAACCTATGAGCGTCTCGAAGCGTTCGAGACGACCTTCCTCCGTTGGACCGCGCGGATCAATCTCGCATCTGCATCGACGCTCAAAGATGTTTGGGTGCGCCACATTCTCGATAGCGCGCAACTGCTGCCTTTGGCGAAGGACGCGCACAGATGGGCGGACATTGGGTCCGGCGGCGGATTTCCTGGGGCGATCCTCGCAATCCTGCTCGCTGAGTCTCCCGATTCGTCAATCCTTCTCATCGAATCGAATGGGAAGAAAGCGTCGTTCCTGCGTAGTGTGCTGGGCGAACTGGCGCCCAGCGCGCGCATCATTGCACGGCGCGCCGAGATGGTGATCGCCGAGGAGCCGGCTCCGGATATCGTCACGGCGCGTGCCGTGGCATCGCTCGCCGAGCTCCTCACGCTTATCGAACCATGGCTGGACGCGGGCGCCCGCGCGCTGTTTCATAAAGGACGGGATTACCGGACCGAAGTGAAACTAGCTCGTGACATGTGGAATCTCGATTTGGTAGAACACCCCAGCGCCGTGGATACGCAAAGCGTCATCCTGGACATCAGGCGGATCCGGCGCGTCTGACGAACAGCAGATCGGATTTTCTGATGCTCAATGGTGCGCGGATCATCACGGTGGCCAATCAGAAAGGTGGCGTTGGCAAAACGACCACCGCCATCAACCTTGCGACGGCGCTGGCGGCCATCGGCGAACGGGTCCTGATTGTCGATCTCGATCCGCAGGGCAATGCGAGCACTGGGCTCGGTATCGATCGTAAAGATCGGGATCTCTCGTCCTATGACGTCCTGACGGGACGCGCTTCCATTGCCGAGGCCGCGACGAAGACCGCCGTGCCCGAACTTTCGATTGTCCCTTCGACGCTCGATCTCCTCGGAGTCGAAATGGAAATCGCCGGCACGCCCGACCGGGCTCTGCGCCTGCGGAAAGCATTGCGAGGCCCCATCGCAACTTCGGGCGATTTCGATTACGTCCTGATCGATTGCCCGCCGTCGCTGAACCTCCTGACTATAAATGCCATGGCGGCTGCCGATTCCGTCCTAGTGCCTCTTCAATGCGAGTTTTTCGCCTTGGAGGGTTTGAGCCAACTGCTGGAGACCATTGGCGAGGTCCGGTCGGCGATCAATCCTGCCCTGGAAATCCAGGGCATCGTGTTGACGATGTATGATGGCCGGAACAACCTCGCCAATCAGGTCGTCGAAGACGTCCGGCAGCACATGGGCGAAAAGGTCTACCAGACAATCATACCGCGCAATGTGCGGGTGTCGGAAGCGCCGTCCTATGGGAAGCCGGCGATCTTGTACGACCTCAAATGCACCGGCAGCCAAGCCTATCTCCAGTTGGCCTCGGAAGTCATCAGGCGCGAACGACGGCTTCGCGCCGCCTGATGCGGTCAGTTTCATAGAGTGTTAAAGGTAGAGCAATGAGCGAAGATCTCTCCCGCAAGCGGCTCGGTCGCGGACTTGCCGCCCTCATCGGCGAGATCGACAAGCCGGTGAGCCCGTCCCAGCATTCCTCCCTCTCGGACCGCAAGGTTCCCATCGAATTCATTTCGCCCAATCCGCGTAATCCGCGTCGCCGCTTTGCAGAGGCGGATCTCGCCGATCTTGCCTCGTCGATCAAGGAACACGGGATCGTTCAGCCCATCGTCGTCAGGCCTGCCCAAGGCGGCCGCTATGAAATCATCGCGGGCGAGCGGCGCTGGCGGGCGGCCCAACAGGCTGGTGTCGCCCAGGTCCCGGTCATCCTGCGTGAGGTGGACGACCGGGTCGCGCTCGAAATCGCGATCATCGAGAATGTCCAGCGAAGCGACCTCAACCCGATCGAAGAAGCGGTGGGCTACCAGAGTTTGATCGAGGAGCACAACTACACGCAGGCCGATCTCGCGCAGGTGATCGGCAAGTCGCGCAGCCATGTCGCTAACACGTTGAGATTGTTGAAACTTCCATCCGATGTGCGGCAGATGTTGACGGACGGTGTGTTGTCGGCGGGGCATGCCCGAACTCTGGTGACGGCCGACAATCCGATGGCGCTGGCGCAGCGCATCGTCTCCGATGGCCTTTCGGTGCGTCAGGCCGAGGCGCTGGCGCAGGCACAGGCGCCGACAGGTGCGCCTGAGCCGAAGTCCAAGGACGCGTCAAAGGAAAAGGATTCCGACACGATGGCCCTCGAGAAACTGCTGTCCGATGCGATCGGGCTCGGGGTGGTTATCAATCACAAGGGCGGGGGAGGAGAGTTGCGCATCCGCTATTCCTCTCTGGAGCAGCTCGACGATCTCTGCCGTCGGCTGCAGTCACAGTAGCTGTCCGAAAGCGCTGCCTCGGTTTTGAATGGCGCGAGTGGCGGTGACGCCGTCGGCTTGGCTAGGAGCCTCGCCGGGCAGACTGTACGCCCAATGCCAGTAGCGTCTGACGCGTCAGTTCGACAGCGAGTTCGGGCCGGCGGCGCGTGAGCAATACGGTCTGTTGCAACCGTTCCAACCCTTGGGCGAGAGAATCGGTCGTCCAGCGCATCAGGGCGTTTTCCACAATCGATCGTCTGGCGAAGAAGACCGGCGGCCTTGCCCCTGCGACGACGCCGGAGGCATTGCGGCCGGTTGCCTCCATATCCGCACGCAGTGCGGTCAGGGTCTGGAATTGCCGCATCGTCGTCGAGAGAAACAGGAAAGGGGCAGTCCCGGCTGCCAAGGCCCGTTGCAACTTCTCATCCAGTTCCGCCAGCTTGCCTTGCAAGAGAGCGTCGACGACCTGATCGGCCGACACGCTTGCGACGTCACCCAGCGAGGCCTCGACGTCGGCGAGCTCGATCGTTGTCTGGCCGGTACAATACAGCAGCAGTTTCTGGATCTCGCCTCTGCTCGCGAGGCGGTCGCCGCCAACCTGCGACTTCACCAGCTGGCGCGCCTCGAGCGTGATCATCATCTTCGCCGCTTGTAGTTCCTGGTCCAGAAGCTGGTCGATGGACCTGGTCTCGTCGGCGTAACACGGCAAGGCCATCGCGGCCTTCGCGCCTTCCACCGTTGTGCGCAGCGGCGCATTCTTCTTCAGATCGCCGGCCTCGATCAGCAGAATTGCGTCTTGGGGCGGATTTTCTGCGAGCAGCCTGATCGCATCCGCCATGCCCTTGTGTGCGCCGGCATTGCGCAACCAAATGAGTCGCCGACCCCCGAACATCGAAACCGTGGAGGCTTCGTCGATCAATTTTCCTGGATCGCTTTCCACCTCGCCAGCGTCGAGTTTCACCACGACGAACGGGTCGTCGAGATCGAGCCCGGTCTTGCCGGCGAAAAGCCTTGCGCGTTCGGAAACCAGTCCGCGATCAGGACCGTACACAAGCACGATCGCCGTTGCCGGATCGGGTCGCGCGAGCCAGCCATCGATCTCATGGGATTTCTTCTGTGCCATGTCTCTCCATATCACGCCGCCAGCCGCTGGCCAGAGAAGTCATGCGGCCAGCGCACCATGGCTGCTTCACGGGTGCTCCTCGGGTGGGCGTGGTGGCTTGACAAGACGATCGCTATTATTTAACGTGTTAATTATTATCGGGAGGGAGCGGTGCCGCATTTCACGATCGAATACTCTTCCAATCTGGAGGGAAAGGTGGACATGCCCGGGCTCTGCGACCTCGTGCATCAGTCCATGATGGCGAGTGGCTTGTTCGAGCTTGGCGCCGTCAGAGTCCGCGCAATCCGCTGCGATGCCCACGCGATCGCCGACCGCCTGCCCCAGAACGCCTTCATCGACATGAGTCTGAGAATGGGGGCCGGACGTAGCGCGGCGGATCGGGAAAGGGCTGGCTCGGCGATCTTCGAGGCGGTCGCCGCCAGGCTCGCGCCGCTGCTGGCCGAGCCCTATTTCGCGCTCTCTTTCGAGATTCGCGAGATCGATCCGGTTCTCTCATGGAAGCGCAACGCCATGCATCCGCGGCTGCGGGCCGCAACGAAATAGGAAAGCCATGTCCGATCTCGCGAACAACCTTGCCAAGGCCGAAACCTATCTTGCCCGGTTTCGCCGTGACGGGGTCCTGAATCACATCGCCGGAGAAAGCATCGCGGCGGCCGATGGCGGTACGTTCGAGACCGTCTCGCCCATCGACATGGCTCCCATCGCCGCCGTGGCCCGCGGGAAACAGGAAGATGTCGACCGCGCGGCGAAGGCGGCAAAGGCCGCCTTTCCGGCCTGGGCCGCCATGAGCGGGGAGGCGCGCAAAGCCCTCCTGCATGCGATCGCCGATGCGATCGTTGCGCGGGCGGAGGAAATCGCCTTCGTCGAATGCATGGATACGGGCCAGGCGCTCAAGTTCATGTCGAAGGCGGCGCTTCGTGGCGCGGAGAACTTCCGCTTCTTCGCCGATCGCGCACCGGAGGCCCGTGACGGCCGCGCGCTGAGGGCGCCTGACCAGGTGAACATGACGACCCGCGTACCGATCGGCCCGGTGGGGATCATCACGCCATGGAACACGCCGTTCATGCTCTCGACCTGGAAGATCGCGCCTGCGCTCGCGGCCGGCTGCACGGTCGTCCACAAGCCCGCGGAACTGTCGCCGCTGTCGGCGCGGCTGCTCGTCGAAATCGCGGAAGAGGCCGGGCTGCCGAAGGGCGTCTGGAACCTCGTCAACGGTTTCGGGGAAGACGCCGGCCGGGCCCTGACCGAACACCCCGCCATCAAGGCGATCGGCTTCGTCGGCGAAAGCCGCACCGGTTCGCTGATCATGAAGCAGGGCGCCGACACGCTGAAGCGCGTGCATTTCGAACTCGGTGGCAAGAATCCGGTCGTCGTCTTTGCCGATGCCGATCTCGACCGCGCGGTCGACGCGGCCGTCTTCATGATCTACTCGCTCAACGGTGAACGATGCACGTCGTCGTCTAGGCTGCTGGTCGAGGAAAGTATCTACGAGGCATTTACCGCAAAGGTCGCAGAAAAGGCGAAACGTATCCCGATCGGCCATCCGCTCGACCCGAAGACCGTCATCGGCCCTCTGATTCATCCGGAGCACGAGAAAAAAGTGTTGTCCTATGTCGATGCGGCGCGGCGCGAAGGCGCGACCATCGCCACAGGGGGCGCGAAGGCGACCGCTGGCGCCCTGGCCAAGGGTTGTTATGTCGAACCGACGTTGTTCACCAACGCCCGCAACGACATGAGGATCGCCCAGGAAGAAATTTTCGGTCCCGTCCTCACCGCCATGCCGTTCCGCGACGAAGCCGAGGCGCTTGCGCTCGCCAACGACGTCCAGTACGGCCTGACCGGGTATCTCTGGACGTCCGACGTCACCCGCGCCTTCCGCTTCTCGGATGGGCTGCAGGCCGGCATGATCTGGGTGAATTCGGAGAACGTGCGGCATCTTCCGACGCCCTTCGGCGGCGTCAAGAGTTCGGGCATCGGCCGCGACGGCGGAGACTGGTCGTTCGATTTCTACATGGAAACCAAGAACGTTGCCTTTGCTACCGGCGCGCACTCGATCCCCAGGCTCGGTGGCTGATCGGGATGATCGAAATCAAGACCCGCGGCGGCACGGCCTCCTAGACTGAGCTCCGCAATAGAACGGGAGGAAACCCATGTCGCTGCCGGCCCCCAATCTCTATCCGCCGTTCCACATCGTCCGGTTGAGCCATCTGGAGTTGCATGTCACCGACCTCGCCCGATCCAGGGCATTCTGGGTCGATACGCTCGGATTGCAGGTGACGCACGAAGACGACGGGTTGCTGACGCTGCGGGCGATGGAAGAGCGAAACCATCACTGCGTCGTCCTGCGCAAGGCGGATCGCCCATCCGCTGGGCATCTTGCCTTCAAGGTCTATGCGGAGGAGGATCTCGACAAGGCGTATGCCTGGCTGTCGGCCCTCGGTCACGCAGTGGAATGGGTCGAGCGCCCCTGGCAGGACCGGACGCTGCGAACGCGTGACCCGCAGGGCATTCCGCTCGAATTCTATGCAACGATGGAGAGGCTGGCGCCAATCCACCAGAAATATGCGCTCTACAAGGGCGTCAAGCCGTTGCGGATCGACCATTTCAACTGCTTTTCGACCAATGTCGACACGTCGGTCGCCTTCTACAACGACATCGGGTTCCGGGTAACGGAATACACCGAAGACGAGGAAACAAAGCGGCTCTGGGCCGCTTGGATGCACCGCAAGGGCGGCGTGCACGACATGGCGTTTACCAACGGTCGTGGACCACGCCTGCACCACGTCGCGTTCTGGGTGCCGACGCCGCTCAACATCATCGACCTGCTCGACCTGATGTCGACGACCGGCTACCTCGCCAATATCGAGCGCGGGCCTGGACGACATGGCATTTCCAACGCATTCTTCCTTTATATCCGCGATCCGGACGGTCACCGCGTCGAGATCTACTGCTCCGACTACCTGACGATCGATCCCGACCACGAGCCGATCCGTTGGGACCTGAAGGATCCGCAACGGCAGACCTTGTGGGGCGCGCCCGCGCCGAAGAGTTGGTTCGAGGAAGGTACCGCCTTTGCCGACACCGAAATCGGCGAGCCAACCCTGACGGCGCAGCCAATCGTGGCTCCCTGAAGGTGGCTACGGCGACGTGTGCCGTGAAAGGGAGGAGAACCAGGGCATGAGCGTGCAGACGCGGTTCGTCAGCTATAAACGCAAGGATCGTCCCGGATGGGGGATCGAGACAGATCTCGGCGTGATCGACCTTTCGCAGCGCTACGGCCATCGCTGGCCAAGCCTTCGCGAGGTCGTAGCCGCCCATGCGTTGGCCGGCCTTGCCGAGGAATGCGCGGGGCACGAGCCGGATATCCCGGCGAGCGAGATCGTCTACGACATCCCCATCCCGCAGCCGGAAAAGATCATCTGCGTGGGGGTCAACTATCCGGACCGCAACGAGGAGTACAAGGACGGGCAGCCAGCGCCCGGCAATCCCTCGCTGTTCGTTCGCTTTCCGCGTTCTTTCGCCGGCCACCGCCAGCCGTTGAACAGGCCGCCCGAATCACTCCAGCTCGACTATGAAGGCGAGATTGCGCTCGTCATCGGTACGTCCGGTCGGCGCATCCCCGAAGCCCGCGCGCTCGACCATGTCGCGGGACTGACGCTTTGCAATGAAGGCACGATCCGTGACTGGGTACGGCATGCGAAGTTCAACGTCACTCAGGGCAAGAACTTCGACGGAACGGGTGCGCTCGGTCCGTGGCTGACTCCGTATGTCGACGAGGCGCAGATTTCCGACATTGCGTTGGAGACGCGGGTGAACGGCGAGGTCCGGCAGCACGACCGGACGAGCCGCATGATCTTTTCCTTCAGCAAGATCATTTCCTACGTCTCGACATTCACGACGCTCGTACCGGGCGATGTCATCGTCACGGGGACGCCGACCGGCGCGGGTGCGCGGCTCGATCCGCCTGTGTGGCTGAAGCCCGGCGATGTGGTGGAGGTCGAAGCCGACGGCCTCGGCATTCTGCAAAACGACGTTCGCGACGAGGTTGCCTGATGCTTTCGCAGGCAGAGATCGCCGCGGCGGCGGAACGGCTGGAGACAGCCGAGAGGACGCGCATGCAGATCGGTCTGCTGTCGTTGGCGCATCCTGGCATGACGATCGATGAGGCCTACGCGGTGCAGGCCGCCTTCATCGCCCGCAAGCGTACGGCAGGCAAGCGCGTGATCGGCTGGAAGATCGGGCTCACCTCCAAGGCCATGCAACAGGCGCTGGCCATCGACACGCCCGATTCAGGTGTCCTGCTGGACGACATGCTGTTCGAGGATGGCGCGACGATCGAACCGGATCGTTTCATCCAGCCGCGCATCGAGGCCGAATTGGCCTTCATCATGAAGGCGCCGCTGACTGGTCCGGGCGTTACCCTCTTCGACGTGCTCGCGGCGACAGCCTACGTAACCCCTTCGCTGGAAATCCTCGATACCCGCATTCTGCGGACCGATCCGGGGACGGGGAAGGCGCGGACGATCGTGGATACGGTATCCGACAACGCCGCCAATGCCGGCCTCGTGCTTGGCGGCCGCGCCGTGCGGCCGGACGACGTCGACCTGCGCTGGATGGGGGCCATCGTGTCGCGCAACGCCGAGGTCGAGGAGACCGGCCTTGGCGCCGGAGTGCTCAACAACCCGGCGCGCGGCATCGCATGGCTTGCCAACCGACTTGCCGCTTACGGCGACCGGATCGAGGCGGGGCAGGTGGTGCTCGCAGGTTCCTTCATCCGGCCGATCGAGGCGCGACATGGAGATACGATCGTCGCCGATTTCGGCGCCCATGGAACGGTGAGCTGCCACTTCAGGTGAGATCGAAGCAGCGCCGCTCCCGCTTGCCGATACGCCGCGCTTCGCCTAGACGGAGCCAGCAACCGAAGGGGCGCGAATCATGGCGAGGACGCGCGCGGACCTGATGTCCTATCTTGAGGACCTCGGGATCGAGACGAAGACGGTGGATCACCCGCCTCTCTACACCGTCGAGCAGTCACAGGCGCTGCGCGGCGAAATCGCGGGCGCTCACACCAAGAACCTTTTCGTCAAGGACAAGAAGGGTCGCTACTTCCTGCTGACGGTCGGGGAAGAGGCCGAGGTCGACTTGAAGAGCGTTCACCAGACGATCGGCGCCTCGGGCCGCGTTTCCTTCGGCAAGCCCGAGGCGCTGATGGACTTGCTTGGCGTTCAGCCTGGCGCGGTCACGGCGCTTGGCGTCATCAATGACGTTGGCGGACTTGTTACACTGGTCCTCGACGCCGCCTTGATGCAGAATGAAATCGTGAACTGCCATCCGCTGACAAACGAGGCGACGACGACGATCGCCAACCGCGATCTCATCCGCTTTGCGGAAGCGACGGGTCACGCGCCTCTGGTCTTGAACCTTGCCGCCGCATCGCCACATGACGTCGGCCTCGACTGAGAATCGGAAAGCCTGAGACATGACCAACAGGGACAATCCCTTCGCCGGACCCAACGGCGGATACAACACCGAAGTCAGTTTCGGAGCGGAGCCTTCCGCGCCGGCCAGGCCTGCCGGCGACCTGATCAAGGACACGACCACGGCGGGCTTCGCAGCCGACGTCATTCAGGAGTCCCGCAACCAGACCGTTCTGGTCGATTTCTGGGCGCCCTGGTGCGGGCCATGCAAGCAGCTCACGCCGGTGCTCGAAAAGGCGGTTCGTGAGGCTGGCGGCGCGGTCAAGCTCGTCAAGATGAACATCGACGACCATCCCGCGGTCGCCGGGCAACTCGGCATCCAGTCGATCCCGGCCGTTATCGCGTTTCGCGACGGACGTCCGCTCGACGGTTTCATGGGCGCCCTGCCCGAAAGCCAGGTCAAGGCATTCATCAAGAAGGTCGGCGGCGAGGCGGCCGATCCCATCGGGGAGGCGCTGGCCGACGCAGCGGCCGCGATGCAGGCCGGCGACCTCGAGACCGCTGGCGCGATCTATGGCAGTATCCTCCAGGCCGCGCCCGGTCATCCGGTGGCGTCGGGCGCGCTGGCGGGCCTGCTGGTCGATCTCGGTGATCTCGAATCGGCCAAGACCCTCGTGGCCGAGGCGGTGGTCAAGGACAAGGAGCCGGTCGAACTGGCCAGTGCGCGGACGCGCATCGCGCTTGCGGAGGAGGTGGCGGCGCTCGGCGACCCGCGCGAACTGACGCACCGGTTGTCGCAGGATCCCGGCGACCACGAGGCGCGTTTCGACCTCGCCTTGATCCAGAACGCGCAGGGGCTGCGCGCGGAAGCCGCCGAAAGCCTGTTGTACATCATCAAGGCGGATCGAAGCTGGCGGGATGACGGCGCGCGAGCTCAGCTGCTGAAGTTCTTCGAGGCTTGGGGAATGACCGACCCGGCGACGCTGTCGGCGAGGCGGCGGTTGTCGTCGGTCCTGTTCTCCTGAGGCTGGACGTGCGACTATCTTGATCAGGGCATTGCCGTCCGGATTTCACGTTCCAGATCCTAGGGGTGTCCCGCAGGAGGCTGATCCCGTTGCAAGCTGGAAACGCGCATTATCGTAGCCCGACGGATTTTCCGTCCATCGTGCCGGTCTTTCCGCTGTCGGCGGCGCTTCTGCTGCCCGGTGGCCGGATGCCACTAAACATTTTCGAACCGCGCTACATCGAGATGATCGACGCGGCGCTTTCGTCCGATCGGCTGATCGGCATGATCCAACCCCGGCTCGACGGTGGCACGCGGTCCGATGGGGAGCCGGAACTCTGCGAGGTCGGCTGTCTCGGCCGCCTGACTTCGTTTACCGAGACGGGCGACGGTCGCTATCTCGTTTCCCTGCAAGGCGTCTGCCGGTTCCGCATGGTCGAAGAGGTTTTCTCGCGGGAGCCGTTCCGGCGTTGCACCATGATGGTGTTCGCGGGCGACCTCGACCTCGAAAGGGAAGCGGCGGAGGTCGATCGCGACGCGCTTTTGAAGGCGTTTCGTTCCTATTTGAAGGCCAATGACCTGGAAGCCGATTGGGAGTCGATCAGCCGGGCGGAGAACGCCATGCTGGTCAATGCGCTGTCGATGATGGCGCCATACGGCGCCGTGGAGAAGCAGGCGCTGCTCGAGGCGCCCGACTTGAAGACGCGGGCTGAGACGCTGATCGCCATCACTGAAATGGCGCTCGCGCGCGACGGCGACGGCTTCGGCGCGAGCCTGCAGTAGGAGCCGGGCATGGGCGAGGGTGAACGCGTCGCCGTCATCGATCCGAGGCTTCTCGAGTTGTTGGCGTGCCCGATCAGCAAGGGTCCGCTGGTCTTTGACGCCGCACGCTCCGAACTCGTGTCCAAGAGCGCCAGACTCGCCTACCCCGTGCGGGACGGCATTCCCATCATGCTGCCCTCCGAAGCGCGTTCCCTGCGCGACGATCCGCCGGAAACCGAGGCGCGGTGAGGCTGGTTCGACGGCGACCGAACGCTTGTGCCAACAGTGGAAGCGGAACAGCTCCCTACTCCCTGTTCGTAACTCTCCTCGTGCCTTGGCTCAGTGGAAATTGCGTCCTTTCGGCATGACCGCGCCGGAGCGCTTCGCCAGCGCCTGGTAGTCTTCCCGCAGGCCGGGGATCTCCTCCATGAGGGCGGCGAGCCGGGAACCCTTCGTCGCCTTCTCCCGCTGTTCCACGACGGGACGGCGAACCTCGTCGGCATTGGCGAGCGTATCGATCAGGTGCGCTTCCTCCGACAGTTCGCCGAGACGGGGCGTGAGGTCCTCCACCGTGTCGGCCACGACGTGGATGACGCCCGCTTCGGACTGTAGACGTCCGCGCACCCGGACCAGGCGCGCGCCGATGACGATGGCGCGAAAGCGCTCGAATGTCTTCGGCCAGACGATGATGTTGCCCACGCCGGTCTCGTCCTCGATGGTCATGAAGATGACGCCCTTGGCCGAGCCCGGCCGCTGCCGTACCAGCACCAGACCGCAGACAGAGACGCGTGCGCCACTGCGCAGGGTTTCGAGCGAGGCATTTTCGAATACTCGCTCCGCGGCAAGAATTCGGCGCAGGAACGAGACGGGATGCGCCTTCAGCGACAGGGACAGCGTGCGGTAGTCGTGGATGACATGCTCGCCGAGCGGCATGGCGGGCAGCCGCATCTCCGGCTCGAGCTCGGCGAGCTTCAGCGCGGGGTCATCGAGCAACGGCAGGAAGCCGTCGGCCTTCGTGTCGTCGAGACCTTGGACCGCCCAGAGCGCGTCGCGCCGGTCGAGCCCGAGCGAGCGGAACGCATCGGCTCGCGCGAGCCGCTCCAGCGTCGAGCGGGGCAGGCCGGTGCGCAGCCACAGATCGCGCACTGAATCGTAGCCCGCCCCCCGTCGCTCCACCAGCCGTTGCAACTCGTCCTGCCGCAAGCCCTTGATCTGCCGGAGGCCGAGCCGCACTGCGTGGCGGGTTCGGATGACGCCCCGCATCTCGCGGTGCCGGGACGCGATGCGGGCCGTGTCGAAAGGCGCTTCCTCCAGCGAGCCGTCCCAGCAGGAGTGGTTGATGTCGGGCTCGCGAACCTCGACGCCATGCTCGCGCGCGTCGCGAACCAGCTGCGAGGGCGCATAGAAGCCCATCGGCTGCGAGTTGAGGATCGCGGCGCAGAAGACGTCGGGATAGAATGTCTTGAACCAGCACGAGGCATAGACCAGCAGGGCGAAGGACGCGGCGTGGCTCTCCGGGAAGCCGTACTCGCCGAAGCCTTCGATCTGCTTGAAGCAGCGCTCGGCGAAGTCGCGCTCGTAGCCGCGCGACACCATGCCCTCGATCATCTTCCGGCGCAGCGTGCCGATCGTGCCGACCCGCCTGAAGGTCGCCATGGCGCGGCGCAGCTGGTCGGCCTCGCCGGGCGTGAAGCCGCCGGCGACGATGGCGATCTTCATCGCCTGTTCCTGGAACAGCGGCACGCCCAGCGTGCGTTCCAGCACGGCCCGAAGTTCGGGTCGCGGATATTCCGGTTCCTCGAGACCCTGTCGCCGGCGCAGATAGGGATGCACCATGTCGCCCTGGATCGGCCCCGGCCGCACGATCGCCACTTCGATGACGAGGTCGTAGAAGGCGCGGGGCCTGAGCCGCGGCAGCATGGTCATCTGGGCGCGGCTCTCGATCTGGAAGACACCGATCGTGTCGGCCCGGCAGATCATGTCGTAGACGCGCGAGTCTTCCTTCGGAATGGTCGCCAGGGTCAGGCGCTGCGGATGCTCCCGAGAATAGTGTAGCGCGAGGAGGTCGAAGGCGCGGCGCAGGCACGACAGCATTCCGAGCGCCAGAATGTCGACCTTGAGGATGCCGACCGCGTCGAGATCGTCCTTGTCCCACTCGACCATCCGGCGTTCCTCCATCGCCGTCCTGACGATGGGCACGATCTCGTCGAGCCGGTCGCGGGTGATGACGAAGCCGCCGACATGCTGCGAGAGATGGCGCGGGAAGCCCAGGATCTCGTTGGCACGGTCGACGAGATGGCGCGTCAGCGGCTCGTCCATGTCCAACCCGGCCGCCTTCGCCTCCTCGCTGCCAAGACCGGCGGTCGACCAGCCCCAGATCGAGCCGGACAGCGCCGCCATCACGTCCTCCGACAGACC
This sequence comes from Mesorhizobium sp., assembly GCA_046292285.1. Lineage (GTDB taxonomy): Bacteria > Pseudomonadota > Alphaproteobacteria > Rhizobiales > Rhizobiaceae > Aquibium. Next base: position 52,814 of record JBKBRJ010000001.1, on the reverse strand, counting down.
AAGCGCCCCGGCGGTCTCGCGCAACGCCGAACGACCCCGATAGGTGACCACCGATGCGGCGAGCGCGGTGCGCCTGGCGCTGTACTTCTCGTAGATGTAGGCGATCACCTCGTCGCGGCGGTCGTGCTCAAAGTCGACGTCGATGTCGGGCGGTTCGTTGCGCTCGGGCGAGATGAAACGCTCGAAAAGGAGGTCCATGATCTCCGGCCCGACATCGGTGATGCCGATGCAGTAGCAGATGATGGAATTGGCTGCCGATCCACGCCCCTGGCAAAGAATTCCCTGCCTGCGTGCGAACTGGACGATGTCGTGGACCGTGAGGAAGTAGCGGGCGTAATTCAGTTGCTCGACCACGGCGAGCTCGTGACGAATGATGCCGGCGACCCGCTCCGGAACGCCGCCGGGATAGCGCCGCGCCGCGCCTTCCCAGGTCAGCCGGGCGAGCTCTTCCTGAGGGGTTGCGCCGTCGCGCGTCGCCTCGTCGGGATAGTTGTAGCGCAGTTCCGACAGCGAGAAGGCAAGCTCGCCGGCGAAGCGGAGCGTCTCGGCCAGCGCCTCCGGGTGACGGCGAAACAGCCTGGCCATCTCCCGCGGCGGCTTCAGGTGCCGTTCGGCATGGGCGCGGAGCTCGAAGCCGGCCTGAGCCACCGGTGTTCCGATCCGTATGGCGGTGACGACGTCCTGCAAGGGCCGTCGTCCAGGCTCATGGTAGAGCGCGTCGCCGACCGCCATCAGCGGCAGGCCAGCCGCCTCGGCGAGCCGGGCCGCCTGCTCCAGGCGCCAGCGGTCGTTGCCGTCGAAGGCCGGCGCCACGGCGACGCGAACGGCTCGGCCGAACCGCTCCCTTAGCCGGCGCAGGAGTTCGAGGTCAGCACCATATGGCTCGAGCGGTGGCAGCACGGCGAGCGACATGGCATCGCCCCAGTTCATCAGGCCGTCGAGCCTCAGGTCGGGTTCGCCCTTGACGCCGGCCTCGTTTGCTTCCGTCAGCATCCGGCAGAGATGACCCCAGCCCTCGCGGTCGCGCGGATAGGCGAGCATGTCCGGCGTGCCGTCGGAAAAGACCAGCCTGGCGCCGGGATGGTAGGGCAGGCCTTCCTTCTGCGCCATCTTCCAGGCGCGCACGACGCCCGCCACCGTGTTGCGATCCGCGAGCCCGAACGCGGCGATGCCGAGCCGCCTGGCCATGACCACCTGCTCCTCCGGCGCCGAGGCGCCGCGCAGGAAGGAGAAGTTCGACTGCACGGCGAATTCGGCATAGGCAGGCCCGTCGGCCGCCGGGTCGATCGCAGCCGTCATGCGAACAGCCCGTGCAGGAACCAGCGCGGCGTCACCGGCGTCCCGTCATAGAGGCCTTCGCGGCAGAGCCAGAAGCGGCGTCCTGCGGTGTCCTCGACGCGGAAATAGTCACGTGTGCGTGCTTCGTGGTTCGTCAGCCACCATTCCGGTGCGATGCGTTCCGGCCCCTCGGCGCGCGCGACGCGGTAGAGCGTGCGGCGCCAGCGGAAGGAGAAAGGCGGCCCGTCCGGCACTTCCGCCGAAGCCTCGACCGGTTCGGGCCGGCGCAGGAGACGGATCGGGCGCTCGCGTTCTTCCAGCCGGGCGGATCGCTGGGGCGGACCGGCCGCGGGCGGTGCGTCCGCGAAGGGAACGAGCCTCATGGCGCGCTCGGGAAGGTGGCTTTCACGCAGCACCGGGCGGCTGATCGCCGCGCGGCCGAGACGGGCGCAGATGCGGTCGGCGAAGAGGGCCAGATCCTCCTCGTCGACTGCACGGTCGGCGGCGAGGTCGCCCTGCCTGGCATCGAAGCGGGCGCTCTCGCGCATGTTCAGCCGCACGAGGTCGAAGCCGAAGCCCGCGTCGATCGTGGTGGCGGCGAGCCGTTCGCGAAACAGGCGCTGGATCAGGCGCGGGTCGCGCATCGGCCGCGAGGCGCCGACGCAAACCCGGCTGACTGCACCATCGACCCTGAAGAGCGCCAGTTCGATGAGCTTGGCGCCCTCGCAGCGCGCCTCCAGGCTGGCGCGCGCGGTGCTTGCCAGCATGAAGACGAGTTCCTCGATGTCCTCCATGCGCTGCACGGGTTCGGCCAGCGCCCGCTCCACGGAAAGAGCCGCGACCGGCAGGCGCGGCGAGAGCGCTTCCTCGGCCCGGCCCAGCGCCTGGTCGAGGCGGGTGAGCGGCAGGCGGCCGAAGCGGCGGGCCAGCGGCGCGCGCGGCGCATCCAGAATCGCGCCCACCGTGCGAAGGCCGACGCTCTCCAAGCCGGCGCAGATGGGGGCGTCGAGCCGCAATGCCGACAATGGCAGGGCGCGCAGGAACGCAGCCTCCCCGCCCGCCTCCAGGATGACGCCGCGTGCGAAGTGCGCGGCGGCCCAGGCGGCTCCGGCGGTCGAGGCGATCGCCGCGCGGGCGCAGAAGCCCTGTTCTTCCAAGCGCCTCAGGAGATCCTCCAGCATCGCCCGCTCGCCGCCGAAGAGGTGGGCGCAGCCGGTGATGTCGAGGTGAAGCCCGTTCCGGCCGTCGAGCGCGACCAGCGGCGTGTAGCGGTCGCACCAGTCGGCCAGGCCCTCGAGAAGCCGTTCCTCGGCCACGGGATCGGCCTCGACCACCTCGAGCGAGGGATGCATCGCGCGCGCGTCGGCGATGCCCATGCCGCGCCTCAGCCTGAGCGCCTCAGCCTGTTCGTCGAGGGCGGCGATCCGCTGCGCGTTCTTCTCGCGCCGGCTGATGACCAGCGGCGGGCGCCGCGTCGCCGGCGTCGAGCGCCAGGCGCGGCCAAGCCGGCGCCGCCAGATGCCCTCGGTTTGAAGATAGGGGAACCAGAGTGACAGGATCCTCTGGCCGTCTGTGCCGGAAAGTGCGGTCATGGGCGTTCCATTCCAGTTCGAACCTGCCGGACGCGCCCGTCCGGCTCTTGTCGAGGACGACGCCGAAGGCGGGCGGTCCGATCGATCCGGCAAGCGGCCCCGATACGGTGGAGCGCAAGCCCGCGGCGGCGGGGGAAACGAGGAGGCGCACGGGCGCGGCGGTGGCTTCCACCGGCGCGGAATGGCGCAGGAGGAGCACCGGCCGGCCGGCGTCGCGCGCGCGAAAATGCAGCCGCCGCGTCGCCGTCAGGTCGAGCCGCCGGGCCTGGCCGCGCAATTCGAAAAGCACCATCCCGATGGACGACAGTCGCGCGGCCTCGTCGGCCACCCAGAGCGCGTCGTCCAGCCTGACCGTCTCGCAAAAGAGCAGGCGTTCGGGCGGAATGCCGAAGCGGGATAAGAGGCCGGGCGCGTAAGGTGCGCCGGCTTCGCGATGCGTGTCGGCCGCGGCGATCCACAGGAGCGGCAGGCCGGAAGAGAGCGCCAGCGCCGCCAGCCCCAGCGCGAAGCCCGAAACCGTTCCCGCGTCACGGATTTCCGCGCCGTGAATCTCCGTCAGCGCGGCGCGCGGCAGCCCGCCGCCGAGGGCTGCGTCGAAAGCGTCGGCCCCGGTCGCCAGAACGCCGCCTGCATGGACGCCGTGGCGCAGCGTAACGCCGCCCTCGCGCAGCACGACGCCAGCATCAGACGCGGGGTCGGTCGGAGGGATCTCCAGTCTTTCGGCTGGCGTTCCCTCGATCCTGGCGATTTGCCGACGCAAGGCAAAAAGGGTTTCCCGCGCCGTGGCGATGGTCGCCATGGCCTGCTCCTGCAATCCGTTCCTGTTATGTTCCTATGGATTCCAGAGGGCCGAACAAGAGTCAAGCACGCCTCGGCTGAATTTATTCCTAGGACGCCTTACCCTGCGTTTCGCGTCTTCGACGCCGCCCCTCGCATCACGGGCGACGAACGGCTATATGCCCGCCAAAGGACAAGACATGGCACGCATCTATCAGACCCGATCATGGCACGACCAGCTCTCGCCCTCGGTGGACGAAATCGAGTTGCTCGCGCTGGAAGCCTATGCCCACCTGCCGGAGGATTTCCGCACGCTCACAGGCGAGATCGTCATCCAGATCGCCGAATTTCCCGACGAGGAAATCATGGACGATCTGTCGCTGGAAACGCCCTTCGACCTGCTGGGCCTGTTCGAGGGACGCGGCATCGCCGAACGCTGGAACCCCGCCACGGGCGAAGGGCCCAACCGCGTCACGCTCTACCGTCGCGCGATCCTCGACTACTGGGCCGAGAACGAGGAGACGCTGGGCGACATCGTCACCCACGTGCTGATCCACGAGATCGGCCACCATTTCGGCCTGTCGGACGAGGACATGGCGCGCATCGAGGAAGCCGCGCCGTGAGCAGAATGTCGGCTCAATACTCGCCGAGCTTGATGCCGGGCTCGTAGTCGACGCCCTCGATCTCCTTCACCACGGCCTGGCCGCAGCGCATCGTCTTCGTCTCGGAATCATAGGCATAGGTCGGCCCGCCCTGCAGCAGCCAGCCCTTGTTCAGGGCGGCCGTGACCTTGTGGCAGAAGCTCGAATCGTCGGGCCCGGTGAGGAAGCGGTAGAGTTTCATCGAAAGCATGGTCCTGCTGGATTTCGCGCGGTGGACGGTTCACCGGGCCATGGCGTGGTACTCGTCGTTGGGCCGCATGTCGACGGCGGCGGCCATGCGGTTCGACATGTTGAAGAAGGCGGCGGTGGAGGCGACGTCCCAGATGTCGCGGTCGGTGAAGCCCACCTCGCGCAGGGCCTGGCGATCGGCCTCGTCCATCCTGTCGGGGGTTTCGGTGAGCTTGACGGCGAAGTCGAGCATCGCCTTCTGGCGCGCGGACAGCTCGGCGGCGCGGTAGTTCATCACCATCATCTCGCCGAGCTTCGGATCGCCCGAAAGCTGGCGCACGGCGGCGCCATGCGCCGTCAGGCAGTAGTAGCAGTGGTTCACCGAGGATACCGCGACCGCGATCATCTCGCGCTCGAGCTTGCTCAGGCCCGACAGTCCGAGCATCAGGTCGTTGTACATGTCGGTGAAGGCGCGCAGCTTCTTCTCGTCGAAGGCATAGGCCCGGAGCACGTTCGGCACCATTCCGAGCTTTTCCTCGCATTTGGCGAAATAGGCCCGGGTCGGTTCGCTCAGGTCCTCGGCCGGAGCGAGGTCGAGCGCCGTGATCTTGTCCGTCATGATGATTTCATTCCTCCCGGTCAATGTCGCCCCGTCCGGATCATCGGCGGGGTCGTAAACGCTTCCGATCCTGATACGATACCGGAAAAATCCCAGGGGAGGGAAGAATGGCCGAGGGGACGAGCAGCATGCAGACCGCCGATGGCGAGGCCGGCCGGACGTTCGCGAAGCTTCTCCTGTCGCGCGCATCCGCCGAGGATCTCGCCGGCTATGACGACGCGATGCTGCGAAAGGCGGCGGCGCTCGCCCACGAGGCGGTGCTTCGTCATCGCAAGGGCGAGAGCCTGGTCTCGATCGAAACCGACAGCGGCGTGGAGCGTGGAGCGCGCCCGGTCACCGTGATAACCCTCGTCAACGACAACATGCCCTTCCTGTTCGATTCGGTGATGGGCGAGATCTCCGAGGGCGGGGTCGAACCGCTCTTCGTTGCCCATCCCGTCATGGTCGTCTCGCATGGCGAGGAGGGCGCGAACGTGATCGCGGGCGATTCGGCCCGGTCGAAGGGCGACCGGCTCAGCGTCATCCAGGTTCACGTACCGCCGATGACGAACGAGGAGGCGGACGCGCTGCGCGATCGGCTTTCGCGCGTGCTCGCGCACGTCCGCGCAGCCGTCCACGACTGGAAGCCGATGCTTGCCCGGCTCGAGCACACCATCTCGGACTACCGCTACCTTCCGGTCCCCCTCGAGAAAGGCGCCGTCACCGAGGCGATCGCATTCCTGGAATGGCTGCGGGACAACAACTTCACCTTCCTGGGCATGCGCAGCTACCGCTTCGTGGGGGAGGGTCCGTCGGGCGAACTCGAGCGGACGGACCAGCGCGGCCTCGGCATCCTGTCCGATCCCGAACTGCGCGTGCTGCGCGGCAGGACCCAGACCTCGATCACGACCCCGGAGATCCTCGAGTTCCTCAACGGGCCCGAGCCTCTGATCGTGGCCAAGGCCAATGCTCGCTCGCTCGTCCATCGTCGTGCCTATCTCGATTATGTCGGGGTCAAGACCTTCGACGCCGAAGGCAAGCTGTCGGGAGAACTCCGGATCGTCGGCCTGTTCACCTCGACGGCCTACACGCGTTCCGTGCTCAACATCCCTTATCTGCGCTCGAAGGCCGAGGCCGTTCTTACGAAATCAGGCTTCGACAAGGCCGACCATTCCGGCAAGGCGCTGATCAACGTGCTGGAATCCTATCCGCGCGACGAACTGTTCCAGATGGACGCCGCGTTGCTCCGGAAACACGCGATGGCCGTGCTTGCGCTCGGCGAGCGTCCCCGTGTGCGCGTCCTGGTGCGCGTCGACCAATTCGACCGATTCGTTTCGGTCATCGTCTTCGTCCCCCGCGACCGTTATGATTCGCGTGTGCGGCAGGAGATCGGCGACCATCTGAAGACGGTCTTCCAGGGACGCCTGTCGGCCTATTATCCCGCGTTCCCGGAAGGGTCCCTTGCCCGCGTCCATTTCATCATCGGGCGTTCGGGCGGCAAGACGCCAGCCATTCCCGCCGAGCGGATCGAGGACGCCATTCGCGACATCATCCGCACCTGGGAGGACACCTTCCGCGAAGCGGTGATCGACGCTGGCGAGGATCCGGCGCTCGCCGACATGGCCAGGCTTCTTCCTGAAGCCTATCGCAACTCGTTCTCGCCGAGCGAGGCGATCGCCGATGCGCGGCGGATCGCGAAGCTTTCGACGAACAGCCCGATCGCCATCGACTTCTACCGCCGCGCGGATCAGCCGGCCGAAAGAGCGGCGCTGAAGATCTATCACCACGGCTCGGCCGTTTCCTTGTCGAAACGCGTGCCGCTGCTCGAGAACATGGGCTTCCGGGTCATTTCGGAGCGGACTTTCGAGACCGGCGAGGGCGGAACCGTCTTCATTCACGACATGGAGCTCGAAAGCGCCTATGGAAAGCCGGTCGCGCTCGTCACCGACGGAGCGTTGTACGAGGATGTCTTCCTGTCCGTCTGGAACGGCCAGGCCGACAATGACGGCTACAACGGGCTCGTCCAGACGGCGGGCCTGAGGGCGCGCGAGATCGTCATCCTGCGGGCGTACGGGCGCTACCTCCAGCAGGCCGGAATCCCGCAGAGCCAGGATTTCGTGGCGGCCGTGCTCAACCGCTACCCGGCCATCGCGCGCGACCTGTTTGCGCTGTTCATCGCGCGGTTCGACCCGGCGACCCCAAAAAACGCGTCGGCCCACGACCAGCAGGAACTCGAGCACCGAATCCAAGCCGCGCTCGACGACGTGCCCGTGCTCGACGACGACACGATCATCCGCCGCTTCCTGAACCTGATCCAGGCTACGCTGCGCACCAATGCATTCAAGCCGCAGGAGCCGGGGAAGGCTCGCTCGCTCGCCTTCAAGCTCGATTCGGGGATGCTCAGCGGCCTTCCCGACCCGAAACCCTGGCGGGAGATCTTCGTCTACGGGCCGGAGGTCGAGGGCGTGCACCTGCGCTTCGGTCCGGTCGCCCGCGGCGGGCTGCGCTGGTCCGACCGGGCCCAGGACTACCGCACCGAGGTGCTGGGACTGGTCAAGGCGCAGCAGGTCAAGAACGCCGTCATCGTGCCGGTCGGCGCCAAGGGGGGCTTCTATCCCAAGCAACTACCGGCCGGCGGCTCGCGCGACGCGGTGTTCGAGGCGGGCAAGGAGGCCTATGTCAACTTCGTCTCGTCGCTGCTGTCGATCACCGACAATCTCGACGTCGACAGGGTGATCCCACCGGAGGGCGTCGTGCGGCACGACGTCGACGATCCATACTTCGTCGTGGCGGCCGACAAGGGCACTGCGACTTTCTCCGACACGGCCAACGCGATCAGCCAGGCGCATGATTTCTGGCTCGACGACGCCTTCGCCTCGGGCGGCTCGGCGGGCTATGACCACAAGAAGATGGGCATTACCGCGCGGGGCGCCTGGGAGGCGGTCAAGCGGCACTTCCGCGAAATGAACCGCGATATCCAGACGGAGCCCTTCACGGTCGTCGGCGTCGGCGACATGTCGGGCGACGTGTTCGGCAACGGCATGCTGCTGTCGAAGCAGATCCGACTCGTCGCCGCTTTCGATCACCGCGACATCTTCATCGATCCCGACCCTGATGCAGCCGCGTCCTTCGCCGAGCGCGAGCGGATGTTCTCGCTACCGCGCTCGAGCTGGCAGGACTACGACCGCTCGGCGATCTCCGCCGGCGGGGGCGTCTTCCCGCGCTCGCAGAAGTCCGTCACCCTGTCCGAAGCCGCGGCCCGGGCGATCGGTCTTGGCAAGACCATCGCTTCGCCGACCGAAATCATGAACGCCATCCTGAAGGCGCCTGTCGATCTCCTCTGGTTTGGCGGCATCGGCACCTATGTCCGAGCGACGTCGGAGAGCAACCAGGACGTCGGCGACCGCGCCAACGACGCCATCCGCGTCACCGCTCCAAGCGTCGGCGCAAAGGTGGTCGGCGAAGGCGCCAACCTCGGCATGACGCAGCGGGCGCGCATCGAGTACGGCCTGAACGGCGGCCGCTGCAATTCAGACGCGATCGACAATTCCGGCGGCGTGAATTCCTCCGACGTCGAGGTCAACATCAAGATCGCGCTGGCCGCGGCGATGCGGAAGGGCACGCTCTCGCGGCCCGACCGAAACGTCTTCCTCGCCGAGATGACCGATGATGTGGCGGGGCTCGTGCTCGCCAACAACTACGACCAGACGCTCGCCCTGTCGCTCGCGGAGCGCAGGGGTCTCGCCGACCTTCCGCACCAGAAGCGCTTCATGACCATGCTGGAAGCAAGGGGATTGCTCGACCGCGGGGTCGAGACGCTTCCGTCCGATGCCGCGCTTGCCGATCGCGCGTCCAGGGACCAGCCGCTCACCCGGCCCGAACTCGGTGTCTTGCTTGCCTATGCCAAGATCGTGCTCTTCACCGACATCGTCGAAAGCGGTCTCCCGGACGAAGAGCATTTCAGGGGAGATCTGCTCGGCTACTTCCCCGACCGCATGGCGCAGGCGTATCGGACCGAGATCGAAGGCCATCGACTGCGCCGCGAGATCATCGCGACGGTCCTCGCCAACGATGTCATCAACCGTGGCGGGCCGTCCTTCGTCAGCCGGCTGCAGGACGTGACGGGATGCGGCGCGGCCGAGGTCGTCGCTTCGTACTCCGTGGTGCGGGACGGGTTCGACACGCCTGCTTTGTTTGGCGCCATCGACGCGCTTGACAACGCTGTGGACGGCGAGGCGCAACTCGGCTTCTACCAGGCGGTCGTGCGGCTGATCAATGCGGCCACCCACTGGGATCTCAAGAACGGCGATCGCTCGATGACCGTCGGCGCGCGCGCGGCGGAGCTTCGCCGCGCCCGCGACGTGCTCGAGCCGGTACTGGTCGACCTCCTGCCTGCCTTCATGCGGGCGCGCCTCGACGGGCGTCTCGCCGGTTTCGAGCAGGCCGGCGCACCTGCCGATCTTGCCGGACGTCTCGCCTTTCTCGATGTTGCCGAGATCGTCCCCGACATCGATCTCGTGTCGCGTGCCGCGAACGTGGATCTGGCGCTGGCCGCGAAAGTCTTCCTGGCCGTTACCGAGTCGTTCCGGATCGGTCGAATCGAGGATGCGGCGCGGTCGGTCGTGGCGACGGACTATTATGACGGGCTTGCGCTTTCGCGGGCCAGTGACATGATCGGCGCGGCCCGGCGGGGCATGAGCATCTCGGTGCTCGCAGGCCATCGCGACGCGGCCGATCCGGTGGATGCCTGGCTCGACGCCGGGGGTCAGCAGATGACGAGGGCGCGCGAGCGGTTGCAGGCGCTGACCGAAAGCGGCGACATCAGCGTGTCGCGGCTGACGGTGGCGGCCGGAATCATGACGGATCTGGCCGGGCAGTGACGCCGGAACGGGGGACGGTGCGGACATGAGCAACTTGGCGGAACCCCGTGCATCGAAGCGCGGCATCTGGGGCTGGATGCTGTTCGACTGGGCGCAGCAACCATTCCACACCCTCATCATCACCTTCGTCTTCGCGCCCTATTTCGCGTCCGCCGTGGCGCCGAACGCCGCGCGTGGCCAGGAATTGTGGGGCTATGCGACAGGCGTCGGGGGGCTGCTGATTGCGTTGTCCTCGCCTGTGCTCGGCGCCATCGCAGACGCCTCCGGGCCGCGCAAGCCCTGGATCCTCGCCTTTTCCGTCCTGGGCGTGATCGGCTGCTGGATGCTCTGGTTCGCCGTTCCGGGCATGGAGAACCTCGGCTGGCTCCTCTTCTTCATCGCGCTCGCGGTGTTCGGCATGGAGTTCGCCGCTGTCTTCAACAACGCCATGATGCCCGACCTCGTGCCGCGTTCGGAACTCGGGCGCCTGTCCGGCTCGGCCTGGGGCCTTGGCTACCTCGGCGGCCTGGTGACGCTGATCCTGGTGCTGGGCCTGATGTCGGCATCGCCCGAGACCGGGCGCACGATGCTCGGCCTCGAACCGATCCTTGGCCTCGATCCCGCGATGCGGGAGGGCGACCGGGCCTCGGGGCCCCTGACAGCGATCTGGTACGTGGTCTTCGTGCTGCCGATGTTCCTGTTCACGCCCGACGTCGTTCGGCGCGGCGCGTCGGCGGGCGCAGTCAAGCGCGGGCTGGCGCAGCTCTCCGCCACGCTGCGCGCCCTGCCGAAGCAGCGCAGCTATCTGAGCTTCCTCCTGTCCTCGATGTTCTACCGCGACGCGCTCAACGCGCTCTACACCTTCGGCGGCATCTATGCGGCGGGCGTGCTGGGCTGGTCGATCATCCAGATCGGTATCTTCGGCATCCTGGCCAACATCACCGGCGCGATCGGCGCCTGGGCGGGCGGCTTCCTGGACCAGCGTTACGGTCCGCGCTTCGTCGTCGCGCTCTCGACGATCGTGCTGGCGTTCTGCTGCCTCGTCGTCATCTCGACCACGCAGACCGAGGTGCTGTTCCTCACCGTCGCCGAAGCGGGCAACCAGTCCAACCTGCCCGACCTGATCTTCTATGCCGCCGGCGGGCTGATCGGCGCGGCCGGCGGGTCGCTCCAGGCCGCCTCGCGCACGCTGCTGGTCGACCAGGTCGAGAAGGAGCGGGTGACGGAGGCCTTCGGGCTCTACGCGTTGTCTGGCAAGGCCACGACCTTCATCGGCCCGATCTCGATCGCGCTGGTGACCGGATTCTTCGCCTCGGAGGCCTTCGACCTGTCGACCCAGGACGCCCAGCGGCTCGGCGTCACGCCGGTCATCGTGCTGTTCGTGATCGGGCTGGCGCTGCTGCCTTGGGTGCGGACGAAGGGGTATGGCAAGGCTGCCGGCTGAGGCGATCCTCGCGTCGGCCTCAATGCCGGAAGTGGCGCATGCCGGTGAAGACCATCGTGATGCCGGCCTGGTCCGCCGCGTCGATCACGTCCTGGTCGCGCATCGAGCCGCCGGGCTGGATGACCGCCGTGGCGCCCGCCTCTACCGCCGATAGCAATCCGTCCGCGAAGGGGAAGAAGGCGTCCGAAGCGACCACCGAGCCGTGCGTCGCCGGTTCGGCGCTGCCAGCCGCCTGCGCGGCGTCCTCGGCCTTGCGGGCGGCGATGCGCGAGGAGTCGACGCGGCTCATCTGGCCGGCGCCGATGCCGACCGTGGCCAAGCCCCGGGCATAGACGATCGCGTTGGACTTGACGTGCTTCGCCACCCGGAAGGCGAACTTCAGATCCGCAAGTTCCGCCTCGGTCGGCGCGCGCTTCGTCACCACCTTCAGTTCGAGATCATCCACCACGCCATTGTCGCGCGACTGGACGAGCAGGCCTCCGGAGACGGTCCTGGCCGTCAGGCCCGGCGCGCGCGGGTCGGGCGTGCCGTCGGTGAGCAGAAGGCGCAGGTTCTTCTTCGCCGCGATGATCGCCTCCGCTTCCGGGCTTGCCCCAGGCGCAATGATCACTTCGGTGAAGACCTTGGCGATCTCCTCCGCCGCATCGGCGTCCAGTGGCCGGTTCAGCGCCACGATGCCGCCAAAGGCGGACACCGGGTCGCAGGCCAGCGCCTTCAGGTAGGCGTCCTTCAGGCTGGCGCCCTCCGCCACCCCGCAGGGGTTGGCGTGCTTGATGATCGCCACCGCCGCCGTGCGGGCCGGGTCGAACTCGGCCACCAATTCGAAGGCGGCGTCGGTGTCGTTGAGGTTGTTGTAGGAGAGCTGCTTGCCCTGGACTTGGCGCGCGGTCGCGACACCGGGGCGCTTCTCGCCGGTGACGTAGAAAGCCGCCTGCTGGTGCGGGTTCTCGCCATAACGGGTCACTTCGGCGAGCCTGCCGCCAAAGCTGCGCCAGCCGGGGTGCTCGATGCCCAGCGTCTCGGCGAACCAGTTGGAGATCGCCGCGTCGTAGGCCGCCGTGCGGGCGAAGGCCTTGGCGGCGAGCCTCTTGCGGAACTCCAGCGACAGGTGCCCGGCATCGGCCTCGAGGGCAAGCCGGATGGAGTCGTAGTCCTGGGGATCGGTCACGACCGCGACATAGGCGTGGTTCTTCGCCGCCGCCCGGACCATCGCGGGGCCGCCGATGTCGATGTTTTCCACCGTGCTCGGGTAGTCCGCGCCGGAGAAGCGGACCTCCTCGAAGGGGTACAGGTTGATCACGACGAGGTCGAAGGGGTGGATGCCGTGCGTTTCCATCGCGTTCGCGTGCTCGGGATCGTCCCGGACGCCGAGCAGGCCGCCATGCACCAGCGGGTGGAGCGTCTTGACGCGGCCGTCCATGATCTCGGGAAAGCCGGTCACCTCGGAGACGTCGGTTACGGCCAGGCCAGCCGCCGCCAGCGCCTTGGCGGTCCCGCCGGTCGAGACCAGCTGGACGCCGCGATGGAAGAGATCGGCGGCGAAATCCGTCAGGCCGGTCTTGTCGGAGACCGAGATCAGCGCGCGGCGGACCTGAACGCGATCGGGCGCGGGGATGTTCTTGGATGCGACGGCCATGGCGGGTGTCTGTCTCCGTGCAGCGGTGCGGGAAGCCCGCGCCCTACCACAGGACGCCCGGAAAACAAATTGCGCCGAAAGGAATGTATCAGGAACCTCCGATCGCCATCCGCTTGAAGCGCCAGCGCACGACATCTGTTTCCGACGCGTGGAAGGAGAGCACGATCTGCATGTTGCGGCGCGGGCCGGAGAGACCGGCGAAGTAGATCGATTCCTCGATGACGGGCGCCGCTTCCGCGCAGGAGAAGATCCAGGTCTCCGCGCCGGTGGTCGAAAGCGCGATCCGGTCGTGGTCGTCACGCAGGATCTCGATGCCGGGATGGATGTGGAAGCGAACCGCGACATGATCCTTCTGAAAACGCGGCTTGCCACCATCGGGCCGGAAGAAGCGGTCGCGCCCCACCAGCGTCGCGCCATCGTCGGCCAGGATGAGCATGCGTTCATGCACCAGGCCGAAGGCCGGGACGTAGCCGTCATGATGCGCGACGAAGCCCTGCATGCCCCGCTCGTCGATTCGGCGTGACTCGACGTTTTCCGGACCGGATGCGATGCGCCGGCCGAGGAGTTCGACCTGCCGCGATCCGGTCAGGAAGCCGCAGGACGAGGTGTCGTTGATCACGGCGGTGCTATGCGCCGCGGTGGCGCGCGCGACCGTCAGGAAGTCGGGCGGCCCGTGATTGTCGACGCCGGCATTGACGATGAAGAGTCGGCGCTGCGACGACATCTCGAAAGACAGACAGCCTGCATGGGCGGAGCCCGAAGCGTCGAAGGGCGGTGGGCGACCCGTATCTGCGATCACCGTCGTCTCGCCGAGGCTGAGCCGCTCGAAGCCGGAATGCGGCGCATGCAGCAGCGGCTGCCCGGCTGCGTCGTCATGGCGCAGGATAGCCACGATCCGATCGGAGATTGTCGCGCCCATGCCGTTGAAGCGGGCGAGGTTGCCATCCTGATGGCGGAAGAACCGCAGCGCCGGCAGCATTCGGTCGATCGCGCCCATCAAGGCCTGAGGTGGCTCCTCTGCCTGGTTCGCATAGGTCTGACGCAGGGGCAGAAGATCGGCCAGCAGTTCGAGGATCGCCAGCGGGTTGCGGGAGATATGACCGCCGTCGGCGAGGATCTGACGGTCGAGCTCGCGCGCGAGATTGCGCGTGGCGGTGCGTAGCGCCGCCGGGGATGTCGGCAGGGATAGCATGGCGAAGGCGATGGCGATCCGGGCGCGAAGCCGTTCCTCGTTTTCCGGCATTTCCCCCGCGACGGCGCGCAAATAACGGATCTGGAAGGACAGGGACCGCAGGAAGGAGCGGTAGAACGGCAGTTCGGCGCCCTGCAGCACGACGGTGGAATGCTGCAGCCAGGCGATGATCCTGCGCGCCGTCACGTCGGGTTCCCAGGCGACGCCCGTGAGCCGGCCGTTGTTGCTGGCGATCCAGTCGGAGACCAGCGCCCGCGCATTGGCGGCGGCGAGCTCCGTACCGGCCTCGCGCATGTGTCGCAGCCAGCGGAAACTGTTCAGCGACCGGCGCCAGGCAATCGGCGCCTGACCGAGACCGAAGGGAGAGTTGCCGCCGGTCTCGATGATGCGGCCGGCCAAAGCGAAGCGGCCATGGTAGATCTCGATGGCGATCTGGGCGTCCGGCAAGCGGAGGTCGGGGGGCGCAATCAGCACGCGCTCCGGTGTTCGGCCGATGTAGCGCCACCGATAGGCCGGACCCGCGCGCAGCTTTCGCCGCGCTCGTGCCCACGCCTCGCGCGCAAACAATGCCCACAAGCGCGGGGAATGGTCCGCCGCTTTCGCCAAATCCCGTTGTCCTCGTCTGTCCACCCCGCGTTCCGTTGTAGCTGATTCAAGATTCAGCGCGACACCGAATTTTTCGAAGCGGCAGCGCTTGTCCAGTGAAACGAAGCTCGATGGCGGTCAGACGGCGGAGATTTTCCGAAATCTTGCTGCGAAGAACCCGTCGAGGCCCGCATTCGCCGGGTCCTCGGCCGGAAGGCCGGCTGGGGTCGTCCTGATGTCGCCGGCAGCATTGATGAAGGCGTCCGCGCCGGGGATCTCGCCCGGCCGGATCGGGTCGCGGCGGAAGTCGGTTCGATCCACCAGGAAATGTTCGACCATCTCCTCGCCTTCGGCGGGGTCCAGCGAACAGTTCGAAAAGACCAGCACTCCGCCTGGCGCCACCATGTCCGCGGCGTGCGACAGGAGCCTTGCCTGCACGGATGCCAGCTTGGCGATGTCTTCCGGCGATTTCGTCCAGGGCACGTCGGGATGCCGTCGCACCGTGCCGGTCGAGGAGCAGGGGGCGTCGAGCAGGACGGCGTCGAAAAGGGCGGGAGGCGTGAATTTCGTCAAGTCCGCTTCAACGATCTCTGGGGCCAGGCCAAGCCGGGCGAGATTGGAGGTCAGCCGCCGCAGGCGATTCGCCGAAGCCTCGACGGCGGTCACCTTCGCGCCCGCCGCGGCGAGCTGGGCCGTCTTGCCGCCCGGGGCGGCGCAAAGGTCGGCGACGCGCTTACCCGCCACGTCGCCCAACATGCGCGCGGGCAGGGCCGCGGCTGCGTCCTGCACCCACCATTGTCCGTCCGCGAAGCCGGGCAGGTCCGTCACGGCGCGGTCCAGACGCGCGACGCGCACGGATCCGGTCGGCAGAACGAAGCCGCCGAACGCCTCGGCCCAGTGCTCCGGATCTGACCTGACCGTGAAATCGGTCGGCGCTTCGGCGCGATGCATCGCGAGGATCACACGGGTCGCGTCGGGTCCATAAGCCGCCTCCAGCCGCTCGACGAACCAGCGTGGCGCATCCGTTGCCTCGGCGAGCGCCGCCGGCAGGGCGCGATCCTTGCGGCGGACGAGTTCACGCAGGACGCCGTTGACGAGGCCCGAGAAGCGTGCCGTTCGGGGATCGGCCTTGGCGTGGACCACGGCAAGGTTGACGGCGGCGCTGTCCGGGACATCGAGGAACAGGATCTGCGCCGCCGCCACATGCAGGATGTGGGCGAGCGCCGTGGCGTTGGCGGGGAGCGGGCGGTCGAGGCGGCGCTCGATCAGGGCCGAGATCGTCATGCGGTAGCGAAGGGCGGTCGCGAGGATGGCCCGGACCAGCCCCCGATCGCGCGGGTCGAGCGCCCGATAGTCCGGGTGGCCGTGCTCGTCGTCGGTCAGGCCGTCGAGCGGCGTCTTCTTGTCGATGACAGCCGCCAGAAGCCGCGCCGCCGCGCGACGCGCGGCGAGGCCGGGCGTGCCAGCGCTGTCGTCGACGATGTTGCGCGATCCGGAGTGGGAGCGGCGGTGCTGACTGCCGCTCACGACCACGGGCCCTTCGGCCCGCGATCATTGCCCGGCCGGCCGGCGCGAGGCACGGAGGTGCGCGCCGGGCGGGTCGGTTCACGCGCCGGCTCGGTGCGACCCTCGCGCCCTCGCCCCCAAGGTCCGCCGTCGGTGGCGGCGGCCTGGCCGGATCGTGAGCCTCCGCCGCCAAATCCGCTGCGCGCCATGTCTTCGAGCGCGGCGATGCGGTTTTCGGTGTTCGGGTGCGTCGAGAACAAGTTGTCCATCTTCTCACCCGACAGCGGGTTGATGATGAACATGTGCGCGGTGGCCGGGTTGTGCTCGGCGTCGGGATTGCGGATGCGCTTCGCGGCATTGGCGATCTTGTCGAGGGCGGAGGCCAGCCACAGCGGATTGCCGCAGATTTCGGCGCCGAGCCGGTCGGCCGAGTATTCCCGGGTTCGGCTGATCGCCATCTGCACCAGCATTGCCGCCAGCGGCGCCACGATCATCGCCACCAGAACGCCGATGAATCCAAGGGGGTTGTTGTTGTCGCGGTTGCCGCCGAAGAAGAAGGCAAAGTTGCCGAGCATCGAAATGGCGCCGGCCAGCGTCGCCGTGATCGTCATGATCAGCGTGTCGCGGTTCCGGATGTGGGCCAGTTCATGCGCCATCACGCCGGCCACCTCCTCGTAGGACAGGCGCTGCAGCAGGCCGGTCGTCGCGGCCACCGCCGCGTTCTGCGGGTTGCGGCCGGTGGCGAAGGCATTGGGCTGGTCGTTCTGGATCAGGTAGACCTTGGGCATGGGCATGCCGGCGTTCCGCACCAGCCCGCGCACGATCTCGTAATATTCCGGCGCGTTGCGCTCATCGACTTCCACGGCGTGGTGCATCCGCAGCACCATCTTGTCGGCGTTCCAGTAACCGAAGAGGTTCATCGCCGCGGCGATGAAGAAGGCGATCATCATGCCGCCCGAGCCGCCGATCAGGTAGCCGACGCCCATGAAGAGCGCCGTCATGGCGGCGAGCAGCATCGCGGTGCGGATCATGTTCATCGACGGTGGCTCCATCCTTCCGGCGAGCGGAGGCTCGCAGGGTGTCCAAACCGCTCTATATGATGGTATGCGCGGGCTTCCACTTCAATATTGTGCAATGGGTCGGATCGATGAGCGACGCAAGCGAGACGAGCAGGGACGCTCCGCAGACGATGAGCGGGACGGAAGCGAACCCGCGAGAGTCGGCCAGCACGTTTCCCGAAGGCGCGGTTCCAGAGCCGAGGGCGCTCAGCGACGCGGCGCGGCGTGCATTGGCCGAAGCCGAGGAGCGTCGCCTCGCATACGAGGCGCAGGTCGCGGCGCTGCCGAAGGAACTCGGCGGGCGGGGCGGCAAGGAACCGGGCCGCTACGGCGACTGGGAGGTCAAGGGCATCGCGACGGATTTCTGACGCCGGGAGAATCGGCTTCGGACACCCTTTCGATCACTCGCGCGCAAACTCCAGCATCGCCCGCACGGCCGCCGGGTATCCCTTCGGACCCAGTCCGGCGATGACGGCTGTCGCCACCTTCGAGACGAGCGAGCGATGGTAAATCTCCTCGCGGCGATGGATGTTCGAGATGTGCAGTTCGACGATCGGTCCCGGAAACATCTTCAGCGCATCGAGGATGGCGATCGAGGTGAAGGTGAAGGCGGCCGGGTTGACAATGATTCCGGCCGCGGGGCGATCGATCGCCTCGTGCACCCATTCGATGATCTCGTATTCGCGGTTCGACTGCCGGAACTCGATCGGCGCGGCCCCGGCTGCCGCGCGACACATCGCCTCCACCTGCGCCAGCGTCGTGCTGCCATAGATCTCTGGCTCGCGCGTGCCCAGCCGGTTCAGGTTCGGTCCGTTGAGGATGTAGATCGGTGCGGTCGTCATGACGGTCCTTTGCTGACTTGCGTCTGGCGTGAGGGCTGGAGGCGGAGCGCGGCCGAAAAGGGACTGGCCGAACGCGTCCGGCTGCGGTAAGCACGGGGAGCTAATTGACATACTGTACCCTAGTAGTGATGGAAACGGCAAGGAGGACACATGGCATTGGTGGGAAACGGGTTTCTGGTGATGTGGCACGACATCACCCCGGACATGCAGGCCGAATACACGGAGTGGCACACGCGCGAACACATGCCCGAACGCCTGTCGATCCCGGGATTTCTCGTCGGCAAGCGCCTCGTGAACCATGATCTCGATCGCTACCGCTTCGGAACGATCTACACCGGACGCGACGTGGAGGTGTTCCGGTCGCCGGCCTATCTGGCGCGGCTCAACGATCCGACACCCTGGAGCAACAGGCTCCAGCCGGCATTCCGCAACTTCCTGCGCGTAGCCTGCGAACGCGTCGCATCCGCCGGCCGGGGCGATGGCGGCGCGGTGGCGACGACGCGCCTTTCCTTTTCCGAGCGCGGCGGCGAGGCGGCCGTGCGCGACGGCGCGGCGGCGCTCGTGGAGGCGATCCTGGGGATCGGGGGCGTCTGTGCGGCCCATGTCGGCCTGGCGCGGACGGAAGTCTCGGGCGTGCGCACGCGCGAAACGGAACTGCGGCCCGAGATGGCGGAGCGCGGCTTCGACGCGGTGGTCATCACCGAAGGCAGCGGGCGGCCGGAACTGGAAGCGGTGATCGGCGAGATCGAGGCGGCCGTCGCTGCGAGTTCCTGTGGCCTCACGGAACCGCGCAGCATCGCCTACAACCTCGCCTACGAGTTGACTGCGACGGACATGGGACAGTCCTGACGGACCGAGGGAGAGAAACCGATGCGCGCGATCGTCAAGCTGGCGCCCCGGCATGGGGCGATGTCCGTCATCGAGAAGCCGGACCCCGAGCGGGCCGAAGGCGACGTTCTGATCCGCATCGGCGCGGGCGGCATCTGCGGCACCGACGTGGCGATCTGGAAGTGGCACGAGGCGGTGGTGGGCCAGTATGCGCCGGCCTTTCCGGTCGTCGTCGGCCACGAGTTCTCGGGAACGGTCGAGGAAGCGCCCGCCGGCAGTACGCTGAATCGGGGCGACGTGGTGGCCGTCAATCCGCAGCTTGCCTGCGGCAAGTGCCGCTATTGCGGGCTCGGCCGGCCGACGCTCTGCGACGACCGTCGACTGATGGGCGGACATATCGACGGCGGCTGGACCGAGATGGTCAGCGTGCCGGAAAGACAGGTCTACCGGCTTCCGGATGGCATCGACACCGGCGTCGCACCGCTGCTGGAGCCGATGGCGGTCGCCGTCCATGCGGTGTTCGAACGCGTGCCGGTCCGTGCCGGAGACGTGGTTGCGGTGATCGGTGCCGGGCCGATCGGCCTGCTGACAGGCATTCTCGCGCTCCATGCCGGGGCTTCGGACGTCCTGATCACGGGCGTCGCCGACGACCGCTCTCGCCTTGCGCTGGCGCGCTCGCTCGGCATGATCGCCGTCGACGTGGGCGAGACCGATCCGATCGCGGCCCTTAAAAAGGTATCGCCGTCCGGCGCGGACGTCGTCTACGAGACGAGCGGCAACGCAAAAGTCGTCGAGCAGTCGCTGGCGCTAGCCGGAAAGGCCGGGCGGGTCGGACTCATCGGCCTGTGCCACGGGCCGGCGACCTTTGTCACCACCCCGGCCGTGCTGAAGGAACTCGAGTTGATCGGTTCGCGCGGCTACAATGATCCGACTTGGCGCCTGGTCATGCGGCTCTTGCCGTCGGTGGCGCCGACGATCATGAAACTCGTGACGCACGAACTGCCCTTCGAGGAATTCGAACGCGCTCTCGGCCTCGTCGAACGCCGCGAGGGCGTCAAGATCATCCTGCGGCCATAGGCTACCGCCGCGGCCGAGGGAGGCTCTGCTCAGGATCCCGCGGAGTTCCAGCCTCGATGCCCGTCGCCGAAGGCTTCCCATCCCGTCTCGGTGACCGCGACCGTATCCTCGAGCTTCAGGAACCCGAGACGCGGGTGCTGCCAGGTGGTTTCGATCGAAAGAACCATTCCCTCAACGAGCGGACGGTCGTGATGTGGCGCTGGATAGGGGATCGGCCCGTCGGCCATCAGGCGCGGCGCTTCGTGGCTGACGAGGCCCATGCCATGCGCGACGAAGCTCAGGGAACCTTCGCGCGGCGCCGAAACGAGATCGGCGACGGCGGCGAAGATGTCCGCGCCCGGACGGCCGTGCGCGATCGGGCCGCGCGCCGCCTGCTGGATCGCCTCGATGTGGGCCAGTGCGTCGACGAGTTCCGACGACGGTTCGCCGAGGATGGCCATGCGGCAGATGTCGCCGATGTAGCCGCCGAGATTGCCACCCGAGTCGAGCGACAGGATATCCCCGTCCCGGATGATTTCGGCCGACGGCGCGCGGTTTTGGCCGCGGCCGGCGGTGATGAGGCAGTATTCGAAGACCAGCCCATGGGCCACTTCGCGCTGCCGCAGGGTCTCGGCGACCTGCGCCTTGGTCTGGCCCGGCCGGACGGACGCGAAGGTTTCCAGCATCGACGCTTCGATGCGCTCCGAGGCCGATCGAAGGAGGGCGAGTTCGCCGGGCGTCTTGACCGCGCGCAAGGCTTCCATCACCTCCACGCAGTCATGGAGATCGGCTGAACCGAGTTCGCGGGTCATCAGCGTCCAGGCGTCGGCTGGGAGGAAGCCCGCCTCGACGCCGACGCGGCTTCGCTCGGCGCCGATCGCGCGCAGATAATCGATGCAGAACGCCATCGCGTCGGTCGTGCCGCGTGCCCTTGCCACCACGGTCGCGGGCCAAAACCCGCGCGTTTCCTGCTCGAAACGCTCGTTTGGGTTGGCGATGTAGGCCGCCTTGTCGGGCGCGCCGCGCGGATAGATCAGGATGGGCAGGTAGCGGCTGAGCCCGATGGCGTCCATGTAGTCGAACATGAAGAAGCGGTAGCCGCCGAGCATGTACTGCACGTTGTGCTTGGACGTGAGGACGAGAACGTCGAGCCCGGCATCGTCCATCAGCGCATCGAGACGCCGCGCGTCGAAGGGCAGGACTTTCGCCCCCGGTTTCACGTCAGTCGCCATTGTCTTTCTCCGAACCGCCGGCCATTGCTCAGGCTCTAACCTGCCGAGGTTGTTCACGCGCGGCATCAAAACGTTCCATCGCCTCGCGCGAGACTTCCAGCGTTCGGCGTGCCCATTCGCGGGGACCGAAGGCCGCGATCCGCGCATGGCTGGGGATCTCGACGCTGACGATCAGGTCGGCCGGAAGGGCGTCCACCTGGCCGGCGATGTCCACGCCGCCCTCGCCAGGCAGGAGGCGCTCCTGCCGCGCCGTGAGGAGAAGCTCCTCGCGCGTCGCCGGAATGCCGGGTGGCGCATCGCAGATCTGGAAGTAGCTCATGCGCGATGGCGGAATGGCCTGGATGTCGGCGACCGTCGTCGCCGAACGTGCGACGTGGATCGTGTCGATCAGGACTTCCGCGTTGGCGGCGCCCGAAGCCTCGACGGTTGCGAGCGCCATCCGCGCATTGGACAGGACGGTCCAGGGCGTGAACTCCAGGTTCACGCTGAGCCCGAAAGAAGCGGCGGCGGCGCAAAGCGCGGCGAAAGTGTCGGTCATGCGCGAAAGGTCGGGATCGTCGCCGGCGGCGATCACGGTACGGGCGCCGAGGCGACCCGCGGCCTCCAGCATCGGCAGCCATTGCCCGACCGTGGCGCGGCCGTCGATCCGCGCGATCTCGACGTCAAGGATACCGACGCCTGTGTCACGCGACCGTCCGATGGTCTCGGCCAGAATCGCCGGGTCGGCAAAGAGCGGGAAGGACTTTCCGCCTTCGACTGCCGGCAGCATGCGGATCCCGGCGAGATCGTAGCCCGCTGCCGCCGCATGTTCGAGCGTTTCCGTCGGACTGCACTCAAGTGTCAGGTAGGAAAGGGAAAAAAGTCTTCTCATCGGCTTTGCATCGCCTGTTTGCCTGGTCGATCCTTCACGACTCTTATTGACATACAGTACCTCATTTGCCAAGCATGCGGACGGGATTGTGCAGCGAGTGAGACAGCTGAGCAGTCGTGGCAATGACGACCGGCAGCCGCAATCCCACCCGCACCCGCACTGGAGGAGAAACATGCGTTCCATTTCGAGAAGAGTTTTCGTAGCTGCCCTCTCGGCAGGCGTCGCGCTGATGGCCGGAACCGCCATGGCGCAGGACAAGATCGTCATGCGCATTGCGCACAACATGCCGGAAACGCACAGCTATTCGTTGTGGCTCGGAAAGTTCAAGGAAGTCCTCGACGAGAAGTTGCCGGGTCGGTTCGACGTGAAGGTCTTCCCGGCGGCGCAGCTGGGCACCGAGACGGAGTACCTGGAGTCGATGCAGCTCGGCACGCTGGACGGCGCGATCATGGGGCGCCACGGTCAGATCGACCAGCGCCTCGACGTTCTCAACCTGCCCATGATCTACCGCGACGATGCGCATGTCGACGCGGTCCTGCACAGCCAGAGCGAGGTGCAGGCGCGCCTCGACGACATCCTCTACGAGCGCGGCTACAAGGTGCTCGCCTGGGGCGAGCTCGGCTTTCGCTATATCACCACCAACGGCAAGGAGATCCGCAACGCTTCGGACCTGCAGGGCCTCGACATCCGCGTCCCCAACGTCCAGCCCTGGCTGACCGCCTTCAAGGCGTGGGGCGCCAATCCGACGCCGCTGCCCTTCGAGGAGGTCTATTCGGCGCTCCAGCAGGGTGTCGTCAGCGCCCAGGAGAATCCGCCCGAGAACATCTGGACCTCCAAGTTCTACGAAGTCCAGAAGACCATGAGCCTCACCGGCCACGCCAACATTCCCACCGAGTTCGTGCTCGCGCGCGCCTATTGGGAGAAGCTGCCGGAAGACACCCGCGACGTGGTGCTCGAGGCGGCGCGGGCCGGCAGCCTGATCCAGGTCGCCGCGGCGCGCCAGGCGAACGCGGATCTCGTCGCAAAGCTCGAGGCCGAGGGATTGAAGATCATCCGCGATGTCGACAAGGAGTCCTTCCGCGCCGGCGCCGAGGAGTCCTACAAGGCTTCCGAGGCCACCATCGGTCGCGACCTGATCGACGCCGTGCTGCAGGCCCAGTAACCACGTGCGGCGCGTCAACACGATCCTGCGCGCAGTCATCGGACTGCTCATCGCCACGCTGGTCTTCAGCGTGGCGATGGGTGTCTTTTACCGCTACGTCCTCAAGCAATCGCTGTACTGGGCGACGGAAGTGCCCAACGTGCTGCTCATCTGGATCGTTTTCCTGGGCAGCGTCGTCGCCTTCCACGAAAAGCGGCATATCGCCTTTTCCGTACTGGCCGAAGCGCTGCCGGCATCGCTTTCCCGCGTCGTCCGCATCGTCGCGGAAGTCATCGTTCTCGCCTTCTTCGTCGTCATGATCGTCTATGGCTGGCAGATCGTCACGCAGGCCATGAACAGTCTTTCGGACGCCCTCAAGATACCGCGCGGCTACTTTTACCTGTGCCTGCCGGTTTCGATGGCTCTCATGGCGGCCTGCAGCGTCGAGAACCTCTTCAGGCTGATCAGGCCCCCCGCATCGGGACGTTCGTCATGATCCTCACGATCTTCGTCGTCTTCTTCATCTGCCTGTTCATCGGCGTTCCGATCGCCATCGCGATCGGCTCGGCAGCGGTGGCGGCCTTCTATCTCGACGGAACCTTCCCGATCGCCCAGATTCCGCACAAGATGGTCAACGGGGTCTACTCGTTCCCGCTGGTCGCCGTGCCGTTGTTCATCCTCGCCGGATCGCTCGCCGGGGAGACGTCGATCGCGCAGCGCCTCGTGCGGCTGGCTTCGGCGCTGGTGGGCCACATCCGCGGCGGCCTCGGCCACGTCAACGTCGCCTCGTCGATGTTCTTCGGCGGCATCTCGGGCTCGGCCGTCGCCGACACGGCGGCGGTCGGCAGCCTGATGATCCCGGCCATGGAGAAGCAGGGTTATTCGCGCGAGGACGCGGGCGCCATCACCATCTGCTCCTCCACGATCGGCATCCTCATTCCTCCGAGCATTCCCATGGTGCTCTACGGCGTCACGGTCGGCACGTCGATCGGCGCCCTGTTCCTCGCCGGCCTCGTGCCCGGAATTCTGGTCGGCCTCCTCTTGATGGTGACGGTCTACGTCATGGCCAAGAAGAAGGGCTGGCCGCAGGCCGAGAGGCGCGCGCCGGCCGGCGAATTGTGGGCGGCCTTCAAGGGCGCCATCCTGTCGCTGCTCCTGCCCGTCTTCCTGCTCGGCGCGATCGTCACCGGCCTGACCACGGCCACGGAGGCCGGCGTCATCGGCGTCGTCTACGCGCTGTTCCTTGCCGGCGTCGTCTACCGGGAATACTCGTTCCGCCAACTCTTCTGGATCACCGTCGAGTCGGCGGTGAACACGGCCGTCCCGCTCTTCGTCGTGGCGACCACGTCGGTCGTCGCCTGGGTCGTTGCCATCGAGCAGTTTCCCGCCCAGCTCGTGACCTTCTTCACCGAACTGGACATCGGGCCGGTCTTCGTCCTCCTGCTGATGAACCTTTTCATCCTGGTCGTGGGGATGTTCATCGATCTGGTCCCGGCGCTGATCCTGTTCGCGCCGATCCTGCTGCCGGTCGCCGTGGCGTCGGGTATGGATCCGATCCAGTTCGGCACCATGATGGTGGTGAACCTCGGCGTCGGACTGGTGACACCGCCGGTCGGCAACTGCCTCTATGTCGGCGCGGCCGTCGCCAAGGTGGACCTTTGGAAACTGGTGCGTGCCTCGCTGCCCTTCCTGCTCGTCAACGTCTTCGTGCTGATGCTGGTGACCTACGTGCCCGCCGTCAGCACCTTCCTGCCGTCGCTGTTCTTCTAAGGTTCGGACACCCAATCGCATGAAAGCGCTCGTCTACCTGGGCAAGGAATCCCTCGACTATCGCGATTTTCCGGATCCGGTCGCGGGGCCGGGGGAGGCGGTCGTGCGCGTCGATGCCTGCGGCATCTGCGGCTCCGACATGCACGGCTATCACGGCCACGACCCGCGCCGCGTCCCGCCGATGGTCATGGGGCACGAGGCGGCCGGCGTTGTCGAGACGGGCGCCCTCGCCGGACGCCGGGTCGCCGTCAACCCGTTCCTGTCTTGCGGCCGCTGCGCCAATTGCCAGACGGGCGCGCAACACCTGTGCCTCAGCCAGCGAAACATCGGCCTGCCGCCGCATGCGGGCGCCTTCGCCGACCGGGTCCTCGTGCCGGAAGGGAATCTGGTCGAGATTCCCCATTCGATGGCGATGGAGACGGCCGCGCTCGCCGAGCCGCTGGCGGTCTCCTACCACGCGGTCCAACTGGCGGCCCGCCTGATGCGGCGCCCCCTTCAGGCCGCGCGCTGCGTCGTCCTGGGCGGCGGCGCGATCGGCCTCGGCACGGCACTGTCGCTTTCGATCTGTGGGGCGGGCAGCATTGCCATCGCCGAGCCGCATCCGGCCCGTCGCGCGACCGCCGCGCGCGCCAATCCCGCCTTCCACGTCTACGATCCGGCCGAGGAAGAGCCTGAGGGCCAGAGCGTGGATGTGGTGTTCGATGCCGTCGGCGCCCGGAGCACGCGCGAAGCGGCCTTCCGGATGGCCGCGCGCGGCGCCGTCATCATCCATCTGGGGCTCCTGCCGGGATCGGAAGGGGTCGACGTGAGGCGCCTGACGCTCGGCGAGATCATCTTTGCCGGCTCCTATTGCTATTCGATGCCTGACTTCCGCGAAACGGTCGGGCTTCTCGCCGCGGGCCGCTTCGGCGATCTCGGCTGGACCGAGCAGAGATCGATGCGCGAGGGCGCGCAGGCCTTTCGCGACCTTGACACGGGCCGCGCCGGCTCGGCCAAGATCATTCTCAGGAACTGAAGCCGGAGCAGTGCGATGAAGAACAAAATCATCAAGGGCGTGTCCGTCCCGTCCATCGGCCTGGGAACCTTCGAACTGAAAGGCCCGGAGGGTATCCGCGCGATCAGGTCCGCCATCGAAGCGGGCTATCGCCACATCGATACGGCGATCCGCTACGGCAACGAGACGGAAGTCGGCCAGGCGATCCGCGACAGCGGCGTCGCGCGCGACGAACTCTTCGTGACGACCAAGATCTGGTTCGACAACCTCGCGCCAGCGAATGTCGCGGCGCGGACCGCCGAGAGCCTCGAACGGCTGCAACTCGACCACGTCGACCTGCTGCTGGTGCACTGGCCGAGCCGCGACGTCCCGCTTGGTGAGACCCTGGCGGCCTTCGCCGAGCAGCGCGCCCGCGGCCGTACCCGGCTGATCGGCGTCAGCAATTTCACGACGGCGCTTCTCGACGAGGCGATCCGGGTGCATGGCGCCGATCTCTTCGCCAATCAGGTCGAATACCATCCGTTCATGGCCCAGCCCCGCGTCTTGAAGGCGGTGCGGGAGGCGGGCATGCTCCTGACGGCCTACCTGCCGCTGGCTCGTGGCGCCGTCTTCCAGTCGGACCTCCTGCGCGAGATCGGCGCGCGGCATGGCAAGTCGGCGGGCCAGGTGGCGCTGCGCTGGCTGATCCAGCAGGACGGCGTCGCGGCGATCCCGCGCTCGTCGCGCATCGAGAACATCAAGGCGAATCTCGACGTGTTCGACTTCGATCTCCAGCCGGACGAGATGGACCGCATCGCCGGCCTCGACGAGCACCGCCGCCTGTGCGACTTCGACTGGTCGCCCGACTGGGATCCGGCCTGATCCGTCAGGCCCGGTTTTCGCGCCACCAGACATAGAGACCGCTCGCGACCAGCAGCAACGTCCCTGCCACCATCGTGGGGGCGAGCGGATCGCCGAACCAGTACCAGCTGTAGAGGGCCGCGAAGACCACCTGCCCGTAGAGGAAAGGCGACAGCAGCGACGCGGAGGCGTGGGCGAAGGCGCGAAGCAACAGGAAGTGCCCGACGGTCGCCAGCGCACCGAGCAGCACGAGCAGCGCGGCGTCGCCAGGACCGGGCGTCACCCAGGCCGGAACGACGACCAGGGTGAGGATGACCGCACCGGCCGCCGTGGTGTGGAACTGGGCGGCCTCGCGTTCGGCGGGCTCGGCGAGCTGGCGGGTCAGGAGAATATAGGCCGCGTTCGCAACCGAGGCGCCGAGCGCAAGGAAATGGTAGATGCCGGTGTCCCCGAAACCCGGCCGAATGATCAGGATCACGCCGGCCATTCCGCAGACCAACGCGCCGATCCGGTGGATGCCGATACGCTCCTTGAGGAAGATCACGGACAGGAGCGTGATGACGAAAGGCGAGAAGAAGACGATCGCGGTCACGTCCGCGATCGGAACGTGCGCCAGCGCCGCATAGACACAGGCGCTTGCCGAGAGCAGCGCCATCCCGCGCAGGAAATGCAGGACAGGACGCCTGGTGCGCATGAAGCGAGGTCCGGAGGTCGTGACGAGGTACCCGGTCGAGAACACGGTGTGGACGACGTAGCGCGCCCAGAGCACCTGCACCACCGGAAGCGTCGCCATCAACTGCTTGCCAAGGCTGTCCAAGGTCGCGAAGGTGAGGCCCGCAAGGAGGATCAGCGCGATCCCGATCGTCAACGATCCGCTGTGTCCAGCCTTCATCGCGCTAACGCCCCGCCTTCAGACGACCGGGGCTTCTCTTACCCGCGAGTCGTCGTCTCAATAGGTTGCCCGCCCGCCCGAAACGTCGAAGGTGAAGCCGGTCGCGAAGGAACATTCCGGGCTGGCCGCGAAGGCCGCGGCGGTTGCGACTTCCTCGGCCGTGATGAAGCGCCCGAGCGGGATCTTGGCGCGGCTTTCCTCGACGAAGCGGGTCGTCATCTGCTTCAGGAGGTCGGTTTCCACCATCGCCGGCGCGATGCAGTTGGCGAGGACGCCCGTCCCGGCCAGTTCGCGCGCGATGGATTTGGTGAAGCCGATCACGCCCGCCTTCGCCGCTCCATAGGCACTGATGCCAGGGACGGGCTCCTTGCCGCCGATCGAGGCGACGTTGACGATGCGTCCGTAGCCCCGAGTCTTCATGGGCGGTATGCAGGCACGGCAGCACAGGAAGACGGCCGTGAGATCAAGCGTGATGACGCGCATCCAGTCCTCGAGCCGATATTGCTCGACGGGAACCACCGGTCCCGTGATCCCCGCATTGTTGACCATCACGTCAATGCGGCCAAACGTGGAAACAACATCGTCCATCGCTGATTCTACCGCCGCTGGAAGCGTCACGTCGACCTGGACGGCGGCGGCCGGCTCGAAGCCCGCTTGTTCCGGATCGAACTTCGAGAAGTCCAGGTCCCAGATGACGACGGAAGCGCCTTCGGACGCGAGACGCCCGGCAATCGCCCGGCCGAGTCCCTGCGCACCACCGGTGACGACCGCGACCTGTCCGTCGAAGCGGCCGGTCATCACCCGTGCTCGCGGTAGAAGTCGATCGTCGAGCGAAGTCCGGCCGCGATACCGATCGGTTGCCAATCCGGAAAGAGCCGCTCCAGAGCGGCGTCGCGCGTCGGGCAGGAAATCGGCATCGGATCGCCGGCGCACTCGATCCGGGCGCCGGGAACGGCATCGCGGATCAAGGCGACAACATCGTCCGCCGTCGCGGGATGGCCGAGCAGGTTGACGACATGCGCGTCGTCGAGCGGCATCCGTATCGCCCGCAGAAAAGCCGAAGCCACATCCGCGACGTGGACCATGTCGAAAGACCCGGTGATCGGCATGGTGTAGGCCTCTCCGCGCGCCGCCGCCCGACAGGCGAGCGTCGGGCCGGCGGAGAGCCCGCCGTCGCGGCCGGGTCCGTAGACGACGTAGGGACGAAACCCGATCGAGGCGATGCCGCTGTCCTCGCGGAAGGCCCGCGCGGCATGCTCGCCGGCCAGCTTGTAGGCGCCGTAGAGCGTGGTCGGGTGCGGCTCCGGTCCGCCGTCGGGTCCGAAGACGCCGGCGCTGCTCATGTAGATCACCGACGGCATGCCATGCTCGCGCGCGGCCAGGAAGACATTCAGCGTGCCGATGAGGTTGACCCGCGCGCCGAGGACGGGGTCGGCCTTGCAGGCGGGCGTCAGCAGCCCCGCCAGGTGGATGATCCGCTCGCAACCGCGCGCGGCCTCGACCACGGCGCGGGTGTCGGCGATGTCGGCCGCTACCCATTCGAGACTGGAGGCGAGATCCGGGCCGGCGATTTCGCGGATCTTCGACCTGTCTTCGGCTTTGTCGAGCACGACGGGCGTGAAGCCTTCGCGGGCCAAGGCGCGCAGGATCCAGGCGCCGATGAAGCCGCCGCCGCCGGTAACGAGTATCCTCATGATCCCCCTCCCTTTGGGCGCGCCGACCGGCCGGTCAGCGCGCGTCGTCCGGTACGATGACGTGCTGCACCTGATAGATCGTCGCGATCGCGCCATCCGCCGCCTCGCCCAGACGGTCGAGCGTCGCCCGCAGCGACGCGCCGGCTGCCCGATGGTCGTAGGCGTCGACGAGGATGGCCGCCGCGACCGTCCGGTCGGCGGCGCCACGACTTTCGCGGAAAGCCTTCTCGGCCGTCGGCTGCTGGCCGAGTTGCGTGTCGCCGTCGAGGATGTGCGCGCCGAGCACGCCCGGGATCCTGGCGATGTCCGGCAGCCAGTCGATCTGACCGAGCGGCGCGGCGAACTGGACCGTCGCGTTCCAGCCGCCGACGCCGCGGCCGATGCTCTGGCGGACGCGGCAGACGGTGCGCGAGGGGGCGACATAGGCCGACAGGATGCGCCGGGTCCACGGTGTCGGGTCGTTGAGCCGGGCGAGATAGGGCTCCGAGACGAAAACATCGGCCGAAACCGCCTCGTACATCATGAAGTATTTCTGGTCGTCCGGGGTGCCATCGACGCCGATGGCGCGGCGGCCCCGGCGGAAACCGGGCACTGACAACCGCTCGGGCATGTGCTCGAGGCTGTGCCAGGCGTTGTAGTCGTCCTCCTGTTCGGCAACGACGCCGCCCCAGTTCACGAGGGCGCCCAGCCCCAGGAGACCCGTCATGAATTCCTCCTTCGATGCTCGGCCTTCAATTGCATTTTGAGGTACTGTATGTCAATCGGCGCTCGCCGAATGAAGGCTGGACCGCAACCTGGAATCGACTAATGTCTGAATCTGGTATGTCAGGGACAAGAGGCGGGGACGATGGCGCTGAAGGCGAACAAGAACGTCAACCCGATGAAGAAGAGCTTGATCGACCGGCCGCAATCGCTGGCCGCCACGGTGGCGGAACGGCTGAAGGCCGCCATCCTCAAGCGGGAGCTCGCGCTGGGCGAGGCCTTGTCGGAGGAGAAGATCGCGGAGGCGATGGGCGTCAGCCGCACGCCGGTGCGCGAGGCGCTGACGATCCTGCAATTGCAGGGGCTGATCAACATCCTGCCGCGACGCGGGAGCTTCGTCTTCAGGCCCGACAAGGAGGACCTGCACGCACTCGTGGAGTATCGCCTGCGGCTGGAACTGCTGGCCAGCGAACTCGCGCTGGAACGGGCGCCCGAGCCGCTTCTCAAGTCGCTGCGCAAGACCATCGAAACCATGGAGAAGGCGCGGGACGACGACGACACGCTGGCCTACGCCAATGCCGACACGCGTTTCCACAACGCCTTCTTCGATCATTGCGGCAATCATTTCTTCGTCGAGGCCTACGACATCGTGGCGGGACGAATCGCGGCGCTTCGCGCCCACATGTCGGCGCAACTCGGATTGCACCGGCAAAGGACGTTCCAGGAGCACCTCGACATCGTCAAGGCGGTCGAAAACCGGGATGCTGCGGCGCTGCGCGAGACGCTTCGGATTCACATCGGCGAGATGGAGCCCAACTACACCAACGCGCTGCAACTCGTCTGACGCGCGCCTGAACTTCGGCCGACCCGCCTGCCTCGTCTTCTCGGGATGCAACGGCCGCCGTTCGGATGCCGACGACCGGCGAGCATGGTCGTGCGGAGCAACCGGTATCTCGCCTCGGTCGCCGAGGACACCGTCCATGACCTCGCGGTGCTCGGCGCGGGCGCAGGAAAGGCCGCGCCGGCCGCGGGATCCAGTCCTCGGCAACGGCCGTAGCGGCGGTTTCGTCAGGTGACGGCGTAAACGTCGATCGTGATGCGGCCCGCCGTCGGGGTGGGCGCCAGGCTGGCGACGAAGATGCGATCGCGCAGCCAGGCATGCGGCCCATCGGGCGCATCGAAGCGTGGCGACGAGCGGAAGTAATATTCGTCCGGCCGCACGGCCTCGCCGGCCCGCAGCCGGGCCAGCACCTCGGGGGCGGACACTCGCAGCCCGCTGTTTCGCACCAGGATCGGCGTGCCGTCGTCGGCCACCACCGTGTAGGTCGCCTCGATCTCGCTCGTTCCGTCCGGTCGGATCAGGGGCCAGTCGGAGCCGCCCGGCATGACCGTGCCGTTCAGGCGAGGCCCGGTCACTGTGCCGGCGAGGATGGGGATGTGCAGCCGCTCGCCGACGCCCGAGCGTCCGCCCGAAACGGGTTTCGCGATCTGCGCCACGATCGTGAAGACATGTTCGAGGGCGGGCGTCGCCGGGGTCATCGCGTCAGGTCCTGTTGCGGTCATCGAGCCAGGCGCACATTGCCTTCAGCGCTTTCCGGCTCGCCGCGCAGTATTCCATCGCCCTCAAATAGCCATGGATCAGGCCCGTGCCCCGATGCAGGACGACGGGCACGCCCGCTGCCTCCAGCGCCTCGGCGTAGGCGATGCCGTCGTCGCGCAGCGGGTCATGCTCGGCCACCGCCACGAAGGCGGGCGGAAGTCCCGAATGATCCTTCGCCTTCAGCGGCGCGGCAAGCGGGTCCACCCGGTCGGCCTCGTTGGGCATGTACATGGCGTTCACGGCCGGCATACCGGCCGTGGTCAGCAGCGGCCCGTCGGCGTTTTCGGTGAACGATGGCCGCGCCTGCTCGAACTCGACGGCGGGATAGATCAGAAGCTGTGCGTGCAGCGGACAGTTCGACCCTCGGTACTTGAGCGCCGTGGCGGCCGCGAGATTGCCTCCGGCACTGTCTCCGCCGATGGCGATGCGCGCGGCGTCGATGCCGAGATCGTCGGCTTTCGCGAAAGCCCACTCGACGACCGCGCCGCACTGCACCACGGCGGTCGGGAACGGGTGCTCGGGCGCCAGCGCGTAGTCGACGCTGATCACGGTCTGGCGGTTGAAGGCCGCGATGCGCGCGGTGATGTCCCAGTGCGTCTCCGGGCTGCCCTGCATCCAGGCGCCGCCATGCATGTAGATCAGGCACGGCTGGACGCCGCCGTCTTCATGCCGGAAGATGCGCACGCGCACCGCGCCGGCGGGCGTGTCGATCCATTCCACGCGGTCGGCGGAGACGCCGTCGGGCGTCGGCAGCCGCATCTCGGCGGCGACCACCTCGAAATGCGCGCGGCGGTCCTGCGGCGTGGCTTTCGGCGGCAGCTTCGCCCATTGCCGCTGCCACTCGTCGAGAAACGGTCTGAGTTCCGGATCGAGCATCGGTTTTCCTTTATCTCTGCATTCTCTCGGTCACGCCATCACGAAGCGCATCACCATCTCGACGGCGTGGCTGCGAAGCGTCTTCTGCCCGGTCGGGCCGAACAGCGCGGGGCCGAAGATGCGCGAGAAGGTCGGTCGGTTGGAGACGTTGAAGAAGCTGAGCGCGCTGATCATCCAGTGCAGCTCCAGCGGCTCGATCTCGGGGCGGAAAAGACCCGCCGCCCGGCCGCGCGCGCAGATCTGCTCGAGATTGCGGATCGCGCCTTCGTTGAGGCTCGCGATCAGATCGGATTGTTCGAGGTAGACGCCGTGATGGATGTTCTCGATCATCACGATGCGGATGAAATCGGGGTTGGAGCTGTGATGATCGAAGGTGAACTCCACCAGCCTGGCAAGCGCGGCGTCGGGCGCGAGGTGCTCCAGTTCAAGCTGCTGCTCGCCGCTGCGGACCTTGCGGTAGGCTTCCTCGAGAACGCTGCGGTACAGCCCCTCCTTGTCGCCGAAATAATAGTAGATCATCCGCTTGGAGGTCAGGGTTTTCGCCGCGATCTCGTCGATGCGCGCGCCCGAGAGCCCGTTCTGCGCGAACTCCGCCATCGCGACCGCGACGATGTTGGCGCGAACGCCCTCGGGGTCCTGTTTCCAGCCGCCGCGCCCCGCCCTTTCCGCCGAAACGATGCCTTCGCCCATCCCTCGTCTCCTCCCGTCGAGAAGCACGCATACACGATTTAACCGGTTCGTACAAAGCCCCTTGACATAATTAACTGCCCCGTACATTGTTCGGACGTTGTTTTCCGGCGTCGAACGATGGAGGTCGTTCGGCGCATGCCGGGGCGGGAGGAATTGCTTGCGTCATCGCGTCGAAAGCGTTTCGGACATGGATCCGGCCGCTGACTTGTCATCGGGCAGGACGGTTCTCGTCGGCCTGCTCGGCAAGGGCATCCAGCTGTCCCGCACGCCGGCCATGCACGAAGCCGAAGGCCGCGCGCTCGGCATCCCCTATGTCTACCGGCTGCTCGACACCGATCAGATGCGCGATCCCGTGCCCGATGTCGCCGACATCCTGCGCTTCGCCGAGGATTTTGGCTTTTCCGGCCTCAACGTGACCTTCCCCTACAAGCAGGTCGTCCTGCCGCTGCTCGACGAGTTGTCGCCGGCCGCGCGGTCGATCGGCTCGGTGAATACCATCGTGTTCCGGGAGGGACGCCGATTCGGCCACAACACCGACATGTGGGGTTTCGCCGAAAGCTTCCGGCGGGGTATTCCCGGCGCCGAGCGCCGGCACATCCTTTTGATCGGGGCCGGCGGGGCGGGCGCGGCGGTGGCCCACGCCCTTCTGGAGTCCGGCGTCCAGCGGCTTTCGATCGCCGATGCCGAGCCCGCTCGGGCGCAGACGCTTGCCGACCGCCTCTCCGGGCACTTCGGCGAAGGACGATGCGACGTGTCGGAAGCCGTGGCCGTCGCGCGCTCCGTGGACGGCATCGTCAATGCGACGCCTGTCGGCATGGCCAAGGTGCCGGGCACGCCGATCGACCCGGACCTGATCGCCGCGGGTTGCTGGGTGGCCGACATCATCTATTTCCCGCTGGAGACGGAATTCCTGCGCCTGGCGCGGATGAAGGGATGCCGCACGCTTCCCGGCGATGGCATGGCGCTGTTCCAGGCGGTGCGGGCGTTCGAACTTTTTGCCGGCGTCAAGCCGGATACCGATCGGATGAGGGCGGCATTCGTGGCCTTCGGCGACGCGCCCGCCGGGTGAGGTTGGCGCAGCTTGACCGCGGGACCCAGGTCCCGCGGCAGAAAAGGAAATGCACGGCAGTCGCCGTGCGTACGACGCGGAAAGGGAGGTTTTTCATGCGTTCGATGACAGCAAGGCTCATGGGCGGCGCGGCTGCGCTCGCCATCCTGTTCTCGGCTTCGGCGGGGTTTGCGCAGGACAAGGTTCAGATCGTCTATTCCGATACGGTGCAGGAGGCCGACGTCCGCTCCAAGCTTCTCAGGGAGGAGTTCGGCGGCTGCCTGGGCGACCAGTTCGAGTTCAAGCCCTATTTCGGCGCCACCCTGTTCAAGCAGGGCACGGAACTGACCGCCATGCAGCGCGGCAACCTCGACATGGCGAACCTCGCCATCTTCGACTTCTACAACCAGGTGCCGCAGACCAGCATCCTCGGCACGGCCTACCTGTTCCGCGACTATGACCACATGCGCAGGGTGATGAGCCCCGAACCGCTCGCCGATCTCTGGAAGCAGATCGAGGAGAAGGCCAACGTCAAGGTTCTCGCCAATCCCTATATCGGCACGCGCCACCTGAACCTCAGGGGCGACAAGAAGATCATGGAACCGGCGGACCTGGCCGGCGTGAAACTCCGTATGCCGGGCGGTGAAGGCTGGCAGTTCGTCGGCGAGGCGCTGGGCGCCAATCCGACGCCGATGGCGTTCACGGAAGTGTACACGGGCCTGCAGACCGGCGCGATCGATGCGCAGGACAACCCGCTGCCTGCCGACAAGGTGATGAAGTTCTACGAGGTCACCGACCAGATCGTGCTGACCGGACACCTGATCGCCAACAACCAGTTCACGATCTCGATGTCGAAGTGGAACAGCCTGACGCCCGAGCAGCAGGCCAAGGTGCAGGAATGCGCGCTGAACTTCCAGACGGCGCTCGACGCGGAGACCCTCCGGCAGGAAGCCGAACTGGTCGAATTCTTCAAGGGCGAGGGCCTGGAGGTCTACGAGCCCAACAAGGAAGCGTTCCGCAACCACGTGCTCGAAAAGTACAAGGCGTCCAAATTCTCGGCCGACTGGCCGGAAGGGCTCCTGGACAAGATCAACGCACTCTGAGGCGGGGGCCTGGACCGCGCCGGCGGCTTGCCGCCGGCGCGGCTTTCAGCGGAGGAACGAGATGGACAATCTGAAAAGCCTGGGACGATGGCTCGGCCGACGCGCGGAAAACATCCTCGCGCTGCTGCTCGGGAGCATGTTCGCGGCCTTCATCGTGCAGATCATCTTCCGCTACTTCCTGAACCTGCCGCTGGGGTGGACGGTGGAATACGTGACCATCGCGTGGCTGTGGGGGATCTTCTTCGGCTACACCTTCGTGGTGAAGGCCGATGACGCCATCAGGCTCGACATCATCTACCAGATGGTTCCGCTTTCGGCGCGCCGCGTGATGGACGTGCTTGCCGGGCTCATTTGCGCGGCCATCTTTGCATGGTCGATCCCGAAGGCATGGGATTTCGTGACCTTCATGGCGATCGAACGGACGTCCTTCATGCGGATCCGCTTCGACATCGTCTTCGCCATCTACATTCCCTTCGCGCTTGCGGTGGTCATACGATCCCTGATGTCCGTGTGGCGGGCGATCAAGGGACGACCGAGCCATCACGATCCTCTCGAGGTACCGGTGTCCGATGAGCATGCTTGACCCGATGGGCGCCGCGCTTGGGCTGATCCTCTTGCTGGCGATCTTCGCCCTGCCGATCGGCGAGGCGATGATCTGCGGCACGATCCTCTATCTCGCGCTGGCCGGCTTCGACACCTCGATCGCAGCCGAGACCATGCTGCAAGGCCTGTTCAACAGTTACACGCTGCTGGCCATCCCGCTCTTCATCCTGGCCGCGGACATCATGAACGTCGGCAGCCTGGCGGATCGCCTGCTGCGCTTCTCGCAGGCGCTGGTCGGCCGATTCCGCGGCGGGCTCGGCCACGTCAACGTGGTCTCCAGCCTGATCTTTTCGGGCATGTCCGGATCGGCGCTCGCCGACGCGGTCGGCATGGGACGCATCATCATCAACATGATGACCAAGGACGGCAAGTACACGCCGAGCTACGCGGCGGCGATCACCGCCGCGTCCGCCACGATCGGTCCGATCATCCCGCCTTCGATCCCGATGGTTCTGTACGCGCTCGTCTCCGACACCTCGATCGGTTATCTCTTCGCCGCCGGCATGATCCCGGGCCTGCTGATGGGGGTCGTGCTCATCGTCATGAACGCGTGGCTGGCGCGGCGGCGGCGGTTCCCGGTCGACGAGGCCGTGCCGCTCCGCGCCATCCCAGGCGTCACGTTCCGCGCCATCCCTGCCCTGCTGCTGCCTGTCATCCTGCTCGGCGGTATCTATGGCGGCGTGATGACGCCGACCGAGGCCGCCGCCGCCGCCGCCGCCTACGCGCTCCTCGTCTCGGTGGTCTTCTACCGGTCGGTCAATTTCGGGCAGTTCTACGGCGCGCTTTTGTCGAGCGGCCGTTCGACGGCCAATATCGGCATCCTGATCGCGGGCTCGCTGGCCTTCAACTACGTCATCACGAGGGAGAACGTGCCGGACATGCTGGCCGGCTGGCTGCAGCAGTTCGACCTTACCGCCGTCGGCTTCCTGATCGTCATCAACCTCCTCCTGCTCGTGCTGGGCTGCGTGCTGGAAGGCGGCGCAATCCTGCTCATCATCGTGCCGATCTTCATCCCGACGGTACAGGCGCTCGGAATCGACCCGGTGCATTTCGGCGTCGTGGTGGTTGTCAATTCGATGATCGGGCTGGTCACGCCGCCCTACGGCTTGCTGCTCTTCGTCGTCCAGAACATCACCAAGGCGCCCCTGTCGGCGATCATCCGCGACCTGATGCCATTCCTCTACGCGCTGTTCGCCGCACTCGCGATCGTCACCTTCGTGCCGGACGTCGTCCTCTTCCTGCCGCGGCTTCTCGGCTACCAAGGCTAGGTGCGATGGGAGGACACGCGATCAGCATCGATGTCGCCGTCGCGGGGCAGGACCAACTCGGCGAAACGCCGCTGTGGTGCGACCGCACGGGAAAGCTCTGGTGGCTCGATATCGAGCGGCCGAAGCTGCGCTGGTTCGATCCGGCCACGGGGGCCGACGGCTCTACTTCGCTGCGTGGGACCTTCGCCGGCACGCAGGCGCTGATGGCCGACGGAAGGCGGTTGCTGGCCGAAGACCTCGCCCTCTACGCGCTCGATCTCCAGACCGGCACGCGAACCGACCTGTGCGCGGTCGAGCCCGGCCTCGACAACCGTCTGAACGACGGCCGCGTGGACGCACGCGGTCGATTCTGGGTCGGGACAATGGACAACCAGTTGCACCGGCCGAACGGCGGGCTCTACCGGGTCGATCCGGCGGGCAAGGCCAACCGGGTTGCCGAGGATGTCATCGTTTCCAACGGCATCGCCTTCTCGCCCGACGGGCGGACGCTCTACTTTACCGACACGCGCCGCCATCTCTGCTTCGCCTTCGATCTCGACCTCGACGACGGGGCGGTCACGGGCAGGCGCGTCCTTGCCGACCACACCGCGTCGGGCGACCGGCCGGACGGCGCCTGCGTCGACGTCGACGGTTGCATCTGGATGGCCTTCTTCGCCGGCGGCCGGATCGTGCGGCACCGCCCCGACGGCACAGTCGATCGGACGATCGCGCTGCCCATCACCAATCCGACCTGCCTCTGCTTCGGCGGCAGCGATCTGAACACGCTCTACGTGACGAGCGCAACGAAGTTCCTCACGCCCGGACAACTGGACGCCGAGCCTCTGGCCGGCGCGTTGTTGGCCATCCATGGCGCGGGACAGGGGCTGCCGGAACACCGGTTCGGCCTAACGACAAAGACTGCAACCGTTCAACCTCAGGGAGGAAAGACATGACATTCCACGCAATAAGGTCCATCGCCGCTGGTGCGCTGCTGCTCGCCGGCGCCGCCGGCGCATCGGCGCAATCGAAGATCGAACTCATTTTTCCGGACGTTAACTCGCCGGACGTTCCGCGCTCGGTCGCCATGACGGAGATCTTCGCCAAGGAAATCGGCGACGAGTTCGACTTCAAGCCTTATTTCAACGGCACGCTGTTCAAGCAGGGGACCGAACTGACGGCGCTTCAGCGCGGCAACGCCCAGATGGCGCTGCTGCCGCCCTCGGACTTCGCCAAGCAGGCGCCCGAGTTCGACATCCTCGGCGCGGCCTATGTGATCCGCGACGAAGCTCACCTCAAGGCGGTGTTCGACAGCGAGGTTGGCGAGCAGTTCCGCCAGATCGCGCGCGAGAAGCTCGGCGTCGAGATCCTCTCGCCCGCCTATTACGGCACTCGTCACCTCAATCTGCGCGGCGACAAGCAGATCAACACGCCCGCCGACCTCGCCGGCGTCAAGCTGCGCATGCCCGGCGGCGAGAGCTGGCAGTTCCTCGGCGCCTCGCTCGGCGCGAACCCGGTGCCGATCGCCTATGCCGAGCTCTACACCGCGCTGCAGACCGGCGTCGTCGACGCGCAGGACAATCCCCTGCCGAACAACAAGGCGATGAAGTTCCACGAGGTGACGGACCAGATCGTGCTGACCGGCCACAATGTGGGGTTCGGCATTCTGGTCGTGAGCTCGAAGGTCTTCGACGCCCTGACGCCTGACCAGCAGGAGCGGATGCGCGCGGCCGCCCGCAAGGCGTTCGACTCCAGCAATGCCGAGTATCTGAAGCAGGAGGCGGAGCTCGTCGCCTTCTTCGAGGGCGAGGGCCTCAAGGTCTATACGCCGGACGTCAAGGCATTCCAGGACTTCGCCCAGAAGAAGTACCAGGAATCGCCGCTCTCGGCCTCGTGGCCCGAAGGCGTCCTCGACAAGATCAACGCTCTCTGATCACAGGCGGCGGGGGAAGGCGAGACGGCATGGGGGCGCCGTCTCGCCTAACCGCACTCGACAAGGAATACGAGGACATACAGCGCAGGCGCGAATTGAGCAGCGCCGGGCGCCGGGAACATTCTGTTTCCCGCGAAGGCCTTCGACCGGAAGCCACAGGGATACCGAAGTCTGGTATGACGCGGCATCCGACTGATTCCCGATGAAGGCCAAATTGCCCGCCGATCCCCGAGACATCCTGAAAACCGTCTACGGCTACGACGCCTTCCGAGGGCTGCAGGCGCGGATCGTCGACCATGTGCTCGGCGGCAACAATGCGTTCGTCCTGATGCCGACGGGCGGAGGCAAGTCCCTGTGCTACCAGATCCCCGCGCTTGCGCGGGAGGGGATGGGGCTGGTTGTCTCGCCGCTGCTGGCGCTGATGGCCGATCAGGTCGCAGCCCTGCGGCAGGCCGGCGTCAGGGCCGCCGCGCTCAACTCCGATCTGCCCGGCGAGGAGCGCAACGCGTTGTGGCGGGACATTCGCCACGGCGCCGTAGACCTGTTGTACGTGGCCCCGGAAACGCTGCTCAGGCCTGACACGCTCGAGCGGCTGCGCAAGGCGCCGCTGTC
This sequence comes from Mesorhizobium sp., assembly GCA_046292285.1. Classification (GTDB taxonomy): domain Bacteria; phylum Pseudomonadota; class Alphaproteobacteria; order Rhizobiales; family Rhizobiaceae; genus Aquibium. Next base: position 12,888 of record JBKBRJ010000001.1, on the reverse strand, counting down.
GCTCATCGCCATCGACGAGGCGCATTGCCTCTCGCAATGGGGGCATGATTTCCGGCCGTCCTATCGCCAGCTCGATGCGATCGTCGACCTGTTCCCGCATACGCCCCGCATGGCGCTGACGGCAACGGCGGACGCCCCGACCCGCGCCGAAATCCTGACGCATCTGCGGATTTCGGAAGGCGACGCCTTCATCGCCGGTTTCGACCGTCCGAACATCCGCTACGCGATCAGCGAGAAGGACAATCCACGTGCGCAGTTGAGGCGCTTCCTCGCCGGTCATGAGGGCGAGAGCGGCATCGTGTATTGTCTCTCGAAGCGCAAGACCGAGGAAACCGCGGCATGGCTCCGCGCGGAAGGTTACGATGCACTTCCCTATCATGGCGGCATGGACAAGGCCGCCCGCGAGGCGAACCAGACAAGGTTCCAGCGCGGCGAAGCCGTCGTGATGGTGGCGACCATCGCCTTTGGCATGGGCATCGACAAGCCGGACGTGCGCTTCGTCGCCCATCTCGACCTGCCGAGCAGCATCGAGGCCTACTACCAGGAGACAGGGCGCGCCGGCCGCGACGGGCTGCCGTCCGAGACGCTGATGCTCTACGGATACGAGGATATCGCGCTTCGCAGCCGCTTCATCGAGGAATCCGACGCGCCCGATCCGCGCAAGCGGATAGAGCGGCAGAAACTCGACGCGCTGCTCAGGCTGGCAGAGACGGCCGGCTGCCGCCGCCAGGTGTTGCTCTCATACTTCGGCGACCACTGCGAACCCTGCGGCAATTGCGACACGTGCGCGACGCCGCCACGGCTGTTCGACGGGACGACCGCTGCGCAGAAAGCCTTGTCCTGCATCTACCGCACAGGCGAGCGTTTCGGGCAGGCGCACATCGTCGACGTTCTGCTCGGCGTCGAGAACAAGCGCATCGCGGATCTCGGCCACGACCGTCTCTCGACCTACTGCATCGGCAAGGAGCACGACAACCGGACCTGGCGCGCCATCCTGCGCCAGCTCATCGCGTTGCGCCTGATCTCTGCGGATTCTGCCGGCCACGGGGGGTTGTCGATCGCGGAGGCCGGTCGCCGGTTCCTGCGCGAGAAGCCGACACTGATGTTGCGGGCGGTGGCGGCGCCACGCGCCGAGCGGGCCAAAGTGACGCGCAGGCAGACGCCGGAGGCGGTTCCCGAGGCTGATCGCGCGTTGTTCCAGGCCTTGCGCGAAAAGCGCATGGAAATCGCCCGCGCGCAGAACGTTCCGCCCTATGTGATCTTCCACGACCGGACCTTGATGGAACTGGCCGCTGCGCGCCCGCTGTCCCGCGTCGGTATGAGCGCCGTTCCCGGTGTCGGCGATGCGAAGCTGGATCGGTACGGTCCGGCATTCCTGTCGGTCATTGCGCAGCATCCGAAATGATCGACGGCTTCTTCGCCTTCCGAGCGGACCCTGACCGCTGCGGCCTGCGACCATCGGCCGATGTGGGCGCCGACGCCCGCACCGCGCGTCATGCCCGGAACTGATATCGATCGGATGCCGAACCGCCGGGTTGCGCCAGGATATGATCCTGGTTGAGCTGGTCGAGGCGCTCGACGCCCAGCAGCGCCATGTCGGTGAGGATTTCGTTTCGGAGCAGGTCATAGGCGTGGCGGATGCCGGCTTCGCCGGCAACGGATGCGGCGTAATTGAACGGGCGACCGATCCAGACGAACGATGCGCCGAGCGCCAGGGCCTTCAGGACGTCGCTGCCGCGCCGGAACCCGCTGTCGATCATGACCGGGACGCCGGCCGCGACCGCGACCGCCGCGGGCAGCATGCGCATCGGCGAGGGCGCGCCGTCCAGCTGGCGGCCGCCGTGGTTGGACAGGATGATGCCATCCACGCCCGCCTTGCTCGCCAGGCGGACATCGTCGGGATGAAGGATCCCCTTGACGATCAGTCTTCCCTTCCAGCGGTCGCGCATGCGCCGGAGATCGTCCCACGAGAGCCAGTCGCGGCCGCCGGTCTCACGCGCCACGCTGCGAGCCAGGATTGGCGCTCCCTGGACGGCGTCATTGTTTTCGAAATGGGGAACGCCGTGTTCGATCAGCGTCCGCAAGGCGGTATTCACGGTCCACGCCGGATGCGAGATACCCTGCCACAGGAGCGACAGGCTGGGCTTGATCGGCGTTCGGAAACCCGCGCGGATGTTGTTTTCCCGATCGGGCAGGACGCTGACGTCCACCGTGAGGACCAGCGTGGTGAACCCGGCCGCTTCGATCCGGCGGACGAGCGCCTCCGTTCGCTCGGGCGTCGGCGGAACATAGATCTGGAACCAGGTCTCCGGTGCGGCGCGCGCCACGTCCTCGAGACGGATGAGCGACGAGCCCGACATGATGGCGGGGATGTCCAAAGCAGCGCCCGCGCGCGCCTGGACGATATCGCCTCGGTAGGCGCAAAGGGCGCTTATCCCCATCGGCGCTATTCCGAACGGAGCCGAATGCGTCCGTCCAAGGAGCGGCGCCGTCGTCGCTCGCCGGCGCACGTCGATCAGGACCCGCGGGACAAGGAAGATATCGCGAAACGCGGTGCGATTGTCGCCAAGCGAGACGTTGTCCTGGTTGCCGCCCGAGACATAGGCGAAGATCGGCTTGGGCAAGTGACGGCGGGCGGCGTCCTCGAAATCATCGAGATTGAGGATCCTCGCCAGCATGCGCCGGGGGAAGAATGCTGTCATGTGTCGCGCTCCAGGCCGGCATGCCACCCAAAGGTCGAATCTGTTCCTAGGATGCACCGATCGACGACGCTATCGCCATGGCGGTCATCTCGGCTACCTGGACTTTCGGCGGCCGAGTTCCGGGGTTTTTTGGCGACCGGTCGTTTCGACACGACAGACTGTGTGCCGTCGCCGGAACGGTGGAAACAGGTTCCCCCTCCCGGCGTCATCATTTCAAGGTACTCAACCCATAGATGCGAACGCGGGCTTCCGGTTGTGGATGGTGATGGCAGCGATTGCGGCCCAAACGAACAAGCGCAGGGTCATCGCACCGACCGTTCGCATCTCGTATTCCACTCCCTGATAGACCCGCAGGCCGAACAGCGCGAATACGACCGCGATGGTGGCCACCAGCCCCAAAGAGAGAACGATCGCCCAGCGTCGGTTCATGGCGATGCCGACGCCGGCAAGGACGTAGACGAAACCCGACAGAAAATTGAACCACAGGACGAAGGGGACCGCGTTGCCGGCGGCTGCCTGTGCCGCCGCGCCTCCAAACAACGCCCTGCCGCCTGAGACGACCGTCAGGATGCCGAAGACCACGGCGACGCCCGAGGCGACAATCAAAGGCCAGTTTCGTGAGGTGCGCACATGCATGGCGGCGGTCCTCTCCGGTGGTCGACGAGGTCGTCTTCGCGCGGTGGATCGGGCTCACGCCGCTTCGATCGCGGCCCCCGCGGTTTCGACAATCCACTTCGCCAGCGCTTCGCGTTCGGGCGGCAGCCGTGTGGCAAACCCTCCGGCGAATTCGTCGAAGCGCGGCAGGTTCAGAGCATTGATCCCCACGAGAACGGGAATTCCCATCGAAATCGCTTCGGCGATCAGGCTTCGGAAGCCGCGTCCCTCAGCTTCATGCTTGCCGAACTTGTTGACGATGAGCACGTCCGCGCCGCGGGCGAGATTGGCCGTTGCCAGCCCGACCGCGGTTTCGAGCGCGGCTGGGTCGAGCCGACAACCCCGCGCGGATCGACCCAGATCCTGGCTGATGCGCAGGTTGGGTCCATCGGGCAGAACCTTGACGTCCATGTCGCATGGACCCGCATCGGCGCGCTCCGTGTTGATCTGGACGGTGCCGCAGCACCTGAACCCGCGCGCGGCGAGATCATCGGCGAGCCTGGAGAGGACAAGGTCGACATCGCCACGTCCGGGCGCCATGGTGTAGGCTAGGTTTTTCATTCTTGATCCTCACGTCTGGCGGAAGGGCAGGTACTCGGCGAGCGCGCCCGCGGGAAGAAATCCGGTCTCCTCCGGCAGAATAATCAGGCCGTCGGAATCGGAAAGGTAGCGCACGGATGGAAGCATGGGGATCAGCCGCGTTTATTCCGCGCCGCCCGGCAGGAAATGGCCTGGTCCGATGCTGCAGTCGAGATTGCGCAGACGACCATCCTTGAGACCGTAGATCAGGCCATGGACCCGGACCTCCGCGCGGCGGCGCCAGGCCCTTTGCAGGATCGGCGTCTCGCAGACCCGCCACACCCCTTCGATGACGTTGAACTCGGCCAGTCGGTCGCGCCGCGCCTCCGCGTCCCGTTCCTGGGCCAGATCGACTGCATATGCCCGGGCGAGACGCCGGATCGGTTCCAACCAGTGATCGGCCAGACCATGCGGCAGATCCTCGGTCGCGGCCTTCACCCCGCCGCAGCCGTAGTGGCCGCAGACGATCACCTCGCGCACCTTGAGGGTCTCGACCGCGAATTCAAGCGCGGACAGCAGGTTCATGTCGGACGAATGGACGACGTTGGCGACGTTGCGATGGACGAAGACTTCGCCCGGATCGAGACCGGCAACGACATTGGCCGGCACCCGGCTGTCCGAGCAGCCGATCCAGAAGAACTCGGGCGTCTGCTGGGCGGCCAGACGAGCGAAGTAACCCGGATCTTCCGCGTGACGCGCGTTCGACCAGACGATGTTCCGGTCGAGCAGGTCGTTGAGCATAGGCGATCTCCATCGGTCTTTTTCGAGCCACGGACGGCGATCACCGACGCGGTCGCCTTTCCGGCTCAGGGGCGGTCAGGTTGAGCGGAGGTCCGCGCCGGAAATATCGGCCGACGCGACCAGTTGGTGCGTGAATGATCGCGCCGCGCTAGCCCATGCCGCCTTCTCCATCGCGTCCGACAGCTTCTGGCGCACGGCCTCGTAGGGGAGGATCGCCCCCGGCGCGACCGCGTCCATGCGGATGATGTGCCAGCCGTGTCGAGTCAGGACGGGCGATGGTGTGATCTCACCCTCACCGAGCCTGCGCAGTTCGGCTTCGAACTCGGGAACCGTGTCGCCAGGACCGACCTGGCCCAGCGCCCCGCCGGAAGACTTCGAGCCGCAATCACTGTTGCTGGCCGCCAGCCGCGAAAAGCCTCGCGGATCGTCATGCGCGCGTGCGTTCAGGTCGATCGCCCGCGCCCTGGCCGCTTCGGTCCGGTTTGCGTCGCGCGGATCGCAGGCGACAAGAATGTGCGACACTTCCCACAGGGGCGGACTGCGAAACCGGGCGGGATCCCGCGCCCATTCCGCGCGGACTGCTTCCTCGGTCGGCGGACTAGCCTCGACCGCGGTTTCGAGAAGGCCCCTGATCAGGGCCTCCTCGCCGGTCTCGACGCGACCCGGTCCGAGCTCCGCCGGAAGAGGCGCGATCCCCCGTCGCCGAGCCTCCTGCAGAAGCAGCGTGCGCATCGCCACCGCGTTCGCCGCCTGGCGCCAGGCAAGGCCGGGCTTGCCCTTCGGGGCAGGGTGGTTCTGCGTCTCTGCGGCGATCACGGAATGAGGCACCATTTCGCCGTTGACGACGACGGTGGTTTCGATCGGCTTCGGCGCGGGAGCGTTGCTCGAGGCACGTCTCTCGGCGACCGTCGCGACGGCACGATACACAGTCGTCCTGACGTCACTCCGCGGGCCCGGTCGTGGCGCCCGGCGCGGCCGCCGGCCGCCGGCTCAACGGCGCGAGCCTGCCGGCGGCACGGGCCGGGCGGGCGGGTGTTTTCAGAGGCGTCGTCCGACGCGACCGCACGATCTGATAGCCGGGTCGGGTCAACAGGTAGCGGAAAGGCGCTGCAAAGCCCGAAAGCATGTGCACCAGCCGGGTGAACGGGAACAGCATGGTGATCACCAGGCCAAGAAAGATGTGCAGCTTGTAGAGCCAGTGCACGTCGACGACCGTGGCCCATGCGTTGAGGTTCCACGTGACTACGCTTTGCGACCAGTTCATGAACCGCACCATCTCCACGCCGTCCATGTGCTGCAGCGTTTGCGTGATCGTCAGGAGGCCGATGGCGAGCTGGAGCCAGATCAGCACCATGATGGCGATGTCGGGAAAGCCGGAGGTCACGCGGATCCGCGCATCGAAGAGACGACGGTGCAGCAGCATGGTCGAGCCGATCAGCGCGGCGATCCCGGCGGGGCCGCCGATCAGAACGGCCATCCATTGCTTCAGCGCGTGGGGGACACCGAAGGCATCGAGCACCCACACCGGCGTGAACAGTCCTACCAGATGGCCGAAGAACACCGTGATGATGCCGACGTGAAACAGGGTCGAGCCCCAGATCAACTGCTTGCGGCGCAGCAACTGGCTGGACGAACTCTTCCAGGTGAAGGGATCGCGCTCGTAGCGGGCGATGCTGCCCAGCAGCAGCACCGTCAGCGCCACGTAGGGCATGATCCCGAAAATGATGAAATCGATGTCGAAGTTCATGAACATCTTGGTGCCTCCCATTCAACGGCCGGGAACGGCGCGGGGAACGCTGGGTTCTGGAGTGATGGGCATGGCCATCCGCGACAGCATCTCGCGACTGGCCGGGCAGCCCGCGTTCGGATCGGGACCGAAGAGCACCTCGCTCTCCTGCCACACCGCATCGAGCGCCTCGAGGTCGGTCGGGTCATCGTCGGCGGCAGCCAACATCTCCGCCAGGGCTTCCCGATCCGCCGCGGCGCCAGCAAGTTGCTGAAGCGCGGCAAAGACCGCGGCGTAGTCGGAACCGCGACGTTGCAGACGCTCATCCAGCGCCGCGAAGATGTGCGATGCGTCCGCCAGGGTCTCGCGTGCCTCTTCGAAGGGGCGCGTCGACAGGAACTCCAGCAGGACCGGCAGGTGATCGGGCAGTTCCGCCGTGACGGGATCGAACCCCGCCTCGCGATACATCTCGACGAGACTGACCATCGCGCCACCCCGGTCGCGGCTTTCGCCGTGCACATGCTCGAAGAGGTTCAGTGAGAGTGTTCGCGAGCGATCGAACAGGGCGACGTATCGTTCCTCGATATCGTAGAGATCCTCGTCCCGGAGGTGCTCGACCAGCGGGCGCAGATCTCGCCGAGCCGCCGCCGTAAGGCGGGGATCGGCGGCGAGAACACCGCCGATTTCGGACATCGCCGCCTGCAGTTCGCGGGTTGGGTAGCTCAGGACCAGGGACAGGGCCTTGAGGGTGCGATCCATCATGACATGGCCTCCGGCATGTTGAGCGGTCGCTTGCCGCGTCCGAACAGGGAGGTCTTGGATATGCCCGTCGAGCAGCCGTTGCCATCGGTGAAGCCGCACCCACCCTTGATGTCGTAGGCTTCCTCGACCTGCTCGCGGTGGGTGGTGGGGATCACGAAACGGTCTTCGTAGTCCGCCAGCGCCATGATCTTGTACATGTCCTCGATCATGCGGCCGGTAAGGCCGACGCGCGCCGCGATGCCTTCGTCGATGACGCCTTCCACGGTCTTGGCGCGCATGTAGGCGCGCATGGCGAGCATCCGCTCCAGCGCGAGGGCCACCGGCTCCTCGTCGCCCGCGGTCAGCATGTTGGCGAGGTACCTGAGGGGAATCCGCAGGTTGCGGACGTCCGGCATGGCCCCGTTCACACCGATCTTTCCTGCCTCGGCGGCGTTCTGGATGGGGGAAAGCGGCGGGATGTACCACACCATCGGCAGCGTCCGGTATTCGGGGTGAAGCGGGAAGGCCACCTTCCACTCCATCGCCATCTTCCAGATCGGGCTTTCCCGCGCGGCCTTGATCCAGTCCTCCGGAATGCCGTCGGCGCGGGCGGCCTCGATCACGGCGGGGTCATGCGGGTCCAGAAACACATCGAGCTGCGCATCGTAAAGGTCGGTGGTCTTTTCGACGCCGGCGGCCTGCGCGATCCGGTCGGCGTCATAGAGCATGACGCCGAGGTAGCGGATGCGCCCGACGCAGGTTTCGGAGCAGACCGTGGGGTTGCCGCTCTCGATCCGGGGGTAGCACAGTGTGCATTTCTCGGATTTGCCGGTGGACCAGTTGTAGTAGACCTTCTTGTAGGGGCAGCCGGAGACGCACATGCGCCAGCCGCGGCACTTCTCCTGGTCGATCAGGACGATGCCGTCTTCCTCGCGCTTGTAGATCGCGCCGGAGGGGCACGAGGCCGCGCAGGCCGGATTGAGGCAGTGCTCGCACAGCCGGGGGAGATACATCATGAAGGTGTTCTCGTATTCCCCGTAGATCTGCTTCTGCACGCCCTCGAAGTTGTAGTCCTCGCTCCGCTTCGAGAACTCTCCGCCGAGGATCTCCTCCCAGTTCGGACCCTTCTCGATCTTCTCGATCCGCTCGCCGGTGATCTTCGAGTAGGGGCGCGCGGTGGGAAACGCCTGCATTTCGGGCGCCGACTTCAGGTGGTCATGATCGAAGTCGAACGGCTCGTAGTAGTCATCGATCTCGGGCAGATCGGGGTTGGCGAACAGCTTTGCCAGAATGCGCCATTTCCCGCCCTGCCTTGGCTGGAGCTTCCCGGCCCTGGTCCGCTCCCATCCGCCGTTCCAGCGCGCCTGGTTCTCCCAGTCCGTCGGATAGCCGGTGCCAGGCTTCGTCTCGACATTGTTGAACCAGGCGTACTCGACGCCTTCCCGGCTGGTCCAGACGTTCTTGCAGGTGACCGAGCAGGTGTGGCAGCCGATGCACTTGTCGAGATTCAGCACCATGCCGATTTGCGCGCGCACTTTCATTCCGCTGCCTCCTTTGGGGTGGCGGGCCGATCAAGCCAATCGACCTTGTTCATCTTCCTGACGATCACGAACTCGTCCCGGTTCGAGCCCACGGTGCCGTAGTAGTTGAAGCCGTAGGACTGCTGGGCGTAGCCGCCGATCATGTGGGTGGGTTTCAAAACCGCGCGGGTGACCGAGTTGTGGATGCCGCCGCGCTTGCCGGTCTTCTCCGATCCCGGCGTGTTCACGATCTTTTCCTGGGCGTGGTACATGAAGGTCGTGCCGTCCTTGATCCGCTGGGACACGACCGCCCGCGCCGTCAGCGCGCCGTTGACGTTGTAGAGCTCTACCCAGTCGTTATCGACGATTCCGGCCTTCCTCGCGTCGTTCTCGGAAATCCAGATCACCGGACCGCCGCGGTTGAGCGTCAGCATCAAGAGGTTGTCGGAATAGGTCGAGTGGATGCCCCATTTCTGATGCGGCGTGATGAAGTTCAGCACCACGTGCGGGGCGTTGTCACGCGCATCCGTGTTGACCTCGGCCGTGATCGTCTTCAGGTCGACCGGAGGCCGATAGGACATGAAGCCCTCCCCGAACGCCCGCATCCACAAATGGTCCTGATAGAGCTGCTGGCGTCCCGTCAGGGTGCGCCACGGGATCAACTCGTGGACGTTCGTGTAACCGGCGTTGTAACTGACATGCTCGCTCTCGATGCCGGACCAGGTCGGCGAGGAGATGATCTTGCGCGGCTGCGCGGCGATGTCGCGGAACCGGATCTTGTTGTGATGCTCGCCCTCGGCGAGGTGGGCATGGCGCCGTCCCGTGGCCTTTTCCAGCGCCTGCCAAGCCTTCACGGCGACTTCGCCGTTGGTCTCCGGGGCCAGCATCAGGATCACCTCGCAGGCGTCGATGGCGGTCTCGATCACGGGGCGACCCGCTGCCGGGCCGTCCGGCTTCACGCCGTTCAGCGCCTTGAGGTTGTCGATCTCGGCCAGCGTGTTCCAGGAGATGCCCTTGCCGCCATTGCCAAGCTCGTCGAGCTTCGGGCCGAGCGAGGTGAAGCGCTCGTAGAGCGCCGGGTAGTCGCGCTCGACGGCGATGAAGGCCGGCGCGGTCTTGCCGGGGATCAGGTCGCATTCACCCTTCTTCCAGTCCTTGACATGGTCCTGAGCGATCTCGGCGGGCGTGTCGTGCAGGATCGGAAGCGCGACAATGTCGGTCTCGCGTCCGAGGATTTCCGGGGCGACCTCGGAGAACTTCTTCGCGATGGCCTTGAAGATTTCCCAGTCCGATTTCGATTCGTAGGCAGGGTCGACCGCAGCCTGAAGCGGATGGATGAAGGGATGCATGTCGGAGGTGTTGAGGTCGTCCTTCTCGTACCAGCTGGCCGTCGGCAGGACGATGTCGGAATAGACGCAGGTCGTGGACATGCGGAAGTCGATGGTCACCAGCAGGTCGAGCTTTCCGCGCGGGCCGTCGTCGTGCCACATCGCCTCCTTCGGCAGCTGGCGGCCTTCCTCGCCGAGATCGCGACCCAGGACGCCGTGATCGGTCCCCAGGAGATGCTTGAGGAAGTATTCGTGCCCCTTGCCGGACGAACCGAGCAGGTTCGAACGCCAGACGAACAGGTTGCGCGGCCAGTTGGCCGGATCGTCCGGGTCCTGGCAGGACATTTCAAGCCGCCCAGCCTTCAACTCGTCGGCGACATGGTCCTTGACGTCCCTGCCCGCCAGCTTGGCGGCCTTCGCCACTTCGAGCGGATTGGTCTTCAACTGCGGGGCCGAAGGCAGCCAGCCCATGCGCTCGGCGCGGATATTGTAGTCGATCAGGCTGACGTCCCAGTCGCCCTTCGGCGCGGTGGGCGACAGAATCTCGTTCGCGCTCAGCGTCTCGTAGCGCCATTGGTCGGTATGGGCATACCAGGCTGAGGTCGAGTTCATGTGCCGCGGCGGGCGGTTCCAGTCGAGCGCGAAGGCAAGCGGCGCCCAGCCGGTCTGCGGACGCAGCTTTTCCTGTCCCACATAGTGAGCCCATCCACCGCCCGACTGACCGACGCAGCCGCACATGACGAGCATGTTGATGACGCCGCGATAGTTCATGTCCATGTGGAACCAGTGGTTCATCGCGGCGCCGATGATGACCATCGACTTGCCCCTGGTCTTCTCGGCGTTCGACGCGAACTCGCGGGCGACGTGGATGATCTTGTCGCGCGGCACGCCGGTGATCTTCTCGGCCCATGCCGGCGTGCCGGGCATGTCGTCGTCATAGTCCGCCGTCGCCCAGTCGCCGCCGAGGCCGCGGTCGAGGCCGTAGTTGGCGCAGAACAGGTCGAACACCGTCGCGACCTTCACTTCGCCCTCTGGCGTCACAACGGTCTTGACCGGGATATTGCGGGTCAGGACGTTGGGGTGGTCCGCGTCTGTCGCGAACTGGCCCACGGCCTCGCCGCCGAAGTAGGGAAAGTCCACGCCGACGACATCGTCATGATCTCCGTCGAGGATCAGCGACATCCTGAGCGACGTCTCGGCCCCTTGCGCCTTCTCCTCCAGGTTCCATTCGCCCTGCTCGCCCCAGCGATAGCCGATCGAGCCGTTGGGAGCGACGAGTTGCCCGGAGGCGCCGTCGATGGCGACCGTCTTCCAGGCGGGGTTGTTTGCCTCGCCCAGCTTGCCGTCCAGGTCGTCTGCGCGCAGGAACCGGCCGGGCACGAGCCGTCCGTCCTTGTCCTCCAGCTTCACCAGCATCGGGAAGTCGGAATACTTGCGGCAATATTCCTCGAAGTAGGGTGTCCGCCTGTCGAGGTGGAATTCGCGCAGGATGACATGGCCGAAGGCCATCGCCAGGGCCGCGTCCGTACCCTGCCTGGCGTTCAGCCAGACGTCGCCGAACTTGGCTGCTTCCGAGTAATCGGGGCAGATGACGGCGGACTTGGTGCCTTTGTAGCGCACCTCGGTGTAGAAATGCGCATCCGGGGTCCGCGTCTGCGGCACGTTCGAGCCCCAGAGCAGGAGGTAGCCGGCATTGTACCAGTCCGCCGATTCCGGCACGTCGGTCTGCTCGCCCCAGGTCATGGGCGATGCCGGCGGCAGGTCGCAGTACCAGTCGTAGAACGACATGCAGACGCCGCCCAGCAGCGACAGGTAGCGCGAGCCCGCTGCATAGCTGACCATGGACATCGCCGGGATCGGCGAAAAGCCGAAGACGCGGTCGGGTCCGTAGGTCCTGGCCGTATAGGCATTGGCCGCCGCCACGATCTCGGTCGCCTCGTCCCAGGAGGCGCGCACGAAACCGCCCTTGCCGCGGGTCTCGACATAGCTCCGCCGCATGCTCGGGTCGTTCTGGATCGCGGTCCAGGCCTCGATCGGCGTCATCGTCTCGCGCATCCTGCGCCAGATCTTCATCAGCCGGCCCCGCACCAGCGGGTTTTTCACCCGGTTGGCGCTATAGAGATACCAACTGTAGGAGGCGCCGCGCGCGCAGCCGCGCGGTTCGTGGTTCGGCAGGTCGGGGCGGGTGCGTGGGTAATCGGTCTGCTGGGTTTCCCATGTCACGATCCCCGACTTGACGTAGATTTTCCAGCTGCACGAGCCGGTGCAGTTCACGCCGTGGGTGGAGCGCACGATCTTGTCGTGGCGCCAGCGGTTCCTGTAGGTTTCTTCCCAGTCCCGGCTTTCCCGCGTCACCTGGCCGTGGCCGTCCGAGAACCGCTCCAGTTCCTTGGACTGGAGGAAGTTCAGTCTGTCGAGCAGATGGCTCATCTGGCTGTCCTTTCGATTTCATGTGCCCGGGCGATGGCTTGCGCCGCCCGGAAAATTTCAGGGATCATTCGGCCGGCTGCGCGGCGGCGGGGGCCGCGCGGCCGCGTTCGATATCGTGGAGCAGACCGCCCGGCCGGGTGTAGGCGGCCCAGGTGATCGCGAGGCAGAGAACGTAGAAGCCGAGGAAGAGCCAGAGTGCGCCGATCGGGCTGCCCGTCAACGCGATGGAGGAGCCGTACGCCTTGGGAATGAAGAACCCGCCATAGGCGCCGATCGCGCTGGTGAAGGCGACGATCCCGCCCGATTCCATGGCGATCTGCCTGGCGCGGTCGGCGCCGGCGAGTTCGGGCATCAGACGCGGGACTTCCTTTCCCATGATCACGGGGATCATCTGGAAGGTCGAGGCATTGCCGACGCCGGTGAAGAAGAACAGCGCCATGAAGCCGGCGAAGAAGCCGATGAAGCTG